>NZ_OMPF01000013.1:0-557519 GCF_900312735.1 Aquimarina sp. AU119 | reverse complement strand
TCCAAAATTAAAATTTACAAATGAACTGGAAGTATTAATAATCAAAGATATCATCCTAAAATGTGGCGGAGATCCTAATAAAATTAATGAAATAATAAACTCAACATAAAGGTTTCGAACACTTATGGTTACAAACTTGCGCCAGCGATGGGTCAGGAGGTGTAGCTTCAAAAATAGATTATTCAAGTTATGTCTCAGCTTTGATCCGTCCAAAAATAGAAAATGCTATTTTAAGTCAAAGAGATGGTTACTCTCAGTTTTTAAAAGGTAAAAGATATGATCGTGGTTTTTATCCTAAAGATTTTCAGTATTCCTGGAATTACAAGGAAAAAAGGTACTTTCTTGGCATATGATACAGGTTTAGCGACGAACGAATATAGTTTTAGTACTACTATAAATATTAATGAGAATTCAATTCATGTAAACGGTATATATTTAGTGAGAAATAAAGGATTGAATTTTGTTAGTGTTATTAATCAAATAGGAGAATATGCCACTTCGCATGGTGAATCATATGAAAATGCTTTTAGTTTTGATGGTAAAGCAAGAGCTGTTGTCATATTAAGTGTTAGTAATAGACAACAATATGAACAATTAGTACAATTTATGTTTCAATCTCATAAAAAATAATATTCATGAAAGCATTATTATCAATGTTTTTTTTACTTTTTGTTGTTAGTTGTTCCAAAACAGAGGTAGAAAACAAATTTAGAAGTGATTATGTTAGACTTATTCAAGAATATAATAATTTTTATCATTCCCCTTTAAAAAACAATACAGATTTGGTTGAGTTTCAAAAGTATCTAGATAATAAGTATGATTATATAGATTATGTTAAAAACAATTATCATGATTTAAGAATTGAGGATAGTCTATTAATCATTAAGGATAAAAAGAGTTTCTTTTTCAGAAAAGAATATAAAATAGATTTAAAAAATGAAATCCCTGAAAATAACAGTTGTAATTTTGAAGAATTTGTTATGGGAATACACACATATAAGGATCAAGAAAAAATTGAGGTAAACCTTATCAAAGAAGAATTACAAAAATATCTTACGATACAATTTGATTCTTTGGTTACATTACCTTTTTATTCAAAAAATGATTTATTAATTAAAAGAAGGAAAATCATAACATTAAAATATTACAATAATAATATTTCTGTTCTTTGTCATAATGATATTTTTAATAATAAGATTTTGGTAGATTCACTTAAATCCAAAATAGAGAACTACCTGAAGTCTTTGAAACCAAAATATGACTATGTATTAATTCCATTAGAAATAAATGAATAAAAAAATGTCTTGTCCTCCCCCGCTAGCGCCAGAATGTTTCTGGTGCCGTCAAAGCCAGGCAAGTTAAGATATGATAAAGTAGACAAAACAAAGCTATGGTATGATTAGTATCATAGCTTTTGTATTTTTATAATGTTTGACAAAGGCACAAGTTACAAACTTGCGCCAGCGGAGGATTTTACAATATTTTGTTATCAATGCAATACAACAATTCAAACATATGCCGAATATCAAAAGAGAATTCAGGAAATTAGGAAACATACTTCATTTCCAAGAGGGAATAAATTCTAAAACATTGAATCAAGGAAGAAAAATACTATTATTTTTACTTTCTCTATCTTTATTTTCTTGTGTAGACGATTATGAGAATCAAGTTGATGGATTACTTCCTAACACTGAAAAAATAGTTCTGAAAGATCAAGTTATATCTGCTATAAGTAGTTTTAGCAAATATACCTTTACTGAAAAATTACACGAAGAAAGTTTAAAATCATATCCGGTTAATCTTATTAAGGACATGGGGTGGAATTTTAAATCATGGAAAAATGCCAATAATTATAATGAACAGGAAAAAATGATATTATTAAATTTTTAATGAATTTTAAAAAGGAATTTGATAATGACAAGAAAAAAAGAGTAGCTAGAAAAATAGATTCTATAATTTATGAAATTAATAAATCTAAATTTATTGCTGCTTATTGTTATAAAAAGACAAAAATTGGAGATAAAAACTTTGGAGTAGATGAATGGAGGTATTTTTATTTTTTAAACATAGAGGGAAAAGAATTAATATGCTTAAATTATGGAGCACGTTAAAAAAAATTGGAAACCCCGCTAGCGCCAGAATGTTTCTGGTGCCGTCAAAGCTTGGTAGGATATTAGTAAATATTTAGGCTAAAAAATGTAAACTTTTTTGGGATAAGACTGTCATAGAGGCACAAGTTACAAACTTGCGCCAGCGATGTGATAAATGAGCAAAATTAAGAACTACTATAATAACAGTCGTGTTTATAAAAACATGGCTGTTTTTGTTTTAATAAGTATAGTATAGTTTCAAAAAATGAAACTGGCATTTTATACTTTGCAGCAATGAGTAGAAAATATAAATTTCATAATAAATCAGGTCTTTATTTTGTAAGCTTTGCTATAGTATATTGGATAGACGTGTTCACAAGAGAACGATATTTATCAATATTGTCAGCAAGCATAGGACATTGCAGAAAAAAGAAAGGGATGGAGATATATGCTTACTGTTTTATGCCTAGTCACATCCATTTAGTATTCAGATCTGCTAATGAAGATCCATCGGGTTTGATACGAGATTTTAAAAAATATACAGCAAAAAAAGTATTAAAGGCTATACAAGATAATCCACAAGAAAGTAGAAAAGAATGGTTACTTTGGATGTTTGAAAAAGCCGGAAAAGAAAAAGGAAATATAAATAAGTATCAATTTTGGCAACATCATAATAAACCTATAGAATTATGGTCGAATAAAGTTATTCAACAAAAAATAGACTATATCCATAATAATCCTGTAATGTCTGGTTTTGTAGTAGAGTCAGTAGATTGGAAATATAGTAGCGCTAGAAATTATCAGGATGATCAGACTGTTTTAGAAATTGATAATGAAGGAATATTGTTAGATTTACCTAAATAAAGAAATAGCGGCACAAGCACAAGTTACAAACTTGCGCCAGCGATGGATTTTTGTTAGGATATCCAAATCCAAAAAATTAATTTTTTAACTAATAATATAAATGAAAGTCAGGTTTGTAATCCTTACTGTATTACTATTAATTATAATAATAGGGTATTCTTTTTTAAAGTTTATAACTCCAAAAATGACAGAACAAGACAGAATAAATTCTGAATTATATTTTGATCATAGTAATTATAATTTTAAAGCGACAATTTTAGAACACCACCAACTTAATGCTCATACGGCTGGTGTTTTAAAATTGAAGTTAATTAAAGGTGAGATCAATACTTATAAAGAGTATATTAAAAATCTCACAACTGGAACCTTCAATACTAAAGATAGTATTATATATGCTTTTGCTACTTTTTACCCTGTGATAATAAGAGAAATTGACGCAGGAAGTAATCCCGTTATCATCGAAATGAATTCCAAATCAAGAGAAGTTAAAATATTCATTAATCAAAAAGATTTTTTAAAAACTAAACTATATTATTATGGAGATGATAGTTTTAAAAGAAGAGCTTTTATAGATTTTTTAAAAGAAAACAATATTAAAAATGACCTATTTTGGTAAGCGTCAGCAGAGGATTGGCAATACCTTCTGATACAGATTTTAATTACTAAAAATAATAGAAAGTTTACTAATGTTAATATACCATATTATATATATGGTGCCAAGAACTTTCCTAATACAAACTTTAGAAACTCAAGATATATTCAGAATGCATTTAATGATTACACAAAGTTTTAAAATAGGAGTTTTTATTATTCTTACTTTTATTTTTACCAATTGTCACCGAAAAATAGATAGTAATAACTCATTTGATGATACATTAAAAAAACTTTCTAGTCTTTTTATTTCTATACATCATCCTAATGAAGGTGAATTATTATATTTTGATACTTTAAAAAAGGAAAGTGATACTATTTTTGGTTCACTTTCTTTTATAAATAATAAAATAAGAAAAGATTTAATGCCATATAAGTTTTTTGAACTGGAAAATGTTATTTGTCTAGTTTTTGATGAAAAGGAAATCCCTTCCGAAAGAACAATAAAAATTTTAATGCAGAAAGATTTAATTAGCAGGGATATTAACCAAACTTATAGGTTTTCATATGATCGATTGTGGTTTGTAAAAGTATATCGCATAAATAATAAATATAATTACGAAATTATTAGAGATAGAAATGGAGTTTTTAAAGTAAAAAACTAGCCCCGCTGCCGCTAGAGTGATCGCTACCGCTAAGTGCCTCCAGCTAGCGCTCGTCTGTGACGGGTGACGTCAAAGCTTGGCAGGATATTAGTAAATATTTAGGCTAAAAAATGTAAACTTTTTTTAGGATGAGACAGTTATAGAGGCACAAGTTGCAAACTTGCGCCAGCGAAGGGAACAGGAAAATGGTTTGCTTTGGAGAGAGATATTAAGGGATAATCTAGTTATTGGATATTTTAATGTTCCTAAAAAGAGCAAAGATGAATTTGATAAAGCAATCACATCTTTAGCATTGAAAAAATAATTTTGATATAAGCAAGAAACCCCCCGCTACCGCTAGAGTGATCGCTACCGCTGCGTCTCTGATTAGTGGCGTCCTGAGTGATTAGACAACAGTAAGAAATAGTAAAAACCCACACTGCCGCTAGAGTGATCGCTACCGCTATGTCTCTGACTAGTGTCATTCTGAGTGGGTAGATATGAGTAAGAAAAAATAAAACAGATATGGACTTTTTTAGCTTATGACTGCTCTTGTAATATTTTGACATAGCTTTACGTGGCACACTAGTGAGACACTAGCGGCAGTGTGGGTTTTTACGAAGAATGGATCTCAGGTTACACCCGAAATAATGCCTTTAAATGCATTAATAACAAAGCTTAATTCAACAATATTACCAGTTCATGAAAGATATGGAAAAGTTACAGGTTACTACAATTTTATTGATTAGTTTTTTATTCTTTTGTTGTCAAGACGGAAATAAAAAAAATAGCCAATTACAATATAACAACCTGATAATCAAAAGCAATAAAGAAGTTTTGAAAGTCCATGAAAGTGATTTTACTTTTAATGAAGATGAAAATAGCATTAATATAAAAGTAAAAGATCCTATAAAATGGAATATGATAAAAACAATGGAAATATTAACTATTGAATTGAAAATTAGCAAAAAGAATATACTTGCTAAACCTTTATTTGTGTTAAATTCAGCAACAGAACACAAATATACCTTTCCAATTGATAATAAAGGAAAATTGTTTTACGATGATCAAAACATGATATCAATAGTTAAAAACTAAAATATTCCCCCAGCTACCGCTAGAGTGATCGCTACCGCTACGTCTCTGACTAGTGGCGTTCTGAGTGAGTAGATATGAGTAAGAAAAAATAAAACAGATATGGACTTTTTTAGCTTATGACTGCTCTTGTAATATTTTGACATAGCTTTACGTGGCACACTAGTGAGACACTAGCGGCAGCGTGGGAAGTTTGCAACTTCGTAGCGATACTAGTAAGTAAGAGTAAGAAATATAGTAAAGGCTAGCGCTCGTCTGTGACGGGTGCCGTCAAAGCCAGACAAGTTAAGATATGATAAAGTAGACAAAACAAAGCTATGGTATGATTAGTATCATAGCTTTTGTATTTTTATAATGTTTGACAAAGGCACAAGTTACAAACTTGCGCCAGCGGAGGAATTTATACAAAAATCTACTTGGTATAGAAAAGATTTTCCAATATTAAAAGACAAAAGCATAGACTATATTACCCATATTAGGTTTTAAAAATGAATAAAATCGAAGATAAAATTAAAGAGTTTCGAACCAATTGTAAAGAAGATCGTTGGGGAGGAGTGTCAAAAGATTGTAAACTTACAATGGAAGAAATGTATCATCTGGAAGAATTAATATCATTTGCCGTAATGGATAGAAATGGTGTTTTAAAAGGTGACTTAAAAAAGCAATTTGAAAATATGTTAAACTCATTAAATACTGATTTAACAAGAGATCAATTAATGAGTGCTATTTTTACTATTGATGACTAACCTTGTCTCTTCCCCGCTAGCGCCAGAATGTTTCTGGTGCCGTCAAAGCTTGGCAGGATATTAGTAAATATTTAAGCTAAAAAATGTAAACTTTTTTTAGGGCGAGACAGTTATAGAAGCACAAGTTACAAACTTGTGCCAGCGATGGACTAGGCTGTTTTTTTATAGAATACTTTTTTAGTTTAACATTACCGTAACAAAAATCACTTACAAACACTCAAAACCCACTACCAGAAGTGGGGGGAGGGTACCTGTATAAGTGGGTAGACGAGTGTCATAACATAGCTTGGGGTACTGGTGATAGTGGGTACTCTTGTCTAAAAAGCTGGTAAGGGGTACTTCAAACAGAAGATGGGGGTATTGTAAATGGAGGACAGACTATGTTTAGAAGTAAGTGCCACTTAGCTCAGAAGCAAGTGCCACTTCCCTTTGAAGTACCTACCGGGTACATTGGAGAGGGGATACCCCCTCTACTAATAGTCCTATAGTTTGTAAGGTTGATAAAAATGAGATTGTTTTTTTGTTTAGTTGGCTTTACTAAAATTTGATACAAACTTGTATTACACTTAAGAAATATGTTCCTTTATATTAAATATGTGATGATCTTATATTTTTCAATTAGAACATATACCATTTACAAAGGATAAAAAACATTATGGATTGGAGAATTAAAGCTTCTTTACAAAAAATACTATCAATATCCAGGATAGGAGATAAATTAAATCATATCCCCGCCACGCTTCATAAGAACTATCATCATAATGTAGTGAAATATCAATTTCATGAATGTATTAGAAAGTTTAGTTATACACAAATAGATACAAATCAAAAATGTAAAGCATTAGAAATAGGTACTGGGTATTCTATGATTTCTCCTGTCATCCTTTATCTTTTGGGTTTCGATAAGATTATTACAGTAGATATAGATGGAGATGTCAGTTTTAAAACCTTTGAAAAACAAGTAAAATTTTTGAATGACAAAAATAGTATTGATCAAATTTCTGATCATGGAAGTTACCCGAAAGAAGTTGTTCAGGAAAAACTTAATACCATAGTAAACTGTAAAAGTCTGGATGAAGTTTTAGAGTTTTGCAATATAAAATATATCGCACCATATACGTTATCTGATATCGAAAATGAAGAAAGTAATTTTGATTATATATACTCACAAGTAGTTTTTGAACATATCCCACCAGAATTTCTAGTTGCTTTATTTAAGAAATTTAAAATATGGCTTAAAGAAGGTTCTTATACGGTTCATACCATCAATTTTATTGACCATTATACGAATCCGGGGATATTTGAGGATAAAAAAATCTCTGAATTTAATTTTTTACGATTCTCGGATAGATATTGGAAATTTTGGTCTGGAAATAGTATAGCGTATACGAATAGATTATCGTATTTATATTACGAGGAATTATTCGAGAGTAATGCATTAGATATTATTGATTTTATTGGAGAAAATTATAGACCTACTAAAGTCTTAGACATTACTCAAATTCACAATGATGTCATAAAAAAATACAGATCAAAACCTGACTTGAATGAACTTACCAGATATCAAAGAGGAACTTTCATCGTAAAAAGATAATCGCTTTAAATTTTTGAAATAAATATTCAAAAAAAATCTCCCAGTCCCGAAAAATGAAACTAGTAAGGGGTAATATTGCATTACATATAACCATAGAATCTTTGCAATATGAAAAAATCATTTTTTTTACTAAGTTTTTTAACGTTTGGTTTTACTACCTATAGCCAGACAAATACATTTCCTTCGGATGGTAATGTTGGTATAGGTACGTTAACTCCTACAGAAAAATTAGAAGTTAACGGAGTTATTAAATCAAAATCAGGAATCTTTGAAGCAGTGAATACACAAGTGGCTTCAAATACTACAGATTATAAAGAGTGGGGTAAATATAGTTTAGCATTAGCGGCAGGTAAAGTCTTAGAAACTCAAAGTAATGGATATCAGGTTCGCAAATTTGAGTTTTTTGACTATCCTCAATCCGGTAATTTACCAGCAGGAACTTCATTAAGTATAAAAAATGATAATAATAAAGTTATTTTTACAACATCTTCATTTAATTCAGAATCTAGATTTCATGTTGCCGATCCAAATGGTGCAGAAATATTAAAAGCAGGAAATTTTGCTGCCAATAGTAGCAATAACAGTACAAGTGAAAGTGTAAATTGGGTTCATCTTTTAAAAGCGAACTCCAGATTAGCAGTTGGAACATGGGCGATGTATAAACCCGAGCATGAATTTATTGTTAGAGGGAGTGGTTGGTTCGAAGATGAGATTATTACCGATAGCAAAATAGGTGTTGGTATGCAAGCCTCTGCAATTCCTGTGGGTTATAAACTAGCAGTAGCAGGTAAAATTATTAGTGAAGAGGTAAAAGTGGAGTTGCAAAGTACCTGGCCAGATTATGTGTTTAAGGATAATTATGACTTACCAACCTTAAGACAAGTAGAAAATCATATACAAGAAAAAGGGCATTTGATTAATGTTCCATCGGCAGAAGAAATAGAAAAGAATGGTGTCTATCTGGGAGAAATGAATGCCAGATTATTAGAAAAAATTGAAGAACTTACCTTGTATACTATCGCCCAGGAGAAAAAGATTGCTTCACAACAAATCCAAATAAAAGAGTTGAAAGAAGTAAAAACGAAGAACATTGAGTTAGAAAAAAGAGTAGAAGAAATAGAAAGATTATTAAAAAAATAAAATGAAGATGATAAAAAGGATTTTGGTAGTTATTTCTGTGGTTTTGTTAATTGGGTGTAGTGCCGAAGATGATGATCCATGCACAGAAAGAGTCTGCCCAGATGGATTTAATAATTGTTTTGACAAACCTTGCGAATTTTAATACCTCAAAGCTAATGGAGTAAACAAAAATAGATAATGATCTCTGTTATTGGTTTTGGTAAGAAGTAGAAGGTTATAAAATTGATGAAATAAAAAAAGCGAGATCAAAATCACCTCGCTTTTTTACGTTTTATATACCAATCCTCGTAGGGTTGGTGTTTTCCTGTACCAACTCATGGCTTACCTATGGATTGCATAGCTAGAAGACGCAGGAAGTTCTTTTAAAAAGTTAATAAATGGTTTAAAGTTAAATGTCCATGTAATCGTGTATAAAGTTTTCATATCTACATTATTTTAAATTAATATTTCTTGTTTGGTTATAGTATAAACAATTGCCGTGCCAAAAATTAAAAAACTCTGTAAACTATAGTATATCAATGGATTGAAGAGGTTGGTGTTTTGAGATGAGAAAAAGAAGAAACCTCTAAACTTCTAAATTTTGATCACTTAATTCTAAAATTCTAACAAAAAAATACCCAGTCTCGAAAAATGATACTGGGATATGGTATTATTGTGCCATAAACTCACTATGAACTTCCTGATAGAGACTAAATACATTGACTCAATGAAGAGGAGAATTGGAGAAATAAATAATTGGATTTTTACTTTTAACATTAAATGTCTAATAAAAAATTCTCAGTCCCGAAAAATGAAACTGGGATATAGTATTATTGTACCAATAAAACGATGTGATGGTATTAAAAGATGAAATATTGGTGCACAAAATAGGAATATAGACAAGGACAAATGTTGAAGGTTTTTAACGGGGTAACAAAAATTGAACTTACGACATTAATAAGTAGGTCTATTATCGAATATAATTGGAGTTTGAAATTACTTTGATATTGTATTAAAACCTTCAAATCGAGTAATTTTTGGAAATGAAATGAAGAAAAATAGAATACTGTTTTAGGGATAATTAATTCAGAATAGATATTAAAATTGTTATTAAAATAAAAAAATGAATCATTAAAGAAGTGATGATATGGTAAGCGTTGAAAATTGATAAATAAAGTTGGATTCCTGTTATTTTGGAACTCTAATATTTCTTTGAAAACCTTACTTTTGCCACTATTTTGATTATAAGATAATTATGCAAAAAATCCTACCCAAAAAAATAAAGGCGTTTAACCTTCAGGAGATGCTCCTGGTATTAGCCATTATCGGAATCTTATTATTGATTGCCTTACCTAATTTTTTACCGCTTATTGCACAGGCTAAGGCACAAGAAGCTAAAATTCAGTTGAAAACGATTAGTGATATGCAAACACAATATCGTTATCTCAATTCTAAATACTCCTTAGATTTTTCAGAACTTAATTATGAAGCCCCCAAAACCGTAAAAACTGGTGGAACGGCAAATTATAGTTATGAAGTTCTGGAAGCTAGTGTATCTAATTTTAAAGCCAGGGCAACTGCAGTGGTCGATTTTGATGGAGATGGAGTGTTTAATGTATGGGAGATCGATGAAAACGGTAGTCCAAAACAAATTGTTAAGGACTAATGCTTCTTTTAAAAATAATCACAATTAGTGTTCTGGCAATCATCATATATCAGGACCTTAAAGATCGAGAGGTCTTCGGTGTTATGTTCCCTATACTGATGGGCCTACTTGGTTTTTTACATTACCAATATACGCCACAAATTAATTTTCTATATGCTGTATTAATTAATGTAGGAGTATTGATCGTGATTATGGGATTACTGTACCTATATACATTGATCAAAATAAAACGCCCGTTTTTTGAGGAAGTATTTGGAGTAGGAGATCTTTTATTTTTTGTAGCCTTAGCGATAGGGTTTCCAACGGTGACATTTATTGTTTTATTCGTGTTTTCATTAATTTTTTCATTGTTAGTGTGGCTTATGATTAAAAAGAAAGCAAAGCATAATACGGTTCCGTTGGCAGGATACATGTCTGTATTTCTTATGGTAACATTTGTTACTCAATGGATAACGAACACATTAACCTTATACTTGATATGAGTAGTATCACAACATACGAAATACCAGTACATTTGAAGCAATTAATTACTTCGAATCAGGCATTTCATTATAGGATAATTCCAGTAGCAAAAGAAGGAGATGAACTACATCTTAAAACAGATGTTAAGGATATTGACGGTTTACAAAAAGAATTAAAAATAATTTTGGGATGCTCTATTGTTGTTATACAAGAAACTACAGAGCATATCCAGTCGTATTTGACGTTTAATTATCGAAAAACAACGGCTGCTTCAAGTGAGAAATTAGCCTATGAAGATCGATTTTTACAGAAATTAATCGCTACAGCCAAAGACTTTGGTAGTAGTGATATTCATATGGAACCATATGAAAAATCATGTCGAGTACGATTTAGATTAGATGGTAAACTAAAAGAGCAATACACGATTTCTAATACTGAATATCCGCAACTGGTGAATCAGATTAAAATACAATCGGGACTTGATATTTCGCAAAAGCGATTAGCACAGGATGGTCGAATTACATTTAAAGAAGGAGCAGACGAATTCGATATTCGTGTATCTACGATGCCTACACTATACGGAGAAAAAATAGTACTCCGACTATTAAATAGAGATACACAAGAGGTGTCTTTAAATGATTTAGGTTTTACTACAGAAGAATTAGAGTTATATCGTGAAGCCATAAAAAATCCTCAGGGGATCGTGTTAATTTCGGGGCCTACAGGGTCGGGTAAAACAACCACATTGTATGCGACCTTAAAAGAATTGAATACCGAAACAACAAATATTCTTACCATAGAAGATCCGATAGAATACACCTTACAAGGGATTAATCAGGTGCAGCTTAGAGAAGATATAGAATTTGATTTTCCGGCAGCGCTTCGTGCATTTTTACGTCAGGATCCAGATATTATAATGGTAGGTGAGATTAGAGATGATCGTACAGCAGGTATGGCGATAAAAGCAGCACTTACAGGACATTTGGTGTTATCAACCATACATACCAATTCTGCCTGGGCAACGATTTCGAGATTAATCGATATGAAAGTACCAGCATTTTTATTAGCTAATACCATCACGATGAGTATTGCACAACGCCTGGTAAGAAAGCTATGTCCACATTGTAAAACACAGAAAAAAACAGAGGCGAAAGATTTTCCTCAGGGATTTGAGATTCCAGAAGACATGGCAGAACACCATATTGCAATAGGGTGCAACCAATGCTATCATACAGGATATTTAGGACGTAAAGCCATTTATGAGATATTACCAATTACAAAAGAACTCGAAATAGCAATACGACATAACGAATTGCAGATAGATACCTATATAGAAGAAAGAAATATAAAAACATTACAGCATAATGCCATACGTATGGTAAGTAATGGAGAAACTTCGGTAGAAGAAGTATATGCTTTGTTGGCAGATAATTAAATAGTATAAATGAAGATACTAAGAGGAGATAATATCAACTCAAATTAGTATTGACAATTCCATCGGGGAATGGAAAACAATAAATAGAAAAGCAATGAGAATACAATTAAAAATAACAATACTAAGTATTGTTCTTGCCTTTGGAGTCCAGATTTGGGCCCAGGATGGGTTTCAAAACCAAGCGCAAGACAATACCCGTGTTGCTACCATAGAAAATAAACTTCAATTATTAAATGTAGACATACCAGGATTAGCAGAAAAGGTAAATGTAAACATATCCAATACTTCGTTGCTTAACTTCTTGAGAGCAGTTTCTCAGGTACACAAGATTAATATCAATCTGTCGAATGAATTAAATGATATTACTATTGTTAATGGATTTAATAATGTGACCGTACAGGATTTATTGGTATTTCTGGTAAAAGAATATCGTTTGGATATCGCATTTACAGGTAATATATTATCCGTTAAAAAGTATACTCCTCCGGTGGTTGCTCCTATAGAAAAAGAAGTAAAAGTACAATACGATGTTTTGGCAACAGCACTATCTACAGATCTAAGTAATGATCCGTTACCAAAAGTATTTAGAAAAATAACAGAGGTGTCTGGGAAGAATTTATTGTTTACACCTGAGCTAAATAACAAAAACCTCAATTTGTTTATTAGTAATGTTCCTTTTGATCTTGCGATGAAAAAACTGGCAGAAGCCAATAATCTGGATTTTAGAAAAACCAGGGACGGATTTTATGAATTTGATGTCTTTCCGCAAACAGGAAATAGTGCAGTTGGTGGACGTTCACGTCGTCCAAATTTTTCATATAAAGTGATAGATACGCTAACAAGAATAGTTGCTGTTGATTTAAGAGATACACCAATATCTGATGTTATTTATACATTATCCGAAGATTTAAAATTAGATATTTTTACAGCATCACCGCTAGAAAATGCAGGAAAAGTAACCGTAAAGGCAGAGTCTATTTCTTTTGATGCCTTATTGGTTAAAATCTTTGAAAGTAATGTAACTTCTGTACAAAATAATACCGCAGGTCAAAGAAATACTTCTAATGTAAATGGACAACAGAATCTACAGAATACCTCTGGGGGATCCAGATCATTTACATTTAAAAGAGAAGGGAATGTATACTATTTTGGAACAGAAGATCAGTTGGCGCTAAAGAAAATAGAACTGGTACAAATGATGCATCGCTCTATTGCGATGCTAGGAGATGCAAATTCCTCTACTTCGTATGGTAATAGTTTTAATAATAGCAATTTTACTACTGGGGGAATCAATTATATCTCTGGGGCTTCTAATAATGGATTTAATCAAAATGGAGGAGTAAATAGAAATCAACGGGGAGGTTCGTCTTTTAGAAATACAAACACTTCCTCTGGAAGAACACAAGAGATAGGTTCTATTTCAGATATTTTTCCTGCCACTATCATCGATGGTTTAGATGTAAAAATAGATACAGAACTCAATAGTTTTGTAGTTAGTGGTCCAGGGACACGAGTAGAAAAATTTAAAAACTTTATCAAATATATTGATAAACCTGTTCCTTTAATACTGATTGAAGTTATGATTCTCGAAGTTAATCGTACGGCTACAGTAGAAACCGGAGTAGAGTTTGGAATTGGTAAAGAACCAGCTACAACCGCAGGAACTACTTTTCCGAATGCGAATATTACATTGGGAGCTTCGACTATAAATAGGATTATAGGTGGCTTTGATGGTTTTGGGTCACTCAACATCGGTAATGTAGTCCCAAATTTCTATATGGATATCAAAGCGATGGAAACCAACGGAAATGTAAAGATACTATCTACGCCAAAGCTAAGTACGCTTAACGGACATAAAGCGTATTTGTCTAGCGGACAAACAACCTATTATGCAGTGACCAATCAAAACTTTTTTGGATCTCAAATTCCACAAACTTCTGAGGTGGTAAACTACCTTCCGATTGATGCAGAATTAGCGCTGGAGTTTAAACCTTTTGTATCTGGAGATGGGCAAATTACATTAGATATACAGGTAATCCAATCTAATTTTAGTGGAGAACGCATCGCAGAAAATGCTCCGCCGGATATTAATAGTCGTAGGTTTTCTTCTATTATGAGAATGAGAGCAAATGACGTGGCTATCCTGGGTGGAATTGAACAAAAAGTAAAGAATGATACGGGTTCTGGAGTACCTATTTTGGCCCGTATACCGATCATAAAATGGCTATTTAGTAAAAGAACTAGAGAGGATACTAAGAAGAAGTTAAACGTGATTATAAAACCTACAGTGTTCTATTAATGGGAAAACTATCATCATATAATCCTATTGGAAAAACTTTGGTATCGGTAGAGTATTCTGTGCAAGAAGGAAAACCTATACTGTTTGGCCTGGAACTAGTTCAGAAAAAAGGAGAATTGGATATTAATCAGACCTTTACTTTAAAACAACCTGAAGAACTATCCAAGTTTTCTAAAACAACCCATTTAAGTCTTGTGATTACAGATGATTATGTATTGTCTAAAGAAGTACAACAAACAGGAACCGATGCTGAGATTGTAGCTGAAGCTTTTCCCAATTTAAATCTGAGTGATTTTTATTATCAAATCCTTAGAAGTACAAATTCGTCTTTTATAGCCGTATGTAGAAAAGAATATGTTGAAACCTGCATCGAACAGTTTCAAAAAGCTGGAAATACTATTACAACAATAGCTCTTGGAGTTTTAAAAATGACAGCTTTATCTGGATATGCTCAAGGCGAAACCTTAAAAAGCTATACTGCAGAAGTAGGTTTTAGTAATGAAGAACTGATTTCTATTGTATCCAAAAGAGAACATATAGAACAGCAATATAATATCGAAGGACTTACTTTTCCTGCTACACATTCCTTACCGTTAGCTATAATTCTGGATGCTGTATTTAATACTGATAGGATTTCAGGAAATCTCGAAACTCGAAATCAGGAGTTACAAAAGCGACACAAAGAAACTCGTTTTTTTAAAAACACATTACAACTCGGTGTCGGATTTCTATTAATAACATTGTTGATTAACTTTTTTGTTTTTAATGCCAATTATAAAAAGTGGCAAGGGTTACAAGAAGAACTTCAGGTGTATACCACACAAAAGGAACAGATTACCAAAAAACAAGCTGAGGTAAGTACAAAAGAGGCTTTGGTACAAAGTATATTGACCACAGGGTTTTCAAAAAGCTCATATTATACAGATCAGATCGTGCAAGCACAACCAGCTACGGTACTCTTGACATCCTTTATATATCAACCTTTAACAAAACCCATTCGTAAAAATAAATATATTGAATTCAGAGAAAATATAATCTCTATTATGGGAAAATCAACAGATAAAACAGAATTTACAGCTTGGTTAAAAATAATGGAAAACTTACCGTTTGTGGAAGCAGTAACCATAATACAATATGGTTTGGATAAAAAGAATATCTCAGATTTTGAAATAACACTTAAGATTAAACCAGATGCAGCAAAAGACTAAAAACATACTACTCATCGTTGGATTGTTCTGTATGCTGCTTATCGCTTATCAGTATGGTTTTGCAAAAACATTCACATTACGTAGTGAAGTAGCTAAACTAGAACATGAAAAAGATAAATATTTGGCGGCACCAATGCAACTAGCTGCTTTAACAAAAAAGAAACAGCAACTAGATGCTGTTCTGGCAAAAAATAATGTAGAAGGAAACTCGGTACAACAGAATCTTCTTAAAACTTTAAATACGTTATCGAATACTTCAAATATTAAAATCATTGCTTTTGAAGAACCTCATGTCTTCACTAATGAGACAACAAATGAAGGAACTACAACTTATGATTTTATTTTACAAGGAGATTATAAGGCATTGATCCAGGTAATATATGCACTCGAGCAGCAATATAGTTTTGGAAATATTGCTCGGGTAAAATTTGAAAAAAAGAAAAACTTTAGAACAGGGGCAAGGTATTTACAGTGTAGGTTACTATTGCAACGTCTGAACCAATAACATAAATAGAAATATGATGAATTATAAAGCATACTGTTATATTATCTTTCTGGCCCTTTGTTGCACAGGATGTCATAGTATAAAGGTGAATCATACCAAGATGCATACCGCTGTAACTAATCCTATAGCGTTAGGAGTAATCGGTTTGCAGAAAGGAGATGTGTATGCCTCAGACTTTCAGGTGACTGCAATACCAGAATATAAGACTGAAATTAGAGTGCAGATCACCAAAGAAAACTTTAATCGAACTACATTTGATATTTATCTCAAAGCAGCCAAAGGAAATGAACATAAGATTAATTATGTAGATTCTTTGGAAGTCAAACCACAGTTTGTAATTCTTGAGTTATTAGATCGTGTAGCTCTTATGGCCGAAATAGAGGAAGCCCACAATACAAACACACTTAGGTATATAAAGAGTCAAAAAGAAGCAGGTATAGTGACTTCGGTTTCTCTGGCATTATCACAGGAGCTAATACAAGAACTGGATAATGCTGATGTAGTTTTTTTAAACAATAGTGCATACAAGCAATACCAATTATCACTGGTAAAAGAAGGAGAAACATATAAGACTATTGACTTTGCAAAGACATCCATTTTTGGATACACCTTATCCTATTTCTGTTGGAGAGAAAATGATAAAAGACAAATTACTTTGGCAGATATTATTGATGAAAAATCATCCTGCTCAAAAAACACATATAGAGATGCAGAAAAAGCATTAGAAAACATGAATTATTTTAAATTATAATGATGAAGAGGATAAACATATACTTAGGGATAGTGTTTCTGGTATTTTTTAGTTGTGAAGAAGTACTTTTAGAGGAAGACCTATCTGATAAAACAATACTAATAAATGCACCTACTGATGGTGCTACTGTGCGCAATACTTCAGTGACTTTTAATTGGGAAACTGTAGATCAGGCAACAGCATATCGACTTCAGGTAGCTCAACCCGATTTTGAAAATGCAGCACAAATCGTATTGGATACTACGATAACAGGAACTAGTTTTAATACGAGTTTAGTTAGAAATAGTTACAATTGGAGAGTACGGGGACAGAATTCTGGTACGGCCACACCCTATGTAACATCAGGGTTCACGGTTGTAGAAAGCGAGGATTTTTCTGCACGAGAAGTGCTGTTAACAGCTCCCGAGAATACGACCATTGTTAATACAACTTCAATAAATCTACAATGGCAAGCGGTAACTGATGCTACTTCTTATAGAATTCAGTTATTAAATCAGAGTAATGCAGTGGTAGAAGAAAAAACTACAGCAGATACTTCGGTCTCGTTTACTTTTCCAGAAGGGGTAACACAATGGCAGGTAAGAGCAGAAAATAATACGCAAAATACATTATATACCACAAGATCATTGACTGTAGATAGCATGAAGCCAAATCAACCTGTGGTTGTAGCTCCAGCCAATGACGCTTCGCAAGCAGGTACGACAGTCACTTTTAGCTGGACTAGAGAAGCTGTAGCAGGTACTCCAGAGTTTGATAGTATCTATATCTATAGTGATGTAGCATTGACGCAGCTTGTGTCTAAAAATAGAGTAACATCACCAACAGATATAGAACTTGATGCAAGTACTACATATTATTGGTTTCTAAAAGCATTTGATGAGGCTGAAAATGAAAGTGAATCCAGTACAAGTTCTCGTTTTACAATAAATTAAAAACTATGCTAAAAGGTAAAAAAGCACTATACATCTTATTACCATTGGTAGCACTTATCTGGGGAGCGATTATTGTTCAGGTAGTTGGCGCATTCTCTGATGACGATCCTGTTAGCTTGGGAACGACTTCAGTAGATATAAAACCGCTCAAAACAAAAGAACGAGAAAAATTCACTTTAGGAATAGTAGAAAGAGATCCTTTTTTAGGAACATTGTACCAACCCAAAAAGAAAGAAAGTAAACCTAGATCAAGAGTTAAAAAAGTAGATTTGGTATGGCCTTCTATTCGTTACAAAGGTGTGGTCTCTGGACAGAATAGTGCCAAGGCGATTTATCTTATTGAAATTAATGGAACGGATCAACTTATGAACCTAAGACAAACCATAGATGGAATAACGTTACAAAGAGGAAAGTCAAGTTCGGTTTTATTGCGGTACAAAGGAAAAACAAAAGATTTTAAAATCACCAATTGAAGATATTCTCAAAAATAAGAGCTCAAGCGATGCAGTTTGCCATACTCATTTCGGTATTGGTAGCACTAGTATTAAGTGCGTTCTTATTATTAACACATACACACTCTTTTTTTAAAATCAAATCCCAGGAATTGTTACAGGCTTTTGAGCAATCTAATAAGCTTGTATTCGAATCTTTAGAAAACCATACCATTAAAACAGACACTATCGTTTCTCAGGAAGAGGCCAGGATTATTAAACAAACAACGAGTTATCATGGTGTATGGTCCAAACAATTTTCGCAAGTAAGTATACATCAAAGAAAAGCAACCAGAATAGCGTATATCGGATCAGAATTATCAGAAAAAACTCCTAATTTGTATGTAGTCAATACCAATTCACCTTTGGTGGTAGTAGGTAATACACGATTAGAAGGGAATAGTTATCTTCCAAAGCAAGGAGTAAAAGCGGGTAATATTTCTGGGAATTATTACCAGGGTAACAGCTTGTATTATGGTCGTGCTATAGAAAGTAAAACTACATTGCCTAAGTTGGCACCAGAATGGATCAAGTATCTCGAAAATAGAAGTAATGGAATAGGTATTGAAGATGCTCATACAGTTGCATTAAAGAAAGAACTTCATAATTCTTTTCATCATCCTGTTCAAGTAATATATGATACTGATCCCATTTTTTTGGAAGATGAAAAGATTATTGGAAATATTATAATTCAGTCTCGAACCAAAATTATAGTGGGAGCTCAATCTCAACTAACAGATATAGTATTGATTGCCCCAGAAATTGAAATAGATAACGGAGTAAAAGGCAGTTTTCAGGGTATTGCTACACATAAAATCAAAATTGGAAAAGGATGTTATTTATCATATCCATCTTCTTTGGTCCTTTTGGATAAAAAAATAATAGCAGATAAAGAAAAAAACAACCTGCACATTGATCCTGATTTTACCATAGAGAAAAGAACCAAAATTGAAGGTGCAGTAGTATATCTTAATAAAAATATATCTCCTAAAAACCGAATAAAAACGCATCTCGAAATAGCACCTGATTCTGAGATCACAGGAGAAGTATACTGTCAGGGAAATATTGATTTTCAAGGAACTGTAAAAGGTTCTTTATATACGCGACAATGTATTGCTCGTCAGTCTGGGTCTGTGTATTTAAACCATATATATAATGGGAGTGTTTTGATAAATCCAGTGCCGGATTATGCTGGATTACCTTTTGTAAATACTAAAAACAGTATAGCAAAATGGTTATATTAAAGAAAATAAAAGGAGCAACCTTAATTGAAGTATTAACGGCTTCAATATTGATCATTATTGTATTTATGATTGCTAGTTTAAGCTTTAATAACATTTTTAAGAATCAAATACAAAGGGATCATAGTACTATTGAGAACCGGGTAAAAGAATTAGAATATCTTTCTATCCATGGTAGGATAAAACTACCATATGCAGAAGATTTTGATGGATGGGAAATTCTTATTAATACCGAGGAAGAAAAGATGATATTGTCATACACCAGAGAAGATGTTGAATATAAAAAACAGCTAGTGATAAGGAGATGAAGATAAACCATAAAATAAAAGCGTTTACATTGACCGAAGTTATGGTGGTTATGGTGATTTCTGCAATAGTGGTAGGTTTGGCATTTTCGGTATTAGGAATTGTACAGAAAAACATGCGTAACATTGGTGAAAATTATAAAAATCAAGAACAGATACAATCTTTTGAAACAGCTTTAACTATTGATTTTAATACTTTCCCAACTGCGGTATGGGATCCGATAGAAAATACATTGATGGTTTCTTCTCCAATAGATGAAAGAAAATACCAGTTTTATAACGATAGTGTTGTTACTAATATTAGTAAGCATGCAATATCGATAAAAGAGAAAATGTTTTATTTTGAAGGTCGGTCGGTACAGTCGGGAAGTATAGATGCGATAAAATTTACCTTTCATAATACCAAAGAATCACATCGTTTATTTGTGTTTAAATATAATGATGCAACGATACATTTTTAGAGTATGGGAATAAAAATCGATACCACCAAAAAGCAAAGCCAAAGAGATAACTCTTTTGATGTATCTGATATATTAACAAAGGAGATCACACTATTTGGAACTGCATTTACATCCAAAAAAAAAGAACAGTGGTATGCAGAACTTAGTGTGTTGTTAAAATCGGGGATAGACCTTAGAAGCGGATTAGAATTATTGTCAGAAACTCAGAAAAAAGAGAAAGACAGAAAACTAATGACCTTTATGCTTTCTAAGCTGATTGCCGGAACACCTTTTTCTGAAATTCTTAAAGACGATAAAAACTTTACTGATTATGAATATTATGCTATAAAAATTGGTGAGCAGACAGGAGAATTGGCTAAAATTACCTTAGAACTTAGCGAATTTTATAAACGAAAAAACGAACTACGTAGAGAAATTGTTTCTGCACTTACATATCCCATAATAGTATTATGTACAGCAATGATTGTTATCGTTTTTATGCTTCGATATGTAGTGCCTATGTTTGTTGATATTTTTAAACAAAACAAGGTGGATCTCCCAGGGATTACACAAGGAATTATTAGTTTCTCTAACTTTATGGGGGAGTATGGAGCATTATTGTTTGGACTTTTTATCTTAGGAGCCGGCGTACTTATTTTTATATCTAAAAAGCAATGGTACCGAAAAATCCTTGGAACGATTCAGCTACGACTACCCATATTGGGTGCATATTTTCAAAGAATTTATATGGCACAATTTACCCAGGCAATATCCCTATTGACTTCTGCTAAAGTACCTATGGTAGAGAGCATTGATTTGGTTAAGAATATGATTAATTTTTATCCGCTTCAACAAGGGTTGTATAGAACCAAACAGCTTGTTCTTGCAGGAGGCACATTAAGTGTTTCTTTTGCTGAAAGTCCTATTTTTGATAAGAAAATGATTGCTATGATGCGTGTAGCAGAAGAAACCAATCAAACAGAGTTCATCTTTCAAAAATTAAATGAGCAATATAACCAGCAAGTAAAACATCAATCTCAGATCATTTCTAATGTCCTTAATCCACTATTAACCATTTTTGTGGGAATTATTGTTGGAGCAATTTTAATTGCGATGTATTTACCGATGTTTAGATTAAGTAGCGTTATAGGGTAGGTTTTATCTGCAATAAAGAAAAATAATGCTTACTTACTCCATTTATTACCATAGATCAATTTTTTTCTGAAGGTATTAGTGTAATTTTATATGAATGTCCATAATGTATCATAAAGGCTTGTCATCCTGAACTTGATTCAGGATGACAATTTAGAGTTATTCATGAGGCAAAGCGGATAATCAATAATTTTATCTTTCTAGCACATAAAAATTTTAAAAACTAATCATATTTCAATTATGAAAGTAAATGCATACGCTGCTGTAGAACCTAAAGCAAAATTAACGCCTCACTCATACGAATTAGAAGAACTAGGACCAGAACAAGTAGATATTAAAGTATCGTACTGCGGTATTTGTCATTCTGATTTAAGCATGATAAATAATGATTGGGGAATAACAGAATATCCCATTGTACCAGGTCACGAAGTTATCGGAGAAGTGATAGCGACAGGAGATGCGGTTAAAAAAATAAAGGTAGGAGATAAGGTGGGCTTAGGTTGGTTTTCTGCATCGTGTATGAGTTGTCATGAATGTATGGATGGATCGCATCACCTCTGTGCAAATAATGAAGCTACCATAGTAGGGAGACATGGGGGTTTTGCCGACCATGTTCGCGCACATTGGTCATGGGCAATTTCACTACCAGATGCTATTGATATGAGTAAAGCAGGCCCATTACTTTGCGGAGGAATTACTGTTTTTAATCCGATTATATTGGCAGGAGTACAACCTACAGATACTGTTGGTGTGATAGGTATTGGAGGGTTAGGACATATGGCTCTTAAATTTCTAAAACATTGGGGTTGCGAAGTCATTGCTTTTAGCTCTAATCCTGATAAGAAAGAGCAAATTTTGAATATGGGCGCAAATCAAGTTATCAATTCAAAATCTCCTGAGGAATTAGAGAGTATAACAGGAAAACTAAACTTTATTCTGAATACAACTAATGTTACTTTAGACTGGAACTCTTACTTAAGAACATTAGCACCAAAAGGGAAATTACATACCGTAGGAGCAGTTTTAGAACCCATGGCTATACCGGCATTTAGTTTGATTGGTGGAGAAAAATCTGTTGGAGGAAGCCCTTTAGGAAGTCCTGCATTAACAGAAACGATGCTCGATTTTTGTGTAAGACACAATATTTACCCTACAGTAGAGGAATTTCCTATGGAAAAAATTAATGAAGCCATTGCACATCTTGAAAAAGGAAAGGCTCGATTTAGAATAGTATTAAAGAATTAAGAATAGGTGCTGTATTTATACTGTTAAATGATTATACAATGATAGTATTTTGGTTATAAATTTTATTTTTTTCATAGAGCATAAGGTCAAAACTTGTTATACTCTCTTTTGATAAGGTATCTTTTAGTTGTTCACTAATAATAGTTCTTGAATCAATGCAATTTAAGTCTTGTAAATCATATTTATGGAGTTCTTTTTTTATTGATTGTTATTCTGTTGTTCTTTAAAAAACGCTTTAAAATTTAAAGAGAAAATAAAATAATAAACACTTAATCCATAAATTAAGAATGTAGATATAATTACCGATAATACCTTTTTCAAAGTCGTAATATCAGAAAGCAATAGAACAAAAAACATAAAAAATGCCAATAAAATTGCAAGGGAAAAACAAATTATCAATATTATTCTTGCCCAGTTTTTCCCTTTATAAGTTGCTATTACAAGGAACACTGTTGCTAAAAACCGAAATAAGTGCTTAAAAATCAGAAAAGCACTAATCTCAGCTTCAGTATAGGATAACAAAGTGATCAAATCTGCATTTATTGAAAATAAAATTATACTTAACCCTAATATTTTTGTACGACGTCTTCCTTTTGCTATCGCAAGCCTTTGTTCAAAGGTGTGGTTTTCGTTCATAATCATTGGCTTTTAGTAATGTAATATTTAATTTATTAATTTCCTCGCTAAATCGAGCACCCAGTGTTGCTGCTATCCTACTGCTTATAGATTCTTTAGCATAATTATATAAGATGTCAAAGAGACCAAAGTAGATATTAGAAATGTGATTACATTACAGAAAACTGTAATAGCAGTTTTTTTATGGCTAACCATTGTTGCGATGTATTTGTTGATATTTGGATTAAATAAGATCTTTTAATCTTTATTTTTTCTCCATAACTTCAATGACAAGCAATTATCCTAAATACTATTTAACTGAAAACAGGGTAATGTCTTAACCAAATGATACTTACATTTGGGGTGACAAAAAATAGTGATGAAAAAAACAGGAGTATTGATATTCTTATTTGTTATTACACTCAACTTCATAAGTTATGGTCAAGAGAAAGGCAGAGTTGAAAACCCAATAGAACAACATGATTTACTTTCTAAAGATACAACGCTGGTAATACAAGGAAATCGTATTTGGATTAGAGATTATCCAAAAACAGGAGAAGTTGTATTTACATTAAATGAAGGTGAGGTATGTCGTATTTTGGAAAAAGGAGAAGAACAGATCATACGGGGAAATAGAGATTTCTGGTATAAAATAGAACATCATGATCAAGTAGGTTGGGTTTTTGGATCACAAACTTCAATCAGACAAAATACCAATTTTAAAAGCTTTGAACCTTTTCTAAAATATTTTTTACAAACTTCTTTTTATGGAAAAAGGATAGATTCACAAAAGAAAAATGTGAAACAATTTATACATGAAGATATTGGTTTTTATAGATTTTATAATCCTGGTGCTGCATGTACTTTATATTCATCTTACCTTAGTCATAATAATAAAATAGCACCAAAAATAGATAACCCAAAGTTTTTTTCACAAAGAACTTTTCAAGATGGTTTTTGTGAAGAAAGCCCTGATCCTGATGGGATATATTATAAAAAAATTGAGAGCTTACCTGATTACCCAGATTTGAGTGTTAATTATGAAATGAAGAAGATTGATATTCCAGAGAAATATAAAAATGGTTTAAAGGTTAAAGTGAATGTTTTGGTTGATAAATGGATTATAAAAACTATGTATTTTATGATTGCAGATAACAAATGGAATCTTGTATTAGTTGATGATTGTGATTGTTCTGCATAAGTATTAGGATACCAAAATCACTTCATTTTGTGTAATTGCATATACTTCACTTTTCTCTGAAGGTTCTAATACATGAATCCCTGTGAATTTACCAAAAGCGGGCAGAATCATTTGTGAATCAGATTTAAAAAAGCACGGTAACCTAAGTCGCTGTCTACCTAATCCACTTAATAAAATCCCGGGATGGATATGTCCACATAAATTGAATAGTCCTTTTCTTTCTTCTGGATGGTGAGTAAGCAAAAAATCATCTATAACAAGTTCGATTCCGACCGTTACTCCGATATTTTCATATTTGGTTGGTGAAATGATATCATGATTACCAGCAATCAGAATACATTGACTATTGGTTTTTGTTACCCAATCTTCAAAAAGTTGCCATTCACTATTAACATAACTATGAAAGAGGTCACCGAGAAAACAAATTTTCTTAGGATTAAAATATTCAATTACGTTATTCAATTGATCAAAATTTTTCTTGATGGTTTCTTGAGGTACAGCACTACCGTGTTTTCTAAAATGAGAAACTTTACCAAGATGCACATCTGCAATGAATACGATTTGTTTTTCTTTCCAAAATAATGATCCTGATGAATGAAGAATAAAGGATTGGTTTTGTATCTGGATGGTCTGGGTCATTATTATTTATACTTTAGATTCCCTTCTAAAAAGAGGGGTTAGGGGTGTGTAAATACAAAGATTAAATCTAACTTAAGAAAGTATTTCAAAACTAATTTTTCATTAAAGTTGTACTTTGTTATAAATTGAGGAGTTCGTGAAAATCAAATATAATCCAAAACTGAAAGAATTAGCTAGGTAGCTCAGGAATAATGCCACAAAATCAGAAATTAGATTGTGGCAAAAATTAAAGAGAGGTCAAATGTATTCATATGATTTTCATAGACAGAAACCAATTGACAATTATATAGTTGATTTCTTTTGCAATAAATTGCAACTTGCTATAGAGTTAGATGGATATTCACATCAAATTATAGAGGTATGGGAAAAGGATGTTTTGAAAACAAAAAAGTTAAATGAACTAGATATTAGAGTTATGCGTTTTTCAGATCATCAAATCATGAATGATATGAGCAATGTGTTGAGAGCTATTGAAAGTTATATTTTACAATTTGAAGAAACAGGAGTTTTACCATTAATAAAGGATTATGGAGTATAACACCTCCCTTAATCCCTCCTTTTTAGGAGGGAGATACGCTTATTTCTTCAATAGTATTTTTGTCATTTTTTTAATTCGATCTTCGAGTTTTTCACTGGATAGCTTTTCACGGGATAAACGATCTGTGATGATAGGAAATGAGAATGGAGTAGGGTCTTCACATCGTTTCCAAACGATTTCTTGTTTTTCGATACGTTCTAATGCTATTTGTAACCTACCTTCTTCGAGTTGATGTTCAAAAGTTTCTGTAAAAGATTGCTTAAATAATAGATTGTCTGGTTCATCATCCCGAAACACATCAAAAAGTAATTGAGAACTTGATTGCAGATGTTTGCTTTTTAGTATTTTATCGGGATATCCTGTAAATACCATTCCTGATATGACAGCGATATCTCTAAATTTACGCCTGGCCATTTCTGTGGCATTTAAGCTTTTTTGTAAATCCTGATGTAGATGACTGGTGGTAAATAAATCATTATCGATCACCTGTTGCATATCGATTTCCTGATCAGAAAGCAGTTCGAATCCGTAATCGTTAAACGCTAAGGAAAAAGTGATAGGAGAGAGTAAACTAATGCGATAAGCAAGTAAACTTCCTAAAGCTTCATGTACAAAACGTCCTTCAAAAGGATAAAAAATAGCGTGATATCCTTCTCTGGTTTTAAAGGTTTCGATAAGAAACTGACCAGATCCGGGCACAATACTTTCCCTTTGTTGTCTCTCGAAAATATGGGATAGAGATCTTAATTCTTTCGATAACTTTTTCTTTCCATCTGATAAAGCATCATGAGGAAGAGCAACTTTGTAAAGTTCTTGTCTTAATAGTTCAGACATTTGTGAGGTGAGTGTTAATCTCCCGCCCATCCAACTAGGTACTTTTGAGGTTCTTTTACTGGATTTACGAACCAGAACCTGCATGCTTTTAATACGAACTAATTCTAGATTTCTGCCAGCAAAGGTAAAGACATCACCTGGAGTAAGTTTAGAGATAAAAAACTCTTCAATACTACCAATAAAACCACCTTTTAAGTATTTTACGGTGAGTATAGCATCACTAACAATAGTACCAATCTGTAATCGATGGCGCATTGCAATAGCTCTGTTATTAACTTTAAACAAACCACCTTCTTCAATTGCTACTTTTTTGTATTCGTCATAAGATTGCAAACTCTGACTTCCTATGGTAATAAAATTTAAAACCCATCTCCATTGATCAGAAGTCATGGCCTGATAGCAAAACGTACTTTTGATCTCTGGATATATTTCTTTAGGATAAAACCCATCAGAAACAGCAAGTGTCGTAAGGTATTGTACCAATACATCAAAACTATTAAGATAAGGTATACGATCTTCTACAGTATTTTGTTGCACTGCCTGCTGCAATGCAGAAGCTTCAACTAATTCTATTGCATGAGTTGGGAGGAAGTAGATTACACTTGTTTTTCCAGGTTGATGACCACTTCGTCCGGCACGCTGTAAAAACCGAGCTACTCCTTTTGGACCACCTATCTGAATAATAGTCTCTACAGGAGCAAAATCTACTCCAAGATCAAGACTAGAGGTGCAGACTACAGCTTTTAAAGATTCATTGCGTATAGCTTGCTCTACCCAGAGTCTGGTTTCTTTATTAATACTACCATGATGCATAGCCATTTCTCCCGCAAATTCTGGATAGCGTTCTAATATTTTTTGAAACCAGATTTCGCATTGCGACCGTGTATTGGTAAATAATAATGTGGTTTTACTTTTTCTGATGATAGGAATTACTTGATCTAGTAAATGAATACCGAGATGACCTCTCCAGGGAAAAGTTTCCATTTGATCCGGAATAATACTTTGCACCTTGATTTTCTTTTTGATATTGGCTTTGATCAATACCGAATTTTCTAGCGCTTTAGAATTTGATCCTAATAATACTTCCTGCGCTTGCTCAAGGTTTCCAATAGTAGCCGATATCCCCCAGATTCTTAGTTGAGGTGCGATAGTTTTTAATCTGGATGTACCTAACTCAATTTGCACCCCTCGTTTAGTGCCGAGCAATTCATGCCATTCATCAATGATAATGGCAGAACAGTTTTTAAAGGTTTTATCGTACCCTTTTGATGCCAATAATAATTGTAAACTTTCTGGAGTAGTAATCAAAAGATCGGGCATAGTTCGTTTCTGTGCAGCGCGCTCTTTTTGACTGGTATCTCCGGTTCGAATGCCAACAGTTAACTGAGTATTTAAATCTTTGGTTACACGTTCTGCTGCCTGTTTGATTTCTTGAGAAAGTGCGCGAAGCGGAGTAATCCATATCGCTTTAAGGCCCTTTTTATGTTTAGTCTGGTAGTCAGGATTGTTTTTGATGTAATTAAGAACAATTGGAATCCATAATGCATATGTTTTACCACTTCCGGTAGGAGCATTAAGGAGTCCATGTTTTCCTTGAAGAAAAGCTTTCCATGCTTGTTTCTGAAACGGAAAGACTTTCCAGTTTTGTTGTAAAAACCAGGATTCACCGATATGAAAGAGCTCTTTCTGTGTCATTATTCACTACTGGTATTTGGAATTAAAGCTTTCAAATCTTCAAGGGTATTGGCTTCATCAATTTTCTTGTCTTGTCTCCACCTTAAGATTCTGGGGAAACGAGTTGCAATTCCGCTTTTATGTCTTTTAGAAATTGCAATACCTTCAAAAGCAATTTCAAAAACTAACTCTGCGGTTACACTTCGAACAGGGCCAAATCGTTCTAGCGTATTGGCTTTAATAAATGTATCGATTTTTTTGAATTCTGCATCTGTTAGTCCAGAATATGCTTTGGCAAAAGTAACCAGCTCGGTCTTGTCTTTATTCCAAAGCCCAAACGTATAATCGGTAAATAGATTTGATCGTCTACC
The DNA here is from genome assembly GCF_900312735.1 of Aquimarina sp. AU119. Classification (NCBI taxonomy): domain Bacteria; kingdom Pseudomonadati; phylum Bacteroidota; class Flavobacteriia; order Flavobacteriales; family Flavobacteriaceae; genus Aquimarina; species Aquimarina sp. AU119. The sequence goes on along the minus strand of NZ_OMPF01000013.1, from coordinate 528,772 downwards.
ATGCCCTCGCATTGCATAGGTTAAAACAGCATCAATCGTTAAAGGGTCAACTTTCCATTTCCACCAATTCCCCTTTTTTCGTCCAACCAGATATGGAGCGTCTTTTCGTTTTAGCATCAATCCTTCAGAAGACACTTCACGAGATCGTTCTCGTTCTTTTGCTACATCATCCCAGCTGGTAAAAGATATTTTTTGAGATAATAAAAGTGGAGTTTTGTTCATGAATCCTTCAACGGGTTCAAGGTGGTTTATATTCTGATAAAGGTCTTCCAGAAGTGCTCTTCGTTCAGAAAATGGATGATTCCTGATGTCTTCTCCTTCCCATTCTAATAGGTCATAAGCCTTTAGGACCACCGGAGTTTTTTTTAGTAACGCTTTAGAAACTGTTTTTCTGCCAATTCGGGTTTGCAGGTCGTTAAAAGTTCCTATTTTTCCATCAGGAAAAGGAAGAATCTCTCCGTCCAAGACAGTTCCGTTGGGCAGTACATGTAAAAACTCTTGAAATTCGGGATATTTATCAGTAACGAGTTCTTCTCCACGACTCCACACAAAAATTTCATTTTCTCTCACGATAACTTGTGCTCGTATTCCGTCCCATTTATGTTCTACATACCAATCCTGAACATTTCCCAGATCAGAAATACTATCTTCGATAGCATATGCGAGATAAAAAGGGTAGGGCTTGGACAAAAAATCGGTTGCTTTTTCCTGGATCACCAAATCGTGAAATGGAATTGTATTAGGATCCCAGTTTCCCATAAGCTTATAGGCAAGAATGTCTTCATCGATGTTTACAGCTTTTGAGAGTGCTTTAGTCATAAGTTTTTGACTAACGCCTATTCTAAATCCTCCTGTGATGAGTTTGGTAAATACAAAACGTTCATAATAATTCAAGGTTTTCCAATTTTCATGCAGATAGTATTGCTTTTGATCCTCACTTTGCTTTTTAAGAGCGATCATTTCCTGAAGAAACTGGGTTAGACTTTTTTCTGAGTGTTCTGTTGAGGTGGGAATTACTAGTGCGATAGTTTCTGCCAAATCTCCAACAATATGATACGATTCTTCGAATAACCATAATGGGATATTTGCTAATTCTGAAGCCCATGTTCTAAGCAATGTTGTATTTACAGGACGTGGAGGACGACGATGAGATAGGATAGCAATAGTCCATACTTTATCTTCATCAGGTGCATTTTCAAAATAAGAAGCTAATGCTGCTACTTTTGTATTGGTTTTATTAGTGCTGTCCAATGTTTTAATAAGATGAGCAAAGCGTTTCATTTTATAACCTCACTTCCTTTTTCTGTTTCTATTTCTGAAAGTTCTCCTTCATATTGTGTTTTTTCGGTACGTGCATCATATCCTATTTCTCTTAGATATCTCGAAAAAATATCAGTATATCCATGTGTGCTTATGATTTTAGAAGCTCCTGTTTCTTGTATTGCAGATAGTAATCCTTCCCAATCACAATGGTCAGACAATACAAAACCTTTGTCGATAGCTCTTCTGCGTCTTGCCCCACGAAAAGCCATCCATCCACTAGCCGATGCTGTGACATAGGGGACCATTTTTTTTATCCATGTACCACCATGAACGCTAGGAGGTGCAATGATTATGTTACCAGAAAGTTCTTCTTTTTTGGTTTGATTCGTAATGAGCGTAGTGGTTGGCAGATCAACAATAGTACGTATAACTTCATTCATGTTTTCTACAGCACCATGTGTATATATTTTACCAATTGAAGGATCTAAATGTTGTATCAATCGTTGAGCTTTACCGAGTGAATACCCAAATAGGACAGAGGTTTTTCCTTCTGATTGATTTTGCGCCCACCACTCGTTAATGTCACTCATCACTTCTTGTTGTGGAATCCATTTAAAAGCAGGAAGCCCAAAAGTACATTCGGTGATAAAGGTATGACATTGTACAGGTTCAAAAGGAACAGATATGGAGTCATCTTCAATTTTGTAATCCCCTGTAAATACCCATACCTCGCCTTTGTGTTCTACCCGAATCTGAGAACTCCCAACAATATGCCCTGCAGGATGAAAACTAAACTTTACATTATTGATACTAAATATTTCTCCGTACGCTCTACCCGATACATTAATATCTCCTAATCGATGTTTGATAATAGGAATATTAGTATGATGAGTAATATACTGCTTATGTCCCCAACGACTGTGATCAGAATGGCCATGTGTAATAATGGCTTTGTCTACGGGTTTCCATGGATCCAGATAGACATTGGCAGCAGCGCAATAAATGCCTTTATTAGTAAATTCTAAAAGTGGTTTTTTCATTGGATTGACCTTAAATCTTTTGTGAGGAACTCATTTTGACGTTTTCAATTGGCTAAAAATTAGCTTTTTTTACACACTTTTTGTCTTTTTTTCCTTCCGTAGCTCTGCTATGTAACTTAAAAAAGTCTTCAATTGGGCACAAAAACCCTCAATTTTCGCTTTAATCCAAAAGTCAAAATGAGTTCAAGATATAAAGGTGATTTTATGAAAAATAATAAATGTTCTATCTATTAGAAAGTGTTTATGAAAATATTAGGAGTTGTTTTACCTTAAAAAAGGACGATTTTAAATTTTAAAAGGTGTATAGTTTAGTTATATTTGCGGCAAATTAAACAAAAGTACATGATGTCAATATCTGATTTATTTGATAGTGGATTTCAGAAGAGAAACCAGGACCATTTTGCGGCAATTGTTAAAGTAGCCATGACTGATGGGGTAATTACAGATGAAGAGAAGGCCTTTTTGGATAGACTAGCGAGGAGACTGGATATTTCTGATAATGATTACAAGGAAATTTTAAAGGATTATAATACACATCCGATTAACCCTCCAACAAGTTATGATAAAAGATTAGAGCGTTTATTTGACCTGGCAAAGATGGTATATGCTGATCATGTTAAAGGTGAAGGACAAGTGGTTTTATTAGAGAAACTGAGCATTGGTTTAGGTTTTAGATCAGAAAATGCAAAATATGTTGTTGATAAAGCTTTAATTCTTGTAAATCAGGGAGTCGATGGAGATACCTTTGCAGACGAGATTAAAAATATGAATAGATAATTTAGTATTCTTTTATACGATGTAAAAAGGCTGCCTATTCGGCAGCCTTTTTTGCTATTTGCTTTATGATTTTATACATCAATTCTTCTTGTTCAAAAGGTTTTGCAATAAAATCATCCATTCCTGATCTAATACATTTATCTCTTGCGGTATCATTGGATTTTCCAGAAAAACCTATAATTGGAACCCCAGAAATAAACTTATCACCATAATTATTGCGTATCATATGCGTGGCCTGGTATCCATCAATTTTTGAAACCGTTAAATCCATCAAAACCAGATCATATTTACGGCGCTCAATATAATTTATAGCCTGTTGGCCATTGATAGCAATATCAACAAAAAAATTGCCTTTAGAGATTAGTATTTTCATAATGAGATATTGAGTAATCTCTTCATCTTCTACTAATAACACTCTAAACTTATTTGAACTCTCTGGGAGTGTATATTTTTTCTTTTTTCTATTAGGAGCAGTTTTTGTGATTTCAAATTTAAAAGGTAATTTGACATTAAATGTCGTGCCTTTTTCGGGTTCACTAATTACTTTTATTTCTCCATTGAGAAGATCAACCAGGTTTTTTACAATTGCAAGCCCTAAACCGGTTCCCGGAATTTGTTTGTCCTGATCAAATCGTGAGAAACGTTCAAACAGATGAGGTAAGTTTTCTTCATGGATTCCAATTCCTGTATCTTCAATTTTAAAAGTAAGGCTTAGTTTATTGGTACGCTGATAGTTTTTTGTGACCGATAAAGTAATTTTTCCTTCTTCAGTAAACTTAAAGGCATTGGTAAGGAGGTTGTTTATAATTTGATGTATTCTTGTTCTATCTCCAATCAGATATTCCTGAATGTTGGGATCAATATTAGTCTCAAAGACGATTTGTTTATCCTCTGCCATTTTAGAATAAGACTCACGAAATCCATCCATGATATCCTTAAAAGGAAAACGTTCTTCTACGATCTTTAATGTTCCTGATTCTATTTTAGAGAGATCAATCATATCATCAATAAGAGCGTTAAGATGTCGACTTTCTCTTTTTATAATTCTAGCAAGCTCTTCCTGTTCAAAAGTTAATTTTGTGGTTTCAAGTACTTCTACAAACCCTAATATACTCGTTAAGGGGGTTCTTATTTCATGATTAATATTAGCAATAAAACTATTTTTGAATTCTTCTTTTTCCAGAAGATATTTGTTTTTGAGTTCTAGTTCTTTGGCTAAAAGAATAGATTCGTTTTTTTGCTGTGCTATTTGATTTAAATCTTTGTATTTTGAAGTGTAATCAAAAAGAATAATGGTGATTTCCTCCTTTTCGAATGTTATAGTAATGTCACAGATTCTTTCTGAATCATTATCTTCTAAATGAATACAAGGAAAATTTAATGCAGTATGATTACTATAATCACTTTGTTCAAATTCTCTAAGAATCTCAAAAAAAGGATGAGCATCAAAAATAGAGGACTGCTTGGGCCAGTTAAAAAGGTTCTTGTCAGTTGCTTTGATGATTCCATCATAAGATACTTTGAGAACTTGTACTTGGGGGTTAAATTGCAATTCGTCTGCCATACTCACTTCGTTATTTCTTCAGCCAGGTCAGAAAAGAAATCCTGAACATTTTTATTCGTTTTTGCACTGGTTAAGCAATCGAAAGGTATATTGTTGGTTTTAAGATGTGCACTAATTTCTTTTTCATTAACCAAGTCCAGTTTATTACCTAATACTTTTGCGGGTACTTTGGTATAGTTTTCTTTTAGATATTCGAGATCTTTATTAATATTTATATAGGTTTCTTCCCTGGCAAGGTCAAAAACATAAATAAAAGCATGTGATCCTAGTAAATAAGATTTACGGGTATCTTCTACACTGTTAGAATGTCCTTCGGCATCCCAAATAATCATAGATAATTCTCTTCCGTCAGGCAATTGTACTATTTTTTTCTTAATCTGAACTCCAAGAGTTACTTTATATTCTTGTGAAAATTCATTGTCAATAAAACGTCTGAACAATGACGTTTTTCCGACACCAAAGTGTCCTAAAAGCACTACTTTTTTAGACAATTTCATCTGCAAAATGTTTTTTTAATTTTTTAGTAAAAAGGGTACTATCTTCTAAATCTTTACTAGAAATATAATTTTTGGCAAAATCTATAATTTGATCTTCCAAAACTTCCTTGAACATCATGTTATATGCTCCAGAAATTACCGCAGCTACATAATACGAATAAAAATTTTGAATATGTATAGTATATAATTCGTATTCTATTAATTCTAAGTTTTGATCACCTCCCTGAAAAGCATCTTCTACAAAACTTTTTATCGCGGTTAACATACCAGCGACCATTTCTTTATCAATAGTTCCATCAGATAGCGGACTATAGTCCGCCAGTAATATTCCAGAGTTTTTTTCGACCACAAACATTTGGATTAACCTTGGTTTTGCATAATCACTTATGGCAAGATCGCCTTCACTTACTCCCTGTACTTTTGCTTTGGTTCTACGAAACCAGTTTTTAAAAGAAAATGCTTGTTTGGTTTTTCTGGAGATATTTTCGCTAAGCAATTTCATTTCATGAGCAATGTATTTCTTTATCATTTTACCGATAATAGGAAACAAAGCTTCTACTACTGCGTCTTGAGAATTTTTAATTTCTTCTTTTAATGCTTCTGTGATGGTTGGTCCCAGAGTTTTTGGGATTTCTTGTACAAACTCCTCTAGTTTATCATCAATAATGGGATCAACTTTATGAGAAAGTTCTTTTTTCTGATGAACAATTTTGGTTAGTTCTTCTACTTTTTGAGCAATAGAGTCAGCAAATTCTTTTTCTTCGGTAAGAAGAAGTTCTTTAAGAATCTTAAGTTTATCCTGTTCCTCCATACTCTTGGATATCCTGGATTACTTTTGACTTATTTTCTCACCCAAAGAAATAAGAAGATCTCCCAATACTTTTTTATCAACCTTTTTAGCATCTAAGTGTTCTGCCCTTTCGGCAAGATTATCTTCTAATTCTGTAATTCTAATATTGATATCTGTGCTTAAATTATCTATAGCTTGATTAAGTTCTGCACGAGAATCCTCTATGAAGTTTTCGAGTTCTTTTTTCTTATTCGCAATGTCCTTTTTTACCTTTTCGAACTCTGAATTATAAGCTGCAATATTTTCTCCAAAAATCAGATTTTTTATTGCTTCTATTTTTGATGAAGGATCGTTATCAACTTTTTCTTCAATAGCTTTATTTTCTTTAGCCATTTGGTCGGTTTATTAGATTTTTGTTTTACACTATACGTAAAATTAACATAAAAACGCTAAAAACATAATGTTAATGGGTTATAATGTTAATTATATAAGGTTATCATCTTCTTTTAGGGAAGATTGTATGCTGTGTTTACTCTTAAAGTTTAGGGGATATGAATGGTATAGAATAGTATAAATATACAACTATTCCTTTATACATTGACAGTAAAAAAGTTTAATTTAGAGTTTTTAAACAAGCTCATAGAGACATAATAACTTATTCCATAAAAGATTCTACCTTTTCGACCATGTTTTTGCTACCACAAATAAAAGGTGTACGCTCATGCAACTCTGTTGGTTTTATGTCCATAATTCGTCTATAGCCATCACTTGCTTTCCCTCCGGCTTGCTCAGTAATAAAAGCCATAGGGTTACATTCATATAATAAACGAAGTTTACCATTAGGCGATGTAGAGGTACTAGGGTACATATAGATTCCTCCTTTTATCATATTACGATGAATATCACTTACTAATGAACCAATATATCGAGAGGTGTATGGACGATCTTCTTTTTCTTCTTGACAATATTTAATATAATCTTTAATACCTTGAGGGAAGTGAATATAATTACCTTCATTGACAGAATAAATAGTGCCGTCGTCAGGAAATCTCATATTAGGATGTGATAAATAATAGGTTCCTAATGCAGGATTTAAAGTAAATCCATTTACCCCATGCCCTGTGGTATACACAAGCATGGTTGATGTTCCATAAATAATATAGCCTGCAGCGACTTGTAAATTTCCTGGTTGTAAAAAATCTTCTAGAGTAACTGGTGTTCCTGTTGGAGTAACTCTTCTATATATAGAGAAAATAGTCCCTACAGAAACATTAACATCTATGTTAGAACTACCATCCAGAGGATCCATAAGAACTACATAATTGTTTCGATGGTCATTTTTTTGACCTTTTATTGTAATAAATTCATCATTTTCTTCAGAGGCAATACCACATACAATTTCTCTGTTAGTAAGAGTATTAATGAAAGTTTCATTCGCCAAAACATCAAGTTTTTGCTGATCTTCACCCTGGATATTGGTTTCTCCTGCAGCTCCTGTGATATCTACCAGACCAGCTTTATTTACCTCATGATTTACCATTTTTGCAGCTAATCTTATTGAATTAATCAAACGCGAAAGTTCTCCACTTGCATATGGAAAATCTTTTTGATTTTCAATAATAAACTCTCCTAAGGTTTGGTTTTTTCTTGTCATTTATGGTGAAATTTATTTGGTGCAAAAGTATTATTTTTTAAGTAACTATAACGTTTTCGTAAGTTTAAATTATCAAACCTCTTTAATAATTAGCAAAAGATATAATATAGCTGTATAAGATTAGAAAATTACTCAAAATCTAATACATATTTTATAGTTTTGATAAACTTTTCTTTTATGGACTATATAATTAGAGATGCCAGAGAACAAGATATGGCTCAAGTTCTTACTTTAATACAAGAGTTAGCGACTTTTGAGAAAGAACCAGATGCAGTAGAAGTTACTGTTGATGAACTGATTCGTGAAGGCTTTGCAGAGCATCCGCTTTTTCATTGTTTTGTTGCTGAAGTACAGGATAAGATTGTAGGAATAGCATTGGTGTATTATCGATTTTCTACCTGGAAAGGACGTTCTATTCACCTAGAGGATCTTATTGTAAGCGAATCTATGAGAGGTACTGGGCTGGGAAGTGCATTGTATGCCGAAGTATTAAAATATGCAAAATCAAAAGGAGTAAGAAGAGTAGAGTGGGTGGTGTTGGATTGGAATACGCATGCTATTGATTTTTATGAGAAAAGTGGAGCTAAACTTCTAAAAGATTGGTACCTGGTCCAAATGGATAAAGAAGGAGTTCATAATTTTGTAGCAGCATTATAATTATAGAAAAAACTGTAGATGAGAGTTTTTAAATTTGGAGGAGCATCTGTTAAAGATGCTAATGCGGTAAAGAATGTTCTTAAAGTATTAGAAGAAACTGGATATTCTAATCTGGTTATTGTGGTTTCTGCAATGGGTAAAACGACCAATGCTTTAGAGAAAATTGTAGCGTCTTATCTTAAAAAGGGTTCAGATCTTGACAGTTTGCTGGATCACATTAAAACATATCATCAAGAAATTGTACTACAACTTTTTGATAATGAACAGCATTCTGTTTTTAAAGATGTAGAGCAGTTGTTCGTAGATTTGGATACTACGCTCAAAAGAAATAAATCGACCCGGTATGATTATATCTATGATCAGATAGTAAGCTATGGAGAATTACTTGCTTCTACTATCCTAAGTAGGTATTTAAATTATAAGGGATATCAAAATAAATGGTTGGATGCTCGGGATGTTATCAAAACAGATAATGCTTATCGAGATGCAGAAATAGACTGGGAGGTAACAAAACAAAGTATACTTAAAGGAGTAAATAAAAAAGGACTTAGTGTTACTCAAGGATTTATCGGATCTGATGAGAATAATTTTACAACCACCTTAGGTAGAGAAGGAAGCGATTATACTGCAGGTATTTTTGCATATTGTCTAAATGCCGATAGTGTGAGTATATGGAAAGATGTTCCTGGTGTACTTAATGCAGACCCCCGGGTTTTTGATACTACACAATTGTTATCGCATATTTCTTATGAAGAGGCTATAGAACTCGCTTTCTACGGAGCTTCTGTAATACATCCTAAAACAATTCAACCTTTGCAACGAAAAGAAATTCCTTTATACGTTAAATCGTTTTTACATCCACAAAACCAAGGAACTTCTGTGAAAAAAGGACAACCATTAGATCCACATCTTCCTTGTTATATCGTAAAGAAAAATCAAATCTTGCTTTCACTCTCGTCATTAGATTTTTCATTTATTGTAGAAGATAACATTAGTGAGATTTTTAGTCTTTTTCATCAATATCATATTAAAGTAGATTTGATCCAGAATTCGGCAATTAGTTTTTCTGTGTGCCTGGACGATAAGTTTAATAATTTTGAATCCCTATTAAGTAAACTTAAAGCAAAATTTAGAGTTACTTATAATACAGATGTATCCTTATTTACCATTAGGCATTTTACAAATGAGGCGATTACAACTTTAGAAAAGGAGAAAGACATTTTGTTAAAACAGATCACCAGAGAAACCTATCAAATGGTTACTAGGTATTAACAGCGTCAATTGAAGGATTTTGCTATATTTGCAGTTAGCGCAAATTGTATTTAATGCCCATAGTCACAGCAAGACAAGTAGCCACAGGGCTAAAATTAGATAAACTCGGTTTTATAGGTACCTTTATTGGTTGGGTACTTCTTAAGGTTACCCGAATATCAAAAATAAATCGCCAGTACGATTCACTTAGCCATTTAGAAGGTGTAGAATACATAAGTAAGACATTAGACTTGTATGGAGTTACTTTTGAAATCCCAGAAGAAGATTTAAAACGACTGCCAAAAGATGGCGCTTTTATAACATTATCAAACCACCCTTTAGGAGGTATTGATGGTGGGTTGTTGCTTAAATTGATGTTAACACATCGGTCTGATTATAAGATTATTGGTAATTTTTTGCTACATAGTTTTGAGCCTTTACAACCTTATGTGATGCCGGTAAATCCATTTGAAGATAGGAAAGAAGCTAAGTCAAGTCTTAAAGGAATCAAAGATGCAATTTTACACCTTAAAGAAGGAAAGCCTCTTGGAATTTTTCCGGCAGGAGAGGTGTCTACAATTAAAGAAGGAAAGAATTATGTTGATAAAGCATGGGAACCAAGTGCAATGCGTTTGGTTCATAAAGCAAAAGTACCTGTAATACCAATATATTTTCACGGTCGTAATAGCAGACTTTTTTATCGTTTAGCTTCGATTAGCAGTACACTTAGAACAGCTAAATTGCCGAGTGAGCTTTTTTCGCAAGAAAATAGAGTGATCAAAGTACGTATTGGTAATCCGGTTTCTGTAAAAGATCAGGAAGAACATACGAACCTGGAAGATTTTACCAGTTTTTTACGGAAGAAAACCTACATGTTAGCAAATCCTTTCGAGAAAAAAACACTGCGTGAATCTATTCCGCAAAATCTGAAATTACCAAAGTCTCCTAAGGAAATTGCAGGTGAAGGTAATATTAATATTATAGAATCTGAGTTACAGTACTGTAGAGATCATGATAAGCGATTATTGATTAGTAAAAATTATGAAGTTTTTCTGGCCAAGAAGAAATACATTCCAAACGTAGTTCATGAGATAGGTAGATTGCGAGAAATCACATTTAGAGAAATAGGAGAAGGAACCAATAATTCTCTGGATTTGGATCCTTTTGATGAGTATTATCACCATATGTTTTTATGGGATAACGGCGCAAAAAAAATGGTTGGTGCCTATCGTATGGGTATGGGGTCTGAGATTTATGCTAACCGTGGTATTGACGGATTTTATTTGCAAGATTTATTTCGATTTGAACCAGAGTTGCATAAAATGATGAATGAGTCTATCGAGATGGGCAGAGCTTTCATCATTAAAGAATATCAACAACGCCCAATGCCATTGTTTTTATTATGGAAAGGGATCGTACATTGTACCCTGCGTTTTCCAGAGCATAAATATCTTATTGGCGGAGTGAGTATCAGTAATAAGTTCAGTAATTTCACAAAATCTCTAATGATTGAGTTTATGAAATCTCATTATTACGATCCTTATGTTGCACAATATGTGAGACCAAAGAAAGAATTTAAGGTAAAACTCAAGGACGCAGATAAAGATTTTGTTTTTGATGAAAGTAAAAGTGATTTAAATAAATTTGATAAAATTATTGATGAAGTAGAACCAGGAAGTCTTCGTATTCCGGTTTTAATTAAGAAGTATATCAAACAAAACGCAAAAGTAGTAGCTTTTAATGTAGATCCATTATTTAATAATGCGGTAGATGGCCTAATGTATATTCGTATTGCAGACTTGCCAGACAGTACAGTAAAACCAGTTATGGAAGAGTTTCAGGCCGAACTGGAGAAGAAATACTTTAAGAACGGAGATAAGTAATTAAAAAACAATAGAAAACCTCATAGTATCCAACTCTAAGGCACTATGAGGTTTTTAATATATAAAAGACTTTCTAAGATACCGTTTCTAATATGTTTTTTTCTACGAAATCTTTACAGTATTCTTTAATTTGATTTCGGGTCTTTGTAAAAGCAGCATGAATTTCCTCTTCTGTGCCTTCTACTTTGGATGGATCAAAGAAATTGTAATGTAGCCGTTCTGCTTTCCCGGGAAAAAAGGGACATCTTTCTTTGGCGTTATCGCATACGGTAAGGATGAACTCAAATTTTGTGTCCAAATACTCATTAAGATTATTAGAAGTGTGATTTGAGATGTCTATACCATCTTCTTTCATTATTGCTATTGCTTTTGGGTTTACTCCATGAGTTTCTACTCCGGCACTATAGATAGTGGCTTTACCCTTTGCAAAATGTTTAAGATATCCTTCTGCCATTTGACTTCTGCAGGAGTTTCCTGTACATAATACTAAAATGTTTTTCATTGTTGTCATTTTTAATGATTTTCTCACTGTATTGATATAGCTAAGTAAGAAGATCTGTGGTGTTTTGTGGTTATATAATTATTTTACTTCTGCGTTCTAAAATGGTATTATCATACCAGGTTGTATCCAGTTTTGCTATTTTTTCTCTGTATCCTATTTCTCTAAATCCTAAAGATTTATGTAAAGCAATACTAGCCTTATTTATACTAAAAATCCCAGCTTGTAATGTCCAGAATCCTGCTTGTTCGCTTTCTGCAATTAACCTGGATAAAAGTAATGTACCTATTCCTAATCTTCTGTATTTTGAGGTTATATAAATGCTAACTTCTGCCACACCTTTATATACTTCTCGTTTTGAAACAGGAGCTAATGCTGCCCAACCTGCAACAGAATTTTTGACCATAGCTTTAATTCTACACGATGTAAAATGAGAGGCATCCCATTGTTCCCAGGTTGGTAATTGAGTCTCAAAAGTAGCTATCCCTGTATCGATTCCTTCTTTGTAAATTTCAGAAATTACGGACCAGTCTTTTTGAGTAAAATATTCTATTTGGATACTTTCACTCATTAGCAACATCCGCTACCAGGAGCACAAGAAGTTGCTTCTGCTTCACTAGTTTCTGGAACTCCACAAGTTTCTTTAGCCTTGCAGTCAGTAGGGTTTACAGCAAGCTTAACGATGAGTTGCCCTTCTTTAATCTCGGTACTTGTAATGTGCAGTTGTGCAGTATGGAATCTTGAATTTCCATATTCTATTTTTACTGTGGCATCCATTTCATAGGCTTTCATTTCACCTACTTTTCTTAATATTCCCAAAGCTTTGTATGCACTCATATAATTAGGTTTTCCCAATTCACTGGGACTTTCCCAAAGTTGGATTATAGTTTCTTTCCAGGAGTCAGTACCTGCTCCACAGTCGACTGCATCTATAGTAATGTGTTTAACTTCTGTGATATGATAGTTAGTACCTACCAGCATTCCTGGGCTATATTCAAATAACAATGATTTATCCTGGTGCTCTGCCAATACGGTTATAAAGTCTGATGTATTCATATTTTTATAATTAATTAGATTTAACAACAATTCATTTTTGTGGTATTAAAAAATGAATTAAGATTTTTTTGTAGGGTATTCCATCGATCAATATCAATACAATAGCACATACTTTTGCCTTCAATTTCACCTTTAAGCAATCCTATACTTTTTAATTCTTTTAGATGTTGAGATATAGTTGCTTGAGCTAAACCTATTTCTTCCACCAAATCATTGCAAATGCAAGCATTTTGTTTGCTTATATATTGAAGAATAGCTATACGAGCGGGATGACCAAGTATTTTGAATAGTTGTGCTAACTCATTTTGTCGCTGATCAAATATTTGTGTCTTGGTTATTCCCATAGCATTGATATTATTATATCGCAATATTACGATAATAAAGTGAAATAAAAAAACCGGAAAATTATTTTCCGGTTTTTTTAACAATGATTATATTTTAGAACCAAGGTTTTCTTCCTACCTGATAAGTTTGATAAAATTCATCATCAGATTTAGTAAGGTAAATAATACCTTCTATTAATCCAATGAAAGAACCAATACCACAGGTAACAAAAGTGATAACAATCTGTATTATTCCTTCTTTAGTATATCCAAGGTAGAATTTATGAATACCTAAAGATCCAATAATAATTGCAAGAATTCCAGCTATCATTTTCTTGTTTTCTTCAGAATTGATAACTTCTTTTGCTCCATCGGCAAAATCATTAGCTGCATCTTTTACAGTTTCTGCTGCTTCTTCGGCACCTTTCTTTATATCGTCGCCTAAGTTGTTGTTTTCTTCGCTCATAATTGTTTAAAAATGATTAATTTATTTGGAGAAAATTACAAAAAATATTGACTAAACATCAGAAGATCACGAATAATATTTATACTATTGGTTTTTGTTATATAACCTTGCTTGATTATCATAAATTTTGATAATTGGTATTTATTGCTATATTTGATAAAACAACTTTGAATAAAAAACAAATACTAACCCTCTAAATTTTAAAACTATGATATGGGGAATCTCATTAATCGTATTAAGTATTCTTGCAGTACCATCGTTATTATTATCTAAAAAACCAAACGCTAAAGAGCTTTTAGAAAAAATCGAACCATATCAAGGCTGGATTGGGCTTGTGTTCTGTTTTTGGGGCATATGGGGAATTATTTCTGCCATTTTAAGCATAGGATTGCTTGGATCATTTCCGATTTGGTGGATAACTTGGCTTGCAGGAAATGTTGTTTCTGCAATATTAGGATTTATGCTTGGATTTGGATTAATAAGTAAATATTTTTTATCTAAAAGTGAAGAAGCGAAGGAAAAAGCAAACCAGCTTCGAGAGAAATTAGCTCCAAAACTTGGTAAACTAGGAATTTTAGGACTCATAGTTGGCGGCTGGATGATAGTAGCTTCACTTTTGTTTGCAGGATAATATTATTTTGTCAAGATTATAATAAGTATAGAATAAAAATATATTCTATATATTTAAATTAAATATGAAAAGGTTGGCCGTAAAGCCAACCTTTTTTATTAAAAGCTATTTATAAAAATGCTTTGTCAACAGGCTCCCAAAGCTCTATTTTATTCCCTTCAGGATCTACAATCCATCCAAATTTTCCATATTCATATTCCTCTACCTTATCAATAACAGTTACACCTTCATTTTTAAGAGTTTCAAGAAGTTCAGTTAAGTTTTCCACCCTGAAATTCATCATAAATTCTTTTTCACTGGGAGCAAAATAGGCAGTGTCATCTTTAAAAGGACTCCATTGAGTCGAGCAATCATTACCTTGTTTATCTTTCCACCAGAATGTACAACCATAGTCATCGGTATTAAAACCAAGATGATCTCTATACCATTCTTTTGTTTTTTTTGGATCGGCTGTCTTAAAAAATATCCCTCCTATTCCTGTTACTCGTTTCATAGTTATATTGTTATTTGTTTTTTACTTTAGATTCATACATAGTAATCCATTCCTGTGGAGTCATTTTGGTTGCTAATTCTCCGATCAATTTCATCGGAATCTGATCTATTTTTTTGAAACGGATGCAACTTTTACCCATATCTAATTTTGTTTTTACATATTTGGGGTATTCGCCAACAAACCAGTTCATTAATTCGGGATTTGCATAAATGCCGCTATGATAGACCGCTATAAAGTTCTTTTGAGAAGCAATATTCATGAATGGTAATGGTAACTTAGGATCGCAATGATATCCATCGGGGTATAATTGATGAGGCACAACATAACCAATCATTTTATAACTGATCACTTCAGAAAAACCTTTGGGAAGATTTTCTTTAATCACCTTCCTAAGATTTTGCATGACCTCTTTTCTTTCTTCAGGAATAAGATCGATATATTCATCAGGTGTTTTGGCTTCGTATTGCATGTATTTTGATTTTTTTAGTTACTTCTTGTAGGTTTACGTTGAAGAATAAGTGCAGAGATTAATGAAATGATAAATCCAACAATCATGACGGTAGCAAACATAAGAAAGAAGTTCATAAATATGTTAGAGAATAATTCTTTTTGAGATTCTAACTCTGCTAGTTTTATTTTAAATTCGGCTTCTGGCAGAGAAGTTTTCATTTGTTCGACATAGTGCGCATAATATTCTGCCATAAAATCTGGATTGATATACTTTACATAAATCACATCTAGTATTCCAAATGCTAAGGCAGCAATTAAAGTAATAAGTACACCAATCAATAAAGCTCTTCCAAAAGCTACTATGCCATTATTTTCTTTATCCCGATAATGTTTTATACCAAAAAACACAAAGAGTAAGGACACGACCATACCCAAATAGCCTATTACTTCTTGGATAGAATAATCCAAACCTTGCCCTAAAAACCATCCTGCAAGTGCTAAAGCGCAAATAGAAATGGCACTTCGTATTCCGTAGCGAATAATTATGTTTTTCATTTTAATATGTAGTTAAATGTTTGATTCAAAAGTAGATCCGAATCTTAAAAAAACACTCATACTAAAGTATGAAATTCATACTATATACCTGGTATAAGGTATTTTAATATGGTATGATTTTAAGTTCTTTAGCTTTTTGTATCGCCTGTGTTCTTCGTTTAGCATCCAATTTTACTAATACATTAGAAACATGAGTTTTTATAGTGCTTTCTGAAACAAAAAGCTTTTTAGCAATTTCTTTATTGGATAATCCAGAAGCTATTTCACATAATACTTCATATTCTCGTTTACTTAAACCAAGAGTTTCGATTTTTTTATGATCTATCTCCTGAGGTTTAAGTTTTTCTTTGTGTAATACTCTTCTGTTTATAAGTATACCAATAACAAAGAAGATAATAGCAATAATGGCAATTATGGTTTCTACAGAAGAATTTCCTGTAATAATACTGTATTTGCTTAACTGAAATAGTGCTAGCAATGCGATTACAAGAGCGGTAAAAATAAAAATAGTTTTCCTCACTTTATAAATGTAATAAAACTGAAATTGAGTTGAAGTATTTTTAAACAATCTCTAGGAAAGAAAATCAATTTCTTGCCTAAGGTTTTCTTTGGCCCGGAGTTCGAATTTATGATAAAAATAATCGGTTTTAAAAATAACAGGCATAGCAATGAAGTGATTTAAAACTTTGATTCGCCCTTTATTATACATGAAATCAGGATAGTACTTATATTCTTTACGTACATTTTTAAAATAGACCTGATAATTTTCCCAATCGCTACCTAATATAGAAAGGTCAGCATCGGTAAAGTAGTTGATATCACTATTTTTAGAAATATTATGTCCTTTGGTGGCTAAGATGATTTCTTTGCAGAGGAGACTTCGATGTTTATCAATTGACAAAGCATGTAGTATTTCTACTGCCTTCTTAGCACTTTGTGCTTCATTATCCTGTTTTAACGCATTGTAGATATAATCATGATAAAACAAAGCAAATATAACCATGTCCCAGTCTTTGATTTCGTTTTTGACTTCAGTCAGGTTATGATAAAGATGTTCGAGATGAGAGAGATTATGATAGTGTCTGTTCCTTTTACTATGGTACTTTACAACATCACTCCATAAGGATTTGATATAATCAACATCCTTTGTGTAGTTGGATAGTAATGTTATAAATACTTCTTTTAACAAAATTCAGTTTTGATTTTATCTACTATGGTTTGTGCTAATTTCTCTTTGGATTCAACAGTCCAACCGGCGACATGAGGACTTAGGATTATATTGTCCATTTTTAACAATGCAGAAAAAGCATCTGGCATCTCGACAGAGCCTTTGCTGAGCGAAGACGAAGTGCTTGATGTAACCTCTTTTTTTGAAGTAAATAAATTTTCAAAAGAAGATTTTTCATATTCTAAAACATCTAATCCAGCTCCCAATACCTTTCCTTCTTCTATACTTTTAACCAGATCTTCGGTCACTACACTTTTTCCTCGAGCGGTATTGATAAGCCAAAATGGTTTTTTGAATTTGTTGATGAATGTTTTATTAATCATTCCAATAGTCTTTGGAGTTTCTGGAGTATGTAGACTTAAAACATCAGTCTTTTCAAAAAGCTCTTGTAGTTCTACTTGCATTGCATTACTATCCTCTACATCGTCTAGAATGTCATAACAAATAACTTCTACATTAAATCCACGTAGCTTTTTGGCAAAGGCTCTACCCATATTTCCATATCCAATAATACCAACTGTTTTTCCATCTAATTCGATACCTCGATGTTTTTCACGTAACCATTGTCCGTTTCGTACACTTTGATCAGCAATATTCATTTTGTTGAATAGCGACAAAATCATACCTAATGCATGCTCACCAACAGCATTACGATTCCCTTCTGGAGCATTAAATAGTTTGATTCCTCGTTCCTGAGCGTATTGGATATCGATGTTTTCAAGACCAGCGCCAACACGACCAATAAATTTTAAGTTTTCTGCCTTATTTAAAAATGTTTTATCGATGGCAAAACGACTACGAATAATGATACCCTCATAAAGAGATATATTATCTTCAATTTCTGTTTTAGTCGATGTATAATCTTCATCATTTTCAAAACCAGCTGCCGCAAGTTGATTTAATAGTAAAGGATGATTAGTATCCAAGTGAAGGATTTTCATATCTATGGTATTGACATCAAAAATAAGGATTAAACCTCAATTTGTATATTAAAAATACCTCAAATCAAATGGTAATAATTACGTAGGGCTACTAATATTATAAGATATATCCTATATGTACTTTTGTGCACATAAACTGATTGAAAAACAGCATATTTAACAGTATTAATTTTTGTTAAAGAAAAGTTAATAGGTACTTTCGCAGCTTTAAAAAACAAACCCTTATACATATGATTAAAAAATTACTTACCGGAATAATTTTTATATTTTTTTCTACTACAGCATTTTCACAGTTCTTTACTTCTGATGTGATTGTGCAAGGTTCGATGCAAATTGGAGGTAGTGCTCAAAATGGGCACAATTTTGGCTTCAATACTTTTGTCATGAGTGAGGATAACCTTAGAATGTATTTTGATGATACCTCAGGAAGCGCTTCTTTTCCATCAAATGATTGGCGTTTTACTTTTAATGATAGTGGTAATGGTGGTAGCAATTACTTTTCAATAGATGATGCTACCGGGGGGAAAGTACCTTTTAGAATAGATGCAGGAGCACCTAACAATGCTTTGCGTATCGCAGATGATGGAAATATTGGTATAGGAACCAATGACCCAGGAAGCATCGAACTTAATATTTTAGATAATGACACTCCTACGATACGTTTGGCGCAGAATGGAGGTTTTGGAATTCAATCCTGGGATGTAGCGGGAAATGAAACTAATTTTTTTGTGCGAGATGTAACAAATGGGAGTAAATTACCTTTTAAAATTCAACCCAATACACCTACAAATACATTTGCGATAGGTAAGAATGGAAATATTGGTGTCGGTTTTGGAGGAGGATCATTTCCTAATATAAATGCGAATGCCTCTATACATATGAAAGCTACCAATAAAGGGCTTTTAATTAATAGTATGACTACTGCACAACGTACAACGTTTTCTGCTAGTTTGGATGCAGACGAAAATGGAATGATGGTGTATGACAATGAAGAAAACAAATTATACTTATGGAATGGCACGGCATGGGTAACCGATACCGATGCCCAGGATTTGGATCTTACGGATAATACATTGAGCTTAACCAGTGATGGAACTACAGTAGATCTTGCCAAATATCTGGATAATACTGATGCTCAAACGATAGATACGTTTCGATTGAACAGTAATGATCTCGAGATATCTCTGGAAAACGATGGTGTAGCTGTTCAAAAGGTTGATCTTTCCGGGTATTTAGACAATACCGATGCTCAGGATCTTGATTTATCAGGAAATACCTTGAGCCTAACTAATGATGGTACAACAGTAGATCTTGCCAAATATTTGGATAACACAGATAGCCAAGAACTTTCATTGACCACAAATACCTTGGGTATTTCTGGAGGAACAAATACTATTGACTTATCGAATTATCTCGATAATACAGATGATCAAACGCTTACACTAAGCAATACTACTTTGAGTATTTCTGGAGGAAATAATATAGATTTATCTGTTTTACAAGATGGCACAGGAACTGATGATCAGACATTAGATTTATCTTTAAATGTGTTAAGCATATCAAATGGGAATGCAGTAGACCTTTCTTCATATGTAAATACCGATAACCAGGATTTAACATCTGCAACGTTAAGTGGCACTGATCTTACTATCAACATCGAAAATGGAAACGCAGTCACCGTAGATTTATCTTCGATATTGACCCCATTGCAAGACGAAAATGAAGCACAACAAACACAAATAGATGACTTGATAAGCCGTCTTGAAGCTTTAGAACAAAGTATAACAAGTGAAGATACTTCGACAAAATCTAATATGCCTGTGTTATATCAAAATATTCCTAACCCATTTAATAGTACCTCTAGGATTAAGTATTACTTACCAGATAGTATTACTAATGCTTCTGTAGTATTTAGTGATATGACAGGTAAGGTGTTTTCTACGATATCATTAAAACAAACTGGTGATGGAGAATTATATATTAATAGTGATGGCTTAGCTAGTGGGACTTATTTCTACACACTATATGTTGGAAGCCAAAAGATAGATACCAAGAAAATGGTTATAGAGTAAACGTCTAT
Organism: Aquimarina sp. AU119; assembly: GCF_900312735.1. Classification (NCBI taxonomy): domain Bacteria; kingdom Pseudomonadati; phylum Bacteroidota; class Flavobacteriia; order Flavobacteriales; family Flavobacteriaceae; genus Aquimarina; species Aquimarina sp. AU119. Next base: position 508,674 of record NZ_OMPF01000013.1, on the reverse strand, counting down.
CGATTAAGATATTAATATCAAAAATCACCCAATTAATCGGGTGATTTTTGGTTATATATTATTGTGTTCTTTTAGTACTCATCTTCATTGTCATCACCGGCATCATCGGTGTTTTGTTCTTGCAAAACAGTTAGAGAATCAGAACTTCTGTTTCCTCCATAAATGGTATTAATTTCAATTTTTCATCACATTTGTTTATAAAGTTTATCTAAATATAAAGAATAAAATAAAGTGCTAATATGTAACCGATTCATCCAGTTATTTTAAATTAGTAAGTTTGTTGATGATGAAACGCTATTTACCCTTTCTACTCTTTTTAATATCATGCTACTTTTATCCACAAGAAGCTGATACCACGTTGGTCAGGTTAGAAAAAGAACTAAAACTTGCATCTACAAGATCTGATAGCATAAACGCAATGTTGATGTTAGGAGAAATTCAATATGATAGGGATTTTAGCATTACAGAACAGATTATTGATAAAGCATTGGAGCTAATAGGTCTAAAAAATGATAGCATTAGTCAACAACAATTAGCAAAAGCCTATGTTGTAAAAGGAGTTGTACATAGACGAGAAGCTGATTATCCTAAAGCCCTGGAGTATTATCTTAAAGCCCAGAAGATTTATAAAAGTCAAAATGATTCTTTGCACATTTCTGATGTATATCATAATATGGGGATGGTATACCGATACCAGAAAGCCCATGATAAGTCCATTGATCTGTATAAAAAGGCTATTACTATAAAAACACAGTTAAAAGATACACATGGTATTGCTGCAGGATACAATATGATGGGAGTTTCATACCGTCAAACCAAAAGAATAGATTCGGCATTAATTTGCTATGATAAAGCAAAAGGGTTATTTAACGCTATTAGCAGTGTAGATGATGTGCAACGGGTAAATAATAATATGGTAGCGGTGTATAGAGATAAAGGGAACTATGACGAAGCACTTCGATTAGCTTCGGAAAATATTAGATATGCAAAACGACTTAAGAAAAAGTTTTCTTTATGTACTGCTTATTATAATGTATCTACTATTTACAAAAGAAAAAAAGAGTTTAATAAGGGGGTTAAATATGCAGATTCCTCCTTGATGATTGCACAAGCAGAAGGTTTTAGAGAACGTATTGCCAAAGCATATCTTCGGAAAAGTTTTTTGAATCATCTTCAAGGGAATTATAAAGATGCATATTTTGATTATAGAACATTTAATCGACATTCAGATTCGATTTTCAATATTGAAAATATAAAGAAAATACAAGCATTAGAATTAAGCCATAAATTTAATCAGGAAAAATTAGCAGATAGTTTAGTATTTGCACAAGAAAAACGAGAAGTAGCTTTATTGGCAGAAACTGAAGCTTCAAAAAAGTGGTTATATCTGGCGTTGCTTTTAATAGCTTTAATAGCCGCTTTAATAATAGGGTTTTTAGTAAGAAGAAATTACCAAAACAAAGCCCGAATTTTGACCGAAAAGCTTGAAAAAGAAAAAGTGCAAAAAGAATTATTAGAGACAAAAGTAAAAGCCAATGAAGAAGAAACTAAACGACTGATTGCTGATAACAGTATGCGTTTAGAGTTTAAACAAGAGTTATTAGACCGATTAAAAAATGAAATAGCACCAGAAGCTTCAAATACAGTGAAAGAAGCAATTAATTCTCTGACTTCAGAGCTACAGGTGCAGATTAAGACCGAAGGAAAATTATCGGGACTACAATCTAAAATTGAAGAAGTCAATAAAGGTTTTGATACTAAGCTTCGAGATTTATATCCATCACTTACTAAAACTGAACGTGAAATGTGTGCATTGCTTCGCCTCAATTTATCTATCAAGGAGATTATGATCGCTCGTAATGCTTCATTAGATTCAGTGAAATCTACACGTTATCGAATACGTAAAAAACTAGGGCTTTCCTCTGGGGAAGAACTCGAAAAATTCATTCAAAATATTAGCTGATTTTTATACGTATCCCCACGTATATTTGCTTAAAAACAAGGGTTTGCCACTTTTTGCCACCGTTAAAATTATCTTAAATAAGAATTGCTTTTTATATTTGTGGCAGTTTAAAAATCACATAGTTTTTTGGTTTTTAGACTACTATAAATGTAAAAGCCCCTTATATGAAAATAAAATTACTATGGAGTATTGCTACCTTGTTCTTTTTAGGTAGCATTTTTGTACAAGCACAAACCTTAAACGAAACCTTAGGAACCGGATCTGGTGTAAGCATTACAACCGGAGATTATAATACCATGTATGGAGATAGTACAGGAACTGCACTAAATAGTGGTAGTCAGACCACCTTTGTTGGTTTTGGAGCAGGAAAGAATAATACAACTAGTCAAAATACATTTATTGGGTATTATGCCGGACATGATAATGTAAATGGAGATGATAATGTTTTTATTGGCTTTGAAGCAGGCGCTGTAACAAATAGAAGTGCTAGTAGTTCTTTTAATGGTAGTGACAATACTTTTATTGGAACAGAATCTGGAGAGGATAATACCACAGGCTATGACAATACGTTTGTAGGAGAAGAATCAGGGCAAAACAATACTACAGGATATGAAAATGTATTTATAGGTGAAGATGCCGGGTTTGATTTTACAACAGGTTACGAAAATACATTCATTGGACATCGAGCGGGTTCTGGAGACTCATTCAGAGAAGGAACCGGATACAAAAACACAGGAGTTGGTAATGTATCTCTGGAAGATTTAAGAGAAGGACATCATAATACGGCTGTAGGAGATTCATCAGGAGTTGATATAGGCAATGGGATTTATAATACGATGATTGGAGCTGCGGCTGGAGTGGCGACAGAAGAAGCCGATTTCAATACATTTATAGGTGCTATGGCGGGTTGGGATAATAATAGAACCAATAATACCACAGATGCAAATAGAAATACATATGTGGGGTATTTGTCAGGAGCTTCTAATCGAGAAGGACAGGATAATGCTGGATTCGGAGCTTTTTCTGGCTATGGAAGAGCCCAAAGAACTACTGCTGGTGGAGAAGGATATACGTATTTTGGTGGGGATACAAGAAGATACAGAACCACATTTTTTGGGTCTCAAGCCATTGCTGCCCAAAATGATGTGATTACCATGGGATATTATTCCTATAATGAAGGACAATATGCCATTGGAATCGGTAATCAAGGAGACATGCAAAATGCAGTTGGAGCGATAGGAATGGGATATCAATTTGGTACTACCGATAATTCTGATTATTCTGTAGGGATAGGATATCAAGCTAATATTGCACAATCCAATGCGATTGGTATTGGCCGATCTGTAGATGTAGATAATTCCGAAGCTATTGCGATTGGGGCCAATGCAGTAGCGCAAAACAATGGTGCTATTGTAATTGGAACTGGGGCTGCTTCTAATGATCTGATTGATAATACTGATGGAGACCCAGATGCTACAAAAAATATTGCAATAGGATATAATGCAGTTGTGAGCGGTAATAATGCTATTGCTATAGGAAGTGGAGCAACAGCAGCAAATGATAACACTATGATACTAGGCGGGGCTGCCAATCCCGTGCAAGTTGGAATCGGTACCGATACTCCTAATACATATGCATCCTTAGACTTAACAGGAACCAATAAAGGGTTATTCGTAAATAGAATGACAACCGTACAACGAACGGCACTAGAACCAAGATTTCCAACACAGCCATCATCTAGGGGGATTAGAGAATCAGAAGCTGGTTTATTAGTATATGATACGGATGAAAAGTTATTATATACTTGGAACGGTACTGAGTGGTCGGCTGCTATTGCAGATAATTTAGGAGATCACACGGCTACCACTATGCTTAATATGGGAGATAATGTAATACGTTTTGATCCTGGAGAAGATAATGGAATAGAATTTAACGGTCGTAGTACATATAAAATTTCATATGGTTTTGGTGCTAATTATAATTATGGACCCGTTACAAGAGCAAGTATTAAAACCTCTATGAGTACAAATACTGCTAGTGGTTGGACATGGGGTACTCCCAGTGCTCCACCCGTAGCCGCAATAAGTACAGAAGGAAAAATGCAAATTGCGAATAGCCTTAATATTGCTGGAGCTTACGAATTTCCTATTGTAGATGGTACTGCTAATCAAGTGCTGACTACTGATAGTGCGGGTGCATTAACCTGGTCTACACAAATTGATAACCAAGAGCTTTCATTAGCATCAAACACATTAAGTATAACTGGTAATGCTACTTCGGTTGACCTTTCAGGATACCTGGATAATACCGATAATCAAGATTTAAGTTTGTCTTCAAACACGCTTAGCTTAACCAATGATGCATCTTCAGTAGACTTATCCAGATACTTGGATAATACTGATGCACAGGATTTAGATTTATCTGGAAATACATTGAGTCTGACGAATGATAACACCGCGGTAGACCTTTCATCGTATTTAGATAATACCGATAGTCAAACCTTAACGCTTACTAATAATAACTTAAGTATCTCTGGTGGAAATACCATAGACCTTTCGACCTATGTAAATTCTGATCAACAGGATTTAACATTGGCTACCCTAAATGATACTAATCTTACGATCGAAATAGAAAACGGAGCCTCGGTTACTGTGGATTTAGCTCCTATAGTTTCTTCGCTGGAAACCAATCTTATTGATGCACAAAATGAGATTTCGGATTTAGAAGAGGAAAACAGTACACAACAAGCAGAGATTGATGAACAAAGATCTCAAATTAATGACTTAATAAATAGAATAGAAGCTTTAGAGAGTTGCGCCTGTGATACGAATAGTAGTATTAATAAAGGAAACTCTCCTATATTGTATCAAAACATTCCTAATCCTTTTAATGGCACTACCTCGATTAAGTATTATTTACCAGACGGTATCAACAATGCTTCAGTTGTATTTAGCAACTCAATAGGACAATTGGTGTCTACAGTTGCCATTAAGGACAATGGAGACGGTGAACTTCATATTAATAGTGAAGGGTTAGCTGCAGGAACATATTTCTATACCTTATATGTGGGTAGTCGAAAAATTGATACCAAAAAAATGGTGATAGAGTAGATTAATCATCCTTGATCATCATATACGTATCCCCACGTATATTTGCTTAAAAACAAGGGTTTGCCACTTTTTGCCACTGTTAAAATTATCTTAAAATTAAATAATTATAGTATCATTGCCCAAAATTTAAGAGCTGCAAAATGAATGTAGGTTTTAATTGCTATAAACGTAAAAGCCCCTTATATGAAAAGAAAACTACTCCTAACTTTTTTCTTGTTATTTGGTTATGTCATAGTTGCACAGGAAACTTTTGTTCCAGATAATAATTTTGAAAATTATTTAGAAACGCATGATGCTGATGGAAATGTAGTTTCTGTTGGTGATGCCACGAGCATGGGGAATGGAATTGCCAATGATAATACGGTATATACATCTAGGATAGAAAATGTTACTGATTTGGATATTTCTAGGTTAACGGTTAGTGATGCCACAGGAATTGAAGGTTTTATAGCATTAGAAAATTTTAGATGTTTTGAAAACCCATTATCTGATATAGACCTTTCTCAAAACGTAGCATTACTTACCATAGATATAGGCAAAAACAATCTTACTAGTTTAGACCTTTCTACAAATACTGCACTAACTTCTGTAAGTTGTAGTCGAAACCAAATTACAAGTTTGGATGTATCACAAAATACACTTTTAGAAACTTTGGGCTGTAGTAACAACCTAATTAACAGTTTAGACGTTTCCAATAATACTGCGTTAAAAAAATTATCTTGTTATAGCAACCCCTTAGGGAGTCTAGATGTAACAAAAAACCTACTATTAGAAGACCTGGATTGTGTGGATACAGGTCTTACCGTTTTAGATGTAACTCAAAATCCAGAACTGTTAGAACTACAAGCCTATGAGAACTCGCTTACAAGCTTGGATCTAAGTAAAAATGTAAAACTGGTCGAACTGTTTATAGAAGATAACCAAATTACGAGTTTAGATGTTTCAAAAAACACAGTTCTAGAAGATTTATCTTGCACATACAATGCATTAACTTATCTCAATATCAGAAACGGGAATAATGCAAATTTAAACCCTAGCGATTTTGACATTCGCAATAATCCAGGATTAACATGTGTATCAGTAGATGATGTAACATATGCTAATACAACATTTACCAGAAAAGATGTTCAAACTGAATATAAACTGTTTTGTTCAGAAACCTATGTACCTGATGATAATTTCGAAAATTATTTAGAAACACATAACGAATTTGGTACAGTAGTGCCTGTTGGTGACCCAACTAGTTTAGGTAATGGTATTGCCGATGATAATTACGTAGGAACAGAAAGAATACAAAATGACACTGTTTTGGATCTTAGTAATCAAGGAATTACTGAATTTACAGGGTTGGAAGGTTTCGCAAATGTAGAAAGATTGTATACAAATAGCAATACAATTTCCAACTTAGATCTTACAGGAAATACAAAACTAATTGAAGTAAGCTGCCAGTCCATGGGACTTACCAGTTTAAATATTTCAGGATTAACTTCATTAGAAATAGTAAGAGCTAGAGATAACAATTTATCAATGATAGATGTAAGTTCTAATGTAGCATTACATACCTTAAATTTAGATGATAATAATTTTAGCAACATAGATTTAAGCGCAAATGCTGCATTAATTGATTTTAGAATAAGAGAAAATTCAATAAATACCTTAAATATTTCTAATAATATCAATTTAAGAAGTTTATATGTAGATGATAATTCACTATCCACTCTAGATGTATCAAATAATACGCTAATAGAAACATTACGATGTGGAGGAAATCAATTTACAACCATTGATATAGGTTTACTTACTAATCTTGATAGTTTTTCTATAGAAGATACACCAACACTTACAGCATTAGATATAACTAATAACGCTAATCTTGAAGATATCGATGTAAGCAACACATCATTATCTGTTTTAGATATTACGAATCAAATTAGCCTGGTAGAACTTTATACAAACAATACTGCAATTAGTACTTTGGATTTTAGCAGAAGTCCAGATATTGAATATGTAGAATGCCAAAATGGTCAGCTCACCTCATTAAACTTTAAAAATGGAAATAATAATAGTGGGATGGAAGTCTATGCTACTGGAAATCCGAATTTAGTATGTATACAAGTTGATGATCCAACTGCTAGTTATTTAAGTAGTAGCAGCTGGGAAAAAGATGCTACAGCTAGTTTTAGTGATGATTGTAACTGGACTTATGTGCCAGATGATAATTTCGAGAACTATTTAGAAACGCATGACGCTGATAATAATTTTGTTTCTGTAGGAAATCCAACCAGTATGGGTAACGGAATTGCAAATGATAATTATGTGAAGACTGCTAATATTGAAAATGTAATGAGTCTATTTATTGCTTTTCAGGGAGTTACGGATATCACAGGTCTAGAGGATTTTTCAGCTTTACAAACATTATTTATGTTTAATAATACATTAACTGATACTAATTTAGATCTTACCAACAATACCAATTTATCAAGAATAGATGGAGGAGATATGGGCTTAACAAGTATTAATGTAACAGGATTAACTGCCTTAGAGCATTTGGATATTCCTCGTAATGATATTACTACAGTTGATATTTCTACAAATACAGCTTTAAAAACATTAATTCTTTCCTCGAATGATCTATCCGGATTAGATGTTAGTAATAATCTTTTATTAGAGGATTTACAAATTCATGAAACAACATTAAGTAGTATCGATCTTAGTGTTAATGTGAACTTAACAAGAATCTTAGCTTCTTTAAATCAATTTGCATCGCTAAATACTCAAAATAATATATTACTTGAAACTTTAAATTTATCTAGAAATCCATTAACTTCTTATGATGTAAGTCACTTATCAAATCTTCAAGATTTAAGTTTTGATGAAACCAATATTACTTCGATTGATATTAGTCAAAATACAAGTTTAGTAGAGTTTAATGCAAGAGATATCGATGAACTAGCGGAGTTAAATGCAAGAAATGGAAATAATAACAACTTTACTGAATTTAGGGTAACGGGTTGTCCTAATTTGACCTGTATAGAGGTAGATGATCCAACGGCTGGGTATTTATCAAGTTGGGAAAAGGATACTACTGCAAATTTTGCTGAATATTGTCGATTCACAACCATCCCGGATGATAATTTTGAAGCTTATTTAGAAACACATAACGAGTTTGGAGGAAGTGTAGCTTTAGGAAGTGCAAACAGCTTGGGTAACGGAATTATTGACGACAATCTAGTACCTACAGCAAAAATTGAAACTCTTCAATTATTAACACCCAGAAATGAAGGTATCCAAGACTTTACAGGAATAGAAGATTTTGTGAGTTTAATTCGATTTTGGATTGACGAAAACTCATTAACAGATACGAGTTTAGACCTAACCAATAATACATTATTAGAAAGTGTAACTGCGGAGAATACAGGATTGACCAGTATTAATATTGCAGGATTAACGGTATTAGAAAGCTTAGCTGCAGCAAATAATAGTCTTACCAGTTTGGACATCTCAACCAATACTGCTTTACGATTTTTGGATGTAGCAGATAATAGCCTCACAAACTTGGATATAAGTGCTAATGATTTAACGAGTCTAACGGTTACGAACAATAACTTAGGAACTATAGATGTAACTAATCAAGCTAATTTGACATCTTTATATTGTGAAAATACCAGGATTACTGCACTAAATATTCAAAACAATCCATTGCTAGAAAATCTGGAATGTGGTAGTAATGGATTAAGTTCGCTGGATGTAACTCATCTTACCGATTTATTTTATTTGTCTTTTAACGATACGAATATTGCAAATATCGATCTAAGTAACAATGCCAATTTAAGTAGACTGGAATGCGATGATACACCGGTTACCTATTTAGATTTAGTAAAACAGAGCACACTCGATAACTTATCCTGTAAAAATGCACAACTTGCAGGCTTGAATTTAAGAAGTGGAAATAATGCAGATTTAGATAATGTAGATGTTACTGGTAATCCAGACTTGACTTGTATCGAGGTAGATGATCCAACTGCTCCAGTAATAGCGGGGTGGTTAAAAGATGCTACAGCAAGCTATGCAGAATTCTGTAGATTAACCTATGTGCCTGATGATGCTTTTGAAACTTTCTTAGAAAATCAAGGGTTTGGTAACGGAGTGATTGATGATTATGTATATACTGCCTTAGTTGAGGTTTCAGAAGGATTTAATCTGCATAATGGATTGGTTGCAGATATGACGGGTATCGAAGATTTTAGAGATATGTGGTTCTTAGGATGCCGTAACAATACTAATTTAACAAGTATAGACTTAAGTAATAATACTAAACTGAGTGTAATTACTTTAGCCAATAACAACTTAGCAAGTTTAGATTTAACAAATAATGTACTTCTAGAACAAGTATACCTCGACGATAATGCTAATTTAGGAGATGTAGATATTTCTGAACTTACTGCTCTAACTAATTTAAGCGTATCTAATACAGGTATTAATTCTATAAATATTTCTAACAATCCATTGTTAAGACAGTTAATCTTAAATGATAATAATTTTACAGAGTTAGACATTTCTGCATACCCAAGCATTGTACAATTACGTGTTGCTAATAACCAATTAACTTCGCTAAATGTTGCGAACGGAAATAATGATAATTTCACTTGGTTTGATGCTTTAGGAAATCCTGATTTAACATGTATTAAAGCTGATAAAGTAGTTCAGTTATATCCAGATATTTGGCAAATGGATGCTACGGCGAGTTTTGCGATTTATTGTGATTTAACCTATATCGCAGATGCCAATTTTGAAAATTACTTAGAAACTCATGATGCCGACGGTAATGTAGTTGCTCTTGGTGATGCATCTAGTATGGGGAATGGGATTGCAAATGATAATCAGGTGTATACTGAAAAAATAAATAACGTAGTTGATTTAGATATAAGTAGTCTTGATATTTCAGATGTAACAGGAATTGAAGGCTTTGCTGCTCTAGAATCATTAAATGTAGATTACAACGATTTAAATTCGTTAGACCTAAGCGGTAATACGAGCCTAAGAATTTTGGATGCTGCAGAAAACGATTTGATTTCACTAGATTTATCTGGATATACGGCCCTTGAAGAAGTGCAGCTGAGATCTAATTCTTTAACCAGTTTATTGGTTGATAATAACCCTAATCTCAAAAAATTAAAAGCAGGAAAAAATGGTTTAACTTCTTTAGATGTTAGCTCATGTGTGCAATTAGAAGAACTTGCTGTTCATCAAAATCTACTCGAATCTTTAGATGTCAGAAATGGAAACAATAGTTTAATTACTGATTTCTTTGTACTATATAACGATAACCTTACATGTATTCAGGTAGATGATCCTACTGCAGCGTATTTAAGTAGTTGGGAAAAAGATGATATTGCCAGTTTTAATGATGATTGTATAGTTCCTGTTATCACCTTAACCGGAGCTAATCCACAGACTGTGGAATTGGGTACGGCATATACTGAGTTAGGAGCTACTGCGGATGATGGAAGTACCGTATTGATCGATGCGTCATCTGTAAATACAAACCTGTTAGGTCAATACACGGTTACCTATGATGCTACCGATGCATCGGGTAATATAGCAGTACAAGTAACCAGAACCGTTGATGTAGTAGATACCAATGTACCTTTAATCACCTTAACAGGAGATAACCCACAAGAGATAGCCTTAGGATCAAGTTATACAGAATTAGGAGCCACTACCGATGATGGAAGTGCAGTGATCATTGATGCCACCGATTTTGTAGATGCTGTAGGAAGCTATACAATTCGCTACAACGCTACCGATGCTTCGGGCAACGCTGCTGTTGAGGTGACCCGAACAGTCAATGTAGTAGATAACTGTCCGTTAGTAAGCTTGCCAACCGATAATTTTACCATTATTACATCTGGTGAAACCTGTACCGATAAAAATAATGGGATGATTAATATCCTTGCTGCTACTGCATTAGAGTATACCACTACGATTAACGGTACAGATTACAGTTTTACGTCATCTTTAGAAGTGGAAGACCTAGCCCCTGGTATATATTCGATTTGTATTGGAGTAAATGGTTTTACGAATTGTGAACAGTGTTTTGAAGTAGTGATCGCAGATGCCGAGAACTTAGCAGGAAAAACAGAGTTAATTACCGAAGAGAGAACGGCAAAAGTAAATGTTGAAGTAACCACTGGTACTGCACCCTATACGGTAAAAATCAATAATGAGATAATAGGAGAATATACAGTAAAGAACTTCATTGTCGATGTACAACATGGTGATGAGGTAGAGGTTTCTTCAAGTGTAGATTGCGAAGGGGAATTATCAACTAAAGTGAATTTGATCAATAGGCTAAGCATCGCACCAAACCCAACTCAGGGAGATGTTACACTTTTTATCCCAAATATTGAAGTAAATCGTATACGAATATCCTTATACAATGTCCTTGGAGTCCAGGTTTCTTATAAAGAATATAAGATTACATCAGGACAAGTAGTAGTCCCTATGGAGGAATTACCGCAAGGGATCTATTTGATCACGATTAACGAAGGGAAAGCATTTAAAATCATAAAACAATAAAGAGATAAACCTTATACACTATCAAATATAAATATGAGTTTACAATAAATAATTTCACGGTTTAAGGGGGGCAGATAAAATAACAAACTAGTTAGTTTTGAGCATTAGTTTTCATGTAAAAACGAATCTGATTTCTAAAATAAACTTACATTATTTATAATGAAAAAAACAATACTGTTTTTAATCTATCTCCTTTCAATAACAATTCATGCTCAAGAATCTGAATTGTTAGGAAGATGGCAACTGACAAAAATTGATGATATAGATGCAGAGCAGGAACACATTTTTCCGCCATTATTAGAATTTTTACCGAATAATAAAATAATCATCAAATTTAGAAATCCTGTTTTTTGGAAGTATGAGAATGACACTATTTACATTAAAAACAAAGAACACGAAAAATATAGAAATAAGATGACAGTGTTGGGATTACATAAAAATACATTAATTGTAAAAAACTACAGAGAAGAGAAGTTAGTATTTAGAAGATTAGAGAAAACAGAAAAAAAAGACATCTACGGTATTTGGACTGTAAAGGCAATGAAGAAAGGAACAAAGTTTAATACAGCTTTTAAAGAAAATACGCAGATTCATTTAACACGTGATAACAAAGCACTGATTAGTCTGCAAGGAGAAACAAAGCATTTTGATCAAAAAACATGGGATATTGATTTAAAAGAAAATATGTTTTTATTGGATAATAATGATTCCCTTAAGATTATACATCATTCAAGATATTATTTGTTATTTAGTAACCATAATGATGCTAAAATACTCTTAAAGAAAAAATAAAAAAATCTTGCTTAGCTATATTTTAGAATATTAAACCATTCAAGCATTTGAATGGTTTTTTCTTTTTGCGATAAACGGTACAGAGGTTTTAGTAACAGTGTGTTAAAATACAGTACTACAGTGTAAAATGAATGTTGCAACCCTTTTGCCACCCCATCCCCTCTTATACTATTTTTTATAGACTGTTACTGTTTTATCTTAAGAAGTACATAAGGCTTTCAAAAAAGTTTCATTACGATTATAAAAATAATATGATGTATTTTTGGGAAAAGAGTATCTAATTTCCAAAAAGCGATCTGTTGAAAACCACTTTTGTATATATAAGTATCTTATTAATATCATGCACTGTTTTTTCACAATCACACGATAGTCTTACTACAGAATTAAAACATAAAATCGAAAAAACTACCAATGATTCGATCAAGATTGGGTATAAAATTGAATTGGCAAAACAATTGCTTAAATCTAATGTAGATACCACAAGAATCATTATTAACGATGTCTTAAATATTATCAAAGATAACGAAGGAAATTACTTTCAAAGTCGCAAAGCAGAAGCACTGAATTATCTCGGTATATTAGATAGTAAGCAGAGTTATGTAGAAAAAGCACTTAGCAACTACTTAGAAGCACTTGATATAACTTATAGCGTAAAGGATTCTGCGGGTATTGGATTATCATTACATAATCTGGGTATGTTTTACAGACGTCAAAAGGAGTTTAGTAAAGCCAAAGAATACTTAAAAAAAGCGATAATCGTTAAGGAAAAACTGAAAGATGTCGAAGATCTAGCATTATCCCGTCATATGTTAGCACTCACATACTACAACAATGAACAGATGGATTCTGCTAGATATCATATAGCTGTTGTTAAAGAGATGCCGTGTTCAAGTGTTCGTAAATCAAAAGCTAACGGCACTTTAGCCGCAATATATTTTAAAGAGAAAAAGTATGATCAATCGATCGATATATATAAAGAAAATATTGAAATTTCTAGAGATATTAATGATCAAAATGAATTGAGTATAAGTTACTTGAATGTAGCAGTATTATATAATGCGCTAAAGCAATATGAGAGCGCTGTTCCTTATCTTGATAGTGCCATTGCTGTTGCAAAAAAACTAAAACATAAAGAATTGTTATTAAAGCAGTATTACAGTAGAAGTAATCTAAACGAAACTCTAAAAGAATACGAGCAGGCACTACAAGATTATAAGGTCTACAAAATGTACAATGATTCTATCAATGATATTGAAAAAGCAAAACGGATTACAGCTTTAGAACTGAATTATCAATTTGATAAAGAAAAACAGGCGAGTGAGTTAAGATTAGAAAATGAAACCTCAAAGAAACAATTGTACCTATTACTTTTTGTAATCGCTACCATTATGGGAGGTATTATTTTTTGGTTAACCCGAAAAAATGCAAAGCATCGATTAGCATTATCAAATAAAGAGTTAGAAAGCGAGCAATTAGAAAAAGTAAAAGCAGAATTGGCGCTGGTAACCCGAGAAAAAGAACTAAAAAATGCGGTTATTGAAAATTCACTACGTCAAGAAATACTAAGTAGTACCTTAGGCGAAATACGAGATATCATCAAACTAAGAGATGAACAAGAACGTAAAACAGCATTGCATTCACTTTCTGCTTCATTACTTTCTGAAAAAGCAACGAAAAGAACAGCTACTGATCTACATTCTTATCTTAATTCAGTAAGCCTCGATTTTAAAGTGATTCTCGATAAAAACTTTTCACAATTAAAAGAAAAGGAAAAAGAGCTGTTATGTCTAATGACCTTGGGGCTTAATGCCACCGAAATTAGTAAACTACAAAACAATACAGTTTCAGCTATTAAATCTACACGTTCCAGAATCCGTAAAAAAATAGGAGTCGATTCTAAACAGGATATTATTGAGTTTATCAAAAACTTTGAGATATAGCATACGAACCCTGAGCCTGTCGAAGGGTGTTTTTAAATGTACTTCTAGAATATATGTTACGAGTTCATCATATCGGACTTCGAGAGCCTCAGCCCTCAGATTTTGTAGTCACAGAACTGATTAAAGTGTTTTAAACATATAAAACCTTGTAAAACAAGGGTTTGTGACATATCTACAACCCCAAAAACACCATCTTGCAACCCTTTTGCAACCCCTATTTTCTTTGCAATCCTTAAAATCCTGTTAATTTTGCACTCTATTTTAAGAATGTATGATCAACTATTTTCTAAAAGCCCCTTATGAAACACTTTTACATTACATTATTTTTTATTGTCAGTTTTTTTACTACTAGTTTTGCTCAGAATGAATTTATTACTACCTGGGAAACTACAACCGCAGATGAAAGTATTGCCATTCCCACTACCGGATCTGGATATAATTATACAGTAGATTGGGGAGATGGCACTATCGAAACTGGATTTACAGGAAACGCTACTCATGAGTATGCAGTAGCTGATATTTATACCGTAAAAATCACTGGAGATTTCCCTAGAATCTATTTTAATAATAATGCAGATTCCGACAAAATTCTAACCGTTGAGCAATGGGGAAATATTGCCTGGACTAGTATGGAAAATGCATTCAACGATTGTAAAAAACTAAGGATAAAAGCAACAGATGCTCCGGATCTTTCAAGGGTAACTAATTTGCGAAATGCGTTTAGAGCGTGTCAAGCATTTAGAGATGAAGATTTTTCAAACTGGGATGTGTCTAACGTCACCAATATGCCTTTTGTTTTTTTTGCTTCTAGTTTTAATGGAGATGTAAGTACTTGGGATGTAGGGAGTGTTACCAATTTCATAAGTACGTTTGCTATCTCTCCATTCAATCAAAATATTTCTAGTTGGAATATCGGAGAACGTGTTACTGGAACGATAAATATGGGAGGTATGTTTCTACGAGGTCGTCAATTTAATCAAAACCTGGGGAGTTGGGATATAAGCAAGGTCTCAAATATGAACAACATGTTTTCACAGAGCTCTCTTTCTACCACAAATTATGATGCTACACTTATCGGTTGGGCTACACAAGATCCAGGAGAAACGATACCTTCTAATATCAGTATCAGCTTTGAGGGAAGCCAATACTGTCTCGGAGCTGATGCTAGAAATACGCTAACCGATCCTACCGGATTAAATTGGAGTATCACGGATGATGGTGTTGCTTGTGCTTCAACAGATTTTTTTATTACCACTTGGCAAACTACTACGGATAATGAAAATATTGTAATACCCACAACAGGATCTGGATATGACTATAGCGTGGATTGGGGAGATGGTACCATTGAAACTGGATTTACAGGAAATGCTACGCATGAGTATGCTAATGCTAGTACACATACGGTGAAAATCACAGGAGATTTTCCAAGAATTTATTTTGAGATATCTGATGATAAAGATAAAATTCTATCTATAGATCAATGGGGTAGTATTGTCTGGAAGTCGTTCGATGATGCTTTCCGAGGGTGTACTGAATTAACTTACAATGCGACGGATGTACCTAATTTAAGTCAAGTTCAGTCAATGAGAAGAATGTTTAATGACTGTAACAGTTTTAATGCTACAAATCTTAACGATTGGGATGTAAGCAATGTTAGCCGCATGGACTTTATGTTTGCCGGCGCAACAGTTTTCAACGGAGTGATTGGCAACTGGGACGTTAATAAGGTAACCAATTTTTTGAATATGTTTAGTAACACTTCATTATTCAATCAAGATATTTCTAACTGGACTATTAATAACAATGCAGATGTTAGAATGGAAGGAATGTTTGCCAATGCAGAAGCTTTTAATCAACCTATTGGAAAATGGGATGTAAGCCGTGTTATTTCTGTTAAGGCTATGTTCAGGAATTCAAACGCTTTTGATTACTCATTAGCTTCTTGGGATATTTCTAATATGACCAATATGGAAATAATGTTTGACCGTTCAGAATTATCACAAGCAAGTTATGACGCTACACTAATTGGTTGGGCAACATTAGACACAGGAGAAACACAAATTCCTATGGATATTATATTCGATGGAGGAAATAGTAAATATTGTTTTGGGACTTCAGCTAGAGATATATTAACAAATGGACCTTTTAACTGGATCATCACCGATCAAGGACAAGACTGCGATTTTACAAACGCTTTTGTTACCACTTGGCAAACTACAACTGTAGATGAAAGTATTACCATACCTACCACAGGAGATGGATACAACTTTGCTGTAGATTGGGGAGATGGAGCTATTGAAATTGGATTTACAGGAAATGCTACCCATGAATACACAACAGCAGGAACGTATACCGTAAGAATTATAGGTGATTTTCCAAGGATCTATTTTAATAACTCTGGAAATAAGGATAAAATTCTTTCAGTTGAACAATGGGGATCACAACAGTGGAGCTCCATGCAAGCTGCATTCTTTGGCTGTTCAAAATTAGTGTTAAACGCTACTGATATCCCGGACCTAGGGCTCGTAACAAGTATGGCTTTCGTGTTTCAAAATACTACTTCGTTTATAGATAATGGTGGTGAAATAGGAAACTGGGAAGTAGGTACTATTGAATTTTTGTCAAAAGCTTTCAAAGGTTCTGCGTTTAATGAAAATATTAATAATTGGGATGTTAGCAAAGTAAAAAGTGCTATTGAAGCATTTCAAAATGCAGCATCTTTTAATCAACCCCTTAACAATTGGAATTTAACGTCTGCAAGATTATTAAGAAATATGTTTAAGGATGCTGTTTCATTTAATCAAAATTTAGGAAATTGGGATATTAGCAATGTGAGTTCTTTTGGTCTATCGGGCTTATTGAATAATTCAGGAATGTCTACTAGCAATTATGATGCTACCTTAATCGGTTGGGCAACTTTAGACGCCGGAGAAACGCAAATTCCTACAGGTGTAACATTAGATGCCAGTGCCACTTTTTGCTTTGCAGAGGAAGCAAGAAACACATTAACAAGCACGCTGTATAATTGGATCATTACAGACGGAGGTCAAAATTGTACAGACGCCTTTATCACTTCGTGGTTATTAGAAGATAATGATGAGATTGAGATTAGAACTAATAGTGCCTATAATTATAAATTTAATATTGATTGGGGAGATGGTACCAAGGATACCAATGTAACAACAGATATATCACATGTGTATCCCACAGCAGGAACGTATAAGGTATCAATTACTGGGGAGTTTCCAAGATTTACTTTGTTTTTTAGAGCTGGTCGGACGTTAAGAACTAAAATTCAAACCATAGAACAATGGGGAAATATACAATGGCGTAGTTTTAGAGATTCCTTTAATGGTTGCGTTAATTTAAAACTAAATGCGGATGATACTCCTGATTTGTCAAAAGTCACCGATTTATCCAGTATGTTTGAGAACTGTACCAACTTTGAAGATTTGAAAGACCAAATAGGAAATTGGGATCTGACTACTATTCGCGACATTAATAGTATGTTTGAAGAGTGTACCATTTTTAATGAAAATATTGGAGGTTGGACATTTACCGTTCTTGAAGACACAGACAGTACTTTTGAAGACGCTACTTCTTTTAATCAAAATATTTCGGGTTGGAATGTGAGTACGGTGCTTGATTTTACAGAAATGTTTCAAGGTGCTACATCTTTTAATCAACCGATAGGAAGTTGGACGCTGGGTACTGTGGATTATTTAGCGGCTATGTTTAGAGATGCTACTGCTTTTAATCAAGACTTAAGTTCTTGGGATGTCAGTAATAGTTTTGATATTAGAAATATGTTTGAAGGGGCAGGCTCTTTTGATCAAGATCTTTCTGCTTGGGATATAAGTAACGTGGATGCTTTAAATAACTTCTTTAGTGGTTCCGGAATGTCTACAGAAAATTATGATAAAACCTTAATCGGTTGGGCAACCTTAGAAGCCGGAGAAACTACAATCCCTACGGGTTTAACTTTAGATGCAGATGCAACGTTTTGTTTGGCTGAAGCAGCAAGAGATACTTTAACAGGTTCGTTGTATAATTGGATCATCAATGATGGAGGTTTAGGATGTCCAACACCAGTGGTTACACTCATAGGAGATAATCCTCAAACGATAATATTAGGAGATGTGTATACAGAGCTGGGAGCAGAGGTAACGCATGGAGCGGCACTAACAATCGATATTTCTGACGTGGATACAAATTTACGAGGAATGTATTCTGTGACTTATAATGCTACAAGTGCCTCTGGTGAAATAGCTGCTCAAGTTACTCGAATCGTCAATGTCATAGATTCTTGTCCGATTGTAAATTTACCAGAGAACAATTTTACGTTGACTACTGCTAGCGAAACCTGTGTTGATAAAAATAATGGTATCATCTCGATCAGTGCTACTGAGCCATTAAACTATATTGCTACCATTAATAATGAGACATATAACTTTACCTCTAGTATAGTGATTCCTGATTTGACACCAGATATTTATAGTTTCTGTATTACTATCGATGGGATTACTGGTTGTGAGCAGTGTTTTGAATTGACCATAGAAGAAGCTGCTGTGGTAACTGGTAAGACTACTTTAGATTTAGATACCATGAATGTTGAAATGGCATCTGGTACTGCGCCTTATATGGCTATGATTAATGATAAGGTAGTAGGCGAATATACTAGCAATACTTTTGCTGTTAAGGTTCAACATGGCGATGAATTAGATATAGTTTCTAGTCTGGCTTGCGAAGGCAAATTATCAGCCAGGGTTGATTTGTTTGATAAGATTACAATTACTCCTAATCCTACGCAAGGAGATGTGATCCTTACGGTTCCAAATGGAGGAGAGACAATGAATGTTATGATTCATAATACATTGGGTATGATGGTGTCTTCGGGAGTGTATAGTATCATAAACAGTAAAGTAAACTTACCTATGGAAAGTTTATCTGCAGGGATTTATTTTGTCCGTATTGAAGGATCAGTTTCAGAACCATTTAAAATTGTAAAACAATGAGAAATTTCTATATAGTAGTATTAAGTTCATTATTTCTATTTTCCTGTAGTGGAGATGATAATACGGTAACTCCCATACTAGATACTGTTCCTTCGATACCCAGTTTGGTATTTCCTACCAACAATTTGGTATGTACTAATTTTAACCTGGAGTTTGATTGGAGCAGAGTAGTAGATGGCGATGGTGATTCGATACAATATACAATAGATATTGCGGCCGATAATACCTTTACTCCTGTATTATTCACAGCCACTACTACAGAGACAGTCAATACTTTTACTTTAGAAAAGGGAACTACTTATTTTTGGAGAGTAAAGGCAACCGATAGTGCGGGTAATGATAGTGGTTATTCTGATATACAAACATTTTTTACAGAGCCCGATGCAGGAGTCAATACTATCCCAAATGCTCCTGTAGTATTAAGTCCTTCATTGGGAGAGCGAGTATCAGGAACCAATATCACTTTGGATTGGGGTGCTACAGACGAGGATAATGATCCTTTGACTTTTGATCTTTATTTTGGAGATACAAACCCTCCTGTTTTAGTTTCACAAAACATAAATGTTTCAACATTTGATGTGACTGTATCAGCCAATACTACATACTATTGGAGAGTTGTGGTTAAGGATGATAAACAAGGAGCTACCATTGGTCAGATATGGAATTTTAGAACAGAGTAAATTAAAATATTGATAAGGAAGGTAAGGGATCCGTAACTTTTATCGATGCTAAGAACCACTCAAATACTCGAGTGGTTTTTTTGAATATAAAAAAATATAAACCTAAGGTATGCCATATACTTTGATGTGCTTGTCACTTGTATATCCATCAAACAAAATAGCAAGCTTTGTCCCATCCTCGCTTAGAACAAATTCATTAAACTTATCCTTAATTTTATCTATGTAGCCAACAATCTTCCAACCTTTATGAGTCTTACGATATATATAAAGTGTATATAAATCATTATAGGTATCTCTAAAATTAACTTTACTAGTTAGTAATGTTTTGCCATCCTTACTTAGACCTAAATGATAATTGTTGAAAAAAGTATCAGGAATAAAGTTATCCTGCTTTATCCAAGTATTGTTTTCTAGCGTATAAAACGAATAGTTATATTCCTGTTTTCTTGAATGAGAGAATATAGTAATTGATTTTCCATCGTTACCAATATGAGCAGAAATTCCTAGATTATGATACGGAAATTCTCCATCAATATCATTGCCTACTTGTTGCCAGTCATTATTAAGGAACTTAAAAACCTTTACTTTTCCGGCGCTAGGTCCATTGTCATAATCATGAGGATTTGCTACAGTAATAATAGATCCATCTTTATTGATATTTACACTATCCCAAAATAAAGAATTGAAACCCGAGTAAATAGTTTTCTTTTTAACATTGATTTTATTGCCTTTCTTGATCCAGCCATGATTCGTCCATGAATAGAGTTGTAGCTTTACTTTATTATTCGCATTAAGGGCCTGAAAAACTCCTAAAGTGTTACAATCTCCACTTAGCGCAGCAGTATAAAGATCTTCATTTTGTGGTTTTTTAACGAGACTACTATCGTTATTCACCAGAGCCCAGGTTTTATTTTTAAGATCAAAGGTTCGTACTTTTAATACATAATTATCAAGATTTGCTATTACGATTCGATTGGCATTACCATTCATTTTATAATTCTGTCCATAGGTAAAATAACTAGTGTCTTTATTTTTATTTCCAAAAGGAGACCAAATCGTATCGCGAAGTTTAAATGTAGCTATTTTTTTTGGCCCTACCGTAGAGTCTATTTCTTTAAATTGATCAGCAATGGCAATAGTGTTAGCATTAAGACTAATATTCATTTCTCTAAAAGGGCTATTATTATATTTGGAATATAATGTTATAGAATTTCCTAAAGATTTCCATTTGGGAGTATTTTCTTTTAATGGAGAATTCATATCGGCACATGATATAATGAATATCATAGTGATTGATAATACCATCCATTTTTTTATAATGCCTGGTATTCTAATCATTTGAATTTATTTTTAAAGATTTTTACTTCGCCATAGGTGAGATTATCCTCATCCATGGCGCTATTGCCTACAATAATTATAGAACCATCATTATTTATTGCAATCGAATTATCAAACTCTTCATATGCTCGTTTTAATTCAATTTTCTCTCCGTACAACTTCCAATTATTGTTTGCCAATTCAAAAGTTGATACAAAATTTGCATCTTTTCCTGATTCTGCTGTATCTCCTCCATAACTTGTTACTGCCAAACGATTACCTGAAGCATTTAACATAAGTTGTCCTCCAAAACGTTCTAAATCCGTTCCATAAATAGTATTTCCTACTTGTTTCCATTCGTCAATACTATTAAGACGAAATACTTGTATACAACCAATAAGTAAAATGTTTCCGCGCTTGGTTTCATTCGAGGATTTGGAGATTTGAAAGTCTTTATATCCAATGGCAATGATTGACCCATCATCATTTATTGAAACTACATCTCCTATTAGAGAAATTTCGTTATAGAGGTTATGGTTCATTTTGATTACATTTCCTATTCGAACCCATTGATTATCAATTAATTTGTAAGTGATAATGCTTCTTTCCCCGTTACCAGTTGTGTTTAGAATTAATGTTCGACCATCGCCGCTAAGTGCTATTGATTTTCCGATTTGATTTTCATGAAATGTATTGTTTGTGTATTTAAAAGACTTTGTTGTCCCTAGAATACGATCACCTAGTAATTCCCAAGAATTATGTACTGTATTTAATGTATAAATAGAAACGCTACTGCTTATGTCGCCGGTTGATTCGTGATGAGGAGCTCCTATTGCAAGTGTTTTTCCATCTTGACTTAGACTAATGTCATATCCAAATTCGTCATAAGCTTTTGATCCGTTAAGATTTTGACCCAATTGAATCCATTCTTTTTTATGATATTTAAAAACTCTTACCTGTCCAGAATTTTCGCCATTGACATCACTATGCATAGTTCCTATTGCTAAGATGTTTCCATTGGCATTTATATCTAAAGTACTTCCAAAATGATCATATGTTTTTAACCCCTTTATGTCTTTTCCGATAGTTGTCCATGTATTTTCTTTATTTTGAAATACCCTGACATGACCAGAACCAATACCGTTACTATCATTATATGGTGAACCAATTGCGATAATAGAACCATCATCATTTATGGCAGTAGCCATACCTGCAAAATCCCCAGGAGCTTCTGAGTAAATATCATTGCCGATTTGTTTCCAATCACTACAAGAAAAGCATAGTATGACTATACTTATGTAAAGAATACATATTGATTTTTTCATTGGGGTGTACAACTATGTTTATAGAAATGTTATACCCAAAAGTATGAAAACGAATGCCTTATGAATACACGGTTTACAGTGAAATCAAAAATAGGGTTTTTGGGATGTTTATGGAAACACTACTTAATATAGTCTTTTGATAATTCTTTGTAGCGTTATAAACTAATTTTTGATCTATTTTTTGCTGCCTTATAAATGGCTTCTACAATTCTAATATCTTTTATACCTTCTTCTCCTGGTACCATAACAGGAGTATTATTGATAATAGACAAAGCATCATCATCCATCTGTCTAGCTTGTTGATTCTCTATATGGATATTTAATAATTTACCATCACTTGCTTTGCCTTGCACTCCTCCATACATAGAAAAAGGAGCTAGAGTATACCATCCATTTTCGCAATCAACATATAACTCATGCATCGATTTACCAACACTGGTTTTACCATGCGCTATGGCTCCAGAAGGAAATTCCAAGGTAAAATGTGTGGTTTCATCTGTCTCATTGAAAATTTTTGGACGAGTAGTCATTTGTTTTGCAGTGACGGATACGGGTTCTTCACCCGTCGTGTATCGAGCAGCATTAAGAGCATATACTCCCAAGTCATACATTGTACCACCTCCCAATGCTGAATCTAATCTCCATGTGCGTGCAGGATTGGTTACATTATATCCTATTTCTGCTCTTACAGTCTTGATTTTTCCGTAAGGCTTTGAAGCCGCCCAATCTATTACCGTACGTGTATTGGGTTCATGTTGCATACGATATCCAATAGAAAGCTTCACCTTATTCTTAGCACAAGCATCAATGATTGCTTGACATTCTACTTCAGTCTTAGCCATAGGTTTTTCGCACCAAACATGTTTTCCTGCGTTTGCTGCTCTAATGGCATACTTAGCATGTAATCCCGTGGGAACAACAATATAAATAACATCGATATCTGGATTGTCTGCTATACGATGCATGGTCTCATAGTTGTACACATTTTTATCGGCAATACCATATCTTTTTTGCCACCTCAGAATTTTAGAAGGAGTTCCTGTTACAATCCCTGTAAGTTTACAATATTTTGTACGCTGTAGGGCAGGAGCTAAGACGGTAGAACTATAATTACCCAACCCTACCAGACATACGTTTAGTTTTTTTGAAGGATTACCAAATATGTCTGTTAAAGGAAATAAACTACCTGCCAGAACCAAACCTGTGTTTCTAATAAAATTTCTTCTATCCAGCATGACTTAAGTCTCTAAAAATGAATGCATCAAGGTAGTTTTTAATTTTGTAAAATGTTGTTTCGGATTTGTTAAATCAATACAAGATTAATTTTTAGTATTCATTTTTTCTAATAATAATTTGCATTTGGCGATATATCCATAATCCCCAGACTTGCTTGATTTTGCTTGATTTAATGATGTAGTTACTTTTTCTTTAGCAATTTGATAATCTTTTACGTGATATGCCAATTCTGCTCTGTAATATTTGTACCAAAAAGCATTTGGTTTCATGGCTATGGCTTTTTCAAACCATTCTGCAGCCTTGTCTAAATCTTTGTTCTTATGATAATAAAATTGTGCTGCATCAAAATAAGTCTGAGCTTTAATTTCTCCAGTCGAATGATTAATTTTCTCTTCTATTTCTTTAAATAATATAGGATCAGAATTTACAAATAATGGAATAACAACTTTAGTATATTCCCATGCAATTACAAGATCACCTCCATTAGCATGAAAATTCTCAAAATAAATACTCAAGGTTTCTATTTTATCTTTTAGTTTGAGCGCTGGTACTTTGAAACGTAGTAAATCATTTGTTTGATCATAGTTACCTGCTCCCCATAGCTTTGTGTTTTTGTGAATTATAATAGTCCAATCATTTTCTCCCGGGATACTATATAATCCATAAGAACCGGCAGGGATATCTTTTTTTGCAAGCTGTATATCTCTGTCAATTGATATTTTTGTAGATGAATTAGCTCCTGTACGCCAAAGTTTTTGGTATGGAATTAAGCCACCAAAAATCTGCCTGTCTCCTGCACTTGGCTGTCCATACTCAAGTTTTACAGTAGCTAACCCCACTTGTAATTCTTTAACTATTTTTGGACTGAGACTAGGTTTATTAATTTGCGCATTTATAAAAAAAGGAACCATTAGACATACTAATACAGAATTTTTTAAAAAGGATTTCATCTGTTCTTTTTTGAATTGTAATTAGAAGTTAGTTTCTGTTTTTTTTTTTGACATAGAGAAATAGTTATATGCCCATGTGTATATAGTCATAATACATATTAAGAATAAACTATTAAATTGAAATATTGGAATTATATCTCGATGTACTTAGGCACTGTTCTCTCACTTTGTATATCTCCGGTGTGTTTCGTGCTTTGTTTCTCGAATAATAATACATGAACTTCTTCATTATCTTTTGTGGATGGACAATGTTCTACACCTTTAGGAACTACAATAATTTCTCCTGGCTTTACAGTTACAGTTTTGTCTCTAAATTTCATATGTAAAGTGCCTTTTACGACCTGAAATAACTCATCTTCATCATCGTGTTTATGCCAAATAAAATCACCACATAATTTAGCGAGATAGATCTGATTATCATCTACCGTAGCGATACGATGAGGGTGCCATTGTTTGTCAAATTTGGATAGTTTCTCTTTGATGTTAATTGCTTCCATAAAACTATTTTTTTTTAGAAAAACAAGGTACTTATTTCATCTGTGATGCGAGCAGGTCTTAACGTTTCTTTATATAGTAAGCACCAACTGGTCTTTGCTGATACCAAAACCTGTTGAGTAGTCGAATTTATGATTTTGGTATGACGTTCGCTTTTTACCCCTCTATGATTATCAATCCAGGTTTGTAGGATGATTTTGTCATTTTCGAAAGCAGGGTGGTGGTATTCGATAAAGTGATTAAGCACAACCCATACATACGTATTTCTAAGTTTAATGTCAGTTTTGGATTCCCAATGTTTTTTTGCAACATCTTGCACCCATTGAAGATATACAACATTATTTACATGATCCATATCATCAATAGCTGATTTTGGAACGGTAAAATGATATTCGAAAATTTCAGGTTGCATTTGATCAGGATTTTAGTACCGTAATTTCAAGTCGTAAAATGGTATTCTATACAAACTTAAAATTTTCATGATTTATGATATCGAATGTACTATTTTTTTGTGGCAATTATTATTCCTGTAGACCAATTCATTTTGGTTACATTAAAATCGTCTCTATTTTCCAGAGATTCGATCAATAGATTTACTTTTTGTTGATGACCTTTTGGCCAATCTGGTTGTGTGTTCATATCATCAATGATATAAAACCCACCTCGTTTTAGTAATGCTAATGTTTCTTCTAGTTCATAAAATTTACCAGGCCAGGTATCTGCAAAGATGAGATCAAATTTTTCTCCGTTATAGTTTTTAATCCATTCTGCTCCATCTGCAAGTATAATGCTGACCTTTTCTTCTTTTTCAAAGTATTTTTGTGCCACTTTTATGAGTTTGGGATCATTATCTAATGTGATGAGTCGAGACGAATCATCCATTCCGGCAATCATCCATGAAAGTGATAAACCTATGCCAGTGCCTAATTCTAATAGATTTGCATTAGGTTTAGACGTTATTAATGTTTTTAAAAGTGTTCCGATGTATGGGTCTGATGGCATTGTAAAGCCTATTTCTTTGCACAGTGTTTCTAATTCTGAATACACCTTTGGGAATCCTATAATTTTTGAGTCGTTCATTATGTTTTTTATGAATAGTATATAACAAAACTATTTATATGAATTTTACTCAGGAACTTACTATCATGGTAAATTACGATGTTCACGCCTTTTTCGGGCAGTGATTTACAAACTTGAATATAAGATTACACAAAAGACAACAAGTTTTTTACTTATTTAAAATAACCTCTCGCTTTTAATACTCCATCTTTTTTTAGTTGAAAGAGTTCGTTAATATAGTTTCCATAAACTGCAATCGCTTTATTGTCTTTTATATAAAAATATGGCTTAGGGTACCATTTACTAATTGTCTCTTTAGAAGACTCTTTTAAATCAATTTCTACAATTGGTTCGAAGTTTATTTTTTCTGGTTTAATAGAAGTGTTTTTATTGAATGAGTGTCCATAATCATATTTAGAATATATGCCTGCCCATTTATTTTCTTTGGTTTTGTATAATGCAGAGAATTGATATTTAGAATGATATAGATTTTCACCTTCTTTAACTATATATAAAAGGACATATTTATGTTTTGAAAAAGGAGGAATTCCGTAGTGATCATAAGCTACAAATTCGATTGAGTCTTGTTTCAAATCACCATATACATTTTTCAGGATTTTATATTTAGCCTTAAATGCTTGGTCCATTAAAATAGTACCTTCTTTTACTTTGGGTTTAAATTCTTTAACCTCTATTTTCTCTCCAACAAATACATATAGTTTTTGTTTTTTATCTTGTCCAAAAAGATTAGAAAAAATAAAGATAGATACCATTAAAAGTCTAATTACTTTCATTTTTTTAATTCTGATTAATTGTAATTCTTCTCCTTAAAATTACTAAAAAACATCTTCTGAAAGCGTAAAGTGTAGCTTATCTCGATTAAAACCCTAAAATAATCTTTGCAATATAGAAGAATAGAAAAATACCGAAGATATCATTACTCGTGGTAATAAATGGGCCTGTAGCAATTGCGGGATCGATACCTTTCTTGTTTAGAATAATAGGAACAAAAGTTCCTATTAATGCTGCTACTATGATGACACATAGCATGGATATAGCAATAGTTAGACTAAAATTTATTTCCATTTTGGTAATGAACCCGAATACTATAACCAGTATCCCCAGAGTAACACCACTAATTAAGCTTAAACTTATTTCTTTTAGCAAACGGGTTAGAAGACTCCCTTTTACATTATCGTTAGCTAAACCTTGCACAATGATTGCAGAAGACTGTACTCCAACATTACCCGCCATTGCTGCAATCAAAGGAGTAAAGAAGAAAAGTTCTTTGTATTTGTTAAGAGCTTCCTCAAATCCTTCCATGATAAATACACTTCCTAACCCTCCAAAAAGACCAAGGATTAACCATGGTAAACGAGCTCTGGTAAGTTCCCAAACATTATCATCTGCTTCTACATCTTGTGAAATACCAGCGGCTAATTGATAATCTTTTTCGGCTTCGTCTTTTATAAAATCTACAATATCATCGATGGTTACTCGACCTAACAGAACTCCATCATGATCGACTACGGGAATAGCTTCGAGATCATACTTTTGCATGATACGTGCAACCTCTTCTCCTTCTGTATCGACATCTACATAATCTACTTTAGGAATATAAACTTCGCTGATATGTGTTTTTGCAGATGCTGTTAGTAAATCTTTTAGCGATAATCTACCTTTAAGTTTTTCTTCTTTATCAACAACATAAATAGAATGTACTCGAGTTACATTTTCTGCTTGTCGTCTCATCTCCCGAACACAACCAGCAACTGTCCAGGTTTCTTTTACTTTTACCAATTCTTTGGCCATTAATCCTCCCGCAGTATCCTCATCATAAGTAAGGAGTTCTTTGATATCTTCTGCACGTTTTTCATCCTCAATTTCGGCAATTACCTTTTCTGCTCTTTCATCAGGAAGCTCTGCTACGATATCTGCCGCATCATCGGTATCCATTTCTTCCAGCTCTTCGGCTATTTCTTTTACAGAAAGATTTTCCAGAATACGTTCTCGAAAATCCTCTTCCAGTTCCATAAGAGCTTCAGAGGTCTTCTCACTATCAAGTAACTTGATAAGGTATGTTGCTTGAGATAAATTAAGTTCACTAATGATTTCTGCAACATCAGCAAAATGTATTTCATTGAGCATATCACGCAGATTTACATCCTCTTCTGTTTTGATGAGGTGCTTTACCTGTTGGATAAGTTCTTTAGAAACCTGAAATTGCATATGCCTGATGTTTAGTGTCCCCTTGTGTGCAAACGCCCACAAAGATAACCAAAGAATTTAATTAGGCTTTATGGTTGTGTTAAATCCCTTAATGAGTATGTTTTTCTATCAATTGAGTAAGTTTTATAAACTCATCTACCGACAATTGCTCTGGACGTTTTGATAAGATATCTAATATTTTGATTTCATCAGATAGCTGAAAAGTTTTAAGACTATTTCTTAGTGTTTTACGGCGCTGTCCAAAGGCGGTTTTTACTACTCTAAAGAATAATTTCTGATCGCAAGGAAGAGTATAGTCTTTTTTTCTTGTTAATCTTAGTACGCCGCTGTCTACCTTAGGAGGTGGGTTAAACACATCTGGAGGAACAGTAAAAAGATATTCGGCATCATAAAATGCCTGGGTAAGTACCGAGAGAATACCATAAGCTTTGGTACCTGCCTGTTCGCAGATGCGTTGTGCTACTTCTTTTTGAAACATTCCTGTAAATTCAGGAATACGTTCTTTATGTTCTAATGTTTTAAAAACAATCTGTGTCGATATGTTATATGGGAAATTACCTGTAATCGCAAATTGTTTCCCTGGGAATACGGAATTTAAATCAAACTTTAGGAAATCAGCTTCCAAAACCTGAAAAGATGAATTGCTCCTCAATACTTCATTGTGCTCTAACTGAAAGTTAGTGTTCAGATATTCAATAGATTCACTATCCAGATCCATGGCAATGACATCAAGGTTTTTTTGGAGGATGTATTTGGTTAAAACTCCCATTCCCGGACCGATTTCGATAACATTTTTATATCCCTGTAGCGTTAGCGTATCTCCAATTTTTCGGGCTATATTTTCATCTTTCAAAAAATGCTGTCCAAGATGTTTTTTTGCTTTTACAGCAGTTTTTTCTTGTGATACAGAATAATTAGGAGTGTATTTTTTGTTTTTCTTTGATTTAGCCATTCTGTTCGCTTACAATTTCTAATTCTGTTCTGAATGCCACAAATTTACCTGCAAAGCGGTTGGTTTCTGCCCTAAGACGATCGGCATCTTCAGCATAATATTTTTGTAAAGTCTCTTTATTTTTAGTTGTATATTGAACAGAATAAGTAATACCTCCCATTTCTTCCTCTACGAGTACTTTGGTCATTAACGCCTTACTAAATTTTCCTGTGGCTAACATATCAGGAATATGCTCTTCTTTCATCCATTGCAACCATTCGCTATGAATAGTTTCTTCTATGTTTATAGTGACGTTATATATGTACATAAGTATTGTTTAATTTTAATTGAGAAGAAAATAGAATTTGATCTAAAAAAGTTAAGCGAACAAAGGTAGTAAACTACATGCAACTAACTATTGATAATTACCTAATTTATAGCATCTCCACGTAGGGTTCTGTATTTTTTTCTGGCCGCTACAAAATAGATACTAGCTGCATGGTTAAAGATAATTTTCTCATACAATTCCTTTGCTTTTTCGGGTTCACCCAATTCATTCGAATATAGTTCTGCTAACCAATAATAAGCATCATCTGCTAGAATATCATCGTTATAAAATTCTATAATTTTAAGGTAGTTGATTTTGGCTTTTTGGAATTGTTTTTCTTTTTCAAATAATTTTGCCTGACGTAAAAAAGCTTCATCTTCGATTTTTTCGCCTCTATGCTGAGTTAAGATTTTCTGATATTCTGCAATCGCATCTTCATTCTTATTTTGAAAGGCTAATAAGTCTGCTCTGGCAAAAATCTTTAAAGCAGTTTGTGTAGAATCCTCAAGAGAATTATCGCTTATAATAAGACTTAGCTCCATAGCATCGTTAGCAATTAATTGAGAGGTAGAAGATTTTAAAACATCAAGTTGGGTTTGTGCCCATGCAAAATCCCCTTTGTAATAACTTGTTTTTGCTACTTTAAAACGGGCGTCCTGTGCCAGGAAATTATTCTTTAGTGCATTTTGTACTTGCGTATAATAGATTAATGCTTGATTAAATTTTTGGTCTAATACTAAGATGTCTGCAATTTTCATTTTAATTCGGGAAGACTGAAATCTGGATAGCCGCTCTCTTTTGAGTAAATCTTTTAAAAAACCAATAGCTTCTTGTTTTTTATCCTGATTAAACGCCAGGAAATGAGCATAATCTACTTGTAGGCCTATCGTTTCTCTGGATTTACCATACTCATTAAATACTGTATTATATTGATCAACTATGGTTTTGTATTCTTTTTTATTGGCATTATCCACTTTGGCTTTAAGAATAATCTTATGAGCAGTAAGTTTCATGTCTTTTGAAGCTGAGGTTTCTAGAAGGTAATTAAGAATTTCTGTAGCTGATTTAATATCTTTTTCAGAAATAGCAATTCTGGCTAAATCAATGATTCCTTCAGGACCTTCTTCTTTACGTTTGTAAATAGCTTTTTCCTGTATAAATGCTTTTTTAAACTCTTTTTGCTGTACAAAAAGCCAACTCAACATTTCGTTATATAAAATGTCGGGGTTTTGTTGTAGTCTTTTAATTAATAATTTTCTAAAGATAATATTGGCTTCATTTGTCGGATCTTCTGATATGTAATCTCCAAAATTTCGTTGCACAATATTGATATAATTGGGTTGTGTTTTTAATAAAGACAAATAACTATCAAACATCTTTTCTAGTTTGCCTTGTTCTCCATAGATTTTGGCTAATTGCACATTAAAATTTGCTCGGGGATTGTCTTTCATCCCTTTTTCATAAATCAATGCGGCTTCATCTAGTAAACTATATTTTTCAAATGTTTGTGCAAGGGAGTAGGCGTGATTTACACTATTGTTACTATAGGTTTCTACCGCCTTGTCATAATACAAACGCGCTTCTTCAGATTTTCCCTGCAAATCATAATGATGTCCTAGTTCTACCAGAATCTGAGCATTACCAGGTGTTCTTTCTACTCTTTTTTTCAAAATACTTTCTGCTTCATCAAACTTTTCTAATTGTTGATACGATTCTACTAACCCTAAAAAATAATTTATCCGGTTAGGATTTTTGGCATATAGTTTTTGATATACAGAAAGTGCTTTTTCATATGCTCCTTGTTGGATATAGTTTTTAGCCAACTGTTCCGACTGCGCAAATGTCGAAAAAGTAAATACTAGGGAGATATAGAAAAAGATAAGGCGCATTTTGCAAGTTTTTTGTAAATATAACAAAATGCGAATTAGTAGTATGTTATGGTTCCCTTAATCTATGCGTTTAACCCTTTAATGTTGAATTATTGTATTATCAATTTTGATGAATTTACGAATTTGTACATTTTATTGAATCTGGAATGATGAAATATGATGAAATATTATTTTTTTCAACTTTTTTAGATATTAGTAAAAGTAATATGTAATGTAGTTTTGGGTGTTATAATTTAAAAGCGAAACTATGTGGGTAATTGCTCTGGGGCTGAAGTAAGATCATTAGTTACTAAAATTAAACTCAATAAGAAATGAGAAAACAACAAAATAAAATATTCTTACATTTAATGATTTTAGTAACTACCACGCTAGGGTTATTTAGTTGTAAAAATGAAAAGCCAGAACCTTATCAGGCTCCAGAGCCCCAGCAAAAATTGATACCACAACCTTTTCCAACAACATATGGTTTTCCTGTTTCTGAGGCGACATTAATCGGATATACACAGGATTACTCGAATCCAAAAAATATAGAAGGCATTTATACACATGCTTGGCAGATATGGGCAGGGCTTACGCAAATGACGGATTTAGAAACTGAAAACGGACATAAAATTAGAGTGTTTGAATCATGGAGAACACCACAACAAATAAAATCAGAAGACAGAATTAATGATAAAAATCTATTTCCTTTAACCGTTCCTCATCAATTGGGACATGGAGTAGGTTTGGATAGTATTAATGAAACACAACTAGCTGGATTTGTAAAATATAGTCCTGCTGCAGAAAAGCATGTTGTAGAACAAGGGATTTTTGATCAAAAAGTAGCAAAATCATTGATTAAAAGCGGTGCAAATCAAATTATAGGTTTTCCAGTAAAATCCATTATGATTAAACCAGTATTTCTTCCTGTAAATTTGGCTAATGGCAAGGATACTATTCATGTATGGCAAGGACCACCAAAAGACACGATTCGTACCTGGGATCAAAATGATTGGCCAAATTCTTTAATTAAAGTAGTGAAGAGTAAAAGTGAAGCTGACGGAAAAACAAAGTTTGCAATATCAGATTTTATAAATTTTAAGGTTGATAAAAATTTTACAGAGCCATTTGGAAATTTTGAACATGGAGATTATGCTGTTTTAGTGGGAATGCACGTAATGACAAAAGAAACAACACGATGGACATGGCAATCTTTTTGGTGGAGTCAATATCCCGATACACCTCATTTTCCGAGTTCAAAATTGCATGCCTCATATCGAAGTAATGTAACCTTAGATGATGCGGCTAGTCATTATGCCATGACAGCAGCGTATTCAACCAAAATACCAGCTCAACCTTATATTAATGGTCAAAACATTGGGGAATCTTTATATGCCTATAATCCTTATTTGGAGGCTGGTTTTGGCCCTTCTGGTTCTAATAATCCTGTTTTACTAGGTGAAAATGAAAGCGGTATCTATAACGGTAAAACTGTTCAAAATAATTATGGGATTCAAACCAATTGTATGAGCTGTCATATCCAGGCAAGATGGCCTCAAAATAATTCGAGTTTAAATTATAATGGTAATCGTTATGTAGATTTTCAGCAAAGCTACGGTAAAGACACGCTTCAACTCGATTTTTTATGGTCAGTTAATGCAACTCTTGGGTCAATCAAATAGATAAACCATTTAATTTGTGATTCGTCACAAATTTTAAAAATATATTGTTATTGCATGTGTGGGATGAGATGGCGAGCATTATCCCTGTTTTAGTAGAACAACCATGTGGTGTGAGTAGCCCAGTTATTTGCTTGATTAGCATATGACTGGGCTTATTTTTTAATTCATTCTGTGGATTAAATTAATCAATCCATTCAAATCCACAGTAAGGAACCAATACCTCAGGAATTTTAATCCCTTTTGGAGTTTGATAATTTTCTAAAATACCGGCCAATACTCTTGGAAGTGCTAATGAACTTCCATTAAGCGTATGTGCCAACTGATTTTTTCCTGTAGTATCTTTAAATCTTAGTTTTAATCGATTGGCTTGATAAGATTCAAAATTAGAAACAGAACTAATTTCTAACCAACGATCTTGTGCCGTAGAAAATACTTCAAAATCATAGGTCAGCGCAGAGGTAAATCCTATATCACCACCACAAAGACGTAATACGCGATAAGGTAATTGTAACTCTCTAAGAATATCTTTTACATGTTCTACCATTCCATCAAGAGCCTGATATGAATTTTCTGGTTTTTCGATGCGCACAATTTCGACTTTATCAAATTGATGCAAACGATTTAAGCCTCTTACGTGAGCACCATAAGAACCGGCTTCACGTCTAAAACAAGGAGTATATCCTGTACAACAAATAGGGAGTTGATTTTCTGTTACTAATTCATCTCTAAACATATTAGTTACAGGAACCTCTGCAGTAGGAATAAGATATAGATCATCACCGGTTACATGATACATTTGTCCTTCTTTATCTGGTAACTGGCCTGTGCCATATCCTGAGGCTTCGTTTACCAAATGCGGAACCTGATATTCTTTATACCCAGCTTCAGTGTTTTTATCTAAAAAATAACTGATCAACGCACGTTGTAATCGAGCACCTTTACCTTTATATACAGGAAAGCCCGCTCCGGTAATTTTAACACCCAACTCAAAATCGATAATATCATATTTCTTAGCGAGCTCCCAATGAGGTAATGCTCCTTCTTCTAATACCGGGATCTCTCCTTCTTTATAAACCTCTTCATTGTCCTCATCGCTCTGTCCGTTAGGAACAGAATCATGGGGAATATTAGGAATGGTATATAACAATTGTGTGAGTTCTTCTTGTATCTGAGTAAGCTTAGCGCCAAGTTCTTTAGAAGTTTCCTTAAGCTGTGCCGTTTTCTCTTTAAGTAAATTAGCTTTTTGTTGCTCTCCATTCTTAAAGAGCATACCAATTTCTTTGGAGAATGTATTAGAATCTGCTAGTGTGTTATCCAGTTTTGTTTGCGTAGCACGACGATCTTCATCCAAGGCAATCACTTTACCTAAAACCGATTCGCCATCAAAATTTCTTTTTGCCAAGGCTTTTATATACGCTTCTTTGTTTGCTATGATTTGTGATACTACTAACATGATATCTTTTTTGACGGTTTTTTCATCATTTGTAATGAAGGAGCAAATTTAAATAAAAGCTCGGGTTTTGGAACTTAATTTTTTTGGATTGTTATAAGAAATTCAATTTATGGGTCATAATAATTTTTTCTACTGCTTTTGAGACTTAATTATAAATGACCTTATGGGGCTATAGTGTAAGCAAAGATAGCAGCTACCAAAATCCATAAACCAGATATAGACCCCAATACTAAGGACCAAGCTATGTTTTTTTTATAAACAACATATATAGAAATGGGTAAGGTAATGAATAGAAGTACTTCTGCAATACTGATATAATGAGGTGTGTTAAATAGCATAGAGGCATTTTGATAATACCACCAACCGGCACTTTTGGCCATATTCTCATAAAAGAAGATATATACTCCGCCAGAAATAGCAATAATACCTGATGCAATTGCTATACCTTTCCATTGGATTAGTCTTAAGCTTAGATACCCCATCTGAACGAGTACATTTGACCATGCAAAAGGCATATATAGGGGAGAAGTCCATAACATAGGCTCATCCATTGGATATACTAATGAATCCAGTGTTATGGCGGCGTAATGGTCGGCAAACAGCTCAAGAATACCACAAGAAGTTCCAAATACAATGAGTTTTAATATTAGATTGTTTTTGGAGGTGATTGCATATACAAGATAGATTGGATATAAAATATAAGTAATAATTCCAGCAGAAATTGATCCAGCTTGCGTAATTGAACTTCCGATTGTCCAAAGGATTAAAATAATTTGAGTAATATCAATAAAAAGAGTCGTTTTCTTATTGAATTCTGTTGCATTGAATGTTTTTTTTTCTAAAAGTGTTTGAATCGTGATCATTTTTAACTGTTTGATTGTAATACTGTAAATACTATTGGGATGTAATAGTTAGACAGGATTAGATAAATAAAGTTTTAAAAGGGTTTATGAAAAATACCAGCTTTTTTTAATGATGAGTTTAACCACTGTTAATAGAATTGGGCACGGATAAGTTTTTTTTGAAAGATATATTCTGAAATTTATGATACGCTATTAAAAAGCATTTGTTCACTGTAGATATTGATGCAAACTTAGAAAGTAATACTATTTTTTTTTCATGATTGTTATGGCTGTTTTTTATTCCTATAGTTTCACCAATATCTAGTCCAGTAGCTTCTGACGTTTCTTTTAGAAAATATCTCACCATAAATTCGGGAATATTTTTGGATAGGAACCCTCGTGTTAAATTTTTATGAAGATCAATACAGGATTTAGTCAATTCGATGCCTTCAGCCGATGGGGCAGCTTGATGTTTGAGTATTTTGATGGATAACTCCCAGGCTTCGTTATATGTGTTTGGAAGTAAATCATGATCTATCCCATTTAAATAGCCTATTACTTTCCAACAATGTATATAACCTTCCTTCTCCTGCTTTGTTAGTTTAATATTAAGTTGTTCTAACCCATCGATAATCATTGGAGCAAAAGCCATTAACGTACCTGTTAAATCCTCCTGATTAATGGGGGCACCTAATTCATCGGTATCCCATTCATAAGTATTGTACTTAGGACATTGTAGAAAATACCTTACCATAGCATGTATGAGTCGTACCTTTTGTATAGTAACAATTCCTTTGCCATTTGGTAAAAAACTACCAGGAGACATTGTATTTGCAACCATTTGCCCTGTTTCTGCAAGTCTTTTAAATATTTTTGAACTTCCATATCGTTCGGTTAACCTGCCGGTAAGATGTAATATTTTTGCTCCGTTTTTACAAGAATAGCAAAGAGGAAGAGATTTATATTGTAACATCATCATTATCAATAAAACATATCTGTTAAATACATCCTGCCCTAATTGGATAAGTTTCCAATCAAGCCACTCTGGTAGTGTTGATGTCGTTTTAAAATATTCGTTTAACTTCTGTTGTATTTCAATTGGGAATAGGTCAAATTGGTGTTCTGAATAACTATTATTTCTGACCAGTGCTTTAAGTGTTTTGATAAATTGAGCATGATTACCAGATGTGATAATTTCATGCATGATTTGATCTGCTAAAGGGTCGGTTTTTTTTCTTTTTTCATCTAAAAACTTATCCGTTACGTTGGTAGAATCGAACATGTTCATTGGTTAGGTTTTAATGTTAATATGATTGCTTTAAGAACTGTATTTTTTAAAACTTCAACTACAATCGATATTATTTCAATACAATGATAAATTTAAAGCACTTAAAATGCTAAATAATATTCTACTTTTTCTTAATTCGAATTGTATAATAGATATACTTTGGTGACAATAGTAGAAGTTTTAAATTTGAAGTATTTCCTGATACAATTTTTATAAAATGATGTAGAGATGAAAAGGAATAATTAATTTGACTTATGAAAAATTATAAGAAATACATTGTTCTTAGTGCAATGATTTTGTGCTTAAGTTGTGCAGACTCTAGTGAGGAACAAAAAATAGAATATCATAAGAATGGTAATGTCAAAGGTATTGGTAAGATTAAGCAATCTAAGAAAATAGGAGTTTGGGCATATTATGACGAAGATACTGCCGAGGTAGATTCTATACCTTATAAAAATGGAGTTAAGGATGGGGAAGCCAGAGCATACGATTTAAGAACAAATACATTGTCTAAAAAAGGAAGCTATAAGGATGATCTACAAGAAGGTATTTGGGAAACCTATCACTTTGATGGAGCAGTGCATTCTAGAGCAACATTTACAAACGGGAATGCAATAGGAGAGTTGCTTTACTTTTTTGCAGATGGAACTCCTAAAATGAGTACTCCGATTAAGAATGGAAACTTACATGGAACCTATAAGGAATACCATGCAAACGGAAAATTATCGATTATAGGATACTATCAGAACGGCGAAAGAGATGGAGAATGGAAAGAATACAATGAAGAAGGTGTGGTTAAAGAAATGTACCAATACCAATCAGGGTTATGGCATGGTAATTATGAGAAGTATCATTTTAATGGTAATATTAAAGAAAAAGGGAGATATGAACTAGATCAGAAATCAGGGACATGGGAATATTTTGATGAA
This sequence comes from Aquimarina sp. AU119, assembly GCF_900312735.1. Lineage (NCBI taxonomy): Bacteria > Pseudomonadati > Bacteroidota > Flavobacteriia > Flavobacteriales > Flavobacteriaceae > Aquimarina > Aquimarina sp. AU119. The sequence continues at coordinate 470,663 of NZ_OMPF01000013.1, read as the reverse complement.
AATGGAGTTATGATTTCTACAGAGAATTTTTAAATAAAAAATATCAGTTTGAGCAAGTAAAGTACTCTCTTCAAGATATTACATAGGAATTTCAATATCGATTACTGTACCTCTGTTTGGAGTAGAATCAATAAATAAGGTGCCTGATAATTTATCCAGACGTTTCTTTATGTTTTTAAATCCAATACCATCTGCATTTTTTTTGGTATTAAACCCAATACCGTTATCCTCAAAAAGAAGTTGCAGTGTTTTTTCATATTGATTCAGATAGATATCAATTCGATCTGCCTGTGCATGTTTCAGACAATTGGTTAATAATTCCTGAATGATTTTAAATAATTCTTCTTTTAAAGGAACACCGATTTTGTCGATTTGTTCTTCGGGATGAGGATTAAAAGAAATGTTCTGATCACTACCATCCTGTATATTAGATATGTATTCTTTTACAAGCTTAGAAATTCCATTTTCAAGAAACTTTTTAGAAGCGAGATCATGAGAAATATCTCTTACTTGATGATAGGTTTCATCAATTTGGTTGATGATCTTAGTGTTTTGATTACCATTATCATTATTAGAAAGCTGTAGTTTTATACTAGCCAAGTTTCCACCAATACTGTCATGTAGCTCTCTGGCAACACGTTTTCGTTCCCGATCTTGTCCTTGCATAGAAGCCTTAATAAGGTTAAGTTCCTGTTCCTTCATCAATCCGTGTACTTTCTGTTGGTTTACTTCCTCTTGTGACTTATTAAGTTTGACCTGTGTTTTTAGTTTTTGAAAATATAGGATCAACAAAGCAATGATAGGAATAAGAGTGATAACAAAGCCGATTAGAAAGGCATTTTTAATGGTTCTTTGCCGGCTGATTTCATTTTCTTTAAGTAGTTGCTCTTCCTTGAGGGTAAAGATTTCTTTTTCTTTTTGAAGGGTTTGGTATTTAATTTCCAACTCCTTAACAATCTCTTTGTTTTGATTTTTTAAGATTTGATCAGAAACGTTGACATATTGAGTCATTAACCCATAAGCATTTTTGTAATCTTCTTGTCCTCTATACAGACTAGTTAGCATATTGATAACATCTCGTTGTAACTCTAGTCTATTCCATTGCACAGTATTTACATATGCAGAATTTAAAATCATCTCAGCAGCATCATATTGTTCGAGAGTATAGTATATAATTCCCATTTGAAATACAGCATCAATGTATAGGTCGTAAAAGTGATTTTGGATAGCTTTTTCTTTGACAAAGCTAAATTGATCCATTGCATGATCATATTCTTTTGTAATACTATTGATTCTTCCTAGATTAAGGCGAATCTTCAACTGGGTTTTTAAATCTTTACCTGGATCTAATTGATCCAAAACTTCATGATAGAGAGATTGTGCTATTCCAATTTCCTTTTTGAAAAGATGTAAGTCGGCTAGCGCTTTTTTAGCTAATAGATTTAGTTTTTTATCTGTGGTTTTTTCTATACAATTGTGTAATATAGGTAGTGCCGTGTCATATTCTTCTTTATGAAGGTATATAATAGCAAGGTCAAGCTGATGGGTGTAAAACAAAGTACTCATTGTGGAAGCCGGGGAGATAGATAACCCATCAAGATGATACTTCATCGCATCATCGTAGAGTCCTTTACTTAATTTCCCTTTTCCTAATATGTGATATGATTTGGAAATATATTCATCGCTATTCGGGATGTTCTTCTGATATTTTACAACTTCACTTTTTAAGAAGTTACCATAATAGATAATAGAATCCGTATTTCCATATCGTATATGAATATTTGCAATAGTATCAATAATTTTTATTCGCGAGATAGGGTCGCTGGTTGTGTGTAAATTACGATATAAACGTTTGTTAACCGGGTTAGGAGTAACTCCAAAAGAAGTAAACCTTTCTTCTTGTTGACTAGATACCAAGAAGGGCAATCCTAAAACGATGATAAAAATAGTTCTTAAAATATAGAAATGCATTCTTGTTATTGTATTTACTTGAGAACAATCATTTTTTTCCTATTCTCTGTTATATTTAATGATCCATGGATTGGTGCTAAAATAATTCCAGGGGACATTAGCAAGATCAACTTCGGGATCGATAAATACTTTTTGTTCTTTTCCATTAATAGATATTTTGCTATTTACATAAACAGCGATATCTTTTCCTTCAGTGGCATACTTTTCTTTAAGATGCTGCGCAAATTGCCACATTGCATCTGGTTTAGTAGAGACTAATCGTAATTGTTTTCTAGAAAGGTAATTAGTCTTGTTAATATATTTTCGTTTAGCTTCAGGATCATTTTTATCTAAAATATAAAAATTTGTGATTCCCGACCTGCCTCTAAGCATCATACGCCAGCTCATTCTATGTCCTTCTTCTGTCCAAAGCACGTCTCCCGGGATAAACCAGTGACGAACAGGAAGAGTTATTTGTATTAAAAACCAAACGGTCATGATTGGTACCACAAATTTTTTATAAGAAGGAATAACCATTTCACTAGCAGTGTAGAATTCTTTCTTTTTCATAAAAATGCGATGTATCTTTTCTTTAGAAAAGAAAAATACACTGAAAGCCAGAGATAGATATGGAAATATCCCTATTTGAAATACTATAGAATTAAATAAATGAAAAAAGATACTAATACAAAATGCTATGAATCGTGTTCTTTTCCATAGTAAAAGAGGAATAATCAGCAAATCAAATAAAATTCCGAAATAGGTAACACTTATATGTGCCCAGTGCCCTTGAAGGATATCTCCAACAATAGGGTAATGCGCGCGACCAGCCATTAAGTTTTTTGCAACTGTATAGTCAAGCCAATCTGGATAGAATTTTGCTACAGAAGCATAGGTGTAAACGATCCATAATTGTATAATGATCACTAACAGACACCATCGAGGCATTGAAATTTTTTTCAATAATGGATTTTGTTTTACATCAACAGAAAAATAGTTTCCTGCAGGTAGAATAGACATTATAATGCAAAGTAGTAATAATAGATAATAATGGTTGTTGTAAGAAGATTTTTGCATAAAATATACTCCGGCCCACATTATCGTATAGGCAATCATACTCCAACGATATCTAAATCCAATCATCACTAGCAGTCCAAAAATCCCCATAACTGCAAAGTAAAAATACATACCATTACCGGGGAGTGGCTGTAAAAAGTCAAGACCAATAAAATTAAATGTAAATTCTGGATCGATCATGGTCCTTTTAATCCATCCGGTAAAAATAGCTCCGATAGCTTCTGCTGCGATAAGAAACCCAAAAAAAACTCTAAATATGATAAGAGCACTATTATCAATATGGGTAAATAACCAGCGATTAATCATACCAAAGAGTTTATATAATCCCTAGAAAAATCTTCATCTTGTTGCATAGCCTCTTGCAATTGCTCAATAGAATCAAACTTCTTTTCATCACGAATACGTTTTAGCATCTGTATTTGAATCTTTTTGTCATATAAGTTAAAAGAAGCATCAAAGAAATGAGTTTCTATAGATTGTTGCGTACCATTCACCGTGGGGTTAGTTCCTATATTCATCATTCCAAAACGGATTGTGCCATCAATTTCTGATTTGACAATATAGACTCCGTTTTTTGGGATAAGTTTATATTTTTCTTCTATGTATAAGTTGGCTGTAGGGTAATTGAGTTTCCTTCCAAGTTCTTTCCCCTTAACTACTATGCCGGTTAACATATATTCGTATCCGAGAAAAGTATTTGCTCTCGTTATATCACCTTGTAAAAGAGCTTCTCTAATCTTGGTAGAACTTACCGCAACATCATCAATATCTTGTTTAGAAATTTCTTCTACAGTAAAATCATTTTGTATTCCGTAAGAAGCGAGATCTGTGATATTAGAATTTCGATTACGTCCAAACCTATGATCATATCCTATAATAACATGACGTACATTAAGCCGATCTACTAACATTTGTTGCACGTATTCACCAGCTGTAAGGCGGGAGAATTCTTGTGTAAAAGGGTGAATAACAAGGCTGGTTAGTCCAGTCTTTTCTAATATTTGTATACGCTCATCGATTGTATTGATAAGCTTTATGTTAGAATCTTGTTGTAAGACCATTCTTGGATGTGGAAAGAACGTGAGAATAACAGAATCTAATCCATTTTTCTGGGCACTTTCTATAAGACGATCTATTATCTTTTTATGACCGATATGCACGCCATCAAAAGTACCTATGGTAACTACAGAAGGTGTTTGGTTGTCGTATGTTTTTGCGTCTGTATAACGTTTCATCTGTTCATTTTAAATTCATGTTCAATTATCAGATGAAATTCGCTAATATTTAATATGCTTGGCATCAATATGATTGTTATGCTTATTTCAAGAAGTGAAATTTACAGCGATTGTAAAAATAAAAAATAGTTTGGATACATTTCTTTATTTTCCGTTAAAGCTATTCATTGTGTTTGATGTTCCTGCGGTAGCAAAAGATTTAATCAATGCAATTGCTTTTTCTAATCGTTCTGGCATAGCAGACTCTTCTTCGGTTTTCCATTCTCCAAGCACATAATCTACTTGCCTGCCTTTACTAAATTCATCACCAACTCCAAATCTAAATCTGCAATATTTAGAAGTTTGTAATTGTGCTTCGATATCTTTAAGTCCATTATGTCCTCCAGCACTACCTTTAGTTTTAACACGAATGGTTCCAAAAGAAAGATTGATGTCATCAGTGACCACTAAAAGATTTTCTATTGGCACTTTTTCTTTCTCCAGCCAATATCGAACTGCTTTTCCACTGAGATTCATATAAGTATTGGGTTTGAGTAATATGATGGTTCTTCCTTTGTATTTGTAGGTTGTGAGATCACCCAGCTTGTTTGTCTCAAAAATAAGACCTTCTTCTTTAGCCAAAGCATCAAGAATCTTAAAACCTATATTGTGCCGGGTGTTGTGGTATTTAGGACCAATATTCCCAAGACCGGCGACAAGAAATTTTTTCATAAGATCATCTTGTGTTTCTTCTACTTTTTGTTTTGAAAATAATCTTCTAAATACAGAAAGCATATGATTTACAATTGTTTAATTTGTATAATTTTAATACGAATTTAAATAGAAGTATTAAAACTATGTAAAAATAAAAAAAGCATCCTGAATAATAATCAGAATGCTTTTGTATCTCTAGAATTGTAAGATTAAGCTTCAGCAGCTGGAGCTTCTGCTCCTTCTGTAGCAGCTTCAGTTCCTTCTTCTTCATCGTCATCGTCATCTGCGACAGCAGTACGAGAAGTTTTAACCATACAAACTACTGTATTGTCTGGGTGTAAGATTGTGAAATCATCACTTGCTAAACTGGTAACTAATAATTTGTTTCCTATTTTTAGGTTAGTAATGTCTCCTTCGATCAAGTCTGGTAATTTAGAAGCAAGACCTTTTACTTTAATACGTCTTAGGTTATAGCGTAAAACACCTCCATTAAGAACTCCTCTTGCATTTCCTGTTGTTCTAAAAGGAAGCTCAACTGTAATTGGCTTATCATCAAAAATTTCAACAAAATCGATATGTAAAATTTTGTCAGTTACAGGGTGAAATTGGATATCCTGTAAGATGGCGTTTATCTTTGTACCATTATCCAACGCAATTACCACGGTATGAACGTCTGGAGTATACACTAAGTTTTTAAAGGCAATTTCTGGCGCTGCAAAGTGTACAATAGTGTCTCCACCATAAATAACACAAGGTACCTGTCCAGCATTACGTAAGGCTTTTGTCGCTTTCTTGCCTACGCTTTCTCTTTGAGATGCATTGATTGTTAATGATTTCATTTTTTAAAATTTATTAATTATTATTTTACATTATAAAGTTAGAGCTAATTGACTGGTTTTTATGAACTCTGTTCATAACATCTGCAAATAAATCTGCACAGCTAACAACTCTGATTTTATCACTTTTTTGTTTTAGAGGAATAGAATCGGTTACGATCAATTCTTCTAGTTTAGAATTCTCTAATCGCTCATATGCGTTCCCAGAAAGGATAGGGTGGGTACATATGGCTCTTACACTCTTGGCACCTCTCTCTATCATTAGATCAGCTGCTTTGGTTAATGTTCCGGCAGTATCTACCATATCATCAACTAAAACTACATTTTTTCCTGTCACATCTCCAATAAGTTCCATATGCGAAATTACATTTGCTTTGGCTCTTTGCTTATAGCAAATAACGACATCACTTGATAAGGCTTTAGAATATGCGTAAGCTCTTTTAGAACCACCCATATCTGGAGAAGCGATTGTAAGATCACTTAAATTTAGCGATTGAACGTATGGTAAAAATATAGTTGATGCAAATAAATGATCTACAGGTTTCTCAAAAAACCCTTGAATCTGATCTGCATGTAAATCCATAGTAATGATTCTTGTTGCACCAGCAGTTTCTAACATTTTGGCAATCAGTTTAGCAGCAATAGGGACTCTTGGTTTATCCTTTCTATCCTGGCGAGCCCACCCATAATAAGGTAATACCGCTGTGATATGCCTTGCCGAAGCTCTTTTTGCTGCATCAAGCATCAATAACATTTCCATAAGATGATCAGAACTAGGGTGAGTCGACCCAATAATAAAAACTCTGGATCCTCTTACAGATTCTTCAAAAGAAGGTTGAAACTCACCATCACTATACGTTGATGTAATAATTTTACCCAGTTTAGCGCCATAGGCAGCTACTATTTTTTCTGCGAGTTCTGTACTTTGACTACATGCAAAAAATTTTGCTTCTGTAACTGCGATTGACATAGGGTAAATTATTGTATTATAAAGAGTTAAAATTTATTTTCTAAAAACAAGGTGCAAATTTAAAAATTTATTTTCACTCTAACCTTTATTTTGTTACTTAATTTAATGGTAGGAAAAGAATATTTTGTTAATTTTGCCGTCCATTAATGCTCGAGTGGCGGAATTGGTAGACGCGCTGGATTCAAAATCCAGTGACTTCGGTCGTGTGGGTTCGATTCCCACCTCGAGTACAAAAAAGGCTTAGATGAAAATCTAAGCCTTTTTTATGTCCTGATACAATAATCATATATTTTGATATCTTTAAAAAAGATAGATTTTACCATAGTTCTTTGCTACAAATTTTTTATAGTATGAATAACTTTGTTTAAGATGTTTTTAGAAGCATCTACTCTATATTTATTATTTTGAAATAAACTTATTTCGGATTACATATTCAAGAGTTGTTGGTGTATTCCCTTCGAATGTTCTAGGAGTCGCATAGGCACCGTTGGGATCTCCCAGAGCCATATAGAGGTCGACCAATTCTTTTTGAACAGTATCATTAGCACCAAATTGTGCAAATTGATTTTTTACATCATTATAAGTCACCTGCTTATATACAATCTCCTGTTGTAACTCTGCTGAGAAAATATCTGCCGCTTCTTTAAGAGTAATATTGCTCGGCCCCATAATATTCCTGCTCCATTGACCTGCCCAACGGGTATCCATAAGGTATTCTGCAGCTATATCTCCAATATCGTCTGCACTTACAAAAGGAATGTCATGATCTGTGGCATATGGAAATGAAAAATAACCATTTTTAAGGATGTCATTCTTTTGCAACAAGAAATTTTCCATAAAATATCCAGGTCTTAAGAAAACTACATTCGATGCTACTTCTTTAAAAGCTCTTTCCAAGTTTCCTACATAAGTTACAGTACCTAGGTTATCGGCAGCTCCAGCACCAAGAGAAGAAAGAGCTACTACACGAGGAATATTATGTTCTTTAATGGCAGCTACTCCAGAAGAAATGATATCATCATACCACTCTTTTAGACTTGATACTCCAAGTGCTGGTGGAACAAGCCAGAAAAATGCATCTGCTCCTTTTGTATGAGCAACTACCTGTTCTATATCACTCATATCCACTTCATATGAAGATGAGTTTGGGATGTTCAAATTTTGTAAAGAGTCCAGCTTATTTCCTAATAATACCACTGAATGATTTGCCGACGCTACTTTTTTTGCGATACGGCTACCTACGTTACCTGCGGCTGCTCCTATTACTATTTTCATAATTTTATTGTTTTGATTTATCATTAAACATTTTATTAACTTCTTTATGATCCCCCATAGCTGATACCGCCATAGGGTTCCAGTACTCTTTATAATGAATGATCTTTCCTTTTTTGAGGATTATACGGGCGACATAGTCTTGTTTGTATAATTGTTTCGTCGATGGAATAATTACCTCTCCATGAAATTCTGCCCATACGATATGGTTTTCTGTTATATAACTTTTCACTTGTGAGAATGCTATATCCGGCATGTTCGAGAGAGCACCTTTTAAATAATTACCATACTGTGTTTTATTCAAAGAGGAAGGTGTACCTAATGAATAAGCATATGGATATTCAATAATGGCTCCTTCATCAAAAAGCTCGAGTACATTCTCTGCACCTAGATTGAAGGCTTCTAATAAATCCTGAACTATTTTCCCTTGATTTTTTTCATTTATTGTTATTTCCTCACTATTTGTTTCGGTTTGCTTTTTTTGGGCTTGACCCGAATACATATTTGTTAGAAATACAGCAATTAGGATTGTTAGTATTTGGTTTAATGTTTTTGTTTTCATCTTATTTTTGTTTAAATTTCTAATTATTATACAAATTTATGAGCTATACTTGTATCACGCAAGAGGGCACTAAATAGTACATAACTTACTTTTAGGTAGTAAATAAATAAACAATAGTAATGGAGGCTGAAAAAAAAATTAAAAAAAATTCATACTTGGAATCTTTGAACGCTAGAACCGTTTTTGATGAGAACTGTATTATACAGGTATCTTTCGCGTTGATAGCCGATAAATGGACGCTCTTAATCTTAACTACTTTGATGCAGGGTACAAAACGAAATAGCGATCTACAAAAACAGGTCATTGGTATTTCTCCTAAGATGTTATCGCAGACGCTAAAAACACTATTGAAATATGGAATGATTTCTCGAAAGGTATACCCCGAGGTACCACCTCGTGTAGAATATACATTAACAGAATTTGGAAAGAGTCTTGTTGAACCATTGTCCAGTTTCTACGATTGGTCAGTAGATTGGGAGGATAGACTTCGTGCTATTTACAAAAAAACCAAAGGAAAAAAATGAGTTGTTTAACTATAACAGTTTGTATGGTAGTAATGGTTTAGATTGTCTTATTAAAAACAATATTGGCAACAAAACCTTTTGTTGGTAATTTTGTTTTCAGTTAAATGATTGTCGGAATTCCAAAGGAGAGAACTGTGTTTTGGATTTGAAAAGTTTGCTGAATGATTGTGAGTGTTCAAAGCCTAATCCATAAGCAATTTCGCTAATTGTAAGGTTTGTTGTAGATGATTTTTCTTTGGCTTTTTCAATCAGTTTTTCGTGAATATGTTGCTGAGTGTTTTGACCTGTTAGGACTCTAAGTAGGCTGCCTAAGTAACTTTGTGAAACATTCAATTCTTCTGAAACATCTTGAACAGATGGTAAGCCTTTTATTACCAAATCATCACTGTTAAAGTAATCTGTCAATAGTTTCTCCAAACGTTCTAAAATTTGATGATTGACCTTTTCCCTTGTTATGAATTGACGATTGTAAAACCTTTCAGAATAGCTGAGCAAATTTTCAATGTGAGTGCTAATGATTTGTTTGCCGAATTTATCAATATTTGCTTGATACTCTTGCTGAATGTTTTGAATAATACCATTTAGTATAGACTCTTCCTTGGGGGACAGAAACAGCGCTTCGTTTACGGTATAATCAAAAAAATCGAATTGCTTGATTGTTTTTATCAATGTTGTACCCCAAATAAAATCAGAATGAATTAGTAATATCCATCCTGAGTTCACTGGCGTATGGTTTTTGTCAACCTCCACGCGAAATACCTGATTTGGTGCCATAAAAAACAGTGAGCCTTCATCAAAATCGCATTGCTGATATCCATATCTAAACTTAGTGTGAGAAGATTTTTTTAAAGAAATAACATAAAAATCAAGTAGCCAACTCATTGAATTGCTTTCATCCGAATGCCTTATCGAAGCATAATTTATCACACTGATCAAAGGATGCTCGGGAGCTGGTAAACCTCTGAATTTATGAAACTCACTAATTGTTTTAATTCTATATGGTTTTTTATTTGCCATATCTAAATGTACCAATTATTGGTTATATACCTTTGCAAACTCTTTGGCAAACTCTTTTAGTTTTACTTTTCTAAATTTTGGCTTACTACTGTAATAATCTTCCAATAGTTTGCCATTACGAATACTTTTGTTCATTTCTGTTAATCCTTCTGCTATTTTAGGGTTAAGCCCAATTGATAAAGCTCCATTTAACATATCCCTATCAGAAATCAAAATCCATTTTAAGTCTGGTTTTCCAATTGCCTCACCCAACGTTTTTGCTATTTCATTACAAGTTAACTCTTCACTTACTATATAACGCACTTTTCTTTCTGAGAATGAACCTTCTAATTCCTCAGCAATAACTTCGGCAATATCAGAAGGTGATACCCAAGGACACTTATCATCTTCACCATAGTTAGAAGCTATAATTCCTTGAGATTTTATTGTAGGAATAAATCCAAATAAATTATAGTAGAAAGATGTAGGTCTTAGCGTCGTAATTTTAACTTCTTCTGGTAAGGACTTAAAGATATTTTCTACATTGGTATGTGCAATAAGCTGGCCATTATTTTTATTCATATTACCGCCTATACTACTCAGATGTACAACCTTTTTTACGTTTGATTTTAAAATAGCTTCAGCATAGTTATTACCAACTTGTTTGTAAAATTCTATTTGATTGAAATCTTGATCAAAGTAGTCTCCTGGTGGAATCATACAATACACAGCATCTGCTTCTGCAAATGATTCTGTTAAAAAATCTACATCTTCCATAGTGCCAATAGCTGGAATCGCTCCAATCTCTTCAATTACTTTTGCTCTTTCAGGGTTACTACTTATTAACGTAACCGTATGTCCTTTTGCAATTAGTTCTTTTGCAAGAGGTTTGCTGATGTTACCCAATGAGCCTGTTAAAACTATATTCATTTTTTTTCTTTTTTTTTTGTTTATACAAAGCTGCGATGGTATTAAGCAAGAGATGTAGCCAAAACGATTATTGTTGTAGTCAGAGTGGAAGGTCTTTGAAAAAGGACAAGCTATTTGTGCCGTGGACACGTTAACCTTACTACCAAAAGTTTTTAGCTATGGTTTGAACGGTAGGACGAAAAAATTGCATGAACCATTCTGTTGAACACAACCCGAATTTTTAAATTTTTCTAATTATTTTTCTTCAGTTAAACGATTGCCTAAATTCCAGTGGAGTGAGTTTAGTTTTTGTTTTAAAAAACTTACTGAATGATTGCGGATGCTCAAAACCCAAAGCATAAGCAATTTCACTCACAGATAGACTTGTTGTGGACAATTCTTCTTTGGCTTTTTCTATCAATTTATGATGAATATGCTGCTGAGCATTTTGTCCCGTCAGTGAACGTAACATGTCACTTAAATAGCTTGGGGATACATTGACTTGATCAGCTAAATAATGAACAGATGGTAAACCTTCATTTAATGGTTTTGAATCTTTGAAATAATCGTCTAAAAGCTCCTCTAGCTGCAATAATAAATCTTTGTAAACAGCTTTATGTATAATGAACTGTCTGTTGTAAAATCGATTGCTGTAGTTCAGCAATAATTCTATTTGAGAAATAACTACATCGTGACTAAAATCATCTATTCTGCTCTTCAATTCATCGTCGATGATTTTAAAAATTGACATGACGGTTTCTTTTTCATGAGCAGAGAGATGTAATGCCTCATTTGTAGCGTATGAAAAAAAGCCATATTGCTTGATTTTTTTAGCTAGAGAGTAGTTCAGTAAAAAATCCGGGTGGATAAAAAAGATATAACCCGAAGCCGAACTTTTGGGACTTTCGAATACTTGATTTGGAGCGGTAAAAATCAAACCACCTTCACCAAAGTCATAATAGCTTTGTCCGTATCTTGCTTGTCCACAAAGTGTCGTTTTGTAAGCGATCTTGTAAAAGTTTAATATAAAGAAATCAAATGATTCCTCGGTAGAGATTGAGATATCTTCAATATTTATAAAACTTATCAAAGGATGCGCTGGCTTTGGTAGACCAAAAGCATGATGAAAATCGGATAATGAATTAAATTTTCGAGGTATGTTCTCTTCTTTTTTCATTTTTAGGAGCTAAACGACAACCGATAAGATACTAAATATCGGCTATCGTTAAAGTTACAATATTACTGTATTTTGTTTCAATGGTCATTATCTTGATCAACCTTGTACGGCATCGGACACTTCTTTCCAAGCTTCCCATGTTGCCAGGCGGTCATTGTAAGCTTTACGAACTGAAGGCAATGATTGGTTACCCAAAAAAATTCGTAGTGGTGGCTGTTTAGCATCTACTACTTTAAAAATAGCTTCGGGAGTGGCGTTGGGGTTTCCTCTTTCCAAATTTCGCAGACCTTGCACAAATTGCTCTTTAAAACCTGAGTAGATGTCAAGTCCACTGGCCATCTTCAATGACTCTTGACTACCGAACTCTGTCGCATAGGCACCGGGTTCTATGAGTGTTACTTTAATGCCAAAGGACTCGACCTCTGCTGCCAGGCTTTCATGAATTGCCTCATATGCCCATTTTGTGGAACAATAATATCCGATTACCGGCATTGACTCAAGCCCAAGACTACTTGATACTCCTAATATGTGACCACTACCTTGTTTACGTAGTAGTGGTAGAGCGGCCTGGATAACAGATAAGGTACCAAATAAATTCGTTTCATAGAGTGCCCGTACATCATGTAAACCAGCTTCCTCGATAGTACCGACAAGTGAATAGCCAGCATTATTTAGAATGACATCCAATCTGCCGAAATGATTGTAGGCTTGGTCGAGTACAGCCTTTACTTGATCCGTCTTTGTCACGTCCAGTGCTAGGGTAAGCACATTTTCACCGTAGGTTTCCTGTAGATCAGATATACTCTCCAATCTGCGGGCAGTTGCTACGACTTTATCCCCTCGCTCAAGTGCGGCTTCCGTCCAAATACGTCCAAACCCCCGAGAAGAGCCTGTAATGAACCAAACTTTATTGTCTTTTTGATATTTCATAATTTTAAATTTTAATATTAGAACAATACAAAGGTCAATAATCACATTTGCCTTGTTGTAGCCTAATTGATGGAGAATGTAGCCAAAGTGAGGAAGTTGGGTTTAAACCAAATTTAGTATTTAAGTCTTTAAACAAATACTATTGAAACTTCATAGACAAGTATGTGCTAGAATAGGATTTAGATAATTAATAATTAATTCATATTGCTATTTAGTAATCAGCTTGTCCAATTTCTAATCGATAAATTTTCTCCTTGTCGTTAATGTAAAATTTAAAATATGTTTTAAAATTACCCCACTTCTTGGTATGAATTTTTCCGTAAATAGACAAACCTTCATTTTCGACTTTGTCGAGACTAGTAAACCATTCTTCTCCTATTGCATTAGTTGAAAAATTATTAAAATCGCGTAGTTTCCCATCATCGTACAGCTGTGCATCATTAGTAAAAAATGAGAACCAAAGCTTTGAATCTCCTTGTTGCCATGCTTCAAATGCCTGTTTGACAATATTGTTTTTAATACTATTTAGATTCATAGATTCTACTTCTTTATGTTCGTGGTTTCCTATTTGTCCACATGTATTGAAAAAGGATATGAATATTAATAAACTAATTAAATAAGTTGTTTTTTTCATTGTGATACTTATTGATTAGCTCCTCCATTAACAAGTAAATGTTGTCCATTTACAAATGATGATAGATCACTGGCAAAAAATTCTGCTAGATTTGCTACATCCTCAACTTCTGCCAATCTTCCCATGGGACAGCTTTCTATTAGTGATTTTCTTAATTCTGGATAAGCATTAGGATCAACAAATATTCCAGAATGATCTACTGCAAAAGGAATGATAGAATTTACAGTAACCCCTCGATTCCCTATTTCTTTTGAAAGAACATCCACTAGATAGCGTGGTGTAGTTTTGCTTCCTCCATATAAAGCCATTCCTGGTATGGGATATACCGTGGTGCTGGAAGCGATGTAAATAATACGTCCGTTATCTTCGATGTTTTTAGCCGCTTGCTGCATGGTAAAATAAGCACCTTTGGTATTGATATTAAACAATCTATCAAATTGTTCTTCTGTAAATTGCGTTACTGGTGTTTCTACCATTTCTATCCCGGCATTAGCCACCACAATATCGATTTTCCCAAAGGCTTTTTTGGTTTCATTAAATAGTCTTTCAATGTCAGTTACTTTACTGACATCAGCTTGTATAGCTATGGCTTTAACCCCCATAGCTTCAATATTTGATAATGTCTCTTCGGCTGATATGTTGTCTTTTGAAAAATTTATGGCAATATTGGCGCCAAGAGCAGCATATCTTTCTGCTATGGCTTTTCCCAAACCTCTTGCGGACCCTGTTATTAAGGCTGTTTTATTTTGTAATGAATTCATTTTTTGTGGTTTAAAATTTCTTGTTTATGTATTTAAGTCCTGCGTCATTAATCAATGCAAAAACTACCCCTGCAACTGTAGGAACAAGTAAGCGCAATACTGGAATTATTTGTAGTTCTGGGTGTACCCCAAAAAAGATGATCAAACCCAGAAACCAAGCAGGAATGTTATTTAACTCTTTAATTTTTGATATATATGCCAAAGAACCAATAAGGACAAAAACGATTAATGGAAATCCCAATACACCTAGTACAGGCGAAAGTAAACTTGCTAAAGACTGTATAAGAACTCCCATTACTATTCCCAAAATAATCTGTAAGAAACTGGGAGTATATATTTTAATCGATTTTCCAAAGAGGTAATAACTTACCCAGGCAAGAAACATGACCCAAGTAGTCCATCCCATAGAAAATGAGATAAATACTGCCAATGCTCCGCATAGCCCCATAACGAGGGCGGTTAAAAATGTTTTCATAATATGTAATAATTAAATGATTAAAGTAGTTAAGCCATTGCTCCGTTGGCACCTATATTCTGAGCAGAAATCCACTTGGCTTCATCACTTGCCAGGAAGGTTACAATTTTTGCAATATCTCCAGGTTCTCCAATACGATTGAATGCTGATAAAGAGGCTAATCTATTGATTACTGCTTTTGGTTTTCCTTTTGTGAACAACTCGGTGTTTGTAGGTCCGGGAGAAATTGAATTTACATTGATACCTCTGTTTCCTACTTCTTTTGCAAACACGCGAGTTAATTGTTCAACTGCTGCTTTGGTAGCTACATAAGGTCCATAAGTGGGTAACATTATTCTGTTGACCGAAGTAGAAAAGTTGATAACACTTCCATTCTCTGCTAATTTCGTAGCAGCTTCACGAAGTGTATTAAATACTCCTGTTACATTTACATCCATTTGTTTTGCAAAATCCTCGTCGGTGGTATCTTTAATAAACGTATTGATCATAATACCTGCGTTATTGACCAAAACATCAATTTTTCCGTAATGGGCAATGGCATTATCGAAAAGATTTTTTACATCTTGCGAGTTACTTACATCAGCTTGTATAGCAATAGCATCCCCACCATTTGTTTTGATTTGTTGTACAATCGCTGAAGCTGCTGCTTTACTGCTTGAATAATTTACAATTACTTTTGCTCCGGTGTTGGCCAAATGTAGTGCTACCTCTGCACCAATACCACGTGATGCGCCCGTTATAAGGGCTACTTTGTTGCTTAAATTTTTCATTTATATATCTTTTTAAGTTTAATAGAACAAAGGTATTTAGGTACTACGCTTTGTTTGTTGCATAGAATACAGCATTAGTTGTAAAATTTAAATAGAAAATGAAAAGAAGAATAAAGAACTAACTCATTAAATAGAATGCTCTTTTCGATATTGGGCAGGGGATATTTTGGTGTGTTTTTTAAAAAAGTTGCTAAAATGGGCAGTTTCAGAGAACCCTAGTCTATAGGTTATTTCTTTGATAGACATGGATGAATTTTGCAATAGTGATTTGGCTTCGGAAATAGATTTGTCTGCAATCCAGGTAGTAACAGTTTTTCCTGTCTTAGTTTTAATAATATTACTTAAATAGTTAGGATGTAGATTTTGTGCTGAAGCATAATCCTGAACCCTGAAAACAGTTTCTATTTTTCCCATAATTAAATCACGGTAGTGCTTTTCAAGTAATCGTTTGAAGGATTTAACAATTTGCGAACTTCTGTTTCCTTCATAAATAGGGTTGTAATCCTTCCAAAAATAAGCTTTGATTTTATAAAGCATCACTGCCAATAAATGTCCGACAATTCTGTATTTATCAGTAGATTGGTTGGTGTATTCGTTGTGAATATTTAGATAAACATGCTCTACTTCACTATAAAATTCATCACTTACAATTTTAGGACTGATCGTTTCAGTTAATAAAAATGGAAATCCAGAGAAGATGTCTTTGTTGATATATTGTTTTAGAAATGTTTCATCAAAAGTTATAAGATAAATTTCTTCAATTTTTTCCCAACTGAATGTTCGGTAATTACTCGGATTGGTAAAGTAAATAGAATGCTGTTGTACGCCAAAAGAGTGTTCATCTATGGTATACTTTCCTTGACCGTTTTTTACAAAAAGAAATGAAAAATAATCTGGACGGAATGATGGTGATTGATATGGAAGTTTAAAATTGATGTCTTTCAAATTAAGAATAGCAAAACCTTCGGAAGGTTGAATTAAATCCACAGATAATCCCAAGTGAAGATATAATTCATATAGTGACTTTGCTTGAGGATTTTCGTTTTTCATTTCCTAGATTTTACCTTTGAATGCTATACTATACCGGCATAGTATTTATTAACAAATTTAAAAAATCGTGGTTAATGATTAAATGATGTTGGTGTTCGACTAAAATAGGATAGAAATTCTTATTAAATGAATACTTTACGGTATCATTTTCCTTTTACAATACCTTATTCCTATATGATCCACGTTTGTTGTTGCTTTTTAATACTCTTATTAAAAGGCTTTTATTGGGTTGTATAAGTTCATGTACATGATTATTATACTGAAAATAAATCTAGTGACTTCGGTAGTGTAGATTCGATTCCTACCTCAAGTATTTTTAGAAACCTTTTTAATCATTTGATTTGGAAGGTTTTTGTTTTAAGGATTAAAAAATTCTATGAGGCAAACATAAATATGTTATGTTTTAGAGTTTGAGTATTTGAAAAAATAAACTACATAATTCCAAATTTATTAAAAGCATCAACAGTACTCATTCCATTTTCTAAAGCCTTTTTTACAAGTTGCTCTCCTCTTGCTTTTTCTATAGCTCCTTTAAAAGCTTTTTTTTCAACTACCTTGGGGATAATAAGTACGCCATCTCGATCCCCATATACAATGTCCCCAGGATTAATTCTTACATGGTTTATCTCAATAGGTATATTATAATCTATTACTTTTCCTCGAGGTCCTTGATCTTGAGCATAAGTCCCAATAGAAAAGGTTGGAAAATTTAATTTTTCCACTTCATTTGTATCTCGAGAATAACCATGTAGTACAGCTCCTGCTGCATTTAATTTTATGGCCCTAGTACTCATCAATCCACCCCATAAAGCGTATGAAAATGATGATCCTGTACAGATGTAGACTTCATTCTTTTTTAAACTATCCAAAGCTTCAAACATAAGACCAAAAGGCTTTTTCATAAGTGGATTATTCGTTTCTTTGGAGGTTTCTTCAAATACATCAGCTTCTAATACAGGCATTGCTCTGCCAATTACCACCATATCATTTTTAACTGGTTTGATGGCAGGGTCTAAAAATTGATGTTGATACCCTAATTGATCTAAAATATCACCAACTAAGGCTGTAAAAAGTTCATTCTTGGCGATACTAAAAAGTTCATCATCTGATTTCCACATATAAAATTTATTTTTTAGTGAGTGTAATTGCTATAGGGGTATTTTTTTTAGAAGCTTCTTTTTTAAGATAGTTTTCCCAGTCTCTAGAAGTATTAAAATCACCACTTTTCTTCCATCCAAAGCCAGCCCAGTAGCTGAAGTGATTCTTTTGAATCTTGGTATTGACCCAAAGATTATTAAAACTTTCATCTTTAGATAAAGTATCGTTAATAGCTATATCAGTTATTGATTTTGGATTGATCAATATGGCTGTGCCAATGTACGAATCTTCCATAGGCTCCCAATAAGAAACCCAGCCTTCTGCTTTGTTCATTGTTGTTTTTCCTTTACCTTGATGTAGTGCCAAGCCAATACCAGCTTTGCTGAGCTGTCGTTTAGAAGTATAAGATATTTGGCAATGATATAGATGAGTTCCTAAATCAAGAGAAATTCTTTTTTTTTCACTTACCTCAGAATTTCCAACTTTTATAGTGGCGTACTCTAATTCAAAAATACTTCGAATTGGGCCATTTGCTAATATTTTCCAATTTGTAAAGTTTTTAGTCAATAGATAGGTGTTGTTATGAATGAGAGCGACACCACCACAACCCCTGGTAGTTCCTACATGGTATGCATCATAACCTTCTCCATGATCTTTATGATACGATTTTCCATTTAAATAATCCTTGTACCATTTATTGATAATTGGATAGTCTACTCTTTTTGTCCAACAATCAATTCCGCTAGAAATTAATCCCCCTGGTTTTCCTTCTTCAAATAATTGTTGGCATTTTGGTCCATAGGTTCTAAATGCTACTTTATCGTTTTCCCAGGCAAAATCATCTATTCTTTCTGGAACTATTCTGCAAAAAGTATGTACATCAACTTTATTATTTAGTTGAGTTTCTTTTTGATATACAAGTGTAAACTT
The DNA here is from genome assembly GCF_900312735.1 of Aquimarina sp. AU119. NCBI lineage: Bacteria > Pseudomonadati > Bacteroidota > Flavobacteriia > Flavobacteriales > Flavobacteriaceae > Aquimarina > Aquimarina sp. AU119. Next base: position 451,814 of record NZ_OMPF01000013.1, on the reverse strand, counting down.
TTTAGTTTCATTAGGATTAAAATCAGTTTGAAAAATAATATAATCTTGTATTGAATCTTGATCTATATCAACAAGTTGTGATACAACTAGATTGTTTTTAGTGTCAAAAATTGATAAATTATTATATTCTTCTTTAGAAAATTCTGGTACATCTTTTAATTGAATTTCTATAGTTTCTTTCTCTCTTTTTAAATTAGTATTGTTAACCGTTGTAATAGTATATAACTTGTCAGTTGCTTCACAAGAGATTAGTAGAGATGGAACAAAATAGTATACTATAAAGAGTATTAAAAAATGATGTTTCATAAAAAATTCATTGATTTTAAGGATCAAAGAAAAGAAAATGATATTGACAATAATAGATAGATATTAACCAGTATTTTATGAATATTTGCATTTAATAATTTATTTTTATCTTTTTTGGTAAAATTTATATAATGCCTAAGCCTAAATTTCTTTCCTCAGACCGTACTTCTAATTTTGGGATTTCAATATCCTATTTTGAATTGCCATTTTTTTTGAATCCATTACACTATCATAAAGAATTAGAATTAGCTTATATTATTGAAGGTTACGGGACAAGATATGTAGGAAGTAGTATTAAATCATATCAAAAAGGAGATATGGTTTTGGTAGGAGAAGAACTTACTCATGTATGGAAAAGTGATCAACAATTTTATGAAAAAGACACGGATTTATTGACTAAGGCTATTGTGCTAAAATTTTATCCTGATTTTGCAGGAAAAGATTTTTTAAGAATACCTGATGTGTATCCTATTAATAGAGTGTTTGAGAAAGCTTCAGGAGGACTTCATATTGAAGGAAAAACAAATGAAATTATTAGTAATATTTTACACAAAATGCTCGATCAATCCTCTTTGGAGCAAATGGCATCTTTGATCCAAATTTTGAGTTTAATTTCTAAATCCGAAGAAGTTGAGGTATTATCGAACTTTGATTTGCATAAATCTTCCAACCCCAAGGAAAAAGACCGAATGAATAAGATTATTCAGCATACTATGCTGAATTTTACAAAGAATATCTCTCTTGATGAAATTTCTAATGTTGCGAATTTATCAAAAAGTGCCTTTTGTCGTTATTTCAAAAATGCAGTCAAAAAGAGTTATAGTGAATTTTTATATGAAGTACGGGTTGAATTTGCATGTAAAATGCTTTTAGAAAGTAATGTTACCATTATGCAGATATGCTATGAATCAGGGTTTAATAATCCTTCAGCTTTTTCTCAAATTTTTAAAAGAGCCAAAGGAGTAACTCCAAATCAATATCGTAAATCTAATATGATCGTAAACTACTAAATTGGTTTAAGGCATAAAAGTATTAGGATTTGACTAGTAGCAGCTCGTAAAAGTAAATTATAATAAAGCATGTTGACTTTTCGGTATTTACCTTCTGCCTAGAATATATTTTAGAAATCTCTCCCTAAGAAATACATGAATATTATCAAAATAATGAATGAGTAGATGTAAAATGATAATATTAATATATAACATATCAAAATCTATATACTACTAAGAACACGCTAACCCTAAGTTTGTACTATTCTTTCTTGATGTAATTCTGGAGTAAAATGATTCCTGTAATAAATTAAAGAATCTAATTAAGAATACTATAGCATCATAATTGTCAAATAATAAATAAACCATAATGAAAAAAAGAATGCTAAATTTTACTACTAAAACATTTGCGATATTCTTCGTGATTCTTTTCGTAGCATCTAACCTTATGGCACAATCTATTTATGAGCGACCTCAAATTAAGGAGCTTATAGATAGAGTAAATGCGTATCAATTAAATCACCCTTGGAAAGAGTATGATGATAATTGGATACGAGGAACTTATTATGCTGGGGTAATGGCGTGTTATTTTGCAACAGAAGATAAAACCTATTTAGAGCAAACAGATAAATTATGTACATCTTTAAAATGGAAAGTACCTACACTACCTCCAGTGCACCCTGCAAGTGGAGCTAATTTATTAACTGTAGGACAATCTATGATTCAGTCTTATATGGCAAAACCAGAAAAGAGTAAGATCAGAGGAGTTATTGACCATTTAGATAATCCAAATCTTAGAAATCCAAAAGGGAACCCGCATCAATGGTATTATGAAAATGGCACACGATATGTAGATGCTTTATTTACAGGGCCACCGACCTTAGCGATGCTGTATAATGTTACTGGAGATCAAAAATATTCTGACTGGATGGATGCTATGTTTTGGGATGTTTATGGTAAATTATACAATACAGATACTAATCTGTTTTATAGAGATAAACGCTTTTTTCCTTCAAACAAAAATGGCAAAAAAATAGTATGGTCGAGAGGGAATGGTTGGGCTATGGCTGGTATTGCAAGAATTTTAGAGTATTTGCCAATGGAGCACGGTAATTATAAGCGCTATGAATCCGTACTTAAAAGTATGGCAGCAGCTTTAAAAGAATGTCAAGCTAAAGAAGGGTTTTGGTATCCAAACTTAGCAAATCCAGATCATGCACCTTTTAAAGAAACAAGTGGAACCAGCTTCTTTATCTATGGACTTGCTTATGGTATAAATAATGGAATTTTAAATAAAGAAGAGTACTTACCTATAGTTAAAAAAGCATGGAAATCTGTGACTGATGAAATTAGTAAAGAAGGAAAAGTACAATGGGGACAATTGGTAGGAGACCAACCCGTAAATCTTTCTAAAGACGATTCTCACGAATATGTTACGGGAACGTTCTTATTAGCAGCTAGTGAAATGTATAAAATGAACCTTAAAGGAAAATAAGAAAATGGATCATATCACTTATGAAGAACGTTACGCGGCACATCCAGCCGATGTAAAAAACTATGACACCGATAGACTTAGAGAACAGTTTTTAATTGAAAAAAACTTTGAAACAGATAAAATAGTATTGACGTATACTATGAACGACCGCTTTATCGCAGGTGGTGCTGTTCCAGTTTCAAAATCACTATCATTAGATCCTATCGATCCACTTAAAGCATCACACTTTTGTGATCGTAGAGAAGTTGGAATGATCAATATAGGAGGAGAAGGAATTGTAGAGGTAGATGGAAAAGAAATCGTTCTACTTCCTATGGAAGGAATTTATATTGGAAAAAATACCAAGTCTATAATCTTAAAAAGTAAATCTGGCAGTAACCCTGCTAAATTTTATATTAATTCTGCCCCTGCTCATCAAGCTTATCCTATAAAAAAGATTGAGCTTAAAGACAGAATTACTTTAGATCTAGGAAATTCGAATGACGCTAATGAGCGTCAAATCTTCCAGTACATCGTTGCGGCGAGTGTACAAACTTGTCAGTTACAAATGGGGATTACAAAACTAAAACCCGGTAGTATTTGGAATACGATGCCCCCACATACGCATAATCGCCGTATGGAAGTATACTTATATATAGATCTTCCTAAAAATCATGCGATTAGTCATTTTATGGGCGAAGCTACACAAACCAGACATATTTGGATGACCAACGAGCAAGCAGTTATTTCTCCACCTTGGTCTATACACTGTGCTTCTGGAACTTCGAGCTATAGCTTTGTTTGGGGAATGGCTGGCGAAAACTTAGACTTCACAGATATGGATGCTATAAAAGCAATAGAATTGAAATAATATGGGGATTTTAGATAGTTTCAAATTAGATAACAAAGTTGCTTTAGTTACAGGAGGTTCAGACGGAATAGGAAAAGATTTAGCACTTAGTTTAGCACAAGCTGGTGCTAAAGTCTGCATCAACGGAAGATCCAAAGAAAAACTGGACCAAGCAAAAAAAGATTTTAAAGAAAAAGGATTTGATGTATTTGCTATTGCTTTTGATGTCAGTGATGAAAAAGCAGTAAACGTAAGTATTAAAACTATAAAAAAAGAAATAGGTTCTATTGATATTCTTATCAATAACGCTGGAATTATTAAGCGTACACCAATTTTAGAAATGGAAGAAAAGGATTTCAAGGAAGTTTTAGATATCAATCTTGTTTCTACATTTTTAGTCTCAAAAGCTGTAGTTCCTGATATGATTACCAAAAAAGAAGGAAAAATAGTCAACATTTGTTCCTTAATGAGTACGTATGGTCGCAACTCGGTTTCGGCCTATGCTTCTGCAAAAGGCGGTTTAGCTATGCTTACCAAAAATATGTGCGTAGAATGGGGTAAACACAACATCCAGGTCAATGGTATTGCACCGGGATATATCAAAACTGCAAAGACCGAAGAATATGCTAGTAAAGGACATCCATTTAATAACTTAATAATGACAAGAACCCCTGCTGCACGATGGGGTGTTGTAGAAGACTTATCTGGTACTGCTATTTTATTGTCTTCAAAAGCAGGAGATTTTATTAATGGACAAATCATTTATGTAGATGGCGGTATTACAGCTAATATGGGGTACATGGAAAACGAGAATAATTAACTAACAACAAAAACGAACTATCTCAAAAAATTATTCCATAACAGATTAGCCTTTTATTTTAAATACAAAAAAGAAAAACCGTTTTAGATTTGAAACGGTATTTTCTTTCCTAAAAAAGTGAATATGTCAAAATTAAAAAAAATACTAGTCAGTGTTTTACCGGGAATATTCTTAATAGGATATAATGTTGGAACAGGAAGTGTAACTTCTATGTCTAAAGCTGGGGCTAATTTTGGTCTAGATCTACTGTGGACTGTTCTAGTAAGTTGTGTTATGACGTATTATTTAATTACGCTTTTTAGTCGCTATACTATGGTGACTAAAGAAACCGTTATTCAAGGGATTAAAAAACACATCCATCCCGCTTTAGCAATTGTGTTAATTGTTGCTTTATCGACTATAATAGTTAGTGCCCTTACTGGCTTGTTGGGCATTATGGCAGATGTAATGGCAGAATGGTCAGAAGCTGTTTTACCATGGAATATTTCATCTTTATCGTGGGCAATCTTAATTGGAGTGTTAATTTATGTTCTTATTTGGTTTGGAAATTATGAGTTCTTCGAAAAGGTTTTAGCCATTTTGGTAGCAATTATGGCTTTAGCTTTTGTTACTACCATGTTTATGAATTTTCCATCTATATCCAAGTTGGTAAAAGGGTTTATTCCAAGATTTCCACAAACTGCAGAAGGTAGCGATAATAGTCCATTTATTATTATAGCTGGTATGGTGGGAACTACAGTGTCGGTATTTGCCTTTGTAATTCGGTCACAAATTGTAAAGGACACAGGTTGGGATATGTCAGACAATAAACTGCAGAAACGTGATGCATTTGTAAGTGCCTCTTTAATGTTTATTATTAGTTCTGCTATACTAATTACCGCTGCTTCGACTTTACATGTTAAAGGTTTAAGCTTAAATAATGTTGCAGAAATGATTCCTTTAATGGAACCTATTGCTGGTAAAGCCGCTCTAGGGGTTTTTGTTATAGGTATTCTTGCCGCGGGTTTATCTTCTCACCTCCCCAATACGCTTGTAATTCCGTGGCTCATTATAGATTATAAAGAACAGGAAAGAAATACAAAAACAGTAAGTTCTCGAGTAATCGTATTACTTTTAACATTATCAAGTATTTTAGGGATAGGTCTAGGTTTTAGACCTGTATTTATTTTAATGCTATCGCAAGCTAGTATAGCCATAGTATTACCCATAACTATAGGGTCTGTATTTTACTTAACTTGTAAAAAGTCACTAATGAAATCGAATGTAAACAAAATACATGACATCATTATATTGATATTGATTATGGCATTTACGTTGTATGTTAGTAGCTTAGGTGTTGAAGGTTTACTAAAAGACCTCGCTAATATTTAAACTAAAGTCCCCATGAAAAGAGCATCACAAATCTCTTTATTATCGTTTTTTTTGACTATAGTTTCTTGTAGTAGCTTTTTAAATGGTCAAAACCAAAATAAAACTATTTCTAAAGAGAATATTAAAAAAGCAAACAGATTGATCCCTCAAGTAGTACAAAGTACCACTATTCGTAATGAGGCTCATCCGCTATCAGGAAAAATTAATAGGTTTTTAAAAAACCAAGATAATCTTAATGATTTTAAACTTACAGGGTTGAAGAGGAATGATTATCTAGAAATTATCGAAAAGCAAGTGCGTGCCATGCTAAAATATCAAAATAGCAAAGGTCGCATTATTGACCCTGTCGAAAAAGTTGAAAAATATTATACCACCCCCTGTTTTGCACATAGTGTAGCAGTGTTAGCTTTTTCAGGAAAATTAAAAAAAACAGATCCTCTTTTTGAAAGTGGTGTAAAAGCATTAACTGAATCATTAAACGATATGGTTAACAATCGAGTGAATGGAAATCATGGAGATTTTTACACTTGGCCAGTGATGTTAGCTTACGAAAACTTTAAACCTTTTGTAAATAAAGAGATTTTAAATTCCTGGAATACAAGTTTAAAATCCATCGACATTTCCAAATTATATGCTTTTTACAATAAAGAAAAGGCAATGAATTGGATTTTGGTGCATGCCTCTGGAGAATTTTTAAGAGCTAAAAATAAGTTTACCTCTCATGAGTATGTAGAGAGGATGTTAGGCTTCCAACTTTCTAATTTCACGAACTCGGGAATGTATAATGAAGGAGGAAATCCTTTATCATACGATCTTTTTGCCCGACATTATTTAGCAGGGGTCTTACAACTAGGATATAAAGGAAAACATGCCGAAGTATTACAAGATAACCTATGGAGAGGTGCATGGACATCAATGTTCCTTCAATCTCCTTTTGGAGAGCTTCCGGCAGGGTATAGAAGTAGTCACCATATTTGGAATGAAGCAGAACAATGTGTTTTGTTTGAAATTTATGCTTCAGCATATTCAGATTTAGGAAAAAAAGAAGAAGCAGGTGCTTTTAAAAGAGCAGCGATGTTATCTCTTAATTCTATTAAACAATGGATAAGAGAAGATGGTTCTGGTTATGTTGTAAAAAACAGATTTCCGATAGAAAATAAACATGGATACGAAAGATATTCTGTACACACTTGCTATAATATGTTAGCAACTTCGATGCTAGCTCAGGCATGGCAATTCTCTAATGATGAAATAAATGAATTACCTGCTCCTTCGGATATAGGAGGATTCGTAATTCCAATATTAAAACCGTTTCATAAAATATTTGCAAATGCTAACGGAACCTATCTGGAATATGAGACTAATGGAGATCAAAAATATAACCCAACAGGAATTATTCGATCACATATCAAAGGAGGACATCCTCAGTTAGGTCCTTCAAATGGGATCGCACCTCTCTTTAGTGGGGAAAATACATATATGGCTACAGGACCTTTATGGGAAAACTCTGATGGTACTTGGAGTTCCTTAGCCGAGCTTAAAATGGACCCGTCTAATGTTGAGATTTTAGAAGAAAACACTCATAGTGTGGAGTTTAAAATTACCTATGACATAGCTCCTGAAAAATCACAATCTATTACCGAAATCATTTCAATAAAAGACCATAAAATAATCGTTGAAACCGAGTTCAAAGGTTTTGAAGGAAAAAAACGTATTTCGTGGCCAATGCTTACTAATGATGGAAAAAATAAGGTTAAAAGCCAAATTTCAGATCGTTTTGTAGAGCTAGTACTCCAGGAAAAGAACATACGTTTTTCTGTAATTCAACCTCAAAAAATAAACTTAATATCATCAGATCATCTTATTAAACATGTAAACGGTATGTTTAAAGGTGTTTTTGCAGAGTTTTCAGGAAATAAGGTGATATATACATTAGAATAAAGAACATATGATGGTTTTATCTTTTCAATATATAGCAAGATCCGGATTTTATACATATGAAGCTGATACTACATTTACGGTATAATGTATAAATCTATTATTGATGAGAAATTTTAAAATTGTTCCCCTTTCTGAGGAATATGCTTTGCAGATAAAAACAGAAAAAAAAGATGACTATGGTCTAGAGGTTATGGAACAGCTATCGACAGGAGCTGGACCTTGCCGAGTTTCTCTTCAACCATTTGAAATAGGAAAAGATATAAGATTGGTGTTTAGACATAGTCCATTTGATATCAAAAATGCCTTTGATCAACCCGGACCTGTATTTATTCATAAAAAACCTGTTAAAGCTTATGAAGATATTTACAATTTCCCGCCTGGTATAAAAAAAGATAGGGATAATTTCCCTTTGTCTTTGATAGGGTATAATCAAGAGCAAAAAATGGTATTTACAAAATTAGTTGGTGATGAAGATGTTGATGAGTTGATCGAAAAAATATTTAAAAATCATCATAATATCTCCTATTTACACGCCAGGAATTCTGAGGCATGTTGTTTTATCTGTAAAATAGAACGCCTTTGATATATTGACCTAAAGCTTGTAAAATTCATAGAACCAAGGAATTGAATGAGTTGTTTTTGATCCTATAATTTTGAATAATGTAAAAAAATAGAACAAAAAATTGTTGGTTTTAAAATAGTTCCTATCTTTGTAGACGACTGGTCTAATATAAAAATGAAAAAAGAAACTGTAGATAATATTTTAGCAATAGGTACCGATTTGGTATTAAAAAAAGGATATAATAACTTAGGTATCCTCGAAGTTTTAGAAACGGCTAAGATCCCAAAAGGATCTTTTTACTATTATTTTAAAAGTAAGGAAGATTTTGGAATACAACTCATCAAATATTATTCAGAACATTCATTAAAGATTTTAAATAGCTATTTAAAAGACACTAGCAAAAATCCAAGAGAAAGATTATTGTCTTTCTTTAATGATATGAAGAATGTATATTCTGATAAAGGGTTCAAAGAAGGATGTTTATTAGGGAATTGTAGTTTGGAGTTATCTGATGTTTCAGAATCATTTAGTACAGTAATTTCTTCAGAATTGGATAAATGGCAGTTTTGTTTTGAAGATTGTATTATTGAAGGACAGAACACAGGTGTTATTAGCGCTGATAAATCATCTGTGGATATGTCGAACTTTATTCTTTCTGGATGGGAAGGAGCTATTTTGAGAATGAAATCTTCAAAAAATAATGATGCTATTGAAGTTTTTATTCAATATGTCTCAAAATACATTCTTTAGTTTTTTTTAGATATTTAGTAGTAGACTGGTCTAATTTTAATTAAATTAAAAAAAAGAAAAATGAAAAACGTAGTAATTACAGGAAGTAGTAGTGGATTTGGGTATTTATCCGCATTAACTTTAGCCAGAAAAGGGTATAAAGTTTGGGCTACAATGAGAAATGTAGAAAGTAAAAATTCTTTGAAAAAAGAAGAATTACTAAAAATTGCTCAGCAAGAAAATCTGAAGATTTCTGTTGTAGAAATGGATGTAAACCTTGACGATTCGGTATCAGAAGCAATACAGATAATAGTAGATGAAGACGGCAGAATTGATCATTTGATTAATAATGCAGGGTATATGTTTGTAGGTATTACAGAAGCGTATAGTGTAGAACAAGCCAAAGATCAATTTGAGACGAATTTCTTTGGGATTTTACGTACAACAAAGGCAGTAGCGCCATATATGCGTAAACAAAAAGAAGGCCTTATTATAAATGTAACCTCACTAGCTGGTAGATTGGCTTTTCCTTATTTTGGTATTTATTGTGCAAGTAAGCATGCTGTAGAAGCATACTCACAAGCATTACGATATGAGTTAGCTCCATTTGGTGTTGAAGTAAGCGTTGTAGAGCCAGGTCCATTTGGGACGAATCTTTTATTTACAGGTCCAGCAGAAGAAGATCAAGGCGTATTTAATGAGTACGGAGATCATAAAGAAACTCCACATGCAATGTTGAAAAATTTTGAAGGTTTCTTTGAGACAGAAGACGCTCCAGATCCTCAATTAGTAGCAGATGATATTACTGGATTAGTTGAAGCGGCACATGGAAAAAGGGTAGAGAGAATAGTATCAGGAATCGATTATGGTCTTGTAGACTACAATGATAAAGTTGCTCCTATTCAGAATTCGCTGATTAAAGATACATTACAAATGGAGCATCTTTTAAAAATTGCTCAAAACTAAGTAAGTGATATGATCCTTTCTCATAAGACATTGGATTTATATAATAAAAGACTATTCGAAAAGGCGGTGATTAAACCGCCTTTTAATAAGCCTAATCCTATGCCCAATGAGGCCTGTTTTTTATACGTAATAGAGGGAGAATATGATGCTGTTTCAGAAACCAAAAAGTTGCGTATCAAGGTAGGAGAATCTGTACTTATGAAGTGCGGTAACTTTGTTTCCAAAATGTTACCTGATAAAAAAGAGGGTACTTATGAGGCTATTGCAGTTCATTTTTATCCAGATATTCTAAAAAAAGCCTATGGTACTACCTTACCTTCTTTCTTGAAAAAGTATACCGTCACAGAAAGATCAAATATGGTAAGACTGGAAGCATTGGTATTAATTAAGAAATATATCGATAGTATTCTTTTTTACTTTGAAAACCCAAGTATGGTAAATGAAGATATCCTGGTATTAAAACTTAAAGAAATCATACTTCTTTTACTACAAACAGATAACTCTCAAAAAATAAGAGAAATACTATCTAATCTTTTTATCGAAAACTCATTTAGTTTTAATGAAATCATTGAAGCACATATTTTTTCTTCTGGAGTAAATATTTCAGATTTAGCCATGTTAACCAACACAAGCCTGTCATCTTTTAAAAGAAAGTTTAAAAAAATCTATAATGATAGCCCCAATAATTACATTAGAAATAAGCGTTTGAATAGAGCTGCTGATCTTCTGTTAATTTCAGAATTAAGTATTTCTAATATTGCATATGATTGTGGCTTTAATGATATAGCACATTTCTCAAAATCTTTCAAACAAAAATTTAGTATTTCCCCTTCAATTTACAAATTGAACCAAAAACACAAAATGTTGAACGAATAGCAAAAAACATGTCTTGTAATTAAGAACAACTTTGCATCAATATTAACTATTAAAATATATATGATGGAAAAGTTTTCTCAAAAAATCACCCATGCTATGAATGTTACTCCGCAACAAGCATGGGAAGTTATTAGTAAAGTTGAAGGTGTAGATCAATGGTTTGCATCGCTTATTAAAACCTGTCGCATAGCAGATGGAAAACGCTTTTGCGAAACTCATGATGGGTCCAAACTCGATGAAGATATTATCGAGGTTAATGCAGAGACAAAAACTTTTGTTTATGGAATTCCTTCTCAGGAAATGTTACCCGTAGAAAATATAGTAGGAACGATGAAAGTAAAATCAATTTCTGATCAAAAGACTGAAGTAGAATGGTCGGCAACATTCGATGCTGACAAGGAGAACGCACCAGTTGCTCAGGAAGCATTTAGAAATCTTTGGACAATGGGTTTAAAAGACATGGAAACTTTTATTAATTCAAAAAATCAATAACATGAATGTATTAAAACTGAATTTAAGTCTGGCAATAGTGGTATTGATAATGTCTTGTAATAAGGAATCAGAAACATCTACCATAGCATTGCATAAAACGAATAAAAAAAATAAAGTAGAAGAAATGGCAATATCCAAAAAAGAAGAAATCATAAATGTTGCTTTGGTATATCTTAAAGATGGTCAAGAAGAAAAATTTGAAGAGTATAAGAGAAGGGGAGCGGCCATACTAGAACAATATGGGGGTAAGATAGAACGAATTATTAAGCCTAAAATGTTGGCAAAAGGAGATGTTGAATTACCAGACGAAATACATTTTGCATCTTATCCAAGTATTGAAGTCTTTAATAAGTTTAATCAGGACGAGGAGTTCATGAAGGTAAGAAAGGAATTTGCAATGCCATCTATTAAAGATATTTCGATCTTTACTAGTAAGAATACTGATTTTAAATTTAAAAAAGAAACAGGAGACAAAACCAAAACATACGGTATTGCTTTAGTGTATTTTAAAGAAGGAGAGAAGTATAGAAAGCAATTTGGAGAATATCACGATGAAGCATGTAAAATAATTCCTGAATTTGGGACTCATTTTGAACGTTTTATTGCTCCATTTGAGTCAAAAGGAATAGTCGAAAAACCTGATGAAATACATAGGTTTTATTTTGACTCACCAGAAGGGATGAAACAGATGGGAACAGATCAAAGAATGCAGGCATTATTTCCTAAACGAGATGCTTCACTAAGTAATCTAATTTTCTTTATTGGAGAAGCGATATTATAATTTTATAAAGAACTTTTGGGATTAAAATCACTACCGTTAATAATAATGGTAGTGATTTTATAGGTTTTTTTAACAAAAGATTAATATGCTAAAACCAAAAAACAAGACCTTAGCGATGTACTTTGCTGTAATGTTTCTCTAAAAAAGTGTACTAAGTTGATATTACCAAAGAACATTTTTTTAATGTATTACTAAATGATTAATTTAGATAGCTGTTCTTTGTAGTATATTTAACTTTAAAGTATCGGTATTATGATTTCCCCAAGCATTCCGAAAAATGAAAAAGAACGTCTGGCAGCCGTAGAAAAGTATCAATTATTAGATACACTGCCAGAAGAAGATTATGATAATATAACCTCGCTGGTATCCTATATTTGTGATGCTCCGATATCGTTAATTACGTTATTAGATAAAGACAGAAATTTTTTAAAATCACATCACGGAGTCCCATTTAGTGAATCCCCTAGAGAAATTTCATTTTGTGGTCACGCAATTAATTCTAATGATACGATTACCATTATCGAGGATTCTAGAAAAGACAAACGTTTTTTTAATAACCCTTTGGTTACAGAACATCAAGCCATTTTTTATGCAGGGGCTCCTTTGGTAGATTCAAATGGTTTTAAATTAGGAATGTTATGTGTGTACGATAATAAACCCAGAAAACTTACTCAAGAACAACAAAAAGCATTAATATCTATGGCCAAACAGGTTATCAATTTGTTTGAACAGAGGTATCAGAATTTTAAACTCCAAAAAATTCAAGATAAATTAAAAAGTAGAAATGAAGATTTAAAGAAATTTGCAAGTGTTGTTTCTCATGATCTTAAATCTCCGTTAGCTAATATTATTTCTTTAACCGAACTTTTGGCCTATGATAATAAAGATACATTAAATAAAGAATCTTTACAGTACTTGGAGTACCTAAAATCATCCTCGTATTCTCTTAGAAATTATATCGATGGTATTCTTAAGTTTTATAAGAGTGATGATCTCATTATTCATAAAAAAGAAACTGTTGCTTTTGATGTCTTAATGCATGAATTAAAAAGAATCACTGATACAGAACGAAATGTTATTTTTAATTTTCAAAGTGACGTAGAAGAACTCACAGTTAATAGGGCTGCACTTATGCAGATATTGATCAATCTTGTTACTAATGCAATTAAGTATAATACAAAGTCTAATATAATTGTAGAGGTTGATTTAAGAGATACAAAGGATTTTTATGAGTTTTCTGTAAAAGACAATGCTGATGGTATTCCACAAGAACATTTAGATAAAATTTTTGAGCTTTTTTCTGTAGTGGGAGTAGCTGATAGAGATGGAAATGTAGGAACGGGTATCGGATTAGCAACGGTCAAAAAAATTATTAGTAATCTGGGAGGGAAAATTACTGTTTCTTCTAAGGAAGGAGAAGGAAGTTTATTTACTTTTACAATAACTAAAGAGATGCTATAAATATTGATAACATAATCAATGTTTAATGTTTATGGAAGTAAGAGTTGTAATACGTAAAAGATAAAATGGCTAAGATATTTGATGAGATCAACCCAGAATTTGAAACTTTTATAAAGAATCAGAAGATTTTTTTTGTTGGGACTGCTGCGACAGAAGGGCGAGTAAATATTTCTCCTAAAGGTATGGATACATTTCGGGTTTTAGGACCAAATAAAGTAGTGTGGCTTAATCTTACTGGTAGTGGAAATGAGACAGCCGCACATGTATTAAAGAATAACAGAATGACAATTTTGTTTTGTTCTTTTGAAGGAAAACCACTTATTCTTAGACTTTATGGACAAGCTAAGATATATCATCAAAGAGATGAATCTTATCATGAATACATTGATTTATTTCCTAAAATTTTAGGTTCTCGACAAATTATTGAAATGAATGTGGATACAGTACAAACATCATGTGGGTATGCCGTTCCTTTTATGGATTTCAAAGAGGAAAGAACGCAACTTAAATCTTGGGCAGAGAAGCAAGGAGAAGATCGGTTAAAAGAATATCATAAAGAAAGGAACAAGGTAAGTATTGATAATTTCAAAACCGGAATCTAGGATATAGATAGAATCGATATCAATTTCATTAAAGAGATACACCAACTAAGACTCCTATTCCTACACCTCCAATAGCATAGAGCACTTTTTCAAAAGCACTTTTTCTTCGTTGTCTTTTAGTACTTTTTTCTACGATTTCAAGACTATTAGTGGCCTTCTCTAAGCTGTTTACGGTATAATCTAACGCCCTTTGGGTATTAATTAAGGTAGCTTGAGTTTTTTGATAAACAATCTGATCTAAACTGTCGCTTTTTGCAAAATTGGATTTTAATTGATTTTCTAATTCTACATTACGTCTTAGAGTTGCTGTATAATTTTTGAGTATAGCCTCTGTAACGGTATCCTTGTCTTTCATCCCTTGATAAATTCTTTTCATTGTCTCATAAGAAATAGAATTCATTAAATAAATGTCTGATGTTCTAAAAATATAAGGGACATCTTTTTTTGCCAAATACGGTACCCCTTTGCGGTTAGCATAAGATGCAGGGATTTCATAGGCCTTTATAGAATCTAACTCTACTACAAGCAGATCTTGACTATAAGAGATCGAAATGGAGAATATCAAAAAGGTAAGTAAATAGAATTTTTTCATGATGCTAAGAATTATGAGTGATAGACTTTATTCTATATAGAGTTTATAAGCCAAATAAGCTGTCTAACAATTTTGTTTCTACAGTTATTTTGTCCTGAATTTTCTTTAATGAATCTTGGAGTTTCATTTTATGGTCCCAATCTATTGCATTTTTCTCTCCAAAATCTAGTAATAAAGAATCTCGTTTATGGGTTACAAGATCTTTTTGAAGTTTCAATTTGTTTATTTCTTTTAGAGATTTTTGTAAATTGATTTTGGTAGCAGCTAAAGTATCTTTTGAGATTTTTAATTCTTCTCGAGCTCTATCCAATTCTGATTTTATAATTTTCCAATTGGATCCAGAATTAAAAGATATATATCCAATAATGACCAAAAATACGAGAGCAACGATCTGAAGAATAGTATTAATTTTCATTTATGTTTTTTTGTGTTTCTGCTACGGTATCCATTCAAAATACTTTCTTTGAAAGTATAATATGTTGGTTAATTTATCTAGAGGAATAAATGTAAGTATTTTATTTATTTCAAACACAGGGGAAACACCCCAAAAAAAATAAAAATTTTAATACAACCATAAGGTTCTCATAATAATGGCCTTAGGGTCTTTTTGTTGGTTGATTATAATTATTTAGGATTATTTTTTCTTCCAGTATCAAAAAATGAAACTACTAGTTTGTATTGTTGCAATTGCTAGGTCAAATAGGACCCAGTTTTGTATAATAATTTTGGAGAAGAAACAGAAACTAAACATTGAAATGAAAAAACTACCACTTTTACTTTTATTAATGATCCTTAGTGTTACAGGATATGCTCAAATTAAATTTGAAAAAGGATATTTTATAGATAATAATGGATCAAAGACAGAATGTCTAATTAAAAATATCGATTGGCATGATAATCCTACCCAAATTCAATATAAAATAACAGAAGATGCCAAAGCCAAAACAGGGTATATAAAAAATATTAAAGAATTTGCTGTCTCAGATTTAAGATATATAAGAGTAACTATAGATATAGATAGGTCAAGTAAAGATTTGAAGAAGTTAAGTGACAATAAAAACCCTGAATTTAAAGAAGAAACACTTTTTTTAAAACATTTGGTTAAAGGAGAGGCTAATTTGTACTTATATGAAGATGGGAATCTAAGAAGATATTTTTATAATGTAGGAGATGATAATATCCAGCAATTAATTTATAAAGTATATAGGGTGTCCAGTATTCAAATTGATAAGAATAATCGATATAAACAACAACTTTGGACAGATGTACGATGTGATAATATAGAAGAAAGTGAAGCTGCAAAAACTGAATACAAAAGAAAAAGCCTAATAAAATATTTCACAAAATATAATACCTGCATAGATCCAAGTTTTGTAAACATTCAAAAAAGAGAGGATCGAGACTTATTTAACCTAAGTATTAAACCAGGGATTGGTTTCGCATCTTTACCATATAGAAATAGGACTTCTAGTAATGTAGGTGATTTTGAAAATAAAACGACTTTTAAACTCGGTGTCGAGGCTGAGTTTGTCTTACCGTTTAATAAAGGTAAATGGGCAATATTTATAGAGCCTACATACCAATCGTATGATTCTAATATAGAAACAGAAACAAATCCTTCCTTTACAGGAACGCCAACAATTCGGAATTATAAGGTAGAATACAAGTCTATTGAACTACCCATAGGTGCACGACATTATTTCTTTTTGAATGATAAATCTAAGTTGTTTGTGAATGTAGCTTATGTATTAGATTTTGAATTTGATTCAACATATTCGATACAGATTAATGCTGCTGATCCAACATCCTTTGATCTGGAGTCTAGAACTAATGTAATTGGAGGTGTTGGTTTTAAATATAATAATAAATATAGTATAGAAACAAGATTTGCAACTGGTCGTGAAATATACGGGCGATTCAATGCGCAAAGCTATAATTACAAATCATTCTCTGTTATTTTAGGATATACGTTATTTTAAAATTAGGTCTTTTGTAATTCAAGAAAGAAATAGGTGTGCATTAAAAAAAGCCTCAAGAATCTTTATTTTTGAGGCTTTTTACTTGGTGTTTTATCAATAGTAAATCTCTTAATTTTTTGGTAAGAATTTTTTTCATATTTCTTCATTATTGTATTTAATTGTACATTAGTCCCATACCTAAAAAAACCCAAAAAAATATGTCAGAATTTTGGTTTAATATACAACTAGCCTTTAAACACGTACTAGATCTAAATGCATATGATCATGTACTGTTTTTTATCTTGTTAACTTTAGTATATAATGCAAACCACTGGAAACGTGTTTTAATACTAGTCACCATTTTTACATTAGGGCATACTATATCTATGTTCTTAGTAACGTATGGTGCAATATCGGTAAATAGAAATCTAATAGAATTTATGATTCTTGCTACCATTTTGGTTACGGGTATATTTAATGTAATGAGAGCAAATAAAACACCTTCTAACAGTGGAATTAGTATTTTTTATGTTGTTACACTAATATTTGGAATAATTCATGGTTTAGGTTTTTCGAGCTTCTTTAAAATGAGTAGTGGGTTTGGTTCTAAGTTTTTAAGCATTATTGGATTCTCCTTAGGAGTAGAAGTTGCACAAATCTTGATTGTTTTAATTGTTTTTATTATAAGTTTTATAGCACTAACAGTTTTAAGGTTTTCTAAACGGGATTGGATTCTTGTAGTATCTTCGATAGTTATCGGAATGGTAATCCCAATGCTTATGGCAAATAAAATTTGGTAAATAAATAAGTAACATTTATGGTTGTATTTGCCACATCGTAATAATATATTCGTATTTTGATTGTTATCAGTACATCAGTTATTCTACCCTATGCCAAATAAAAAACAGCTTAAGTACGATAAAGCCTATCTAAGAATAGCAAGAGAATGGGGGAAATTATCCCATTGCGAACGAAAAAAAGTTGGTGCGGTTATTGTAAAGGATAGGATGATTATTTCAGATGGATTTAATGGAACCCCAACAGGTTTTGAAAATCCGTGTGAAGACGAAGAAGGATATACAAAGTGGTATGTGTTGCATGCAGAAGCAAATGCAATTTCTAAGGTAGCGTCATCGACACAATCTTGTAAAGGAGCAACGCTTTATATTACACTATCACCATGTAAGGAATGTAGTAAATTGATTCACCAGGCGGGAATAAAACGTATAGTGTATCAGATTGATTATAAAGATAATTCTGGTTTAAGCTTTCTTGCTAAAGCTGGAGTAGAAATAGAAAAGATTACGGATTTAGACGAATAATGGGATATTCAAAAAAATACTTGCCTTTGTTTTTAGGTTTGGCGGTTGGAGTAGGTGTGTTTTTAGGCAGCAAACTTGATTTTACCAATCCTTCAGCTAAGCTATTTTCTTATAATGCCAAAAAAGAAAAACTCAATAGACTTATTGATTATATAGATTATGAATATGTAGACGAAATTAATACAGATAGTATCGTAGAGGTCACGGTGAATAGAATATTAGAGAATTTAGATCCTCATTCTGTATATATACCACCAGAAGAATTAGAGGGTATAACAGAAAGTATGCAAGGAGATTTTATCGGAATTGGCGTAAGCTATTATCCATATCGAGATACCATCTCTGTAATTAATACGATTAAGGGAGGGCCAAGCGAAAAATCAGGAATAAAGGCAGGCGATAGGATATTAATGGCTGATAATGACACCTTGTTTGGAGAAGGATTAATACGAGAAGGATTAGCTAATAAACTAAAAGGAGAATTAAATAGTCAAGTACAACTTAGAGTCTATAGAAAAGGTACAGGCGTATTTGATGTGGTTGTAAAAAGAGGAAGAGTACCTCTTCAAAGTGTGGATGCTTCTTATATGCTTGATAATAATCTGGGATATGTAAAAATAAACCGCTTTGCAGAGACTACGTATAAAGAATTTAAAGTTGCAATGGATAAACTTCTGGATGATGGTGCAGAGAGTTTAGTGATTGATCTTCGTGATAATGGAGGAGGATTTATAGCTCCAGCATTAAAAATGGCAGATGAGTTCTTAAAAGATGATGTTCTTATTATGTTTACTAAAAATAAAAAAGGAGCCATCGAAAATAATTTTGCAACCAATAAAGGAAGTTTTGAACAAGGTAAAGTATATGTCTTACTTAATGAAAACTCTGCTTCTGCTAGCGAGATTTTTGCAGGTGCAATTCAGGATAATGATAGAGGTCTGATTGTGGGTAGACGTTCATACGGAAAAGGACTTGTGCAAAGAGAAATGGCCTTAGGGGATGGTAGCGCTATACGACTTACAATTTCTAGATATTATACTCCAACAGGACGCTCCATTCAAAAACCATATGCTAACGGAAATAAGGAGTATTTTAATGAATATATGGAGCGTTATAAAAATGGAGAATTACAAAATGCAGATAGTATTCAGGTAGCAGATTCTTTGAAGTTTAAAACTCCGGGAGGGAAAACAGTTTATGGAGGAGGAGGTATTATACCCGATATATTTGTAAGTAAAGATACGACGAGAGTTGGTGAAACTTTAGATTATTTGTTGCGCTCTGGCCGTATGGGAGGATATGTCTTTGAAGAATTAGATAAAAATAGATCATATTATAATGAATTATCAGAGGAGGAATTCAAGGAAAAAATAGATGTTGATGATACTTTTGCAGAAGACTTTTTACAATACGCAAGGAGAAGAGGTATAGAAATTCAGCTTAAGAATTATAAAGAACAATTAAAAAAATATTTGAAAGCCACTATGGCACAACAATTATTCGGTACAGACGCATTTGAAAGAATTATAAACAAAGACGATGCGATGATTAATAAAGTATTATCGCTTTCTAAAGAAGAGTAATCATAACCCCTGATATGTCAGAACTAGAAGAGTATTTAGTTGCAATTGCAATTTGTTCACCACTTTTTTTCTTTATTATAGCTGTAGCTTTTAGGCTGTTAGATAATAGCGCTTCGATTTTTTTAAAACATGATATTTTGGTCGATACCTCTTACGTTTCTGGAGATATTATAAAAGAACATATTAATAATTCTGGAGATGCTAAATTGAAAAAATCATTAATGCGTGCATTATGGTTTAGAAAATTGCACAACTTCTTTATGATTTTAATGGTGATCTCAATCCCACCAGTAATTATTGCCTGCTTTTTTGTTTTTTGATACTATTTCTCATCTGGTAGTGTATTAAAAGACTCCTTAGAGATTATTTTTTTTCTTTTGAATAGCTTTAGAAACTAGTAAAATAGATAGCAATACGATTACACAAGCAGAAGCAAAAATACTAATGAGGGCAGTTTTACTATTTCCATCTAATAAATTACCAAAATCTAAATGAGTAGCATTATAAATAATTAAACCCGAAGCAATAATAATGAGTATGTATATAAAATATTTCATGGTTGTATTTGTTTAAAAAAGTCCTTGAATATTAGTTGCAAATAATTTAACAGCGATTGCAAGTAAAATTACTCCAAATATTTTCCGAACTACGTTTATTCCTTGTTTTCCTAAAACTTTTTCTATCCTACCAGAGGATTTTAGAACAATGTACACAAAGATAATATTGATTACGATGGCTATTATAATATTAATAGTATGATATTCTGCTCGTAAAGATAAAATAGATGTCATAGTACCAGCTCCGGCAATTAGAGGAAAAGCCAAAGGAACAACAGCTGCAGTTTCTGGAGCATCATCTTTATATAATTGTATTCCTAGTATCATTTCTATAGCAAGAAAAAATATAATAAAAGCTCCTGCAACAGCAAAAGAATTTACATCTATACCAATTAACCCTAAAATTTCTTTACCTACAAACAAAAATAGGATCATCAATATAGCAGCTACTACCGATGCTTTTTCGCTTTGAATATGCCCTACCTTTTTACGTAAGTCAATAATAATAGGGATACTTCCAATAATATCGATAACCGCAAATAAAATCATACTTGCAGTTAATATCTCTTTAAGGTTAAAGTTCATAAGAAAATGATTTCAAAAATTTGTGCAAATGTAAATAGACTTTATTTAATAAAGGTATTACAAAAAGGTGAATAAATTGTAAAAATTCTCTGGCATAAGAATTATCTTAGCCGCATGTTTCAATTAGGAAAAACCATAGTTTCTGAAGATATTATAGAGAAGGATTTTGTATGTAATCTTTCTGCATGTAAAGGAGCCTGTTGTATAGATGGAGAAGCAGGAGCACCTCTGGAAGAATCTGAAATTGATAAGCTTAAAGAGGTATATCCAATAGTCAAATCCTATCTAAGAAAAGAAGGTATCGAGGCTATCGAACGTCAAGGAACTCATGTTAAAACTGCCGACGGAGAGTTAGAAACACCACTGATTGATGGTGCAGATTGTGCATACGTGATTTTTGATGAAAAAGGTACTGCAATGTGCGCTATAGAAGAGGCGTATAACCAAGGAGAAGTAGATTGGAAAAAACCAGTATCTTGTCATTTATATCCCGTACGTGTTCAAGAATATACAGAGTTTTCTGCTGTGAATTATCATAAATGGGAAATCTGTGATGATGCTTGTACCTTAGGTAAAGAATTTCAGGTGCCTATCTATAAATTTGTAAAAGAAGCCTTAATTAGAAAGTTTGGCGAAGATTGGTATATAGAACTTGAAAATGTAGCCAAAAATTTGAAGAAATAGTTTTTGTATTATAGCATCAGAATGTATTAGAAATAAAAAAGGGGTTTTTTGCCCCTTATTTTTTTGTGTGATAAATTTTACATTCGTGCATCTCATATTAGTGAGTTTATTGGATAAAGAATAGTATCCATGTTAAGAGGATTAAAATTATTATGCCAAGTGTTAACCTTTACAGGTTTTATACACTAAAAAAGAAATGGGATACTAATTAAATACATCACACAAATGAAAAATTACACTTTTTTTACAACACTAATACTAACGGTATTACTGCTTGCTTGTTCGCAAAACGATAATGAATTTCAAACTACAGAATTTAGTATCGTATCAAAACATACACAAAATAATATTTATGTAACCAAAGGAGAGTATATAAAAACATTAGAACGAGATAAAAATAAATGTAAGGATAGTGTTTTGTCTTTTAATGAAGAATTATTAAGCTATAAAGTTAAAGGAGCTGTATCTGATACGATGTATTGCGAAACAAAATTTAATGAAAAAATAGAGTGGTTGCAATATGAAATTGAAAAAGCAAGAGTATATGAGTACATAGAAGAGTTTATTGGCTTTAATTCTATTGACGATGATGATACTCCTTGCCCAGAATTTAATTGCCCTATACAGTATTATATAGGAGATCATTTTATTTTCCTAGAGAATCATAATGGTTTTAAAGGAGAGATACTAGATAAAAATGGAGAACTCCTAGGTATTTTTACTGAGTTAGAACCTTTTATGGATAGTAAGTTTTTTATGTCTAGACTCCATCTTAAAAGAGAAATAGAAACCAAAATAGAAGTTGATTTGAGATTTGCATTTAAATCTGAAAGTGAATTGAATCAAATAAATATATCAGATGTTGTGTTGATTCCTTCATATGAAGAGAATTGAATACGTTAACTCTATGAGAAATAGTTGGAAAATTAGCTTTTTGTTATTTCTATGTTATATCAATTTAGCCATTGGCCAAAGTAGTACTATTAAACAGGTGAAAGAATTTGATTCCCTTTATGTCAAGGGGGTCAAATTCTTATATCAAGATAAAGATAGTCTTGAATATTATTTAGAAAAAAGCTTCGAAATAGCTAATAAAAATGACAATTTACCTCATAAATTAAAGGTGTTGTTTAAACTGATTTCTAATGCAAACTATCATTTTGATTTGTACGGAATATCAAGAAATTTAAAAAGAACAGATTCAATCTTCAAAAACGATC
The DNA here is from genome assembly GCF_900312735.1 of Aquimarina sp. AU119. NCBI lineage: Bacteria > Pseudomonadati > Bacteroidota > Flavobacteriia > Flavobacteriales > Flavobacteriaceae > Aquimarina > Aquimarina sp. AU119. Next base: position 429,093 of record NZ_OMPF01000013.1, on the reverse strand, counting down.
CATTATTTGAGTGTCTCGAGAAGAAGGAAAACTATAAAATTGATTTACTATTTAAAAAAGGAGTTTATAATTATAAATTGAAAAATTATACAAGCTCACAACATCAATTTAAGAGATTAATACATGTAGCAGATTCTTTAGGATCAAATAAATTTTCAAAAAAGATATTTAATGCAAATATATATCTTGCTTCTATTTATAAAAACCTTGGAAAACATGCCATCGCAAGAGAATTCTATCAGAAGAATTTGAATAATGGTAGTGAGAGTGCAAATGCAGGGATGAAAATGTACATTGCAGCACTATATTTAAATGAAAAGAAATATGATAAATCTATTGTATTTGCAAAACAAGCATTAGACTTTTATGTTCAAAAATATGAGATAGAGGGTGAAAAAAGATTTAAAAACACAATTATTTCAATTCAAAAAATACTAACTAAAGATTACATTGCAAAGAGAGAGTTAGATAGTGCATTAATCATTTTGAATCAAAGTAGTAAGTTCTATATAGAAAACGATCCATTTCAAAGAACATCCAATCAATTCTATGGAGATATTTATTTGCAGAAAAAAGATTTTTTAAAAGCTAAATTTTTTTATGATGAATATCTCTTTCAGACAAAAAAATATTATCATCATAAAAAACATCAGGACATTGCTGAGGCTTATGTTAATCTTGGAAATCTTTTATTTGCCAAGAAATTACCACATAAAGCCCTCGAACACTATCAAATTGCCTTAACACAACTAGCTCCTGAATTTCAGGACAAAAATTTCAAGAGTTCTCCTAATATTGACTATGTTTTATCAAAACAAGTTTTGATAAAAGTTTTATTTTCAAAACTAAAGGCATTAAAAGAAGTGTATCTAAAAGAAGGAGAGATAGAATATCTAAGGCAAGCGAACACTACTTCTTATAAAATCATAGAAACTTTGGATCAAATGAAGCCAGAGTTTGAAAACCTTTTAGATAAAGAGTTGTTGATTAATAATATTTATCCTGCTTTTCATTTAATGACAGAAATTGCTTTCGATCTTCATCAAATAACCCAAAAACAGGACTACATAAACGATGCATTTTATTTCTCAGAGAAAAGTAAAAGTATATATCTTGTAGAAGCAATACGAAAAACAAATGCAAGAAATTTTGGTGGTGTTCCGGATAAAATAATTCAGAAAGAAAAAATTTATCAAACCCAATTAAATTCGCTTGAAAAAGTAGTATATAAAACGAGAGATAGTGTATCCAAAAAAAATAGTTTGTCTAGGCTCTATCGACTTCGAAAAACATACTATGATTTTATAAAAAAAATTGAAAATGAATACCCAAAATATTACAAGCTAAAATATAATTCTAAAGTAGTTTCCTTAGATGAGGTAAAAGGAGAAATATTAAAAAAAAATCAAGGAATGATGAGTTATTTTTTATCCCAGGATGATGTATATATCATTTCTGTATCAAGAGATAATTCAAGATTTTTTAGATTTCCTATAGATGGTTCTAAAAAAGACAACATACAAAACTGGAATAAAGAGATTGTGTCATATAATTATAATAGTCAATTCAATAATGAAGAACTATCACTGCCCATCTTTAAAGATTTTGTAGAAAAAGCACTTCCCGAAGAAACAAATTCATTACTAATTATTCCAGATGGAATTTTTCAATATATACCTTTTGGAGCTTTGTCCAAATCAAATAAACAAGGAGATTATCTCATTTTTGATTTTTCAATTAGTTATGCCAATTCTGTAACTTTATACAAAGAACAGCAACAAAAACAGTTTAAAAATACTAGAAAGATGGCAGTGTTTGCTCCTGTTTTTACTGGAGAAGAATCAAAAGGACAATTATTATATAATACAAATGAAGCTCATCAAATATCTAACTACTTTCGAGGCGAGGTGTTTATAGATCAAGAAGCTTCTCTAAGTACATTTAAAACTACATCAAGTCAGTATGATATATTACATTTGGCGACTCATGGCTTTTTTGATGATGTTAATCCTGACTATTCCTATCTGGCATTTTCTAGTAAAAATATCGAGGATGATGAGAACAGTAAGCTTTATGTAAAAGATTTATATGTGTATGATATTAGTACAGAGTTAGTCACGCTTAGTGCTTGTGAAACCGGTTATGGTAAAATTATGAAAGGGGAGGGGATGTTAAGTCTGGCAAGAGGGTTTTATTATGCTGGAGCATCCTCATTGACCACAACACTATGGAAAGTTGATGATAGAACAACTTCAGTTCTAATGAAATATTATTATGAAGCTCTTGATCAAGGTAATGCTAAAGATGTAGCTATGGCTGTAGCAAAAAGAAAATATTTAGAAAATACTGAAGACGAGCCAATGAAACATCCCTTTTTCTGGGGTGGTTTTAAAGTTAGTGGTGCTATACATCCTATAGCTACAAAGAATAGAAATAGATTATTGGTAATCGGAGTATCATTTTGCGTAATTCTGCTTTTGTTTTTAAGAATTAGAAAATCAAAATTTCAAAACTCAAAGGTTGTTTAGCCCTTTTAAAAGCTCTTTTGCCTTTTTGTAGTTGTATTTTTTATCTCGTATAATCTCTTTTAAATAAGACTTAGATTGTGGGTAGTTTTTTGTTTTTAGATGGGACAAAGCAAGATACCAGACTGATTTTTCCTTTAAGCTGTCATTTGTGGTCAGATGTTTTTCTAGTAATGGAATAGCTTCTTGTACACGATTTAATTTCATCAAAGCATTAGCTTTATAGAATAGATAATATGGTTCTTGATGTTTTTGGTATAATTTATCAAATAATTCACTGGCAACATCATATTGACCACGTTCATAAGCTTCAAAAGCTAGTGTTTTTTGATCTTTTTCTTGTATACCCCTAATTAAAGGGTGTACCACATTTTGATAAGGTTGGAAGTAAGATGCGTATAGATCTTCACCGGCAATAGTACTGTTTTGTAATGCGAACCAAACTCCACATCCTATTAGAATAGCAATAGAAGCAGCTGCAATCCAAATTTTTGCGACACCAAATTTTTTGGATGTTTTTTTGGGATTAGTATATTCTTCTTCGAGTTTTTCAAATAGTGATTTAATTTCTGATTCTTCCTCTTTTTTTAAGGCGAGTTGTACATCAGTTTGAAAATAAACTTCTTTTTCAAACTCAGGATCTTCTTTTATAAATTGATCAAATAATTTAGCCTCTTCCGTAGAAAGGGTACCCTCAAAATGTTTTATGATTAATGTTTCTTTATCCATCATATGTTGGGGTTAATTAATTTTTTCAGGGATTTTAAACATCTTGATTTTTGACTTTTTACTACATTTTTATTTTCATATTGTTCAGCAATCATAATCTCTTCTATACTATAACCTTGGCTGTAGAATAATACTAAAACCTTTTTGCATTTAGCACTTATTTTTTTCAAAGCTTGTTGTACTAATTGTTGCTGTTTATTTGTTTCTGTTGTTTCATATGATAACAATTGTCCCGTTTCTTCATTTTCAAAAAAACTTTGATCTTCTACCTTTATCATTTTTTTAGAAGCTCTTAATTTCTTATAAATCATGAATTTCCCTATTCCAAATAAATATGTCTTAATACTACTATTCTGTCCAACTATTTTTCCTTGAATGGCATTTTCTCGCAGTACAATAATTGCGTCTTGATACACATCTACTACATCTTCGGTTGCGATATCATAACGCTTTGCAAAATGTAAGAAAGCATCACGATACTCTTGATATATGGTTTTTAACGTTTGGGAGTCTCCCTTTTTTAGTAAAATTAGTATTTGTTCTTCAATCATTAATGTAGAAGGAATGGTAAAGGTTAACAAAAAACTAATATAAGAATTCTTAAAAACAATGTTAACCTTTTAAAAATGGATAAAGAACATAATATAATAAAGGATGAGGCTAAGAGATCATAATTATGATTCTGACATCATATTGATTTAATCTTTCCAGAAATTATTATGACTAAAAAAAAGGTAGATAATTTTTTTCTAAAAAAATAAGATCCTGATGTTAACCTTTGAATCTTCTTTGACACTAAACTAAAAACAAAGGAGAAATGATTATTGGGGTTACAGGAACAAATGGAAAAACATCTACGCTTTATTTCTTAGAGCAGTTATATAAAAATGTCCATAAAAATATTTACACCTATGGTTCCAGAGGATTTTGGAAAAATCAGGAACGCATCGATAGATTAGAACAAAATGACCCTTTAGCATTATTGTTAGAAGAAGCTAGGTTTAATACTCCAGATTGTGATTTTTATTTTGAAGCTCATAGCCCTTTTCTTAAGAATGATTTGTATGATGGTATTCAACTTGATATGGCGGTTCTTACCAAAATATCTAATTATGAACATGCTGAGTATCATGATAATTATGAGGAATATAAACAAACCAAATTAACACTATTTTCAAAGCATCTTAAAGAGAATGGTGTTGCAATTACAAATCATAAATATTTAGCATCTGTAAAAGAACATACAAATTGTGTTGTGTTGACTTTTGGATCAGAATCAGAAGCCCATTGTCGGTATGAAATTGAAAAGAATAATAAAGATGGGGTGTATTTCTCTCTTTATTATAAGGGTCAGAGGTTTTCAGAGATATGCATCCCCTCAGCAGTGTTTATTCCTAATTTTTGCGCTGCAATTCTTTGTGCCGATAGTTCGGGGATATCTATAAAATCAGCAATTGGAATTTCAAAAAGATTCTCACTTCCCCGCGGAAGACATCATCGTATTAAAAAATATGATAAAGACATCATAATTGATTTTGCGCATAACCCAGGAGGTCTTTTGTGCTTACTTAAAGATATACAGCTAAAGTCATATGCTTCTGTTTGGACTGTGTTTGGTTGTGGCGGAGATAGATCAAAAACCAAACGGCCATTGATGGGTAAGATTGCAAAACGTTACAGTGATGTTGTTATTATTACAGAAGACCAATCCAGAAGTGAATCTACAACTTCTATTCTAGATCAAATAGCGCAAGAAGATTCTAGTCTTATCAAAATTCGGGAACGAGAGAAAGCAATTAAGTATGCTGTTTATAATGCCCCTAAAGGAGCTGTCATTTTAGTTCTTGGGATGGGAGATGATACCTATGCATTTGAAGGAGTTGAAATAAGCGATTATCAATTAGTTAAAAATATTAGTATATGAATTCGGCGACATCTATAAGGCAATTATTTACCAATTTTTACAATAAAAAAATAGCATTTAGACAATGGTTAAATCCATTTTATAAGAATAGAGATTTTATTTCATTACAAAATTGGATGATCTCTTGTCAAGCTCCTCACAAACTAACAAAAAGTGCAGAGTTTCCTGCCAAAATTGATCCAGAATGGGGAGATAATAGTCAAGGGGCGGCTCATGATGATCAATATTGGTATTTTACTAATCGACATAATCTTTTTAAAATACCGCTAACCACTAAGATTACTTCCAAAACAAAAAAGAGTAATAATGCGGGTATTCCTTCAAGGCTTTATCAAAATGGTAAAGGATACGATCATATGGGGGATATAGATATATATCAAAACAAGGTTTTTGTTCCCTTAGAAGGAAAACGCCCTCCAAAAATTGCAGTCCACGATTGCCAAACATTAAAATGCCTATATGATTATGATATCAAAAATGATGATCAACATGGTTTTCCCTGGTGTGCAATTGACCCAAAAACTAAACGATTATTCACCAGTAATTTTGACTTTGATTCAAAAGAAGGGTTGTTTGTATATCAATTAGAAACCAAAGGTAAAGAGATTACCGGAGTTCATTTTTTGGATAGATTTCCACTTTTTGACTCCAATTTTCAAAACTTCAAATTAAAACGAATTCAGGGAGGGTGTTTTAGTCCAAATGGCAACCTCTATTTGTTGAGTGATAGTAGGGATGGTGATGCGGGGTTATTAGGTTTTGATATGTATACAGGAAGACAATTTGTATATAAAAAAATCATAAAAAGAACCAATTATATTCCTTTTCCAGGAGGAGCTATTTTTGAAGGTGACGAATTAGAAGGAATCACATATTGTAACCTTACTCCTGATCAAAACCCTATCGCATCGACTCCTGGGATTAACGGAAAACTACACGTTACCATGGTTGATAAAGACCTATTCACAGATAACTTTTATTTCAAGCATTTTGATGCTTCAGATTCAAATAAATCAAATTTTATATAAACCATAAATCAAATAAAAATGAAAAAAGCAGATGTTATTTTAACAGACAAAGAAGTACAAATTGAAGGCGATCTTCGAATTAAAAACGGAGAAGATTTAATTATTGAAAATACAAAAGGTAAAGCAACGGCTAAACTATCATCTAATGGGGCCTTAACCCTTGGAGACTCAACAGCACCTAGCCATAGTCACATTAGCCTTTATGGTAAAAGTGGCAGAACAATAATTAGTGATAGTTATATGCGTGTAAAAAGTGTTCATGCTAGTAAACTAAATGGTGTTGAAGGACAAATTAAAGATTTGAAGATTTTTGGATGGAAAAATGAAGAAATCATTCCTGGGAAGATAATATTTAAAGGAAAATCAAATACAGACCTTCTTGTTATCGACCCTATAAAACAAGATATTATTTTCAAAGATGGTACTACATTAAAAGGAATCTTAGGACAATCAGGGGCGTCATCATCTGGCAATCAAACATCTAATGCAAATCAATTAGATGTAAAGAATATTCAGTTTAAAAATGGAAATGAACCTGCTCAATATTTATTTGAAAGCGGAACATCTAATCCTGACAAAATGGTACTTTCTCACTCCAAAAACTTCTCGAATTGGGGGTTAAGATATAGTGATAAGAAGGATAGTTTTCATTTTGATAGTAATGGAAAAGGAGTATTAAATGTCTTTTTAGGAAGTAAAAAAGTAGGTATAGGAGTAGAAAATCCAACACATGAGTTAGAAGTAAACGGATCAATAGCAGGGACGCAGGCTTATAAAACCTTATCAGATGTTGCGTTTAAAGAAAATGTAGAAAGTATAGTAAATCCAATTGAAGCTATTTCTTCTTTAAATGGAGTAACCTATGATTGGAATGAAAAGGCAAAGCAAACCAAAAATGTAGAGCACAAAAAACAATATGGCTTTATCGCTCAGGAGGTCGAAAAAATAGTACCAGAACTTGCATCAACCGACACGAATGGAGAAAAGTCTTTAAACTACCAGGGTATTTTGCCTATTCTGGTAGAGGCTATAAAAGAACAGCAACAAATGATAAATGAGTTACAATCTAAAATCATAAAATAAAAGAGCTATGGGTTTTTTACAAAATATAGGAGGAGCACTAATAGAAGGTGCAAAAAATGTTTATGATGTTGGTCTTGAGGTTACAGGAAAGATAGGGACATATCTTGATAATTCTATCCGATTTTTTGGAAATCTTATAGGCCCTAAAACCAAGGTTGCAATATATAAGACTAGTTCACGATTTAATTTTCCTGAGTTGGATGAATCAGAGATTATAAATCGACCAAATGTTGGATTAGCATTTAGTGGTGGGGGTACACGCTCAGCATCTTTATCGTTGGGGTACTTACAGGCAATACATAAAATGAAATTACAATCTAAAATAAGGTATACTGGTTCTATATCTGGAGGAAGTTGGGCGATAGTACCCTATACATATTTGCCAAAAGGTTTTAATGACACTCATTTTTTAGGAGCTTATACAGCACCAGAGCAGATGACAGCTAGACGCTTAGATACCATTAATAGTAGATCCGAAATGTTTGCTCATTGTATCGCAAATTCTAGACTTAATCATCGATTATTAAGTCAGTATTCAAAAGTGTTTGATGGAGCTGATGTCGATGAAACATTTAGTAATATTGTTGGAGATGTTTTTCTTAAGAAGTTTAGATTGAATAATAATAGACATATAACATGGAAAGACCGCGATATTACAAAACTTACCCGTAGAAATAACCATTTGAATCAACATGATTTTTATACTGTCGAAAAAAGTAGACCTTATATGTGTGTTAATGGTGCAATGAATCAAGATTATACAAAAATTACTAATGAAGGTATATTACCAGTAGTTAAAGACAACCATTTTACTTGGGAACACGTTGATTTTACTCCAAAATATAGTGGTATACATCGTCGTAAAAGAGGAAGTTTTAATTTTAATATTGGTGGTGGATATCTGGAAAATATAGGTTGGGATACGTATAGAAACCCTATAGATGGAAGACCGAATGATCAATGGGTAGAAACAAATATAGAAAATGATCATAGACGGTTAAGCCTTAAAGACATTATGGGTGTTTCGGGGTCGGCGCCAGGGTATTTATCTCATCTGGTAAATCATTATTCTTCCAACATCTTGAGTGCTTTACAAATATTCCCAAAATTTAAAACCTGGCCTGTATCTCCATTTGATCCAGCCTTAACCGTTGATAGAGCATATGGTGATGGAGGATATACAGATAATTATGGGATTATTCCTCTTTTAAAAAGAAGAGTACGCTCTATCGTTGTTTTTATTAATACAGATGAACCATTAAAAAATGATACTAGATTTCCTTTTGGAATTAAAGCAGATAGTTTTTTATTACAGTTGTTTGGGCATGATGTTTCTCGAATTACCAATGGAGAAAATGATTTGACTTCACCTTCTAATTTCTTAGGCCGACATGGTATTGGTAAGGTTTTTAACCAAAGATCATATAAGGCTACGATTGAAGGGTTACATAAAACCCACCTTTTATCCAATCGAACGCATGGTGGTAATGATATTCCTGACGAAATCAACAATGAAAATATTAATGGATTTGATTTAAGGGGAGTTGCTTATAAAAATAAAGATTTTTATGGACTAATCCCTGGTATAACCTATCATGAACAAGAATACGAAGTCTTGAACAATGCATTTTATGGGATAAGAGGAGGTTTCAAAACAAAGATTTTATGGGTTTATAATGATAGCTCTAAAGTATATGAGAATGCATTGAAATCTGAAGTAAGAAGAAAATTAGCACCTAATTTTCCGTTTATTAAAACATTTCTTCAAAATGCACATACCCCTAATTTTAATAAAAAACCATGGGATGAAAAAATTGAAACGCTAGAAGAGTTTTTTGAACGTATTTTCAAGGAGTTGTCAAAGACAGTTAACAGTATAGAAGCAATAGATCTTACAAATAGTCAAGTAAACTCTTTATCTAATATAGCTGCATGGCGATTATTGAGGTTGCAGAAAGTACTTAAAAATGTTTTTGACAGTGCTACAAATGTTAGCTTAAAAGAAATGGGATCTGTTGTTAAACCACAAGAAATGTCATTAAGAGTGATGCAGCAAAATATTAAACAACAAGCTCGTCAGAAAAGGATAAGAGCATTAAGTAGTTCAGTGTCTAAAATGAGTTATGCAGGAGAAATTACCAAGAGATTAGCGGTTAAATTTTAATGAGAAAAAGAGAAAGATATTAATAGATCGTTGTGCATTTAGATGTTTTTTATATCAAAATCATTTGGTTATATCGTAGAAATTAAGTTGAAGCCTTCTTCATATTCATGTTTCTGAATGCTAAAAAGGTATTCATAATCTCTTTGTAAGAATTCATAATCAAATAGTAGATTACCCCCCTTTTTTAATCTTTATCTATAAACACCTACTATAATTTTTATAGTGGGTGTTTACTTTTTTAAACTGGTTACACTAAACCATGAATCATGTCCATAAAGGACAATAAGAACTAATGAAAATAAAAGTAAAACCATGAAAAATTTAAAAAGCGTATCAAAAAAACTAAAATCATCTTGGACGGGAAATTGGAAAACCACCTACGGAATTTTAAAGCTCACTCAAAACGGAAATAAAGTTACTGGTGATTATGCAAATGTTGGTAAGATAGAAGGAACAATTTCGGGGGATCAACTAAAAGGAATATTTACTAATAAGTCAAAAAAAGGGAGTTTTTCTTTTTCTTTAGAAGGTAATGAATTTACAGGTGTTTGGGGTTGGGGTAATGATTTGTCAGCAGGTACTTGGTCTGGTGTAAAAGATATTAATGATAAAACCAATTTTGAGAATACACCGATAAATAACACCATTCCCTCAAAACGAAAAAATATATCGATTACAAAAGGTTCTGGTAATGATAAAGTAGTGTTGTCAATGCACGAAGAAGGAGAAGTTTCTGATCACCAAAAAGAGACCAGTAGCAAAAAGGTGAATAGAGATTGTGTGACAAAAACATATGAAATGGATGTTAATACTAGTGAAATTGATTTTGTAACGATGAATCAAAATGCAGATTGGTTAAAACCAGGAAATCTATTAGATGCAGAATCTACACTTAGAGGAAGTTATGCTTCAACTTCACATAAAAGAACTCCTATTAATATTACCATTACTACTTCTAGAAAAAGAATAAAAGTTAGTGATCCTACACCAACTAATTTGTCCACAAAAGTAACAGAGCTAGTCGATGGATTAAATAAAAATAAAGCCAATGGTGCGGCAATTAAATATACAGTAAATAAAATTGATTCAGAAAAGGATCTTTCTATAAAATTAACGGGATACTATAAAGATTTATCGGGTATCGAAGCTAGTTTAGGATTTAATTTTAGTAAAAAACAAAATAGAAATTATATAATGGTAGATTTTACACAGATCTACTATTCTATTTTTACAGATCCTTTAAGCAGTAATGTATTTGTTGATTCTAGTCTAAATAATACCTTGGGAGATTATGTATATATCAGTAATGTGATTTATGGACGAAGAGCTATTCTTATGATGGATACAAATTATTCTGAAGCCGAGATACAAGCAGCACTTAATGTTGATTATGATAATAAAGCTACGCAGGGAGGTGGTAGTGCTAATTTTGATATGAAAAAAATCATGAGAGAATCTACAGCTAAAGTATTAATTTATGGAGGTGATGCTAGAGATGCTGTAAAATCTATTACAAACTCAGATATGCTAAGAGGGTTTAAAAACTATATAGAAGGCTCTTTTAATGCGGCAGGAACAGGATATGGAAAACCGATAGGATACAATCTTCGTTTTGCTAATGATAATTCACTTTGTGCCATTAGAAGTGTGTTTAAGCAAACAATTACAGAGTGCAAGCCCGTTTCAGAAAGAGCATATTTAAAATTAACTATAAAAAGTATAAAATGCTTAGCAAGCGATGATCGTGATAATGTAGATGATTATATTATTACAGCCACTGCACAAGCTAAAAACAGAGATAATAATGCGATTGTAATTGATCATTCAGATTTTGTATATCGAAATAGTGATCATAACAAATTGTTTAACAAAAATAATCGTATTACAACATTAGTAACATCTAGAGAAAACAGGCAGATTCATATCAGAGAAAATAGAACTATTAATATCAATAATTCTGTTACTTATAAGATAGAAAGAGATTTATTAAAATCAGACGCTTCTATAGATTTGAACGTAAATGTAACAGAGCGTAGTGGAAATAAAAGAATTGCGTTAGGTAGAAACGAAGTAAGAAGAATTCATATTGGTGAAGCGTTAAAGTATTTATCTGGAGTAAGTGATAAAGGTGATTATGGGAAGCCTATTGTTGTAAAAGGAGATATCAATGGGGATTATATGAATTTGGCTGGGGGATATACTATTATGAAAGAAACAGGAAGTAGTCAAAACAGAAGCTTAGAAGGATATTTTTGGATGGGTAATATAAAAAGAAAATTAGCAATTTTCTTTGGATTAGATATCGTGCAATAATGTTATGCTATGTGTTTGTTTTAATTAAAAATAGAAAAACATAGAGTATAAGTAATAGAGCGATTGAATCGTAATTTATATTACGATTCAATCGTTTTTTTATATCTTATTTAAGGTATGCGACATCGTTTATTACAATAATACATGTTGAAATAACAATAAATGAGCAAATACTGATTAAAGAAAATCTAGACTACTTAATAAATGAAAATTAGTAAGAGTATGTTCCAAAAAAAATTAATCGTTAAATTCATCACTTTTTGAATGGAATTAGCACTTTTTTTATTTAAAAAACATCTAAAAATCTATTTTTTATTGTTAAAATAATCACTTTTTTCAACTACGGTTTTACCGTAAATTGATGCTTTTTTGACTTTTTGATTTTCTGTTAATAAAACTCGGTCAGCAAGTGAAAAATAAGAGTTTTTTAAGAATAAAACTCAGATTATGTGCGTTTTTGTGAAAAATGTAAGCAATTGATTTTTAATTGATTAAATGATGTTTTGTAAAGAATCATTTTATTCCAAAATCACTTCGTGTTGAAAACTTTGTTGAAAACGTTTGTTAACTTTTAGTAGAACTTTTGAGGTATTTCTTGATCTTTGTTATTCCCTAAGAAAAAGAAAAATCTCAAGAAAAAAACAGCTAAAAAAAATTAGAATGAGTGTAGTAGAACCTATTTTGCAAGAAAACAAAGATCGATTCGTGATTTTCCCGATTCAACATCATGATATTTGGGAATGGTATAAGAAGTCGGAAGCTAGTTTTTGGACAGCAGAAGAGATTGATTTACACCAGGACATTACAGATTGGGCAACCAAGCTTAATGAAGATGAACAATATTTTATTAAACATATTTTAGCATTTTTTGCTGCATCTGACGGAATTGTAAACGAAAATCTTGCAGAGAATTTTGTAAATGAAGTACAATATAGTGAAGCAAAATTTTTCTACGGATTTCAAATCATGATGGAAAATATTCATTCTGAAACGTATTCCCTGCTAATTGATACTTATGTAAAGGATGAGAAAGAAAAGGATATGTTGTTTAATGCAATCGAAAATTTTCCTGCGATTAAGAAAAAGGCAGACTGGGCATTGCAATGGATAGAATCAGATTCTTTTGCAGAACGCCTTATTGCTTTTGCAGCTGTAGAAGGAATATTCTTTTCGGGAGCATTTTGTTCTATATTTTGGTTGAAGAAACGTGGACTAATGCCAGGACTTACTTTTTCTAATGAATTGATTTCAAGAGATGAAGGAGTTCATTGTGATTTTGCAGTCCACCTTCATAATAAACACCTGGTAAATAAAGTACCAAAAGAAAGAATTCGAGAAATTATTGTAGATGCACTTAATATAGAAAGAGAATTTATAACAGAATCTCTTCCGGTAAGCTTGATCGGAATGAATGCAAAATTGATGACTCAATATTTGGAATTTGTTACAGACAGGCTATTAGTAGAATTAGAATGTGAAAAAGAATACGGAACCGCAAATCCATTCGATTTTATGGATATGATCTCGTTACAAGGAAAAACTAATTTCTTCGAAAAACGAGTTTCAGAATATCAAAAAGCCGGAGTGCTTAATAAAGATAACGAAGACAATAAAATAAGTTTTGATGCAGATTTTTAATTTCTAAAAATCTCTCAAAATAATAATATATTCATTCTGAGCTAGTCAAAAACATTTCTTCTGTTTATTCAGATTAGCTCAGTTTGATACAGCTTTATAAAAGCTTACAAACAAAAAAGGGCGAGTCATATTTATTGTATTTTACTTGTAAATTACTCTTATTTTTAGAATAAAGAGGTTTATTCTTACTATCTGATTTTGAGTAAAATACGATACTATTTTGACTTTCGAAATGTAAAATTAGGAACACAAAATTATCATCAACTTCCTTGTGAAAGGAAAAATTAAAAACCAAAAAAGCGTATGTATGTAGTAAAAAGAGATGGGCGTAAAGAACCAATTATGTTCGACAAGATTACCGCGAGGGTAAGAAAATTATGTTATGGACTTAATCCGTTAGTTGATCCTGTAAAGGTTGCAATGAGGGTGATAGAAGGACTATATGATGGAGTAACGACTAGTGAGTTGGATAATCTTGCAGCAGAAATAGCTGCGACAATGACCATAACGCATCCTGACTATGCAAAACTTGCAGCTCGTATCTCTGTTTCTAATTTACATAAAAATACAAAAAAGACATTTTCTGAAGTGGTTACAGATCTTTATGAATATGTAAACCCCAGAACAGGAAAAAAAGCACCATTAATAGCAGACGATGTATATGATGTAATTATAGCTAATAAAGAAAAATTAGACTCTACTATTATTTACAATCGCGATTTTGGTTATGATTATTTTGGTTTTAAAACATTAGAACGTTCTTACTTACTAAAGATTAATGGTAAGATTGCAGAACGTCCACAACATATGCTTATGAGGGTATCTATTGGGATTCATCCTAATGACCTAGATGCTGCTATTGAGACATATGAATTGATGTCGAAAAAATATTTTACGCACGCTACACCTACATTGTTTAATTCGGGAACACCAAAACCACAGATGTCTTCTTGTTTCCTATTGACAATGAAAGATGATAGTATTGATGGTATTTACGATACATTAAAACAAACAGCTAAGATTTCACAATCCGCAGGAGGAATTGGATTATCTATACATAATGTACGTGCTACAGGATCATACATTGCAGGAACTAATGGTACTTCTAATGGTATTGTACCTATGCTTAGAGTATATAATGATACTGCTCGTTACGTAGATCAAGGTGGAGGAAAGCGTAAAGGTTCTTTTGCTATATATGTAGAGCCTTGGCATGCCGATATTTTTGATTTCCTGGATCTTAAAAAGAACCATGGTAAAGAAGAAATGCGTGCACGTGATTTATTCTATGCAATGTGGGTACCAGATTTATTTATGAAACGAGTACAGGATGATGCAGAATGGACATTAATGTGTCCTAATGAATGTCCTGGTTTATTTGATATTCATAGCGATGAGTTTGAAGAGGCTTACCTTCGTTTTGAAGCAGAAGGAAAAGGGCGAAGAACAATAAAAGCGCGTGAACTCTGGGAGAAGATTTTAGAATCTCAGATCGAAACAGGGACACCATATATGTTGTATAAAGATGCAGCAAATCGTAAGTCTAATCAACAGAATCTGGGTACTATTCGTTCATCTAATTTATGTACAGAGATACTGGAGTACACAAGCCCTGATGAAGTAGCAGTATGTAATTTGGCATCTATTGCATTACCAATGTTTGTGAAGAATGGGGAGTTTGATCACAAAGAACTTTATAAAATTACCAAACGTGTGACCAAAAACCTGAATAGGGTGATTGATCGTAACTATTACCCGGTAAAAGAAGCAGAAAATTCTAATATGCGTCACCGCCCGATTGGGTTAGGAGTGCAAGGATTGGCTGATGCATTTATCCAGTTACGTTTACCGTTTACCAGTGATGAAGCTAAAAAATTAAATCAGGAGATTTTTGAAACACTATATTTTGCTGCAGTAACAGCATCTATGGAAGAAGCAAAAGCTGATGGGCCATATCAAAGTTATGAAGGATCTCCAATTTCTAAAGGAGATTTCCAATACAATCTATGGGGGATAAAAGATGAAGAATTAAGTGGTCGTTGGGACTGGGCAAAATTACGTAAGCAAGTGCTTAAAAACGGAGTACGTAACTCTTTATTAGTAGCTCCAATGCCTACAGCATCTACTTCTCAGATCTTAGGAAATAATGAGGCTTTTGAGCCATATACAAGTAATATCTATACCAGACGTGTGTTATCTGGAGAGTTTATTGTAGTAAATAAACACTTATTAGAAGATCTGGTAAAATTAGGATTATGGAATGATGAGCTTAAGGATGCTATCATGCGTGCAAATGGATCAATACAAAATATAGATATTATTCCGCAGGATCTAAAAGAATTATATAAAACTGTTTGGGAGATGAGTATGAAAGATATTATCGATATGTCTCGTCATAGAGGATATTTTATCGATCAGTCTCAATCACTAAACTTATTCTTAGAAGGGGCTACTATGGCCAAGTTAACTTCAATGCATTTTTATGCATGGAAAAGTGGATTAAAAACAGGAATGTACTACCTAAGAACAAAATCTGCAGTAGATGCAATTAAGTTTACACTTAAAAAAGAAACTAAAGAGGCTCCTAAGCCAGAGCAAGTAGCTGTGGCTGCTGCACAAGTAATGGAAGCACAAGCGGCAACCAAAGCTGAGCCAAAACAAGAAATAGAAGCAGTTCCTGTAGAAGGAACGGCGCTTACTCCAGAAGAACTTCGTGCAATTATTGCACAATCCAAAGAAGGCGAAGGAGACGATTGTTTAATGTGTGGGTCTTAGACCTGGATTTATATAGGGCAAAAGGGAAGTTTTCTTAGGATGCTTCCCTTTTTTGTATATTCGAATTTTCTTAGAAATATGATGAATTGGGAAGAACTTCTGTCGTTAAAAAGACAAGGGGATAAAAATAAAAGATTACGTAAAGAGCAGGATGAAACACGGCTAGGTTTTGAGGTAGATTATGACCGTATTATCTTCTCTTCTGCCTTTAGGAGTTTACAAGATAAGACACAGGTTATTCCTTTGTCCAAGACTAGTTTTGTGCATACAAGACTGACGCATAGTTTAGAGGTGTCTGTAGTAGGGCGTTCTTTGGGTAGAGTAGTGGGAAAGAAGATTTTAGAAAAACATCCGCATCTTTCTGCAATCCATGGATATCAATTTAATGATTTTGGAGCCATTGTTGCGGCGGCGGCTTTAGCTCATGATATTGGAAATCCACCTTTTGGGCATTCTGGAGAAAAAGCTATAGGAGAGTATTTTAAAACAGGAAGTGGTAATCGATATAAAGATCAGCTCACGCCAAAGCAGTACCAGGATCTGATTGATTTTGAAGGTAATGCAAACGGTTTTAAAATCCTTACAGAATCCAGAGAAGGAATTGAAGGAGGTCTTAGATTATCTTATGCCACCTTGGGTGCATTTATGAAGTATCCTAAAGAATCACTACCTAAAAAACCGACAAAACATATTGCGCATAAAAAATTTGGGTATTTTCAGAATGAAAAAGCCTTCTTTGAGGAGGTAGCTGAAGAAGTGGGATTGTTAAAACATAGTATAGGAAAAGAAGTTACTTATAGCCGTCATCCATTAACTTTTCTGGTAGAAGCAGCCGATGATATTTGCTATACAATCATTGATTTTGAAGATGGGATAAATCTGGGATTAATAGAAGAGGAATATGCATTAGAATATTTGATTAAACTAGTAAAGGATACAATTAATACTTCAAAATATAATAAACTGGCAACTACTGCTGATCGTTTGAGTTATTTAAGAGCTTTAGCAATCAATACTTTAATAGGAGAGGCTGCAACTATCTTTATTCAAAATGAAGAAGCAATACTGTCTGGAGATTTTGATGCAGCATTAATAGATAAAAGCAAATATGAAGCTCAAATTAACGACATTATCAAGATTAGTATTGCCAAAATTTATCAAAGCCAGGAAGTCACAGAGAAAGAGATTGCAGGATATGAAATTCTTGCAACACTTTTAGACCGATATTGTGTGGCTACAGATAATTTTAATGAGAGTAAGAGTTCAAACTATGATCAACTTATTCTTAGGGCAGAAGGAGAGAATTTTGATTATACAAATACCGATTTATATACACGACTGATAGGAATCAGTAACTATGTAGCAAGCCTCACAGATGGTAATGCATTATTGAAATTTCAAAAGATTAGAGGGTTAAAAATATAACATCTATCAAATAATAGATGTTATATTTTGTCAAAAGAACCAAGAGATTATAGTTTCTTATAACCAAATTCAGTTTTAAAACCTTCATCATCATATTCTATGGTTAGTATATCATCGATGATAGTAAAAACGGCTTCTTCTACAATTGTTTCCCCTTCATCAGTGTAGGTGAGAGTTAATTTATCTCCATCTTCTTTCCATGTGCCTGTATCCTGGTAATCAATTTGACAATCAGTATTGACAGGTGCATAACCAATATCGGTATACGACTGAGCGCTAAATTCTATAGTAGACCTTTTTTCACAGTCTGTTATAGTCATCATTTCTCCTTGTTGAGAAAATGAAATTTCTCCCCATTTCCCTATTAATTTTGAAGTCGATTCTGGGTTTTCACTTTGAGGATTATCATCATCGCTATTGCAAGACATTAGAATTGAAGTAAAAAGAAGGATAAATACGCTAAATTTTTTCATGATAGATAGTAATTAAATAATAGTTTGTTCTTATGTAGGTTACCATATAGCTAGAAATGTTACCATCCTATTTTATTTTTTTTTGAAAGTGAAAAGACAAAAGTGATGAAAAGAGTTAAAAGTTATAGGAATTTTTTTACCACCTTTTGAATACTTTCTGAAGATATACCAGAAATATCATGTAATTCATCAACAGTGCCATGATGGATAAATTGATCTGGGAGACCTAGTGTGGTAATGTTGTTTTTAAATTGATGTTGATTAGCAAAATCGATGATAGAGCTTCCAAATCCGCCTTTTACAACTCCGTCCTCTACTGTGATGATGGTTTTATATTGCTGTAGTATTTGTTTGAGTAGATCAGCATCTAATGGTTTTATAAAACAAAAGTGATAATGACCAATGGGTTGATGTAATGAATCTAAAGCATTGATAACATTATGAGCAATTGTACCTGTAGAAAGTATAGCGATATCTAACCCTTTGGTATATTGAGTTGCTTTTCCGATTGTTAATGATTGCATGTCTACTTTCCAGTTGTTAATATGTCCTCTTCCTCGGGGATAACGTATAGCTATAGGATGATCTAAACCTAACGAAGCGGTATAGAGTAGATGCCTTAATTCAATAACATCTGCAGGAGCAGCAATGATGATATTAGGGATGCAAGTAAGATAAGCAATATCAAAAACTCCATGATGTGTGGCTCCATCTGCTCCTACAATACCAGCTCGATCGATACAAAAAATAACAGGTAAATCTTGTAAGGCCACATCATGTATCACTTGGTCATATGCACGTTGTAAAAAAGTAGAATAAATAGTGCAAAAAGGAATCAAGCCTTGTGCTGCCATTCCGGCTGCAAGAGTAACGGCATGTTGTTCTGCTATACCAACATCAAAGGCTCTGTCTGGCATTTCATCCATCATGTATTTTAAAGAACTTCCAGTTGGCATAGCGGGAGTAATACCCACAATTTTATCATTTTTTCTAGCTAGTTCCAGAATAGTATGTCCAAATACATCCTGAAACTTGGGTGGCAGTCCGGTACTATCTTTTGAAATTAAATCCCCGGTAGAAGCATCAAATTTACCTGGAGCATGATATTTTACCTGATTTTCTTCAGCTTGTTTTAATCCTTTTCCTTTGGTGGTAATAATATGTAAAAGCTTTGGGCCTTCTGTGGTTTTTAGTATTTCTAAGGTTTTGAGTAAAGTTGGCAAATCATGGCCATCTATAGGACCAAAATAATTGAAATTTAAAGCCTCGATGATATTATTGGTTCTAGGTTTAACCCCAACTTTGGCTTTGGTAAGATATTCTTTAAGTGCACCTACGCTAGGATCGATTCCAATCGCATTATCATTAAGAATGACTAACATATTTGTATCAGTTACTCCGGCATGATTAAGCCCTTCAAAAGCCATTCCACTTGCAATCGAAGCGTCTCCGATTACTGCAATATGTTGTTTTGTTGTATTTCCTTGAAGTTTTGAGGCAATTGCCATTCCTAATATCGCAGAAATAGAGGTAGAAGAATGCCCTACACCAAAAGTATCATATTCACTTTCACTGCGTTTTGGAAAACCACTAATACCGTTTAGTTGACGATTAGTATGAAATATATCTTTTCGCCCAGTCAGAATTTTATGTGGATATGCTTGATGACCCACATCCCATACCAAAAGATCATCAGGAGTATTAAAAATATAATGCAATGCAATAGTAAGTTCTATAACACCCAAACTCGCCCCCAAATGCCCTTCCTTGGTAGCTACAATGTTGATGACAAAATCTCGCAATTCTTGGGCTAATTTTGGCAATTGATCCGGAGATAGTTTTCTTAGATCAGAGGGGTATGTGATATGTTGTAGTAACTCGTTAGACATTCAAAGATAATTGATGCACAAAACTACAACTTTAAAAGGTTATTCTTCTATCTTAAATACGATCGGTAAATGATATATGGTTCGTACAGGCTCATTTTTGTAGGTTCCTGCAATGAGTTTTGGAATCTTTTGCAATACTCTTTTAGCTTCTTTTTCTAGTTCTGGATGTGGTGCTCTAGTTTCTATATCTTTGATTACTCCATCTTTATTGATCTCATACCTTACATATATTCGTTGTACACCTTGTAATCCCAATTTTCTTCCGATATCGGTGTTGAAATATTTTGTGATCAACTTTTTCATCTGTTTTGAATAATTTTCTTGTGTCCTTTTTTTTATTGGAGTTTTGCTTAATGCTGGAGATGTGTCAAGTAGATGGATAGGAATTGGTTGATTAAGGTTTATGATTTCATTAGAAGCAATTAGATCTCCCATTACAATTTCAATACCACCTTCTACCGTTTCAATAGGTTCAGGAATCACTGGTGGAGGTATGATTTCTTCCGGAATAACCTCTATAAATTCAGGTATTGTCTCTTCTTTCTTCTTTGTAGAAGTAAGAGAAGTGTTTTTTGTGCATTTCTTTGGAATACTATCAATATTAACAGTATTATTTTTCTTAGTATCTATAACTTCTTTTAATTCGACGCTTTCAATTTTTTGTTGCTTTCCATCGTGATTTGTACAATTAACCAAAGTGGTTCCCATGACAATAAGCAATGCCAACAAAAATGATCGCCTAAAGGTATGTTTGGTCTTAATAATGTGAATCGGGATCGAAAGATGTATTGTGTCTAACTGAGTTTTCTTAAAATGACCACATATCTTTTGATTTTGATTTTCAGCTAAAAAATCTTGTATATGTAAAGAAGACATAGTTGTAAAATCAATTACTGTTTTTGCACAAGAATCACAAAATCTACCTTTTTCTGAAGGTGCCATCGTATTCCAATCTTCATGACAAGGTTTTGGAATCGAAATTTTATAGAATTTTCCCATAAATTAAAAAGTTAGTTTTTAATGGTAATCAAGTTTCCTGCCAATTTGCTTAAGTTTGTGTATAATCTTAAGTTATAGCGATGTTAGATCCATTGGATGATTCTTATTATATGAAGAAAGCTCTTCAGGAGGCAGAATTAGCATATGAAAAAAATGAGGTTCCCATAGGTGCTGTTATTGTAGTGGCTGATAGGATTATTGCCAGAGCACATAACCTTACAGAATTATTGAATGATGTTACGGCTCATGCCGAAATGCAAGCTATAACTGCTGCTGCAAATTTTCTGGGAGGCAAATATCTAAAAGAATGTACGTTATATGTTACTTTAGAACCATGCCAGATGTGTGCTGGTGCCTTGTATTGGAGTCAAATAAAGAAAGTAGTATATGGAGCTGTTGATGAAAGACGAGGGTTTACTGCAATGGGGACAAAACTTCACCCTAAAACAGAAATCATAGGAGGAGTTATGGAAAAGGAATGTGGAGCACTTTTATCTCGTTTTTTTATAGAAAAAAGAAACCTGAATTGATGATGTTATTTTGAAATATGAAAAATACTATTGCAGAACGTATCCAGGATTTTTTAAAGCAATTTCCTCCTTTTAATTACTTAAAAAAAGAAGAACTATTATCGATCTCTGCACATATTAGAGTTTTGTATGTAGAGAAAGGACAATATATCTTTCAACAAGATAATCGATGTCATGATGAGTTTTACATTGTAAGAGAAGGAGCAATAGGACTATATCGTAATTTTGAGTCGAATCAGAATTTGGTCGATATATGTGATTCTGGAGATTTGTTTGGTCTTCGGATTATGATTATCAAAAAAAACTATCGTATGTCTGCAATAGCAGATGAAGAATCTATTGTTTATGCTATTCCTGCAAAAGTTTTTGAACCCTTTATAGAAGAGAATAAAGAAGTAAATAAATTTTTACTGAGTAGTTTTGCGGCTCATGCGCGAAATGATTACACCGAAACTGAAAAAGGACATCGAATAGATAATACCATTTCTATTGAAGCTGCCAAAGATCTTTCTGGATTACGTACTGTTTCTTATCGAAAAAAACCCATCACTTGTTCGCCAGAGGATACTATTCGGGATATTGCTAAAAAAATGACAAAAAAAAGGGTAAGTTGTATGATTATTGTCGATGATAACAACTATCCTTTGGGTATAATTACAGATGAAGACCTTAGGGTTAAAGTAGCTACAGGAATATTTCCTATTACTACTTTGGTTTCTCAAATTATGATAACTCCGGTATTTACATATTCAAAAAAAGTTACAGTTGCAGAGGCTCAAATTGCATTGATTAAAAATAATTTAAGTCATCTATGCATTACTAAAGATGGTACACGAAACTCAAAACTTATAGGGATTCTTTCTGATCATGATCTTTTGGTATCTTTTGGTAATAACCCTTCGGTTTTGATAAAAGAGACCAAACGGGTTAAAAAACTTCAGAAACTAAGATATATTCGTAAACAGGTAGAGAAATTACTCAAGTCATATTTAGAACAGGATATCCCAACACCACATATTATTAATATCATATCAGAGATTAATGATGCATTAATTACACGGGTTATTAAGCTTGCGTTAAAAGAAATGTCCTCTCCACCTCCGGTAGCTTTTTGTTTTATTGTATTGGGAAGCCAGGGAAGAAGAGAGCAGTTACTGATGACTGATCAGGATAATGCTTTGATTTTTGAAGATGTTCCTGAAGAAGATTATGAGTCAATACAGCGTTATTTTTTAGAATTATCAGGTATAATTACAAAAGGGCTTCATACTATCGGATATGAATACTGCCCTGCAGAAATGATGGCTAGTAACCCAAGATGGTGTATGACAGTCTCAAAATGGGAATCTCAGTTTCGCGAATGGATGACTACTCCTGATGAAGAAGGTACATTATTATCCTCAATATTTTTTGATTTTCAATATGTATATGGGGAGGTTACTCTCGCAGATAAACTATCTGATGTTGTGTTTGATGGTGTTAATAAAAGTAATAGATTCTTAGGCTTGTTAGGAGTCAGTGCTCTACAAAAACCTTCTCCATTAGGGTTTTTTAAACAATTTCTGGTAGAACAAAATGGGGAGCATAAGGATACTTTTGATATTAAAACCAGGGCGATGATGGTATTGATTGATGCCGCCAGAATATTATCACTATACCATAATCTAAAAGGAGTAAATAATACATTGCTTAGGTATGCCAAGCTTGGTGAAGTTGAACCAGAAAATGCTGCACTTTTTGAAAGTTGTGCAAAGGCATTTAGAGTGCTTATTAAATTCAGAACCCGCCAAGGTTTACTTCACCATGATTCAGGAAGGTTTATTAAGTTGAATACACTAAGTAAGAATGATAAACTAAAGCTAAAACGATGTTTTAGGCCAATACGTGATATACAAGAAGTATTAAAAGTGCGTTTTCAACTTAAGAGTTTGATGTAACACCAAATTTATATGGAATTTTGGCCTAAAAAGAAAAATAAAAATCATCCTGATTTCTGGAAAGAGTACCTTTCGCTTTTTGAAAAAAGAGGCGATAAATTAGCTTTTGAAAACATTCGCTTTGTTGCATTTGATACAGAAACTACCGGATTTGATTATATAGACGATAGGGTGTTATCTATTGGAGGGGTGGCGGTCAAAAATAATAGTATACTTGTATTTGATCAATTAGAAGTCTATTTAGAGCAAGAGGTATTTAATGAGGATACTGTAGAAATTCACGGAATTCGAAAAAATAATGGATTTGATAAAATTACAGAAAAAAAAGCTCTCGAATTATTTATACAATATATAGGGAACGCCATTCTTATTGCGCATCATGCAGAATTTGACAGAAGAATGATTAATAAAGCTTTGCAAAGACATGGATTAGGCGTATTAAAAAATAAATTTTTAGATACAGGTGTTCTCTTTAAGGAAACAAAACATTTAGTGTATCGCAATGATATACTTAATAGCCATTATAGTCTTGATGATCTCTGTATTGATCTCAAAATCTCAAAAAGTGACCGACATACTGCCTCTGGAGATGCTTTTATAACAGCAATGGCTTTCTTGAAGATTGTATCCAGACTAAAAAAGAAGGGAGTTGATATAAAAAAGGCACTTTTATAAATGTTAAGTAAATTTTTTAGACTACTTCATTTCTAAATCTTAAAAAATGTTTAAATCATTACCTTTATCTTTGGATAAAAGAAAACTCGAGTATGGTTAAAATGATTTTGAATAGGAAATCATTATACTTCATATAAAAACAAAAAGTAAATACATATTAATTGAAAAAAATATCCTTTTTCTTCTGTTTCATTAATTTTTTAATATCGTATGGTCAAAGTAACCTGGATTCGTTATTTGATGCTGATAGATATGAGGAATTGGTCAATATATTAACTAAGAAAGGAGAGAAAGAAGAACTTCTGGCTTCTGAGTTATTTTATTTAGGAAAATCTTATGGACGTTTGGGGAATTATTCTAATGGCTTGCTTATTTCTGACAAGATGATTCAAAAATCGTTGAGTACAGACGATAGTCTTAATCTAATGAAAGCGATTAATCTAAAAGCAGAAAACTTAATTGATTTAAATAAAATAAAGGAAGGTATAGAGTTTTGTGAAAAAGTTAGCAATGTGTTTAGACCACAGGATTCTATACAGTTGGAACTACTTTGTTTTAAATGGGGTATGCTTTATTTCCAAAATGATGAATATGATAAAGCATTAGATATTTATAATAGAATTAAGAGTGATAAATTTGTAAAACTAAATTTATATCGTCATAATTATGCCCTTATTTTAATGCGAACAGGTAATTATGAAAATGCTTTAAAAGGGTTTAATGAATCATTAAAAGAGAATAAAAAAGATAAGGATTCAGCAGGAGTAACTCTTGTCTATTCGAATATGGCAAACCTTTTTTTAAATAAAAGAGAATTTGAAACAGCTAAAATATATTTGGATTCCTCAGCTAGATTCGAGACAAAAGATACACCTCTTCGCTTAATTAAAAATAGATTAGATAACTATTATGAGTACTATAAACATACGAATTCTTTTGATGAAGCAAGTGTGTATTTGGATTCTGTAAAAATGGTTGAGGAGTTAATGTTTAATAAAAAACTGAATGAGAATATAAAAGAAGCAGAAACAGCCGATGTAAGAGAGAAATCACTTCAAAACAAGGTTAAATTAACAGATTCTAAATTAGAAAGAACATATCAGCAAATTTTGTGGGGTATTATAATTGTAGTTATTGTTATTCTCGGGTTACTTTTTTTGACATTTTTATATAAGTATAGAAATATAAAATCAGCACATGAAAATATACTAATAGAACAAAAATTGTTGAGATCTCAGATGACACCGCATTTCATATTTAATTCTCTCGCAGTATTACAAGGTATGATTTTGAATGATGAAAAAGCTAAAGGAGTTGCTTATCTCTCTAAGTTCTCTAAACTACTTAGGGGAAATCTGGAGAACTCGAGGAATAATCTTGTTATGTTAGATAAAGAATTAAATACAATAGAACATTACATTGACATACAGAATTTGGCTGCTGATCATATATTTGATTATTCTATTAAGGTAGATGATAATGTGCAGGCAGATGAATTTTTGGTTCCGACTATGATGATCCAACCTTTTGTTGAAAATGCTATTGAACATGGTTTTCAAAAGCATGATGATGATAAGAAAATTGAAATAAACATCTCTTTTAAAGAGAATAAACTATTGTGTGTCATCAAAGATAATGGAGTAGGGGTTGATCATAATAAAATAAAGAATGATAAGAAAAAATCATTAGCTACAATAATAACAAAAGAACGTTTGGCGATGCTTTCTAAAGAGTTTAAAACCGAATCATATATCGAAATAGAGGATATGAGTATTTATGGAGAAAGAGGGACAAAGGTTTCTTTGGTTCTTCCTCATCAACTATTAAAATATTAGTAGTTGATTGGTTTAAATTTTTTTAGTTTCAAACAAAATACATAGGAAACTAAGTTTTGATGCAATAAAAAAGCACTACCGATGTAGTGCTTTTAAAACTTAGAAGTTTTAATGTTCGTTTTAATGAATTATACGGACATTTGCAGCGGTGAGCCCCTTTCTTCCCTCTTCTTCCTGATACTCTACTTTGTCACCTTCATTTAAGGCTTCTCCATCAATTCCTGAAGCGTGAACAAAAATGTCCTTTCCTGTTTCGTCGTTGGTAATAAATCCGTAACCTTTTGATTCATTAAAAAATTTTACTGTTCCTTCCATTGTAATAAAATAATAAGTAGTTGAATATTAAAGGTAGTTTTAAATTTTTTACGAATTGTTATGAAAATGTGAATATTTTCGAATTTCGTTACTTCAAATCCTCCTTTTTTTTCTCGTAATCCCGCATTTTTCTTAGGTTTTCTTCAGTAAGCATGTAATCCTTTACCTTCTTGTTTTTCCACCTGTGATATATAAAAATTGGCATCAAAATAAAAGAAGAAGCTAGTATACCTATTCCTACTAGCTTATCTCCCATGAGATGATCTCCGATATTTTTAAAGTAATATCCAATACAGATCAGTATTACAGCGGATATAAAAAGTATGACTATGACATATTTCATGTATTCGTGATATGATTTTAGAAGTTACATAAAACTAACCAATAAATATTTGAATGAAAATCCATCAAACTATACAGGCTTATTTCATTTTTAATTTGATTATCGTGTAAAATTAATCAACTTTCTACGATATGCAGTAAGAAGTTTTGATTTTGAGATAAAACCAAAATATTTACCATCTTTAATAACTGGAAGATTCCACGCCCCGGTATCCTGAAATTTTTGCATTACCTTTTTTACATTATCTTCTTCGTATATTATATTGGCAGGAGTTTGAGACATAAGAGTATCGACATTAATTTTATGATACAAAGTAATGTCAAACATAATATCTCTAATGTTATCTAATGATACTACACCTATGAGATGATCAGATTCATCTGTAACTGGAAATAAATTTCGGTTGGATTTTGCAACAGCCTCACTTAATAACTGTTTTAGTGTATAATTGGGTTTTACCGTTATAAAATTGGTCTCAATACAATCTTCAAGATTCATGAGAGTCAATACCGTTTGATCTTTGTCATGTGTTAGGAGGTGACCTTGTTCTGCCAGTTCTCGGGTGTATATATTATGTTCAATCCCATTTTTAGAAATTATAAATGAAATTGAAGTTGTAATCATAAGAGGAACAAATAACTCATAACTCGAGGTAATCTCTGCGATGAGAAAGATCGATGTGAGGGGAGCATGTAATACCCCTGCAATAAGCCCTGCCATTCCTAATAAAGTAAAATTTGCTTCAGAAACCTGAAAACCTATCCCCAGATTATTAATAACTTTGGAAACTACATTCCCCAAGGCACTGCCCATTACCATTGTTGGAATAAATATTCCTCCCGATCCTCCAGCAGCAAAAGTAGCAGTCATTGCAACAGCTTTAAAAATAGTTATACCTGCCAATAGCGCAATAATAATCCAAATATTACTAGTTAGTGAATCAAATGGAGTTTTTCCAATGGCTTTTAAGTGATTACCATTTAATAAATCGTTTATAAAACCAAGACCTTCTCCATAAAGAGGGGGAATAAAATATAACATGATACCAATGGCAAGCCCGCCTATTAATAATCTATGAATCTTTCTCGAAAAACGATTGAAAAAGTGTAATATCCCAAAGTACATTTTGGTGAAATATATCGAGGCAAACGCAGTACCTATTCCTAATATAATATAGAAAGGAGTATCATAAATATCAAATTTTTCTATTACATCAAATCTAAATAAAACTTCATCTCCTAAAAAGAAATACGAAGTAATTATAGCAGATACAGAGGCAAAAAGTAGAGGTAATAATGAAACTAAAGTAAGATCGAGGCTAAATACTTCTACGGCAAAAACTAGACCCGCTAAAGGAGATTTGAATACAGCAGATATGGCACCGGCTGATGCACATCCTATAAGTAAAACCCTTGTCTTTTGATTAACATGAAATAATGTGCTAAAACTCGAACTCAATGCAGATCCAGAACTAATTGCAGGTCCCAAAAGCCCAACCGAACCTCCAAATCCAACGGTGATAGGAGCCAGAATAAGAGGCAAATATCCATGAATAGGTTTTATAATTCCTTTCTTTTTGGAAAGAGAGTATAGAATTAAAGGTATTGCAGACTTAGGGTTTTTTTTGATAACATATTTTGTAAATAGGTAAATGATCAACAGACCTATTATTGGAATAATAAAATAGAAGGACGTCTGCCACGAGATAATATCACTTTCGAGAACAACTTGAATTAAGTGAGTAATGTTTTTTAGTAATAAGGAAACGAGACCAGCTGTAAAACCAACAAGGATACTTAAAATAAGAACAAAAGTCTTATCAGAGATATGACGATAACGCCATTTAAGAACCTTATAAAGTAATGTCTTCTTCTTTTGGGACGGCATATTTATTTGATCTTATACCAGTTTTAATTTAGAATGTCGCATTTAACACGACATTCTATTAAATTAGTATTACTCTCGTTTAAAGGTAATAAAAATCCCGCTTGTTGCGGGATTTTATATAAATAGAGTTTTAAAACGTTAGTATATGATTTGTAGTATATCACAAATCAAGTTTTATATTCAATTCTTTAAGTTGGGTGTCATCAATATTTGATGGTGCGTCTATCATGATATCTCGACCACTATTGTTTTTTGGGAACGCTATAAAATCTCTAATAGTTTCTTGACCTCCTAAAATAGCGACTAATCTATCAAGTCCAAAAGCAATACCTCCATGGGGCGGAGCTCCATATTGAAAAGCATCCATCAAAAATCCAAATTGAGCTTTTGCTTCTTCTGGCGTAAACCCTAAATGGTCAAACATCAACGCTTGTGTTTCCTTATCGTGGATACGAATTGATCCTCCTCCAATTTCATTTCCGTTTAAAACAAGATCATATGCATTAGCTCTTACCTCGCCAGGTTTAGTGTCTAATAAATCAATATCTTCTGGTTTTGGAGAGGTAAATGGATGGTGCATTGCGTGATAACGTTCTGTTTCTTCATCCCATTCTAATAAAGGAAAATCAACAACCCATAAAGGAGCAAATTCTTCTGGATTTCTTAATCCAAGACGTTCTGCAAGTTCCATACGAAGTGCACTTAATTGCGCTCTTACTTTGTTGGTTTGACCAGAAAGCACACAAATTAAATCTCCTGCTTTTGCTCTTGTTATTTCT
Source organism: Aquimarina sp. AU119 (assembly GCF_900312735.1). NCBI lineage: Bacteria > Pseudomonadati > Bacteroidota > Flavobacteriia > Flavobacteriales > Flavobacteriaceae > Aquimarina > Aquimarina sp. AU119. The sequence continues at coordinate 399,827 of NZ_OMPF01000013.1, read as the reverse complement.
GCCCATTTGGCCAAATCATCCTGATCATAAAATTTATCCACAGAAGATTTATATGTACCATCTTCGTTGCATTTTACATAGACCATTCCTAATGCACCTACTTGAGGTCGTTTTACCCAATCAATAAGTTTATCTATTTCTTTTCTGGTGTAAGATGCTCCATCAGGAACAGCAATACCAACGACAAGCTCGGCATCATTAAATACTTTAAATTCTTTATGCTGAGCCGCTTCGTTAAGCTCTCCAAACTTCATTCCGAACCGAATATCTGGTTTGTCGTTCCCATACGTTTGCATAGCCTCATTATAGGTCATTCTAGGAAAATCTCCAATACTAATATTTTTGATTTCAGCTATAAGATGGCGAGTAAGTCCTTCGAAGGTATTTAGAATATCTTCTTGCTCTACAAATGCCATTTCACAATCTATTTGTGTAAACTCAGGCTGTCTGTCTGCTCTTAGATCTTCGTCTCTAAAGCACTTTACAATTTGAAAATATTTATCCATGCCTCCAACCATAAGCAATTGCTTAAATGTTTGTGGAGATTGCGGTAAAGCATAGAATTGTCCTTCATTCATTCGAGAAGGTACTACAAAATCACGTGCTCCTTCTGGTGTAGATTTAATCAAATATGGAGTCTCTACTTCAATAAATCCTTCTTGTGATAAGTAATTTCTTACTTGCATAGCCACCTGATGACGAAATACTAAACTATTTTTTACAGGATTACGTCGTATATCCAGGTATCGGTATTTCATTCTTATATCTTCTCCACCATCTGTTTTATCTTCTATAGTAAACGGGGGAACGATAGCTTCATTAAGCACAGTCAGTTCATTGACAAGAATTTCAATTTCTCCGGTTTGGATATTTTTATTTTTAGACTCACGCTCTATAACGGTTCCTTTAATCTGAATAACAAATTCTCTACCTAAAGTTTTGGCTTTTTCAACAACCGCTCCAGGTGTGCGTTCTTCATCAAAAATCAGTTGAGTAATACCATAGCGATCTCTAAGGTCTACCCATATCATAAACCCTTTATCTCTGGTTTTTTGTACCCACCCAGATAAGGTAACTTCTTTATTGATATCTGAGGCGCGTAATTCACCGCAGGAATGACTTCTGTACATAGTTATATATTAAGGCTGCAAAAATAAGAAGATTTATGGATTAGTGCACAGTAGAGAGTTGATAGTTTTTGATGATTTAACCAAGGAATAGTTTTAAATGATCTGTAACAGTTAATTGTGTTTGTAAATACATCAATTTGATAGATTGTCATGAGTTAGAAAATCAATTTAAGCTTAATAGTTTATCCGTACTTTTTTTATGGTTTTAACTCATAATCAATACGTTATTATGACTTTTTTTGCGAACAATTGTTAGTTTTAACATTATTATTTCAATTTCTTTTAATAGATTTAACAAAACATTTAAACAAATCATTATGAAAAAACGAACTCATTTTAGCAAAATGAAGATTTTGCTATTATTAATTTTTGCTCCAGCAATACTGCTGGCTCAAGAGACCATTACAGGTAAAGTGGTCATCGAAGCTACCGGAGCAGGGGCGCCTTTTGTTAATATTGTGGAGAATGGTACCGATAATGGTACTGCCAGTGATATTGATGGTAATTTTTCTATTACAGTAGGAACTTTGCCTACAAGGCTAAAGGTATTTGCTCTTGGATTTGGAACAAAAGTAGTTGATGTTGAAACTGCTGGGGAAATCACAATACAGATTAGTGAATCTACAGAATCATTAGAAGAAGTAATTGTTACAGGTTTGGCAACCTCGGTTAAGAGAAGTAATGCGGCTAATGCTGTTTCGTCTGTTTCTGCGGAAGATTTGGCAGGGTTGACACCACCACAAACATTAGACGGGGCATTGGCAGGTAAATTCGCAGGTGCATTAATTACAAAAAGTTCTGGTGCTCCCGGGGGAGGTATTGCTGTTAAACTTAGAGGGGTAACCTCTATTAATGGTAACTCTCAACCACTATATATTGTTGATGGAGTATATGTAAATAACAATAGCATTTCTGCAACAGGTTTAAATTCTGTGTCTGGAGCAGCGAGTGGTGGAAACCCATCTAGTCAGGATAACCCATCAAACAGGATTGCAGATATCAACCCTGATGATATAGAAAGTGTAGAGATTCTTAAAGGAGCATCTGCTGCTGCAATTTATGGAGCTAGAGCTGCTGCAGGGGTAATCATAATTACTACGAAAAAAGGAAAACAAGGAAAGACAAAAATTTCTTTTTCTCAGGATTTTGGATTTAATACAATTATTAGATTAAGAGGACAGAGAAACTTTACTGAAGCATCGGCTGAGGGGACAGGCGCTGGCAACGGAGCTTTATTTACTGCAGCTCGTGACAGTGGTACACTTGTGGATTATGAAGAAGAAATCTATGGTGAAGAAGGATTTATTTCTAATACCAGTATAAATGTTTCAGGAGGATCTGAGAATACACAATATTATGCAGGTTTTTCTAATAATGAAGAAGATGGAATTGTTAAAAATACTGGATATAATAGAAAGTCGATACGTTTAAATTTAAATCATAGTTTTCTTGAAGATAGAGCAAAGCTTTCTTTATCTAGTAACTATATAGATTCTCAATCTGATCGTGGATATTTTAACAATGATAACACCACTACCACTATAGGACAATCGGCAACTTTTACAAAGCCGTGGACACAGTTGTTTCCTAATGAGTTAGGGATTTACCCTGATAACCCAGATGCTGCTTCAAATCCACTACAAACTAGAGATTTGATTACCAATAGAGAGGATATTAATAGGTTTATAGTGGGAGCTACACTAGATGTTAAGCTTTATGAAGCAGAAAAGTCTAACTTAAAACTTGCATTAGGAGGAGGAGTTGATTATTATGAATTAATAACGACTACTATTTTTCCAAAATTACTACAATTTCAAAAACCAGGGAATGGAGGTGTTAATGGAGTATCTGCATTGGGAACAACAGAAAATAAAGACGCCAACTATTCGGCTTTTTTAGTACATAATTATACCACAAGTAATAGTCTTAATTTTAGAACTCAAGCTGGTGTAACAAAACAAACATTTTATAGAAATACCGTAGGTAATATTGCTACAGATTTAATTGGTTTTGAAACCAACCTGGATCAAGGTGCAAATATTAGTGTAAATCAATTTAGACAAGAACAGGAAGATCAAGGATTTTTTGTTCAGGAAGAATTAAATTATCAAGATAAAATTATTGGTACTCTTGGGGTAAGAGGGGATAAATCAAGTAATAATGGAGATGCTAATGAAATTTTTTATTACCCGAAAGCTTCTGCTGCAGTAAACTTACATAAGTTTGATTTTTGGAAAATTCCTGTTATTAATCAATTCAAAATTAGAGCTGCATATGGTGAGGCAGGAAATTTTGCACCTAATGGAGCTTTATTTACTACCTATACAAACACTTTAATTGATGGTATTGCTGGTATTGTTGTTCCCGTAAGCCCATTAGCACTAGGGAATCCAGATATTTCTCCAGAACGACAAAAGGAATTAGAAGTAGGTTTTGATGCAAGTTTCTTGGATAGCAGGATTAACTTAGAGTTTTCATATTATAATAAAAAAGTGGATGATTTGATCTTAAGATCTAACATAGAACCTTCATCAGGATTTACTTTAGAGTTTTCTAATGCTGGTAATTTAGAAAATAGAGGAGTAGAAGTTAGTGTAAATGCAGATGTATTAGAAGGAGATAAGTTTAATTGGAATACGAATTTGATATTTTTTACTAATGAATCAGAGATCACTAAGTTAGATGTAGATGCATTTAACCTTGGAGGATTTGGAGCAGGTTTAGGAACATTTAGAATTGAAGAAGGGAAAAGTGCTACGCAAATCGTAGGAAATGATGCTAATGGTAATTTAGTGGTACTAGGAGATGCTGCTCCTGATTTTCAGATGACCTGGAGTAATAACTTGAGTTATAAGGACTTTACCTTATCTTTCTTATGGCACTGGAAACAAGGAGGTGATAATATCAATTTAACTAATCTATTAAGTGATTTTGGAGGAACTAGTCCAGATTTTGATGATATTGACCTAGATCCTGCAGGAGTGACAGCAAATGGACCTTTTAGAATTGGAGCTTTTGGTTCGGGAAATGCTACCCCGTTTGTAGAAGATGCTTCATATCTTAGATTAAGAGAAATTGGTTTATATTATAACTTATCGAGTAAGATACGTGAGAAGGTTTTTGGAAAATATGTTTCTAACCTTAAAATAGGATTTTCAGGAAATAACTTAATCAATGTATTTGATTATAATAGTTATGATCCAGAAGTTTCGAATTTTGGGTCTAATGGATTGTCGACTGGAGTAGAAGTTACACCATTTCCTACCTCAAAACGTTATTTATTTCACTTAGCAGTTGATTTTTAATTAAAAAGAAAGAAAATGAAAATAATAAAGATATTTTTAATAACTATTTTATCTTCGGTGGTACTCGTGTCTTGCGAGGTTGAAGATGGAAAAGATTTGAATGGCCCAAGTACAGAGTCGATCTCTAGTGATTTGTCTCGTGGAGAGTTAAGAGATGCAATATTTGGTGTGTTATCTGATATGCGTTCTCGATTAGGAACACAAGTAGATGGTCAAGCCGTTGCAGGTCGTGAATATTGGCGTGTAGCAAGTTCTGACCCCAGATGGACAGCAGATTTATTGACAGGTACCTTAGACGATAATACATTTTATACAACAAACCCGTATGCCGCTCGATATGCAACGGTTAAAGATGTAAATTTATTACTTGAAGGACTAGCAAATACGACTGAAACATTCACGACAGAGGAAGTTGCAGGAATACGAGGTTTTGCCAATACAATAAAAGCTCATGAATTGTTAATGGTGCTCAATCAACAATTTGAAAATGGGATACGAGTCGATGTTGCCGATCCTCAAAACTTAGGTCCTTTCTTAAGTTATGATGACTCTTTGACAGCTATTTTTAATCTGCTAGCCGATGCGGCAACCGATTTATCTAATGCTGGGAGTGACTTACCTTTTTCTCTTCCATCTGGTTTTTCTGATGTAAGCATCTTAGAATTTAATAATGCTCTAGCAGCAAGGGTAGAAGCCTATCGCGGAAATTATGCTTCGGTACTGACGCTTCTTGGAAATTCTTTTATGAATATGAGTGGGGATCTTTCAACAGGTGCTTATTTTACATTTTCACTAGATGGAGCAGATATTGCTAATCCATTATTTTTTGCATTAAATAGCTCCTTATCTAATGTAAGGTTAGCACACCCAACATTTATTAATGATGCAGATGCTGGAGATACGCGTTTAAATAAAGTGGTTCTTAGAGATGAACCAATTACTGTTGCTGGGCCAGATGGAGTTGCTAATTCAGCCGATGATTTAAATGCAACTCATGATGTGTTTGTTTTTACTAGTAATACTTCTTCTGTACCCATTATCAGAAATGAAGAATTGATTTTATTAGCTGCAGAAGCGAATCATATCACTAATCCTACTGCAGCAGTAGCCGCAATTGATGTGATTAGAACTGCTGCAGGATTATCTGGATATACTGGTGGCACAACACCAGCAGAATTGGTAACTGAAATCTTAAAGCAACGAAGATATTCTTTGTATGCAGAAGGTGGGCATAGATGGATTGATTTAAGACGATTTGGTAGATTAAACAGTGATTTAGCAGGTTCTATTGATCGACCAGGTGACGCAATTTTTGATAGATTTCCTACTCCGGCAAATGAAAATAGATAGTATATAATTGTTTGTTTAGTAGAATATATAAAACGCCGCAAGATTTTGCGGCGTTTTTTTTAGATATTATGTTTTCCTTCGTTAATAAATTAAATTTCTATAAAGTATACTGTTTTATTTTTTTAATCACTCTGATATTTAACTGCTAAAATTAACCACCTCTTCTTTTTGATCATTCACCAAGAAAACTATACGATTTACCATATTGATTTTGCCTATGTTTTTGTAGAAGATAAGTTTGTGCAGATAAAATAATATAATATCATGAATAGTATATGTAAAGCAGGCGCATTTTTATTAATTAGTCTATGTATTGGGTGTAGTTCTGATGATGATAATCAGGATTCTGAACTGAATAACCCAGTAGAAATAGATTTAACAGAAGCAAACCTAAATGATTTTAAGTTTACTGAGGTCGAATATACCAATATAGAAATACGACAACCAGAAATTGTAGATGGAAAAGAAAAGACTTCAGGTGAGATTATTGTTACAGTTCCAGCAACTTCTAATAATCTTAGTTTTAGTCTAGCTTCAGTTAATTTTGATGAATCTAAGTTTGAAATATCTCCTGCAGTTGGATTAGTACAATCCTATTCATTAGGAAGTTCTATTACCTATACGATTACCTCACTGCAAGATCCAGAGAAAAGTATTCATTATCTGGTTTCTGTAATAAAAGAAGATGCCCCAATTGAAGATCAGTTAAAGATTACGGGTTTTAAATTCGAAAAAAGTAAAAACCCAGATTTGCCTTCAGATATTGAAACAAAGAAGATAATAGAATACCCTGGCAGTACAAGTGGTAACGCAATATTTATCTTAGTTCCGATTGGAACAGATTTAACAGATCTGGTTCCTACTGTAGATTTTGAAGGAGAAGAATTGCAGCATAAACAAGGAGATGGAGATTTCATTACATATCCAGAAGCAGATCTGAGGATTAATTTTACTAGTGACTACGACATTGGAAGATTTGAAGATAGAAATGAGTTTAGACTATTAGTCAAAAATTCAGAGTCTCAGAAGATATATCGGGTAATTGTAGATGTAGAAAACCCAATCGAATTACGACAAGGTTCGATATTGACAACGAATTTGGAACAAGATAGAGGAATCATACGATTTGATACCAGCGCTGAGGTTTTTGATTATAGAAATAGAGGCAATCATCCAATAGAGATAAATCTTCAGGCAAGTGACTATATAGATAACACGGCAGACGGTATAGGAAATATATATACTGCTTTTTTAGGAGTAAGAGACCCTTTACAAGGATCTCGTATAATGCCAGGAGAACAAGGAAAGATGAATATTAGTGTTAATACAGATGGAGCGGCAATTGGAGATTATGATGTGGATATTATATTTTCTCCTAAATATGATGTAAATCGGGCAAGAATTAACGATATCATTGATGATCTAAATCCAATAGAAGACATATTCAATACTGTAGTGTTTAATATTAAAACAACAATTGTACCTAGGTAGTTTAGTAGCTGCTGTAATTTAGAGACTAATCAATTAAAGAATGTACTAATAAAAGTTATAAATAGGAAGTATCAAAGAGATTAAACTTTATGGTTTCATCTCTTTGATATGAATATATGAGATATACCAAGAATGATTCCCCAAGTTAAACCTAAGTTTGATTGATTATAATAAGTTTATAATCGATTTTACCAACCTGTAAACATTAATATTTTTTTAATAATTACAGGTTGGTATTTAAATAGCTTTGTGCTCAAAGTTAATAAGGTGTTTATGGTAAACAATAAAAAAGTATTAATAGTCGAGGATGAGTTTTCCATTGCATTGGATATTAAAATTAGTTTAGAAAAACTAGGATATGTTATTATAGGGATTGCTGGCAGTTATAACGAAGCGATAAAATATACAGAAGAGGCAATACCTGATATTGTGGTCATGGATATTAATATTTCGGGAGACAAAAACGGTATTGTAGCAGCAGAAGAGATCTACAAAAGGTATAAAATTCCAATTGTTTTTCTTACCGCTTATGGAGATAACAGTACCTTTAAAGAAGCATTACAATCTAAACCTTTTGGGTTTTTATTAAAACCTTTTAATATAAAAGAATTGTCCTTTGCAATACAAATAGCATTACAAAAGCAGTTAGAAAACAAGACTTCCAAAGCTGTTACATTCGGTGCCAAAGTATCAGACACTTTATTTGTAAAAGATAAATCTCAGTTGATAAGCGTTAAGATAAGTGAAATTTTGTGGGTTGAAGCTATGGATAACTATTCTCAAGTTATTACAAAAGAAAAAAAGATTGTAGTTAATATGTTTTTGAAAGAGTTCTATGAAAAAGTGCCGCAAGATAGATTTTTGAGGATTCATAGATCTTATCTTATTGCATTGGATAAAATCGATAAAATAGAAAATAGGTTTGTTTTTATTGGAGATAAAAATATACCAATAAGCAAAGCATATAAAAGTCAATTGATAGAGCGATTAGATATTATATAAAATGAAGAAAATAATACATTTTTTAAGGCAGTATGGTTGCCTGTTTTTATTGTTTTTTTATGTTTCACTTACAGCGCAAACCGATAGTTTGGAGCAAAAATTGGCAGTAGCTTCTAAAAAGGAAAAAATTGAATTATATAAACAATTAACCAATAAATACAGTAAAATAAGCGTAGACAGAGCTATTGATTATGCAAAGCAAGGATTAGAACTGGTAAAAAATGAAAACAATAAAAACACAGGTTTTTTTTATATACGGTTAGGGAAGTTTTACAATGACAAATCTGATCATGAAAACGCATTATTATACTATACTAAAGCATTAGAGGTTTCAAAAAAGCTAAAATATGAACTAGGGATTGGCAAGTGTTATCAAAATATAGGGGTAGTTCATATACGTATGGGAGAGTATGAAACAGCGCTTGATTATTATCTAAAGGCACTTAAGATATATGAAAAAAGTAAGGAGGAAAATCTTATCGTAGCAATAACCAATAACCTTGGAACTTTATACTCTTGTAGATTAAAAGATGATGACAATGCAACTATATATTATGAAAAAGCATTAGAGTTATCTCATGAGTCAGGTAATCAGGAGTATAGGGCTTATGTTTTAGGCAATGTAAGTGAAATGTATATGCGCCAAAAACGTTTTGACAAAGCTAAAAAAACGTTGACAGAAGCATTTAAAATTGCAGAGGAAACAAATTATTTAGATCTAATGATAGGTTCGTTAAATAATTTGTCACAGATAAGTATAGATGAAGAAAAATATGAAGAAGCGCTAATACATTCTAAAAGAGCTTTGCAAATGCGTTTGGATTCGGGGTATTCTGAGGATAATACGCTAGCATATTTAACACTAGCAAATATTTATGAAAAACTCGGGGATCTTAGAACTGCAGGATTACATTATGATAAAGCTTTGTCGGTTGGGAAAAAAATAGGGGCTTTACCTCAATTATCAAGAGTGTATGGTGCTTTACATGAATATGCAAATAGAAAAAAGGAACACCAGAAAAGTTATGAATATCTATTAAAGTACAATGAGATTAAAGATTCTTTATTTACTAAAGAAAAAGATAAACAATTAAAAGAAGTACAGGCAAAATTTGATTTAGAAAACAAAGAGAAAGAAGTGCTGTTACTAACTAATGAAAATCAAATAAAGGAATTAGAAAACAAGAATCAGCGTACAACTCAAATTATATTAATAACAGGACTAGTTGCATTAACAATAATAGTATTAACACTATTCTATGCGTATAAGAATAAACAAAAGACGAATAAAGTTCTTGCAAAAAAGAATAAACAAATCTCTCAAACCTTAAAAGATCGCGAAATATTATTAAAAGAAGTACATCATAGGGTGAAAAATAATTTACAGATCGTATCTAGCTTATTAAGGCTTCAGCATAAATTTGGAGATCACAAGAGCTCTTTTGAGATTTTACAAGAAATTCAGGATAAAATACAAGCAATGGCTATTATTCATGAAAGATTATATAAATCCAGTGATTTGTCGTTGATTAATTTACAAACCTATCTGGATAACTTACTTACATACTTTAATACCAGTTATGATCTTCCAGAGCAAAATATAACAATAACAACAGCTATAGATAATATTAATCTTGATATGGATTATTTGGTTCCTTGCGGTTTGATTGTGAATGAAATTATAGCCAATAGTATCAAATATGCATTTCAAGAAGATACTAGCGGGCGAATTAATATAGAAGCTTCTAAAAATCATGATACATGTATGCTTAAAATACAAGATACAGGTGTTGGTTTTCCAAAAGATTTTAAAATAGAAGATAGCAAGTCTTTGGGGATGCAACTTATACAAGGGTTAACCAAGCAGATTAATGGAACTGTCGAAATTTTTTCGAATCCTGGAGCATGTTATACTATAACTTTTGATATAAAAGAATAATTGCAAAAAAAATGGATTTACCTATTGTTTTAGAGCATTCACCATATAAATGATATACAATACCATATTAATTTAGAAATGCTTTAGCAACTTGATAGATTTACTCGTAATTTTTAAAAAGAAGTAATGAGAAATAATATTAAATTGTTGAATATAGGAGGTGTAATATTTTCTATTTTTTTAATGATGAATTGTAATTCTAGCGATGATGATTCTACACCGCCACCAGAATCAGAGATTAATCTTGAAGAAGCTAAACTTTCAGGTTTTCCATTATTCGGAATAGAACCCGTCTCCATAGATATTGTAGATCCAGAAATTGTTGACAATAAAGAAGTGAACCCTGGAGAAATTAAGATTACCTTGGCTAGTTCAATACTTTCTTTAGAAGGTATAAGTGTTTCCATCACATCAGAAGAACTTAATTTAAGTAAGTTTAGTATCTCACCAGGAAATGATGTGCGGTTGTCTTTTGAAGATCAAAAAGTGCATGTATTTACAATCTATAATGCTATAGGTGATAAAGAAGAGTTACTACATTATAATGTAAGTATTGTAAAAGAAGACCCCGTTATTCCTGCAACGCTAAAAATCACAGGCTTTGTCTTTGAGAAAAGTAAAAATCCCGATCTTTCAAATGACATTACAGTTTCGAGAACTATAGAAGAATCTGGTAGAGATATTTTGTACGTTTTTGTTCCGTTAGGAACCGATTTTACAAATTTAGTGCCGACCATTACATATGATGGTCCAAATTTATATTATACACAAGATTCATCTACACTACCAGAGGATATAACTACTGAATTTCCAACTACAGATACAAGTATTGATTTTGAATACCCAAAAAGTTTCATATTATTAGTTAGAAATGATAACGACTTTAAAACAACCCAAATAATTGTAGATGTAATTAATCCTGTTAGGATTGAAACTACACCTATTACTGTTCCAGACGTTGCAGAAGGTAGTATTCCGCCTGAAACTTTTAGAGGTGTTACAAAATGGATTAATCAAGGAAATCATCCTATTGTTTTTCAAAGGAGTACAACTTATGAAAACGATGAGCCTATGACCGACCCTAGAGTAGGAAGAGTTATTCTTGCACGTAGAGTTTTACCACCAATAGCATTGAATCCAGGAGAAAATGCAGATATCGATGTAACTATTGATTCTAGAGTTTATACAGAAGGCACATATAAAAGCACTGCAGTTTTTTATTCCAGAATACGAAATCATCAAAGTGTTGATGATTTATTAGAACCTGCAAAACTTTCGATAACGGCAAAGATTATTAAATAATTACTGATATATTGTCGAGTATAAAAAAAGGAGATCTAAATTTAAGATCTCCTTTTTTTATAAACTATTCACAATCACATTCACTAACACCGCATGTTCCTCCTGAATATGGTGGAGTAATAGTGGGACAAAATAAAGTGCCTTGAGTTCCTCCTTTAATTGCGAGGCTTTGGAATTTAGAAATAGTTTGTTTATCCAAATTCAATCCTGAGAATTTCTTTTTCTTCATTATGTAATATTTAAATGGTTAATACTATTATATTAAAGGTAGAGTTAATATGATCAACACAGAAAAATTTAGATTTTATTTGTGATTATTAATATATTCAAAAGAAAGAATAATTGTATCTATAGAAAGGTAGTAAACAAAAAACGCCGTACACATTGTACGACGTTTTTCTAATCAATTTTACATAACACTAAACTGTCGCAGGAGTTACGGGTACTTCTACAACGTTTTTTTTACTGAACCTTACTTTGACTCTGTTCACGATAAAGAATAAACATGGTACAATAATTAAGGTTAAGAAGGTAGCTATAATCAATCCATAGATGACGGTCCATGCCAATGGACCCCAGAAGATTACATTATCACCACCTAAATATATTTTAGGATCTCCAGTACTGAATAACGAGAAAAAGTCTAAATTAAACCCAATAGCTAACGGGATTAACCCTAATACGGTAGTAATTGCAGTTAGTAGTACAGGTCTTAAACGTGCTCTTCCTCCTTTAATAATAAGTTTCATCACTTCATCATTTGGTAATAGATCTTTTTCAGGAACATTAAGTTCTACTTTCTTACGATCAATCAGGAGTTGTGTGTAATCGAGTAGTACTACCCCGTTATTTACAACGATTCCAGCAAGGGATATAATACCCATCATGGTCATCATGATTACAAAAGAGGCACCGGTAATCAAAATACCACCAAATACTCCTATAAAACTCAAGAAGATGGCAATCATAATAATAGTAGGTTTAGAAACCGAACTAAACTGAAAAATTAAAATTAACATAATAAGACCTAATCCTGAAAAGAAAGCGCCCATTAAGAATTTCATTTGTTTATCTTGCTCTTCAATTTGACCAGTATAATCAATGTCTACACCTCTTGGAAGTTTAGGAAAACTAGCCATTTCTGTTTGAATTTGTGAAACAATGGCCGCTGCGTCTACAAAACCTGGTTCTAAACCAGAATATACAGTAACTACTCTTTTGGTATCTCTATGTTTTATAGCACTAAAAGAAGAAGTGTTTTTTTGCGATGCCACTGCCGAAACAGGGATTTCTTTTAGTCGTCCAGTTGCTTGATCTCTAAAAGTGATGTTTTGGTTAAAAAGAGCACTCGTATTATATCTGTTTTCTTCGTTAAAACGAACATAGATATCATAATCTTCACCATCTTTTTTATAAACTCCCGCTTTTTCTCCAAAAATAGAACGACGTAACTGATTTCCAACTTGTCCAGCTGCAACGCCTAATTCTCCGGCTTTTTCACGATCAACTACCACTTGCATGGCAGGTTTCCCTTTATTTACATCAATTTTGAGTTCTTCAATACCAGGAATATTTTTTTCGTTGATGAAGTTTCGCATTTGTTCTGCAATATTAATCAACTCATTATAATCGGGCCCTTCGATTTCTATATTTATAGGGTATCCAGCGGGTGGGCCAACTGGATCTTTTTCTACAGAAATCGCTATACCAGGATAAATTCCTTTAAGAGTTTCTTGTACTTTTTGACGCAACACCTCAGAATCTTTCCCTTTTCGATATTTATACTCGCGCATGGTAGCGGTAATTTTAGAACGATGCGGCATTTCTGCACTACTTCCCCCATCAGTCTGTGGATTTCCTGCACCTTCGCCAACTTGAGAAACTGCAGATTCGACAAGAAAATTAAAGTCATCGCCTTTATCAATATATTCTGAATCGTTTACAACAGCATATACTCGTTGTTCTATTTCTTTGGTGATCGCATTCGTTTTATCGATATCGGTTCCTTGAGGATATTCGACATAAACCACAATTTGATTAGGTTTGTTATCTGGAAAAAATTCAAATTTGGTACGTTGACTACCTACAGAAGCCCCAAACATGGCAAATACCACAAATAGTAATAGAAAAGTACCAATGGTGAAGGTGTATGCTCTCCAGCCTTTTAAGGCAAAAGTTAAAAAACGTTGATATCTATTTTCTAGCCACGCTAATATTCTTTGTTGAAAGAAATTAGCAGCACCTTTCAATACATATCGATATATCCAAAACATAATGGCAGTAAAAATCATTAAACTTCCTAAGCCACGTACAGGTCCACCAACGACCAAAATAAAAATACCTAATCCTCCTAAAATAATACTTAAACGAATCAGTTGTTTAAGAGTAAGTTTCTTTTCTCCGATTTCCATAAATTGAGAAACCAACATTGAGTTGATAAAAATGGCAACAAAAAGTGATGACCCCAGTACTACAGAAAGTGTAATTGGGAAATAGATCATAAATTGTCCCATTACACCAGGCCACATCCCCAGAGGTATAAATGCAGCTACGGTAGTAGCTGTAGAAATGATAATAGGAAAGGCAATTTCGCCAATTCCTTTTTTTGCAGCTTCTATACGAGACATGCCTTCTTCCTCCATTAATCGATATACGTTCTCAACAACTACAATACCATTATCCACCAACATTCCTAATCCCATAATTAAGGCAAATAAGATCATGGTGTTCATAGTATACCCCAAAAGAGATAAAATCATAAAGGACATAAACATCGACATTGGGATAGCAAATCCAACAAAGAGTGCATTTCTAAAGCCTAAAAAGAACATCAAAACACCAACAACTAAGACAATACCAAAGATGATATTGTTTACCAAATCACTTACCTGGTTATTTGTTTTTTCTGATTGATCATTTGCCACAGTAATATCAAGATCCTGTGGGAATATATTTTCTTCTGCATCAGCAATAATAACTTTGATCTTTTCTACAGCTTCGATCATGTTTTTTCCAGAACGTTTCATAACATCCAACATCACGACACTGTGTCCAAATTCTCTGGCATATGTAGTTTTATCTTCTTCTTTAAAGTTTACTGTAGCAATATCTCTTAGATAAACAGCCCCATCTTGAGACTTTACAACAAAACCATCTAGTTGTTTGGGTTGATCTATTTCTCCAAGTATTCGTATGGTACGACGTTGCCCGCTACTAATCATATTTCCTGCAGAAACGGTCATGTTACCATTACGAATGGTATTAATAACATCGTCAAAGCTCACCTTTGCAGCCATCATTTTATAGATATCTACAGCGACTTCTACTTCTTTTTCCTGTGCTCCACGAATTTCAGCTTTTTTAATCTCTTTTAGATCTTCAATTTCATCTTCAAGATATTCTGCATATTCTTTCAGTTTTTCAACAGGGTAATCACCAGCAATATTAATGTTCATAATTGGAGTCTCTTCAGAGATACTCAAATCAAAAACATTAGGTTCTACCTTGGCTCCATTAAAAGTAGGCCAGTCTTCGTTTGCTTTTTCAGAATCTACTTCATCTTTAACCTTTTGTTTGGCTTCTGCAACTGTAAGTTCTTCTTCAAATTCTATAGTGATAATCCCATAATCTTCCTGAGAAGTAGAAAGAATTTCTACAACATTACTTACATTTTTTAACTTGTCCTCAAGAGGGTCGATGATTAATCGTTCTATATCTTCTGCTGTGTTTCCGGGATAAGGGATACTAACATAAATCTTGGTTTCGTTGATCTCAGGAAAGTTCTCTCTTGGCATAGAGAAATATGCCGAAAGCCCTAAGACCAGGAATATACCG
Source organism: Aquimarina sp. AU119 (assembly GCF_900312735.1). NCBI lineage: Bacteria > Pseudomonadati > Bacteroidota > Flavobacteriia > Flavobacteriales > Flavobacteriaceae > Aquimarina > Aquimarina sp. AU119. The sequence continues at coordinate 384,474 of NZ_OMPF01000013.1, read as the reverse complement.
ATCATTACATATATGGTAGTAGGATTGTTTATCGCCCAAGACGCTAACCCAAATTCTTTATCTACCTTTTTCTTATTAACTTCCATAGTGTATGTTAGTTTAAAATTTTAACTTTTTGACCGTCTTTAACACTTCTGGCACCTTCACTAATAATAGCGTCTCCATTATTAATACCTTCTATAATTTCTATTAGGTCTCCTTGTGTTTTTCCGGTCTTTATGATTACTCTTCTGGCTTGTGCTATGTTTTGTGCATCTTTTCCAGAAGTAACATACGTATATTGATCTCCTTCTGCATTTTCAGAAATAATACTTTGTGGTATCAATATGGCTTTTTCATTTGTATAATCATTGATTTTTACTTTGGCTGTAAGGTTAGGTTTAACAGTTCCTCCGTTTGAAGGAATACCCACTTCTACCATAAAAGAACGGTTGTTTGGGTTAATATAATTACCCACCTGACGGATTTTTGTAGTAATCGTTTTTCCTAGAACCGGGAAATATACTTCTACATTTTTACCTTTAGTAATATTGGGGATATAACGTTCAGGAACTTCGGTTTCGATATACATATCATCAAGGTTGACGATACGAATTAATGCTGTTTGTCCTGGAACAGCAACACTTCCTTGTTCAGTGATAACGTCATCAATAACTCCAGAAAAAGGAGCGTTAACTGTTGTTTTTGCCAATTGACGTTTGATTTGATTTACAGCATTTTGCTGTGCCTCATAATTAGTCTTAGCTTCCAAATATTGTATTTCTGAGCCAATTTTCTGATCCCAAAGTCTTTTTTGACGATCAAAAGTAGTTTTTGCCAATTGTGTTTGTACTTCTATTTGCGATAATTGTTGACTTAATCCACCATCATCAATTCTGGCTAATATCTGTCCTCTGGATACTTTTTGTCCTTTTTTAACATAAACTCGTGTAAGGATACCACTCATCTCAGGATAGAGTACAATATTTTTTTTAGTTTCTACATTTCCCTGTAATTCTAGATAGTGGTTAAACAAAGTGTCCTTTGCCATAATTGTAGTAACCAGCGGAAGTTTTTTTACAGAATCCAAAGCAGAGATAGCTTCATCCAGTTGCTTTAATTTATCAGCAACGGCTTGTTGTTCTGCTACAACTTCTGTTCTTTTAGCTCTAATTGCAGCCAAATCACCTCCTTCTATGACTTTATCGATTGACTTGGCACTATTTTGTCCACATGAAATGATAAGAAGAGAAATGGATAGTATGGTAAGTATCTTTTTCATAATATGGTTAATTATTAGTATTTGGTGTATTTAAAATCGTTTCTAATTCAGCCTTTTTGTTAATAATATCAAGCATGGCATTTAAAGCATCATTCTGTGAAGAATACAATTGTAATTGTGCTTGTCTTAATTCGAAACTGGTGGCTAGACCTTCTGAGTACTTAATTTGATTCTTTTTCTCGATTCGTTCTGCAAGGGTTAAATTTTGTTTTGCAGTATCATAACTTTCTATCGAAAATTTAAAATCACTTACAGCAGTATCATATTTAAGTTTAATTTCTTGTTGAGTTCTTAAAAAATCAGTTTTTGATTGTTCATCTGCTATTTTGGCTTGTTGAGTTCGAGAACTTCTACCTAATGAGCTAAAAATTGGAATGGTCAAGCTTGCACCTAATATTGAAGATTGAAACCATCTCGTCTGGCTGTCAAAGAAAACAAAATCATCATCAAATGCTGAAGTACCATAGTTTACAAATGCTGATAACTTAGGCAGGGCTTTACTCTTTTCTAATTTTAATTCTAATCGTGTTTGTTCGGTAAGAAGGTAGGCTAACCTGTAATCTATATTATTTTCTAAAATAAAAGGTTTAGTGATTACAGATTGATCCATGTTTTTCATTGCCAAACTATCTAAGTCTTCAGAAAGAACAGTGTTTGAATTCACATCTACTCCTAAGGTAAGGTTAAACATTTGCAGTGCAATTTTTTCTAGACGTTCTGTATTACTTAATTGATTTTTAATTTGTAACAAAGTAATTTGAAGTTGCTCTACATCTTCTTCTTCTGCAAGCCCATTTTCAAAAATCTTTTTGGTTTCCTGATAATTTTTTTCAAGAGCTTCTACATTATTTTTAAGAATTTGTACACTTTCCTGAGCAACAAGTACACTGCCATAAGCGTTTATGACTCCTTTGCGGACTTCGAGTTGTGTTTTTTCTTCAATATCATCGCTGTATTGAAGAAAACTTTTTGCAGCTTCAATGCCTACAAGATAAGAGCCATCAAAAATAAGTTGTCTTAATGTTGCAGTTGCAGATGCCTGTTGTTTGGTTCCAAAAACTACAGGAACGAAAGTTCCGGGAGTTCCACCAGCTACCTCTCCTGGGATAAGAGTAACGGGTTGTTTTAATTGATTTTGATAATCTATAACACCTTCAATTTGAGGAAGTCCACTAGCGGTAGCTTCCCATTTTCTTTTCAATGCTTTTGCAACATCTCGTCTGGCGTTTATAGATTGGTAGCTATTCTCAAGTGCAAATTCGATAGCTTCATCCAATGTGAATGAATATGTAGAATTGACTGGTGGTTGCTGTGCCTGTATTGTGACACTGAATAGCCAACCTAAACAAATTAACCAAAGGTTGTTTCTCATGTTTATTGTTCTTTAATAAGATTGTTTAAAATTGTACGTCCTTTTTCTGTGGTAATGCCAAGAATATGATACTCCAGATAGTTGTCCATAAGTTGAGCTACCGGAAATAGTTGATCGGGAAACATTACCTTGTCTTTTATTCCATTGGTACCGATAAAATATATTCGAGATATAAATTCGATATCTATGTTTTTTCTAAAAACACCTGTTTCGATTCCTCTTTTGAGGTTATCCACTACACATTCTTTAAAAACTTCAAATTGTTTTGCTTTTAATCCTTTATGTATTTTAGGATAATATTTTTCTAACTGATATAATGGTGCTGCTTTTTCATTTTTAAGATGATGCATTACAAAGGCCTTTATAGCATATAATTCTTCTATAGGGTCAAAATTTTCGTTTAAAATATCATCAATACCATTAGATATAGTACAGAACAAATGATGAGTTGTAGCCTCTACAAGTTTAGTCTTGTTCTGAAAATGAGTGTATATAGTCTTTTTGGAAATTCCCATTTCTGAGGCTAGATCATCCATCGTTACACTTTTAAAACCTAGGTTCAAAAACAGGTCATTGGCTTTTTCTATTATTTTCTCTTTCATAAGAGGTTGAGCTTGTTTTGAGGTCAAAAATACACATGGAAACTAAAAAAACAATAATAGTTTCCTAAGTTTCACAATTTTTTAACATTGAAATGGGGTTTGGTCATGTTGTGTTAACAAAATGTTTTAAATCAGAGAGGTGATTGGTTTTACTTTTTTAAAAAGTTTGAATTACTTTAGCACAAAAAAATCACTGTGCATACAATTTCTGATTATCAAGGGTACTTTTTAGAATACCTATCTAAGAAAACGATTACTAAAGAACCCAAGAATCTTTATGACCCCATTTCTTATATTCTTAATTTAGGAGGGAAGCGATTACGACCGACTTTGGTGTTAATGGCTTCCGAAATTTTTGGAGGAACATATAAGGATGCTTTGGATGCGGCATTGGCCATAGAAGTTTTTCATAACTTTTCATTAATCCATGACGATATTATGGATGATGCCCCTCTTAGACGGGGTAAAGAGACTGTTCATGAAAAATGGGATATAAATACAGGAATTCTTTCTGGAGATGCTATGTTGATTAATGCTTATCAATTGTTTGAGAATTATGAAGGAGATACTTTTAAGGAATTAGCTAAATTATTTACTAAAACTGCAATAGAAGTATGCGAAGGTCAGCAATATGATATTGATTTTGAAACTAGGGATGATGTAACCATTCCCGAATATATCAAAATGATCGAATATAAAACTGCTGTTTTGGTAGGGGCTGCAATGCAAATGGGAGCTATAGTTGCCGGAGTAAGTAAGGATAATAAGTCATCGATTTATGATTTTGGCAGATTACTAGGGCTTGCATTTCAACTTCAGGATGATTATTTAGATGCATTTGGTGATCCTGAAACTTTTGGTAAACAAGTGGGAGGGGATATTATTGAAAATAAAAAGACTATTTTATATCTAAAAGCCTTGGAATTTGCTAGTAAAGATGAACAAAAACAATTAAAAGGATTATTTTCTCTTAACCCAGATGATCCTTCAGAGAAAATAAGTACAGTAAAACATCTTTTTGAAACTACTGGAGCAAAAGATAAAACGCGATTAGAAATTGAGAAATATACTAAAGAAGCTTTTGATGTTTTAGATGGTTTGTCGATTACAGATGATAAAAAATCAATACTTAAGTTATTTGGTTCATCATTAATGAATAGAAGTGTCTAAAAAGAATAATTTAACATCTGCAAAGCAATTATTGGATGAAGTGGTTAATTCTAAGTTGTATCCGCAATTTTTGGTTCAAATACAGAAAGATATTAATCGAGCAGGTATAGATTATAGTATTAAAAATACCGAACCATTAAAGGTGTTTCATGAAATAAGAGATTTGCTTAGCGAGAAATTACAAAATACATTTAATGATTATATAAATCTCTTATACGCAGTTGATGTCTCTGAAGCAAAGATCAGAAATACCAATTTAGAAGATAGTAATGCCATTGCAGAATATGCTGCATATCTAATACTAAAACGAGAATGGCAAAAGGTGTGTTACCGAAATATGTTATAAAATCCATAAGGCTTATGAAGCGATATGCTAGTATTCTATTTTTGTTCTTTTTGACTTTTGGTTATGGTCAGGATACTTTTGATAAAGTAAATAACTCATATGAAGAGTTTCTGAGTAGATTAGCTAAGAAAGATACGTTGATTAAAAATAGGACTAAATATTATGAGTGTTCTGAAAGCTTTTCAGGAAGAATTGAATTTTACTTTCAGGAAAAAGAATTAAGACTGATACAACATATTTATAAGCAAGGGTTTGGTAATGATGTGTTTTTGGAAAATTATTTTATAGAAAAAGATACATTAAGATTAAAGACTTCAATTTCTGAAATTATACATTTAAACTCTCTTTATCTAAAAAGTTCGCAAGGGTCATCGTCAACTACGATAGAAAAAGTTGTAGAAGTTATCGAAAACAGAATGTTTTTTAAAAAGGATCTTGTTACGGTATGTTATGAAAGAAGGCATGGAGAAAAAATGAGTGAATGGAATCAAGAGTATTTTGAAGCCTTAGCTTTTGAAAAAGGTAAGTGTATTGAAGATGTAGAGGATATACGTTATAAATATAGATTGCTCAGAAAAGCTGAAACAAGATTACAGAATTATTCTAACAGAAAACGAGCTTGTATTTTTCATATGTGGTAATGGTATTAAAACAGAGTATTATAAATTAGTAATAATTTGTTTTTTTTCTTTAGGTTTCTCATAAATAATAACAGATTTAAATTTGTTATTTGCAGAACCAATATAGCTTTTTCCAGTTTTTACATTTAAAAATCTCCAATGGTATCCGTTCTCGGTTTTCATAATTTTAGATAGAGCAAAATTATTGATTGGATTACCAGTATATTTTTCGATAATATGGTTTACTTGTATCGCTATTTCATCAGGATTTGACTTATTGTCAACGATTATAGCTGGACTCTCTTTTTTCTTTATTTTATAATATTTGCTTGTGGCACTGGGGTCTGCAGATAAAACTTCTTTAGGTCCAGAACAGGAAGAGATAAAAATTAGACAAGCAAGGGTCGTTAAAAAAGATAATAGTGTAAAGTTTTTCATTTTCTATAGTTTGTGTTTTAGGTATTGAGTTCATACACTTAAAAGCATTTCTTAGGTGCTTTTAATACTATACAGTTACATAACTGTATAGTAAACACTAGGGGAAGAAAAGTATATATTTATTAGGGCATAAGTCCATCCCAAGGACCATGTATATACTTTGTATATATCTAACGAATATATAATGAAAAACCCTACCGTCTTTGATACATAAGAATTACATAAAGCAATATTATGAGCGTAGAGGTTTTTAATAAGATCCAAAAATATAAAAAATAAAATATATAGAAGAAATTTAGTATTAGTATTAAAAAACACCCTTGTAAACAGAACATGAACACCTCTGTAAGGGTTTCTTGTTGTGTGTAATTTAAATTTTATTCTCTGTTTTGAAATATTAAGCTAAAACCTATACCCCATAAACAGGGATTTTATTTTACCTACAAAAAGTGATTCCTATATATTCTTGATGATTTAGGTTTGTTATGACAATATTCTTTATTAACAAATCATTTTAAATATCATGATAACAACGAAAAAAATCAATGTATTAATCTGTGCTTTTATAGCAGTATTATTTTTCTCTTCTTGTGAGAGTGATGATCCTGAAATTGAACCGCTTAATCAATTAGCAGAGGCACCTCTGCCGATTTCTTTAGAGGAATTAAAAGAAAAATCTTTTGAATCTTCATCTTTCAGCTCTAATAAGGCATTAGGAGACAATATTGCTACCTGGGGAACCGTCGAAGGAGCGTATTTTGAAAAACAAGGAAACTCGGTGTTAGAAAATCCTAATCAAGGTAGTGTGATTGGGACATTTCCAATATCATTAGAGGGTATAAATTATACTTATATTACAAATGTTTCTAACAATCAACTCATTGCATTACCTACTTGGAGTATTAATAATCTGGCTTTAGCTTATATTCAAAATACAGATACTAAGGCTTGGTTACCCTATATGGAAGTTAGATATGCTGTACAACAATCAAGTAATTTTGAAATAGAGTTTTCAAGTCTTACTGATCGATATGCAACAGCAAGATGGGACAGAACTGCTTTTGCAGGTTTTAGATATGACATTTTTTTACAAGGTGAGAAAATAGAAGAAAACTTAAATGATCCTCGGGCACTTTATGTATTTAGAAGATTAGAACAAGATACATTTTATGCAGTAAAGATTATAGCAAAATCAGATGATGGTTCACTACGAATTAGGTATGTTTCATTTAGAACCTCTAAGGCCATTACAATATCTAATTTTGATATGACACTAAGTAATATTTCTACTAATAGCTTATCAATATCTTGGACAGCTCCTGTTGTAACAAATACATCAGAATTAGAGTATCGAATTGTTGTTGGTTCTAAGCAGTTTTTTACGACAGAAACTTCGATACAAGTTAATGATATAACACCAATATCTCTTGATATTCATGTGATAGTAGAAGCCATTGCAGGTAATCAACTTTATAGTACTCGTTTGGCTAAACACTCAGATTTTAGATTGTCGGGACAGCCAGTAGAGGATAATAGTATTTCATTTTATGCATATCAAGCTTCAGCTAATCAAGGTATTGCTAGATTAGAATGGAATCCACCTAGTGCTCCTGATGGTAAAGATTTTAACTATGCTGTATATGTAAATGAAACGCTGTATGCACAATTACCTAAGGATGTTAATGCTATAGATTTATATCTGTATAGTGATGTTAATCCATATGATTCGGTAAGTATACAGGCAATTTTTGCAAATGGTACTTCTGCGACATCAAGATTAACAATAATCACAGAAGAATTTTAGATAACATATAAAAATTATAGATAAAAAGGCTGGTTATTTAGATCAGCCTTTGTTTCTTAAAAAAATACCCTTACAAAAGGGGCATAAGCACTTCCATAAATACTTTTATCATCATCGTATAAAACATCATATCTAATTCCAATACTTACAAAATCCATTCTGTACCCAGCACCAACAAATAGTGCAGGATACCAATAGTCGTCAGTGATTGTTTGGTCCTGAAACTCAATCCGTCGATGTACTCCCATTTCTTCAAATTCAGCGGAAAGCTGCAATTCAGGAAAAGGACTAAGTAAAGTAATTACACTGCCTCCATAGTTAGTACTGTTTCCTTCTTCATTAAAACGATCATTTTCAAAACTACTGTATCCAAAATTTAATCCTACTCCGGCACTAAACCATTCATTAAATTCATAAACAGCCGCAGGTGCAATCACTGCATTAAAAGTATTATTAGAAAACCCAATCCCCAAATTACCTCCAAATCGTACATTAGACCAAAAATCGTCATATTGAGCAGTACCTTTTTGTAAGGAAAAAAAAATAAAAAGCACTAACGTAAGAATTCTAATATTTTGATAACTGTTTACTTTCATTGTTAATTTTATAAAAAATTGTAAGATAAATATAAATAATTCAATACTTAATATACCGTAATTGTTGTATTTTTGTGGCGTTTTATTATTTAAAAGACAGTTGAATACTTACATATGGATAAATATTCATTTTTAAATGCGGCTAATACCGCATTTTTTGCAGATTTATACGATCAGTATCTGCAAAGCCCCGATAGTGTAGAACCTAGTTGGAGAGCATTTTTTCAAGGTTTTGATTTTGGAGTAGAAAATACTGATGGATCAGGAGAGACCATATATGTTGAGAAGACATCTGAAGAAACTGTTACCGTTCCCGAGAATGTACAGAAGGAATTTCAGGTTGTAAGATTAATAGACGCATATAGAACTCGTGGCCATTTGTTTACCAAAACAAATCCGGTAAGAGATAGAAGAAAATATACACCTTCATTAGCTTTAGAAAACTTTGGCCTTAGTCAGGCTGATCTTAATACTGTTTTTAATGCAGGAGAAATTATTGGGATAGGTCCTAATACACTGAGTAATATAATTGTTCATTTAGAAGAGATATATTGTGACTCTGTGGGTATTGAGTATATGTATATTCGTAACCCAGAAGAACGAGAGTGGATTCAGGCAAGGATTAATTTTAATTCTAATAGAACTAAGTTTTCTGTTGATCAGAAAAAACATATTCTTAAAAAACTAAATCAAGCGGTCTCTTTCGAGAGTTTTTTACATACCAAATATGTTGGCCAAAAACGATTCTCTCTTGAAGGAGGTGAATCTCTTATTCCTGCTTTGGATGCTCTTGTAGAAAAAGCTGCAAATCTTGGAGTAAAAGAATTTGTAATGGGAATGGCTCACCGTGGTCGTTTGAGTACACTTACCAATATTTTTGGCAAGAGCCCTAAAGATATTTTTAGTGAATTTGATGGTAAGGATTATGAAGAAGCTGTTTTCGATGGAGATGTAAAATATCACTTAGGATGGACATCAAAGCGTAAAACCGATTCGGGTAAGGATATAAATATGAATATAGCTCCAAATCCATCACATTTGGAAACCGTAGGTGCTGTAGTTGAAGGAATTACCAGAGCAAAACAAGATCGACATTATCAAGAAAATACATCAGAAGTACTTCCGATAATTGTACATGGAGATGCTGCCGTAGCCGGACAAGGATTGGTGTACGAGATTGTACAGATGGCTAAGTTAGATGGTTATAAAACAGGAGGTACTATTCACATTGTGGTAAACAATCAAATAGGATTTACAACAAATTATCTTGATGCGAGATCCTCGACATATTGTACCGATGTTGGTAAAGTAACATTGTCTCCAGTATTACACGTGAATGCAGATGATGCAGAGGCAGTGGTTCATGCTACAAATTTCGCATTAGATTTTAGAATGAACTTTAAGCGCGATGTATTTATCGATTTACTTGGATATCGTAAGTATGGACATAATGAAGGAGATGAACCACGTTTTACACAACCAAAATTGTATAAAGCAATAGCAAAGCATAAGAATCCAAGAGATATTTATGCAGAAAAATTAATTACAGAAGGAATCATTGATGCAGATTATGTATCTAAGCTCGAAAAAGAATATAAAGCATCGCTGGAAGAGGAATTAGAAGATTCTCGTAAACAGGAAAAAACGGTGATAACACCATTTATGCAAGATGAATGGGCTGGTTTTGAAAGAGTACAGGAAGATGAAATGATGGTCACTGTTGATACTGCGTATCCTAAAGATAAATTGACAGAAATAGCAGAGATAATAACAAAACTTCCTTCTGATAAAAAATTCCTTCGAAAAATCGAGCGATTAATTGATCAAAGACATAAAATGTTCTTTGAAAATAATCAATTAGATTGGGCGATGGGTGAATTACTAGCCTATGGTTCTTTACTCAAAGAAGGTTATGATGTAAGAATGAGCGGGCAAGATGTAGAAAGAGGAACTTTTTCACATAGACATGCTGTTATCAAAGTAGAGGATAGTGAAGAAGAAGTATTACTCTTAAATCATCTAAAAGGAGATCAGGGAGATTTTTATATTTATAACTCCCTACTCTCAGAATATGGAGTATTAGGATTTGATTATGGTTATGCCATGGCTAGTCCTGATACACTTATGATTTGGGAAGCACAATTTGGAGATTTCAGTAATGGTGCACAAATCATGATTGATCAATATATCTCTTCGGCAGAGGATAAGTGGAAATTGCAAAATGGACTTGTAATGTTATTGCCTCATGGTTATGAAGGACAGGGAGCAGAACATTCATCTGCCAGAATGGAACGATACCTACAGCTTTGTGCCAAGGACAATATGTTTGTTGCTGATGTGACTACACCAGCTAATATGTTTCATTTGCTTCGTAGACAAATGAAAGCAAAATATCGTAAACCATTAGTTGTGTTTACTCCAAAGAGCTTGTTACGTCACCCTAAAGCGGTTTCATCTGTAGAAGAATTTGCAACAGGAAGTTTTCAAACGGTTATTGATGATGCAGATGCTAAGGCTACACATGTAAAATCATTGGTCTTTTGTACTGGGAAATTCTATTATGATTTATTAGAAGAAAAAGAAAAGCAAGATAGAAAAGATGTTGCTTTAGTAAGAGTAGAACAACTCTTTCCTATACCAGCTGCCGAAATGGATAAATTGATAAAGAAATATAAAGCCGATGAGGTGGTATGGGCGCAAGAAGAACCACGTAATATGGGTGCATTAAGTCATATGATAATGAACTACGACAGCGCAAAAACATTTAGATTTGCAAGCAGAAGAGCGTATGGGGCACCAGCAGCAGGATCTGCAACCAGATCTAAACGAAGACATCAGGAAGTAATCGATTATGTTTTTGATAAGACAAAGAATAATCAGAGATAATTGAAGTTTAATAATAATTATAGATTAAAACCTTTCCAAGGGAAATTATATAAAGGATAAATTCAGAATTATGGCTTTAGAAATGAAAGTCCCATCACCGGGAGAATCTATTACAGAAGTAGAAATAGCTCAATGGCTTGTTGAAACTGGTGATTATGTAGAAAAAGATCAGGCAATTGCCGAGGTAGACAGTGACAAAGCAACACTAGAATTACCAGCAGAAGCGAGTGGAATTATTACACTTAAGGCTGAAGAAGGTGATGCAGTAGCTGTGGGTCAGGTAGTGTGTCTTATTGATACAGATGCACCTAAACCTGAAGGTGGTGCAACGGCTCCAGTTGCAGAAACTCCAAAAGCAGAAGAGAAGAAAGATACTCCTGCACCTGCAGCAGCACCTGTTAAGACAGAAACATATGCAACAGGAACTGCTTCTCCTGCAGCTAAAAAAGTGTTAGCAGAGAAAGGTATTGATGCAGCAGAGGTAAAAGGTACAGGTCGTGATGGCCGTATCACCAAAGCAGATGCAATAGATGCTAAACCTTCTTTGGGAACTCCCGGACTAGGAAGTAGAGGAGAAGAGCGTAAGAAATTGTCAATGCTTCGTCGTAAGGTGGCAGAGCGTTTGGTTTCTGTTAAAAATGAGACTGCAATGCTAACCACATTTAATGAAGTGGATATGCAGCCTATCTTTAATCTTCGCAGTCAATACAAAGAAGATTTTAAAAGTAAACATGGAGTAAGTTTAGGGTTTATGTCTTTCTTTACTCTTGCTTGTGTACGCGCATTGAAATTGTTCCCTGCTGTGAACTCTATGATTGATGGTAAAGAAATGATTTCTTATAATTTTCAAGATATTAGTATAGCAGTTTCTGGCCCTAAAGGATTAATGGTGCCAGTAATACGTAATGCAGAAAATTTAAGCTTCAGAGGAGTAGAGTCAGAAGTAAAGAGATTAGCAATACGAGCTCGTGATGGTCAGATTACTGTAGATGAAATGACAGGAGGAACTTTTACAATTACTAATGGAGGTGTATTTGGAAGTATGTTATCCACTCCGATTATCAACCCTCCGCAAAGTGCTATTTTAGGAATGCATAATATTGTTGAGCGTCCGATAGTAAGAGATGGTCAGATTGTAGTTGCACCAATTATGTATGTTGCGTTATCTTATGATCATAGAATTATTGATGGAAAAGAATCTGTAGGATTTCTGGTAGCCGTAAAAGAAGCGTTAGAAAATCCAGAAGAATTATTAATGGATAATAATGTGGCTAAGGCCTTAGAGATGTAGTCACAATTTATATAGTAATACAAAAAAAGTCCCAAAGGTTTCAGAATCTTTGGGGCTTTTTGATTATAGAGAATTTCATATGAGAAGTGCTATAAAATCTTTTCTTTTGAAAATATTCTCGATAGTTTTTAAAATCTAGAAAAAATTAAAAACAACGTTGTTATTAAATTAGGATAAGTACCGGTTTCCTAAAATTACCATTCATTCTCTTTTTTACACTATATATCCTTACAAGATCAAAATATCTTTGCCTTGTTATTAATCATTTAAACAATTTAAAAAAATAGATTATGAGTAAAAGAGCATTAATTATAGGAGGAAGCAGTGGAATCGGAAGAGCAACTGCACAAAATTTACTAACAGAAGGTGTTGAGGTACATGTTGTAGGTACTAATGACAGTAAACTTGAAGCATTCAAAAAAGAGGTTTCAGGTAATCTGCATACTCACAAAGTGGATATTACAAACAGCTCAGAAGTAGCTGCATTAAATCAGAAAATAGAAGGATTTGATAATCTGGACTATCTAGTAAATGCTTCTGGTATTTTTGGTCCAAAACCATTTTTAGATCACACTGTAGCAGACTATGATTCATATCAAGATCTTAATAGAGGATTCTTTTTTATTACCCAAACAGCTGCTAAGAAAATGAGTAAAACAGAAGGTGGTTCTATTGTAAATGTAGGATCAATGTGGGCTAAGCAAGCTGTAAAAGCTACGCCTTCTTCTGCATATTCTATGCAAAAAGCTGGGTTGCATTCATTAACACAACACCTTGCTATGGAATTAGCAGATCACAAGATTAGAGTAAATGCGGTTTCTCCTGCAGTTGTGGAGACTCCAGTTTATGAAGGTGTTTTTGGAGGAAAACAAGAAGCACATGATGCACTACAGAACTTTCATGGATTTCATCCGATAGGTAGAAACGGTAAAGCACAAGATGTTGCAGATGCGATTTCATATTTACTTTCTGATAAAGCGGGATGGGTAACCGGTGCTATCTGGGATACTGATGGGGGTGTAATGTCAGGAAGAAACTAAATAGTGCAATATTCTGAAGCTGTCCTTTATATAAATATTGTTAGACTTCAATCGATTGGGAGTTTGTTGTAGAACCTTATTTTCAAGGTAGCTTCTATTTTTATTAACTTTAAATTATAGATGTATGTATGATATAAATAATCTAAAGCAATTAGGTGCTTTAGGAAAAAATGCAGGATCTGCTATGAAGGCTTTTCAGGCATTAGATCAAGCTGCTCTTGCAGATGGTGTTATACCAAAAAAATATAAAGAACTTATGGCGGTAGCGGTAGCGTTAACAACACAATGCCCATATTGCCTTGAGATACATAAAGATCATGCTATTGCTGCAGGAGCCACACAAGAAGAATTGGCAGAAGTTACTTTTGTAGCTGCAGCTTTACGAGCTGGTGCGGCAGTAGTACATGGGACTCATTTAATGGATAAATAATGGTAAATAACACCGCTAAATATATTATAGTTGGTGCAGGTCTTTCAGGTCTTACCTCTGCTTATATGTTAGATAAGCTGGGGGAGACCGATTTCCTTATCTTAGAATCAAGAAACCGTATTGGCGGTCGTATCTTAACAGAAAATGGGGTTGATTTTGGAGCTACCTGGTTTCAGAATCATCATCAAAACGTAATTGATTTACTTAATGATATACAGGTAGGTAAATTTCATCAATATAGTAAAGGAAAAAGTGTGTTGGTCTATAATACAATGGCACCAGCACATTATTTTGAGAATGACCCCAACTCTCCATCTGCTTTTAGAATTGAAGGAGGATCCAATGCAGTGATTGCATCACTCGCAATGGTGAATAAAAATAAAATAAGAACATCAACAACTATTTCTGAAATTAAAGAAGATGATGATGGAGTTAAGGTAGTTACGGATAATGGGGTGTTTAAAGCAGAGAAAGTAATTGTCACGATACCACCTCGTATCGCGACACGGATATTATTCTCTCCCGAACTTCCAGAACTGCTTGTAAAAACAATGAAAAATACACATACCTGGATGAGTAATGCAATAAAAGTTGGAATGACATTTAAGACTCCATTTTGGAGACATAAAAACTTTTCGGGGACACTCATAGGTCAAGTAGGAGCAGTTACAGAATTATATGACCATAGTGATGCAAATGAAAAGAAATATTCATTAATGGGGTTTGTAAATGAAGGATTGCGTGATGTATCTAAGGAAGAACGAAAGACAAGAATTCTAGACCATTTACAAAAATATCTAGGGAAAGAGGTTCTCGAATATGTTACATATCAAGAAAAAGATTGGTCACTAGATAGGAATACATCTTGTGATAGCATCAAATCTATTTATATGAGTCCCAGATACGGAGATTCAAATTTTAAACATTTTTATATGAATGGAAAAGTACTTTTTTCGGGAGCAGAAACCTCTCCTGTTTATGGAGGGTATATGGATGGAGCCATATATAGTGGCATTTCTGCAGCAAAAAAAATAATAAGTAGTTTCTAAAGTAAAAACAAAATAAGCATTTTAATTGTTGTTTTTTTTAGTTTAGGTATAGAGGTGTCTTATTTCTATAAAATAGTAATTGTATTTTTGATAGAAACCGTTTATAGATAATCAAGTGAAAGATTCAAATATTAAGATAGAAAAGTACCATCTTCATAAAGCGCATCCAGAAAAACTTCAGTTTGAGGTGTATGATCTAAATGAGTATCGTCAAAAAAGCGGAGAAAAAGCTGCTGTTGCTCATTCTCATAGTTATTATCAGATTATTTGGTTTTTTGAAGACGGGGGAGAGCATGTTGTAGATTTTAAAACCTATGTGATTAAAAAAAATACAATTCTGTTTATACCCAAAGATCATATTCATGCATTTGATCATAATCTAGATGTAAAAGGGTGGCTCATTCATTTTAATGAAAGCTTTTTTATGCATAACGACGTAGATGTTTTTTTAAAGTATAATATATTTAATTCTCAAGAAAACCCTTGTTATGTAATTGATAAAGAAACTGCAATAACAGCTTCTTCTTATATGGATTTAATTAGAAAAGAGCTTTCACAAAGAGATATGTTTGGTTATGAAGATATTGTTCGGTTTTCATTAAAATCACTACTTATAAACTTGGAACGTATTCATCGAATTAAAGGAGATACAAGTCTTCAATTTAATAATCATTATGAACTTCAGTTTGCTAAATATAAAGAACTCATAGAAGAGAATTATGAGAAGGGATTATCGGTTAGCGAGTATGCAGAACTGCTCAATGTATCATCAAAAACCCTAACAACAATTACTAAAAATGTAGTAGGTAAATCAGCATCCCAATTAATATCAGAACGAATTATTCTCGAAGCTAAGAGATTACTTAGGTTTACAGCCTTACAAATAGGAGAAATTGCTTTTAAAGTTGGTTTTGAAGATGCATCTTATTTCGTAAAATTTTTTAAAAGACACGTGGGGAATTCTCCAGGAGGATATAGAAATGAGGTCACTCATTAATTATTATCTGAATACTACATTTTAGTGGTTTATTAAAATGTAATTTTCTTCTCTTACTTATGACAAAGAGTATACATAAAGTTTTAAAATCAAATACATGAAATTAGATATGTTGGCAATTGGTGCACATCCTGATGATATAGAATTGGCATGTTCGGGAACTATTGCCAAAGAAATTGCTAAAGGTAAAAAAGTAGGTGTTCTTGATCTTACAAGAGGAGAATTAGGTACTAGAGGTACTGCAGAAATAAGAGATGCAGAAGCTAAAGCAGCTGGAGAAATTCTAAATCTTTCAGTACGCGAAAACCTTGCATTTAGAGATGGTTTTTTTGTTAATGATGAGAAACATCAAATTGAGGTTATTAAGATCATAAGAAAATACAAACCAGAAATTGTTCTGTGTAATGCTGTGCATGATCGCCATGTAGACCACGGAAAAGGAAGTAAATTGGTGAGTGATTCTTGTTTTTTATCTGGATTAAGGAGAATAGAGACCTTAGTCAATGAAGAAAAACAGGAAGCATGGAGACCCAAGCATGTATACCATTATATCCAGTGGTATGATATAAAGCCTGATTTTATAGTAGATATAAGTGATTATATGGATGTGAAAATGGAAAGTATTCTTGCGTATCGTTCACAATTTTATGATCCGTCTAGTACTGAGCCAGAAATTCCTATCTCTACTAAAATGTATAGAGAAAGCATAAAGTATAAAGCCTATGATTTAGGCCGGATTGCGGGAGTGCAATATGCTGAGGCTTTTACTACAGAACGATATGTAGCTGTAGATTCTGTTTTTGATTTGATTTAGTCTTTATATGATAACTCAAAACAAGTAACTTTTAAGCAATAGATTTCTTATACATTGTAAAAAAGAAAAATGGCAGATAACCAATGGCAAAAACAAAAGCTCCGATGAGTAATAATATTTCTGTCCCTTGTAAATGCATTATTTTAAACAAAACAGATAGTCCTGTAATTATTGCAGCAGTTAGACCTAATATAATTTTCATTCGTTCAGAAATTGCTTTAGAAATTGCAACTTTATAACGGTCAAAAGCATAAAGAGGCATGAAGATAAGTAAAAGCGCTAAAAAACCAGTCATTAGAAGTACATTGGCGCCTGGATACCAGAGTAGTTTAAAGGTAACACCTATTGTTAATGTTACTGAGCCAATAAAACCGATTAAATACATTAATTTTTTCATAAGTAATATTCGTTTAGAGTTTAGTAAAAAAAATGTTTTATGTTCAATATCAGTTAAGCCATTAGGAGCTAATTCTCTTATGGCTTCTTCTAATAAATGATCGAATTGTTTTCCTTTTCCAAGTTGACTTTCTATGACGCAACATAAGTGATCTATAATATCATCGCGTAAGGATTGTATTTTTAATCCCTGCTTATCTACATAATCACGTATATTATCTTCTTGTTCAGAGGTTAATTTCATATTGTTTTTAATGGATTGAAAATGACTTTGTTTAAAGTGGCTATAAAATCAATAAGTTCCTGGACATGTATTATTTTTTCTTTTTTTCCTTTTGGAGTTAAGAAATAATACTTCCTCACTCTTTTTCCAATGTATACTTCTTCAAAAGATAGCAATCCATCTTTAGTCATTTTTTGTAGAGCAGGATATAGAGACCCATCTTTAAGTAAGATCTTTTCATCAGATAGTTCTTTGACTTTCTTAAAAATTTCATAGCCATACATTCTGTCATTTTCTGCTAATAAATTTAAAATGATTACAGAAAGTGTTCCTTTAAGCAGTTCTTTTGAATACATAGTTCAAATATACATAAAATAACAATACATCATAATTCTATGTATAAATTTTTAAAATTGCATGCAGGAAACTTTTTAACTTAGGATGAAGATGAACATAAGTATATTTTAAAAGCTATTGTGGGTTAATGACTATAGTAAATAAAGAGAGTTACCCAAAAAAAGTAACTATATTCTTTATATTTGAGATATATAGTTACCTTGGTGATAATGTTGAATGACTACAGTAAAACAGAAAAAGTACTCTTAAAGAAAACAACGAATATTCGAACAGATTATGAGTAAATTAAATATTGAGAATAGTATATCTAAGAATAAAAACATTCTAATAGACTTGTCTAATGAAAATGATAATTCTGATGATTTGATATATCTAATAAATAATTTCTGTGGTGTAGTTCAGAAAAGTATCTCAGAAATTCCAAATACCCTAAACAAAATTAGAGTGTATGCAATTGGAGATATTAAGCAAATTGAAAATGAACAGAATACTTATTTTATAATTGAAGAACTCTCATATAATTATGAAAACATAAATAAAGAAAATTTTCAAATAGTAAAACTTGGTGAAGTCCCAATAAATGTTCATGATGCTGGAGTTTTTTATAGAAATTTTTTCGATAAGGATGACTATTTCACTAAAATTAAATCGGAACATAAATTCCAACATTTAACCGAGTCAAATAAGCAATCATTAGCGTTAAGAAAAGGAATATATTTGACCAAAATTACCAAAGAGGAGGCCGAAGGCGAAAAAGAAAAATTACATTTCCATCTTTTGAGATGCTCTAGTAACTTAACAGGGCCAACAGAGAATTTTCGTAAAACCGACCACCATATTGTAGACTCATTAAATGATGCTATAAAATTTGATTTTGAAAAAGAAACTAAATTGAATCATGTATTGGCACAGATTTATGAAAACAAAAAGAAAAGTGGACATAATTCAAAAGAAGTAAAAGCAAAAATCAAAGCACATTCTGATAAAACTAAGGATATGCCAAAAGAAGGGCTTATAGTCTTTTGTACATTTTATGATAAAGACAATTTCGAAAAATTGATGCCTTCAAAAACTGACAAATTTGATTGGTGCTATAAAAAGGCAAGTGGATTAACAAGACTTCATTTCAAGCTAAAACCTTCGGTTAATGATGACTCTTTAGAAAAAGAGTTTAGCGTAATTCTATATCCAAATTCTGCATTTTTAATACCCCTTTCGACAAATAGGCTATATACTCATGAGATAAGACCTTCTGTGTTAAATATTGATAAAATTCCTACAAGAATGGGGTATGTAATTCGTTGTTCAAACCTGGAGGCTACTTATATGAATAATCAAACATATATTAAAGAAAATGGTGAACTCATAAAACTAGAGCAAATGAATAATGAGTCGATGGAGGATTTACGAAATACATATTACGAAGAAAATAAAACGGAAAAAATAGTGGATTACGGTAAAATTCATTTTAGTATGAATTCGGGAGACTATGAAAAACCAATATATTAACCTGAACTTATTTAGAATTATCGATGAATAATACTGACTTTTATAAAATTACTCTACCCTTTGGTCAAAATTTGTTTAATAAATTATTTAATACAATAGAATTTGAAAATATTGGAAATGGTAGAATGGGAAATCATTTAGTTAAAGTTTGTGATTCTGGGATTCCAATTGTCAGAACAACTACAAAATATAATATTCCTGCACATAATTTTTCTTCAATACATAATATGATTGTAGATAGTATAAAAGATAATATCCAAAATGAGAATTTAGAATATTTGCCTTCAATAAATTTCAATAATGCTTTAATAGAGGTGTATGATTCTAAATACACTAAAATGAAATATCATTCAGACCAATGTTTAGATTTGATTTCTAACTCTTATATCGGACTTTTTTCATGCTATGAAAGACCTGATGAACTAACAGAACAAAACATAAGAAAACTTAAAATTAAGAACAAAATAACGAATGAAGAATTTGCGATTTCTTTAACTCATAATTCATTTATTTTGTTTTCATTACCAACAAATTCAAAGTATTTTCATAAAATTGTTTTAGAATCCATACCAAAACAAAAACCTCTCAAAACAGAGAATAAGTGGTTAGGAATAACCTTTAGAGAATCTAAAACATTTATTCAATTTAAGAATAACTTACCCTATTTTGCTAATGGTAAATTATTAGAGTTAGCAACTGATAATCAAAAAATCGAATACTATAAATTGCGGGGAGAAGAGAATAAAAATGTAAATTTTATTTACCCTCAAATTAATTATACACTGAGTAAAGCTGATACAATTATTCCAAAAGATATATAAGTTTTACAAAAATGACTGTACCTAATAGCATGTATAAAAATATTAGGAATTATAATACCTATTCTTATTCATGACGTTAAACAATCCATTTCTATGTAATCTCTCTTACAAAATCATTTCACCATAAGGAATGATTGTAGAATATCCTTTAGTTCTAAAATATTCTACTTCAGATAGAGTGCCTGTAACAAGTATAAAATCCCCTCCCCAGCCACCAAGACTCTTAATACTTCTTGGGTAATCTTTAAATAATGTAGATTTTACTGTAGGCGTCTTTATAATTTTCGAGATAATTTCTTCGTGGGCGTTAATTAATAATTCGAACTCATCAATAGAGGTACAGTCTAATATTTTAGAAGTAATTTCGTTGGCAGCTGCCTCAGCTTTATCAAAATCTTTTAACGGTAAAGATTGATAATGTTTAATAGAGGCTTTGCTATCCTGTTTTTGGTTTAGATACACAAAAAAGAGATGCTCCTTAAATAAGGGGTTAAAATCAACTTCTACAACTTTTGGTTTCCCTTCATTACGTGAATATAGTATGGGAGAATCATGCTGAGCACATGCGATATCATATCCGCTGCCTCCAAAACTTTTATCAAGAAGACTAAAAGCATCTATTTTGGCCCATTGTGCAATATTATTAATCAATGTTGAAGAAGATCCAAGACCCCATTTACGATGAAACTCTAATCTGTTTTCTATGTTGTATCCTTTTTCAGGAGATAGAAAATTAGGGTTTAATTCTCTCGCAGTATTTAGAATCTTGATTAATGTTTGGACTATTTTGTTTTCTTGTTCATTGCTTTTTACAGACCAAATGGTATTCTCTTCTACTATGAAGTTTGTATCAAACCAGAGATTTCCATCTTCATCAAAACTTTTCCAGTGAAGAGCAGGCTTGTCACTTTCCTCAATAAATAACCATTGCCCTTTTTTTGTGGGTATGGCCAAAGCGTTAGCTCCATCAAGTACCAGGTACTCAGCAGTGAGCAATAGTTTGCCGTGACTATAAAATGATTTTTTCATGAATACGCGTATATACTGTAAATATAATATACTTGTAGAATTCTAGAATAAATTTATCTAAAAATAGAAATACCTAATAGTTTACATTTAATCCTATTGTCTTAATTTTTCAATTTGAGCTACTACTTCACTGTGGGTAACTGGATTTGTTTTAAAATATGTAATGAGATATTTTTTTTCAATTTCTGTAGCTTCAAATTGATTGAGAATATTCATAAGATGCATTTTCATGTGACCTTGTTGAATTCCTGTTGTGATCAATGAATTTATAGCAGCAAAATTTTGTGCTAATCCTGCTACTGCAGTTATTTGCATTAATTTTTTGGCGTTAGGTTTTTCTAGAATTTGCAATGCTAGTTTTACTAGTGGATGTAAGGTGGTTAATCCGCCTACTGTTCCCAAAGCAAGAGGAAGTTCAATTGAAAATGTAAATATTTCATCCTTTATTTCGGCATGAGTAAGACTACTGTATTTACCATTTCTTGATGCATAAGCATGAGCTCCGGCTTCAATGGCTCTAAAATCATTTCCTGTTGCCAATACTACAGCATCAATGCCGTTCATAATACCTTTGTTGTGGGTTACGGCACGATACGGCTCTACTTCTGCGATGCGTACTGCTCTAACAAATTTTTCTGCATATTGCTTAGAAGAAAGCTCTTTAGTATTTGGTAAATCTGTTATAGGACAGGATACGTAAGCTTTTACTAAGCAGTTTGGGACATAGTTAGAGAGAATACTCATGATGATTTCAATATCTTTTTCTGCTGTAGAAAAATCGGAGTATTTTTTTGCTTCTGATTGTAAAGTTTTAGCAAACTGTTCTAGACATGAATTAATAAAATTAGCTCCCATGGCATCAACAGTTTCAAATGTACAATGCAACTGGTAATAGTTATCAATTTCTGTAGTTTTATCCCGAAGTTCAATTGCTACAATTCCACCACCACGCTTCTCCATATTTGTAGTCATATGGGATACAGAAGAAAGAAGTTTTGTTTTAATATTAGAGAAAAATGCTTCTAGCTTGGCTGGATTTCCTGTATATGTAAAATGTACCTGTCCAACTTTTATAGTAGATATGACTTCTGCCTTAAAACCTCCTCGTGTTTGCCAGAATTTAGCAGCTTTACTTGCAGCTGCAACCACAGAACTTTCTTCGATGGTCATCGGTAAGGTGTATCTCGTATTGTTAATTAGAAAGTTAGGAGCGATCGAAAAAGGGAGATAGTAATTAGAAATCGTATTTTCTGTAAACTCATCATGAAGTTGCTGAAGTCGGTTATCAGAATTCCAATAGGTTACCAAAGTGTCTATTGCATTTTGATCGTTATTAAAGTGATGCTCTGCTAGCCATTTGATTTTATCAGCTTTAGAGAGTTTAGAAAACCCAGAAACTACAGGTGCCATTGTATTTATTATTATTTAGTGCCTTCAAATATACTATTCTGTTTTGTCATACTTACACAGTCGAATGAAATTTGAAAGAGTAAAAACACTTTTCTGTAATTTGATTTAGAGATGGAGTTGAAACATTATTGATGATATGTTAAAAAAAATCACTTATGCGGCTATGATTTTATTGTATTTAACAGCAATTGTTGTATTTTTCACGGATTTTTTAGTATTCTTGGCGTTAACAATTTTTAAAATTATAATATGAAAATTACAAAATTGTTTTTTGGAATTTTATTTTTTATTGGGCTCACAACATATGCACAAGACAAAGCTTTTACTCTGGATGAAATATGGGGTGGAGCTTTTAGAACAGAAGGATTACAATCCTTATATTCAATGAAGAATGGAACAGAGTATTCTGTTTTAGAAAAAGATCAGGTTTCGGGGACAACCAATATAGAAGTATATAGCTATGAAACTGGAGAAAAAACGAAGACATTGGTGAGTTCTTCTTCTTTAGGAGGTTTATCTACATTCCAAGGATACTCATTTAGTAAGGATGAAAATAGAATTTTACTTTCTAGTGAATTAAAACAAATATATCGTCGTTCTTCAGAAGGGATTTATCACATATATGATGTTCCTTCTAAGGGGATTTTTAAAGTTAGCGATAAAAAAATTCAATCCCCAATACTATCTCCAGATGGTAATAAGATAGCATACGTTCTGGATAATAATATTTATATGTTGAATTTTGTAACAGGGCAAGAAGTTCAACTCACAGATGATGGCAAGAAAAATGAAATCATTAATGGAATAACAGATTGGGTATATGAAGAAGAATTCTCTTTTGTAAGAGCTTTTGATTGGAGTGCAGATAGTAATAAAATTGCATTTTTAAGATTTGATGAAAGAGAAGTACCTGAGTTTTCTATGGATGTATATGGTAAGGATTTATATCAAAAACAACAGGTTTTTAAATACCCTAAAGCAGGAGAGAAGAATGCCAAGGTCTCTTTATTTATTGCAGATATTAGCGCAATGGCATTAGATGAGGTCAAATTAGGAACCTATAAAGATTTTTATATTCCTAGATTAAAATGGACGTCCAATCCAGATATTTTGAGTGTACAAGTAATGAATAGACACCAAAATAATCTGGATTTAATTTTTGTAGACGCCAAGACCAAGACACCAAAAGTAGTGCTTAATGAAAAAGATGAAGCCTATATCGATATTACTGATAATCTAACGTTCCTGGATGATAATAGCTTTATTTGGACTAGTGAAAAAGATGGATACAATCATATTTATCATTATGCTGAGACTGGAGAATTGATTAGTCAGGTAACCAAAGGTACTTGGGAAATAACCGATTACTATGGTTATGATAAAAAGAACAAGAAGATATATTATCAAAGTGTAGAAAATGGAAATATAAATAGAGATATCTATTCGATCACTTTGGATGGAAAAGATAAAAAACGATTAAGTCAAAAAGAAGGAAGTAATGATGCCGAATTTAGTGCTGATTTTAGTTTTTATATTAATTATTTCTCGAATGCAACAACACCTTATGAATATTCTCTAAATAATGGGAAAACAGGGAAGGTAGTACGTGAAATCACAAATAATAAAGGACTACTAGAGAAATTAGCGGGATATGATGTAAGACCAAAAGAATTTTCGACAATCGAAATTAATGGAGAAACGTTAAATACCTGGATGATTAAACCTAAGAATTTTGATCCTAAAAAGAAATATCCACTGTTTATGTATCAATATTCTGGTCCGGGATCTCAATCGGTAAGAAACTCCTGGTATGGAGCTAATGATTATTGGTATATGATGTTAGCACAAGAAGGATACATAGTGGTTTGTGTAGACGGAAAAGGAACCGGGTTTAAAGGAGCTAAATTCAAAAAGGCTACTCAGAATGATTTAGGAAACCTTGAAGTACAAGATCAGATTGCGGCAGCCAAATATTTTGGAGCATTAGATTATATTGATGCTTCCAGAATAGGAATATGGGGATGGAGTTATGGAGGTTTTATGTCTAGTAATTGCTTGTTTAAGGCACCAGATACCTTTAAGATGGCTATCGCTGTTGCTCCGGTGACTAGTTGGAGGTTTTATGATACCATTTATACGGAACGATATTTGATGACTCCACAGGAAAATGCCAAAGGATATGATAATAATTCGCCCATCAATTTTGTGGATGGATTAAAAGGAAAATTTTTATTAGTACATGGTAGTGCAGATGATAATGTACATGTACAAAACACAATGCAATTGGTTGAAGCATTAGTGCAGGCAAATAAGGATTTTGACTGGGCAGTTTATCCTGATAAAAACCATGGAATCTATGGGGGTAAAACACGATTACACTTATACAATAAGATGACTAACTTCATTAAAAATAACTTATAATTAATTAAACTTACATAATGGCAAATACAGTTAAAGCAGCTCATCAAAAAGAGCTTTTTGGGCATCCGGTGGGATTATACATATTATTTTTTACAGAGATGTGGGAGCGTTTTTCATACTATGGCATGAGAGCACTTTTTGTATTATATCTTACAACTAAAACTGTAGATGAAAATCCAGGTTTAGGATGGTCTTCAGGAGAGGCTTTAGCACTGTATGGCTGGTATACGATGTTGGTGTATGTAGCATCTATTCCGGGAGGATGGATTGCTGATAAATTCTTGGGGCAAAAGAAATCGGTCCTAATAGGAGGACTTTTATTAGTCGCTGGGCATAGTATTTTGGCAGTTGAAGAAATGTGGGCCTGGTATTCTGGTCTTGGTTTAATTATTGCCGGAGTAGGAATGCTAAAACCAAATATTTCAACCATGGTTGGAGGTTTGTATAAACAAGGAGATATAAGAAGAGATAAAGGATTCACAATTTTCTATATCGGAATTAACCTTGGAGCCTTTTTGTCTAGTTTAATAGTTGGATACGTAGGAGAAGTACATGGATGGCATTATGGTTTTGGGTTGGCTGGAATCGGAATGGCACTGGGATTATTACAATATCTTTTAGGACAAAAATATCTTGCAAATGTTGGAAACTTTTTAGGAACTTCTGAAAAAACAGAAGATAAAGAAGCAATGAAAAAACCATTAACCAAAATAGAAAAAGATAGAGTTATCGTACTCCTTATTTCATTTTTATTGGTAATTGTATTCTGGGGAGCTTTTGAGCAAGCTGGAGGACTAATGAACCTTTATGCAAGTGGAAAAACTAATAGAATGCTTATGGGGTGGGAAGTTCCTGCTTCTTGGTTTCAGTCATTAAATGCAATGTTTATAATTTTCTTGGGGACCAGTGTAGCTTTATATTGGGCTAATAGAAAATTAAAAGGAAAAGTTTCGAGTTCGTTATTTAAAATGATTGTAGGGCTTATCATTATGGGTACTGGATTCTTTTTTATGACAGCTGCCTCTATGGAATTTAATGCTGACGGTTCATCTGCAATGTATTGGTTAGTGTTGGCATATTTGTTTCATACCATTGGTGAATTATGTATATCACCAGTAGCCTTGTCCTTTATTACCAAATTAGCCCCGGTTAAATATGGTGCGCTAATGATGGGTATATACTTTGCAATGACTGGTTTTGGAAATAAATTGGCAGGATTATTAGGAGAATGGGCTGAAAGTCAAGGAGAATTTGCAATATTTACAGGAATAGCAGTTTTTTGTGTTGTATTTGGGTTGATTGTTATGCTATTCAGAAAGCAATTAGAAGTATTAACACATGGAGTAGAAGACAAGGAAGGGACAATTCATGAAGAAGCAGAAGGTTTTGAACTAGCGGATAACCACTAAAAACTTTTTGGTATGACTTCGAAAAATGATTCTAAAGTATTTACTTTATTAGGACATAAGCCTTCATTGTTTATGGTTTTTTTCACAGAAATGTGGGAGCGTTTTTCCTATTATGGAATGCGTGCATTATTTGTTCTATTTCTAACAAGTGAAATAATTGACGGTGGTTGGGCTTGGAGTAACGAAGATGCTTTAAAATTATATGGATGGTATACAGGTTTGGTATATCTTACACCAATATTGGGTGGCTTTATTGCCGATAAGTTTCTTGGATATAGAAAAGCAGTAGCATTTGGAGCTTTATTAATGACTTTAGGTCATGCTTCAATGGCTCTAGAAACTCCTACATTTTTATATATAGGATTAGCTTGTCTAATTCTAGGAAATGGTTTGTTTAAGCCAAATTTAACATCTATTGTCAGCGGACTTTATGATAAGAATGAAGAAAAGAAAGATGGGGCATATACTATTTATTATATGGGAGTTAATGCTGGTGCTTTTTTAGGTATAATGTTATGTGGTTATATTGGGGAAAAGGTTAGCTGGAGCTTCGGGTTTGGTTTAGCAGGGATCTTCATGTTTTTAGGAATGCTTCAATTTTGGTTTGGAAGAAGTATTTTGGAAAATGTTGGATTACCTCCAAAAGATAAATATGAGTTAGATGATATAGATGACGAAATTGAAGATGCTGTAGAGGAAATAAAAGAAGAAGTAAAAGTAAGTACTAAGGTTCAAAATGATAGATATATTGTAGTAGGGATTTTAGCTTTCTTTACTGTGTTTTTTTGGGCTGCTTTTGAACAGGCAGGCGGTTCGATGACTATTTTTGCTAGTAAATATACTAATCGGGTTTTAGTAGGAAATGCCGCAAGTGCTTTTAAAATTATTGATGCAGTGATTACTATAGCACCTTTACTGATTATTAGTTGGGTACTTTATAAATTATTTGTTCAAACATTTAAAAAAATCTCACTCTCTAATATTATATTGGGAGGAAGTTTTACTATTATATGGGCAATAGTAATATGGAAGTTATATCGTGAATTTAATGCAGATACAACAGAAGTCCCAGCTTCTTGGTTTGGAATTTTAAATTCGTTATTTATAATTTCTTTTGCTCCGTTATTTTCCAAATTATGGGAAAGTAAATATAATCCCTCTGCAGCTGTAAAGTTTGGTTTAGGATTAATCCTTTTGGGTTTTGGTTTCGCATTGTTAGCATTTGGAGCTATTTCGATTCCACAAGGTGCAGAGACGGCAACGGTAAGTATGATGTGGTTAATTTTGGCTTATTTATTTCATACCTTAGGTGAATTATTTTTGTCTCCCGTTGGATTGTCTTATGTTAGTAAATTAGTCCCTGCCAAATTAATTGGTTTAATGTTTGGAGTGTGGTACTTGGCAATTTTTATAGGAAATTGGTCTGCTGGTCAATTAGGAGGTATGATTGATGAAATTACTTCTAAGTATTCATTAACCACCTTCTTTTTAATATTTACAGTTGTGCCTGCTGCTGCGGGAGTTTTAATGATATTACTTAATCCAGTGTTAAAGAAATTAATGCATGGAGTACGATAAATAATAATATATAACTAAACTCGTTTCCCAAGATAAGTGAAGTTTTAAATAAGGAACAGTTTTTGTTTCCGACTAGTTATAAAAAAATAAAAAAGATGAAAAACCTACTTTTTCTGTTAGTGTTCTTGTTTTGCCTTTCTACCCAGGCACAAGAAATCCAATGGATGTCAATGAACGAAGCTTTAGAGGCTCAAAAAAAAGAACCTAAAAAGATTTTTATGGATGTCTATACAGATTGGTGTGGACCTTGTAAGCTTTTAGATAAAAAAACCTTTCATAATAAAGATGTAGTATCTTATGTGAACACCAATTATTATGCAGTAAAATTTAATGCAGAAGGCACAGAAGAGGTTTATTATAATGATTTTACATACACTAATCCTAATCATAATCCAGATAAGAAGGGAAGAAATAGTCAGCACTTTTTTGCTAATGCATTAAAGATAACTGGATATCCAAGTATGGTGTTTTTTGATGAAAAAGGAAATCTTATCGCTCCGGTAGTTGGATATAAAACTCCTAAACAATTAGAGATTTATCTTAAGATGATTCATAAGAATGATTACAAGAAATTAACCAGTGCAGATGCCTGGAAGAAGTATGAAAGCTCTTTTGTAAGTACCTTTACCAATTAAACATGTAGTTGAGTCAAAAGATTTCAATTTTAAATTATAAAATAGCCTCCTTTTACTATACCGTAGTAAAAGGAGATTTTTTTTATGTATATTTTGAAAAGACAAGTACTTTTTGATATAAAACTCGGATTTAGTGCACAATTAATTGATTAAGTATGCGTTACCTAATACATAAACCTAAAATAATACCCTAAATCTGATTACGGTATTAAAGTAAGTGTGCCTTTAAAAGTAATTTTTGTTGCTTTTATGGATTTAATTTACTTTGTTTGTCGTAATAAACCTACTTATGAAAAAATTACTAGTCATAGTTGCCCCATCTATGGTATTTGTTGCTTTGCTTTTCTCTTTTGCTTCTGGAGAGCATTCAGAATTATCTCAACAGCCTCAAGTTGTTCAAGTACCTGAAACACTACCTGATATTCATTTTCCTGCATCACAGAAACAACAATTAATAGCTTCAATTCAAACCTATTTTGATCAGGCTTTAGACCAAAATCAAATTGTTGGCGCCTCAGTTGCGATCGTAAAGTGTGATTCTATTATTTATCTAGGAGGTTATGGAAATAAAAATTCGAGGTCAAAAGATACAATTAACGAAGAAACCATATTTAGAATTGGTTCTGTGTCCAAAGGATTTGCAGGAATATTAGCAGGTATTCATGTAGAAGAAGGATTGATAAATTGGGAGGATAAGGTTAAGGATTACATTCCAGACTTTAAACTCTCAAGTAAAAAGCAAACCGAAAGTGTTACATTATCACATGTTTTATCCCATACTACTGGTTTGCCATATCATAGTTTTACTAATCTTGTAGAGGATGGAATACCAATTAGGACAATAGCAAGTAATTTTAAGGAACTAGTTCCTATTGCTAAACCTGGTGGAATATATAGCTATCAGAATGCAGTGTTTGCATTAAGTGGAACCATTGTAGAACAAGTCACAGGTAAATCTTTTAAAGAAGTGCTTCAAGAAAAGATTTTTGATCCTCTTCATATGTCTTCTGCATCTGCTAGTTATGAAGCTTTAGAAGAATCAGATAATGTAGCAGAGCCTCATCAACGTGTAAGACATGGGTGGAGGCCAATGAAAATCAATAAAAAATATTATAATAATGCCATTGCAGCAGGAGGAATTAATGCGAGTGCTAAAGACATGGGTAAGTGGATGAAATTTCTATTAGGAAATAACCCTGAAGTTATGATGCCAGGTTCAATACAAAGTGTATTTACTCCCAAGATTCAGGTTGGAGGAAGAAGACAATATTATCAAAGATGGTCTGGATATTCATCATCTTTCTACGGCTATGGATGGAGAGTACATAATTTTGTGGATACTCAAACTAATGAACCAACTACAATTGTTCATCATGGAGGTAGTGTAAACAATTATAGAAGTGAAATTGCAATTTTTCCCGAAGAAGATTTAGGAATTTGTGTGCTTTTTAATAGCCAAAATAGTCTTGCCAGAACCTGTATCCCCGATTTGCATAAAATCATACAAGGGATTATGAAAACACCTGTAGAGAAGGACTTAAAAGAATCTTTGGTTTTGTTATAGAATTCAATATTCTTATTTAACATAAAAGCTCCATTTTTATCATATGATAAAAATGGAGCTTTTATGTTTATTCTATAGATTTTAAACAAGTGCCTTTATCTATAGTATATTTCACCACACTATTCCCGTAAATATTACATGTTTTTCACGTGTTAATACGTATGGATTAAATCACATAGAATTTAGACCTTGTCTAAAGGCTTAATGAGAAATTAAACCTTCATAAATTTTTAAGAGAGGTATTAATCTAAATTCTTTAAAATGAAAGATTCAAGTAAGAACAATCAGCAAAGTTTTTTACGTCAAACCGGTGAAAAAGGTGGGCGATTAGAACTCGTTACACCAACAGTTACAAAAGAAGGAAAGCATGATTTAAAGGTGGAAACAATAGACGAACCCAAAAAAGAAAAGAAGCGCACTAATGTTGTAATTCTTGGTGGTGGTATTGCAGGCCTTGCGTTATCTTTCGAATTATTAAAGCAGCCCAACTATAATGTTACCATTTTGGAAGCAGAAAATTATTTGGGAGGAAGATGTTTAACCTTAAGGCCTGGAGATAGTTTTCGAGAATTCACCAATGGCATAGAGCAAACATGTAGATTCGATACGAATGGTGTAACAGGAGTACCATATCTTAATGCTGGTCCAGGACGTATTCCATCAGGACATCGCAATGTCATTAATTATTGCAAAGCATTAAATGTCGAATTAGAAGTATATGTGATGGAAAGTCGTTCTAATCTTATGAAAACGATAGAAGGTTTTGGAGGTACTACTATTACAGATAGGCGTTTAGCAAATGACCCTAGAGGGTATTTTGCAGAATACTTATACCAGAACGGAGCAGCTTTTCTGAACTACATGAATGATAGACGTTCGGATGAAGAGAAGCTAAATAATGATGATATTGAAAATTTAAAAAAATGGCTTGTCGAATTTGGAGCATTAGATAAAGAAGGGAAGTATCAAGGTTCTTCTCGTTCTGGATATAAAAAATTACCAGGAACAGGAGAAGGAATTATAGAACCTCCACTACCTTTTAAAGATATATTAAAGTCTGTGTTTTGGGACTTGAATTTTTATCAACCAGAAGAATTCCTATGGCAAGACACCTCCTTTCAGCCTGTCGGAGGTATGGATAAAATTGTGCATGCATTAGAGCATGAAGTAAGAAGGAATAGAGGAACTATTCATCTTAATGCCCCTGTTCATAATATTAAAAGATCTGATAATCAATGGGATATAATGTATGGGGATAAGAAGACAATTGCTGCAGATATCTGCGTGAGCAATATTCCAATTCCCTTACTTTCAGGAAAAGTAATAAAAGAGGATTTTAGCGCTAATTATTGGAAGGCACTTAGTAAAGTAATGGAGACAAAAGATTTCTTAAGACCTACATGCAAAGTTGGATGGCAAAGTGATCGCAAATATTGGCAAAACCCGTTAGACGAGCAGACCGTTCCTGTTTTTGGAGGGATTTCTCGTATTAGCCCTAATCGTATGGAACAAATGTGGTACCCTTCAAATGATTATAATGATAATACAGGAATTCTTACAGGGGCATATAATTATGGTATTAATGCCAAAGAATGGGGAGAGGAGCTTCCTGAAAAACGTATGGAAGAAGCTCGTATTGGTGCAGCAAAGTTACATGGAGAGGAATTTTCAAGGCAACTTAGACATGGATTAAGTATTGCATGGCAAAATATAGAATATCAACAAGGAGGATGGGTAGATTGGAAAAAAGTTGATGAGGAATTAGAAACATTCAAAACAGAAGATTGGGTTAATTATGAAAGGGTAAAAAATATGCCTTTAGAAATCGAGCCAGAAATTGGAAGTTCTGCGTGGTGTTATAATGAATTGCAAAAACAGGATAATGGTTTTTTTATAACGGGAGATCAGGTGTCTAAACTACCAGGTTGGCAAGAAGGAGCTATTGCTTCAGCATTGCAGATATATGGTTTACTAGAATATCCAGATCATATATTTCCACTTAAACTATATCGTGTGCCTAGCGCAAGAGTATTGGTTGAAGGACGTTAATGTTTAAGGAAATCATTTTAATATAAAAGCTCCCTTTTTATCTGTGCGATGAAAAGGGATATTTTGTTTTTCACAACTAATCTCCCATTGATCGATATAACTTTTGTAATTACTTGCATCTGCTATAATTTGCCTGGGATGAAGACTGTCTATAACTCTGTCAAGATGTATCTTTGGAGAATCAGATAGCAAGATAATAGTTGGCTCTATTTTAGGTATAGCATATATACTTGTACTATCAATCACAAGAATAACCTGTTCCTTGTATGTATATACGTTTTTTAATGATAAAGAACTATCTAAAGTGGCTTGGTTATTAACAAGGTAATTGCCAAATAAAAAACGTTGGGTTGTATTAGAGATAGTATCCCTACTATAGAGTTTTAATCTCTTGTTTTCTAAAACTCCCAAAGCAGTATTGGTATGATGATGAAAAACGATAAATTCTTGTTTGTGGGTATGCAGATGCTTTTCAAAAATCATAACGATAAACATCATAATTAGAGCTATTGTTACCCATAAAACTTTAATGTTTTTATAGTGTTGAAATAGTATAATCAAAGATATAATAACGAGGTATAGTGCTAATAGCATTCTCCACGAAAAAGTAATATCGGTAACTAAAAATTCCTCTTGCTGAGCCACCCAACTTACAATCACATTCATCAGATCTATGCAATTACCAAATAGTGTTGCTATAGATTGTGGAAGGATATTTAAATAAGCCAATGTAATTATGGTAATACCAAATCCAAGAATACCTCCCAGAAAGGGGATGATAATCAGATTGGAAACAAAAAATAAAAGTGGAAACTGATGGAAATAAAATAAAGTAAGTGGTAATAGCCCAAATTGTGCAGCGATAGTGACAGTAAACGTTTCCCAAAGTTTTTTAGAGAAATAAGTTTTTGGGCGATACAGGTATGCAATGATAGGTTGTATCCATATAATAGCAAAAACTGCTATGTAACTGAGTTGAAAGCCAACAGAAAATAATAATAAAGGATTAAAACAAAGTAATATAAATATAGAAATGAATAATGAATTATAGATACTTGTTACTGACCTGATTTGGATCCCTATCGCAAGAAAAGAAAACATGGTAACAGCTCTAAGAACCGATGGAGATAGTCCTGCAATTATAGCAAAACCCCAAAGAAAAAAAATGATGAATACCAATTTAGATATTTTACCTTTTCTTCCACATCTTTCTAAAGGCTTCAATACAAGATTTAGAATTACTAATAATATACCAACATGAAGTCCAGAAACTGCAAGAATATGAATAGCTCCAGAATCTCGATATTGAGCAAAAGTCTCTTGGCTAATATCCTGTCGTTGTCCAAGAAGTAATGCGTTAATTATAGATCGCTGTTTTGCATCAAAAGTATACTCAGATAACTTAAGATTAATACTTTTTCTAATTTGATTTGCAAGATTATATAAAGACCAGTCTGTTTTTTGATTTTTGATAAGTTGATCAGTTTTTATAATAATTTGATGGTATATGTACTGGTTGTTTAAATAGTTTGCATAATTAAACTGATCAGGATTTAATGGTTGAGTAATACTTCGCAAATTGGTAAATGTCGTATATCTGTTGCCAATATCTAAAATATGATGTAGACTATCTTTTGGGATCTTAAGAAGTATACTTCCTTTTACAACTTGATTTCTTAAAAGTAAAATAGAAACCTTATATCTGTGGTAGTAGGATGTAGGTTTTAATCGTTCTTGTATTGAAAATTGAACTCCCACTTTATGATCTTCAAAATCCTGCGATTGTAATAGATTGCTATAATGACTTGTGTGGTTCTTTGGATTATGTATTTGAACCAAGGTTACCCCAAAGAGAATAAAGACGATAATCATTAAAAATGAAAAGGAAAATCCTTTACGAAACATTTTTTTTGATCTATACCAGGTAATTGTTAATCCTAGAATGGAAATTAATAATGAAACCAATATGAGATGTAGAGAGATATTAGAATAATAACCAATTAAAATTCCAATAACTATTGATATAGTGAGAATTAAAAAAGGGATATTAAGAAATTTCACGTTTGGCGTTTTGTTGAAGACAAGTATAGTATATGTCAGTTTCATTTTTTGGAACTGAAATATTTTATTTATAGATTTCTAATGCAAATAAAAAAATACATGTTCATTTTTCGGTTGTAGGTTTAATTTCAACTTCAGTACTTTGATTAAAAATAAAAGTGATGAGTTTTGAAGAAATGCATAAACAAAATAACCCTTTACTAATGTGTAATGTTTGGGATGTGCCAAGTGCAAAGAGTGCCGAAAAAATGAAGTTTGAAGCGATAGGAACCTCTAGCGCCGCTATGGCAGCAATATTAGGATACAGTGATGGAGAAGAGATGAGTTTTTTAGAACTAGAGCGTATCGTAAAACAAATAAAAGCACATACGGTACTGCCTTTGTCAGTAGATTTAGAATCTGGGTATAGCCAAAATCCTGTAGAAATTGCAGAGCATATAAAGCAATTGTATACTATTGGTGTAGTAGGAGTGAATCTTGAAGATAGCGTTGTGCTTAAAAACCGAAAATTAGTAGATGCAAGTCAGTTTTCCAGAGTTATATTAGAAATCAAAAAAAGACTAAAAAAGGATAATATATCGGTGTTTTTGAATATTAGAACAGATACATTTTTATTAAAATGCCCCAATACAATAGAGGAAACTAAGAAAAGAATTCAGCTTTATGAGGATGCTGGGGCAGATGGAATTTTTATACCTTGTATAGAAAAGGAAGAGGATGTATCTAACATAGTAAGGAGCACGAGATTGCCTGTTAATGTTATGTGTATGCCTAATCTTTCAGATTTTGAAACTTTAAAAATGCTGGGAGTGAAGCGTATAAGTATGGGGAATTTCCTATTTGATGAAATGTATACAAATTATGAAAAGATGATAGCTTTGATAAAAGCTCAAAAATCCTTTAAATCCATTTTTTAATATGTTGATTACAGAAAAGAAAAAAATAGATATTTTTTATAAAGCCCTATTAAATAGAGAACAAAGTTTTGTGGGAATATTTTATGTCGGGGTAAAAACAACATTGGTTTTTTGCATTGCCACTTGTCGAGCAAGAAAACCTAAACGGGAAAATGTGGAGTTCTATACTACGTTTAAGGAAGCCTTAGACCATGGGTATAGACCTTGTAAAATTTGTAAACCAACAGAAAATACTTCTAAAGCTCCACAACAAGTGGAAGCTGCGATTAAAATGGTGAAAAACAATCCAAAAGAAAAAGTAACAGATTTTGTTCTTCGCCAACATCAGATTAGTCCTGAAATAGTTCGTAGATGGTTCAACAAAAATTATGGAATGACTTTTCATGCTTATCAAAGAATGTATCGTATCAATAATGCTTTCCAAGAATTAAAAAATGGCAAAAACACCACAGCTACTGCTTTTGATACGGGTTATGAGTCATTAAGTGGGTTTGGGTATACATTTAAAAAACTCTTAGGTGATTCTCCTCAGAAGAGTATGAACAAAAATATAATTTTGATTGACAGATTAACAACACCTCTGGGACCTATGTTTATTTGCGCAACAGATAAAGGAGTTTGCTTACTAGAGTTTGTAGATAGAAAAATGTTGGAAACGGAATTCAAAGATTTGCAAAAACGACTGGATGCTAAGATTATTCTTGGAGAAAACAAGCATATAAAACAAGCAAAGAATGAGATTACCCAATATTTTGACGGAAGTCGAAAATGCTTTGAAGTACAACTTCATACTCCGGGAACTAGTTTTCAAAATTTAGTTTGGGATACTTTAAAACATATCCCATACGGAGAAACAGTTACCTATCAGCAACAAGCGAATAAAATTGATTATCCAAAAGCAATTAGAGCAGTAGCATTAGCAAATGGTTTTAATAAGATTTCCATACTTATTCCTTGTCATCGAGTGATTGGTAAAGACGGAAAGTTAATGGGTTATGGAGACGGCATAGAAAGAAAACAATGGCTTATAAACCACGAATTAGAGCATCTAAACTCATTTTAGATTTATTTTTATTTATAATACCCTTCTTGCCCAGGCAAAAGACTTGTTCCAGTATTTTTCATCCAGACTTGATATAATAACACCTCTCGAAGTAGAAGCATGAATAAATTTAATAGCTCCTTTAGTTTCAACAACTAATCCAACATGAGATATTACATTTTTTCTTTTGTTGGTTTTAAAAAACAATAAATCTCCAACAACAACTTTTTTTAACGAAACGGCTTTACCTTGCGTTGCCATAGTTCTTGAAGTTCTGGGGAGGACAACGTTTTCTTTTTTAAAAGAAGTATATACTAGACCAGAACAATCCATCCCTTTTTTTGTAGTTCCCCCATATTTATAACGGGTTCCGCTAAAGGTTTTGGCATGTTTAATAATGCTTTTAATCTTCTTATTGCTGGAACTTCCGGTTACTCTGGTTTTAGAAGTGTTTTTTGTTTTTTCATTTGGATTACTAGTTGTTCTGGTTTTGGAAGTACTTTTTGTTTTTCCAGAGATAACAACTTTGTTTTTTGATGAACTTCTTCCAGATGAACTTCCGCAAGAATACAGTATAAAACTTAAGCAAACTAGTAGGTAGTAGAATGTCTTTTTCATTTGGGGTGTTTTATTGTATAGACTCGACAATTAACTTGGCGGTTTTGTCATTTGCACCTCTTCCTCCAAGTTTCTTTTCCAAATCATAATAATCTAAAAACATAACAGCTCTTTTATAATCATCAATAATGATGCTAAGCTCTTCTTTTAGACGTTTAGTGTTAAAATCATCCTGTATAAGTTCTGTTACTACAGGTTTATCCATAATGAGATTTACTAAAGATATATAATCTAAGTTAATTACTCGTTTTGCAATTTGATATGAAATATAACTTCCTTTATAGCACACCACTTCAGGTACTTTAAACAAAGCAGTCTCCAGGGTAGCTGTTCCCGAGGTCACCAAAGCGGCATTACTTAAACTTAACAGATCATAAGTTTGATTCATGATAAGATGAACTCCTTGTTGTTTAATAAAAGGAGAATAGAAAGATGCATCCTGACTGGGAGCTCCGGCAATTACAAATTGATGATCAGGAAAATCATCTACCACAGTTAGCATTACTTCAAGCATTTTTCTAATTTCTTGCTTTCTGCTTCCCGGCAATATAGCAATGATTGGTCGATCATCTAAGTTATGCTTCTTTTTAAAAACTTCGGGTAGGATTTGTTTGTGATCTGCAATTGCATCAATCAATGGGTGTCCTACAAATTGGACGGGAAATTCGTGTTTGTCTTCATAAAAAGATTTTTCAAAAGGAAGAATTACATACATCATATCCACACATCTTTTGATGCTTTTTATCCTACCTTCTTTCCATGCCCATATCTGAGGAGAAATATAATAGTGTGTTCTAAACCCTTTTTCTTTTGCCCATTCTGCAATTCGTAAATTGAAACCGGGATAGTCAATAAAAACAATGACATCTGGTTGATATTCGAGAATATCTCTTTTGCAAAGTTTTATGTTTTTTAGGATAGTAAATAAGTTAAGAAGAACTTCTATAAAACCCATAAATGCAAGATCTCTGTAATGCTTTACCATTGATCCGCCAACAGCCTGCATGAGATCACCACCCCAAAACCTAAATACTGCTTTTGGGTCTTCTTTAAGAATAGATTTCATGAGATTTGCACCGTGTAAGTCGCCAGATGCTTCTCCTGCTATAATATAGTATTTCATCTGGTTATATTTTTTCTTTTTTAATGATCAGATGTAATGGGTTAATATGCATTAGGTCTTATGTAAATTGTTATTGTGTTTTTTTAAGATTAACCAAATTTACTAATTGCAATACAAATAGCTGCAATAAGTGTAGCAAGAAGCACGCCACGAGATCGATATATTCTGTTTTTTCTTAAAAATAGAAAGAAAAGAACCAGGTTTGGGATTGCTCCAAGAACAATCAAACTTCCAAAGGAGTCATTTTGTAGTGAAGCTTTTATAGTTTCAGAAAATGATAATGTTTGGGCGCTTAATGCAGAAAAAATAAATACACATAAGATAAACCCTATACTATTAGCAAATAAACCGGTAAGAACACCGATAAGAATTTCTTTTTTAATCATGTAATGGCCAATTGTTTAGTTCTTTTATAAATTGATGCGCTGTAAGGTCAAATTGTGTAGGTACTACAGAAACATATCCTTGTCCTAGTGCCCATTCGTCGGTATCTTCACCTTCGTCTTCATTAATAAATTTACCAGAAAGCCAGTAGTATTCGCGTCCCATAGGATTTGTTCTCTTGTCAAATTCTTCAACCCAATGTGCATTTGCTTGTCGACATATTTTGATTCCTTTTATTTCGTTTTTGGATAATTTAGGAATATTAACATTAAGGACTACCCCTTTTGGTAACCCATTTTTGAGTACATTTTCTACAATAGTTTTTACATATTTCTTTGAAGGTTCAAAATCGGCATCCATTGCATAGTTAAGTA
Organism: Aquimarina sp. AU119; assembly: GCF_900312735.1. Taxonomy (NCBI): domain Bacteria; kingdom Pseudomonadati; phylum Bacteroidota; class Flavobacteriia; order Flavobacteriales; family Flavobacteriaceae; genus Aquimarina; species Aquimarina sp. AU119. The sequence continues at coordinate 345,838 of NZ_OMPF01000013.1, read as the reverse complement.
AAGAAAAACCAATAGCAGGAATCCCTTCGATACCAGCTTCAACAGCAGCACTCATTGTCCCAGAATAAATGACATTAATAGCAGAGTTTGAACCATGATTAATACCACTGACACATAAGTCTGGTTTTCTATCAAGAATTTGGCGAGCTGCCATTTTTACACAATCTACTGGAGTTCCAGAACAGCTATATTCTTTTTGTGGTGAATTTTTATTAACAATAACAGGATCACAATATAAGGTGCTGTTTATAGTAATGGCATGCCCCATTCCACTTTGTGGACTATCCGGTGCGACAACGACCACCTCTCCAATTTCATTCATCACTTGTATTAATGCTCGTATCCCTGGGGCATTAATTCCATCATCATTAGTTACTAAGATCAAGGGTCTTTTTTGAGTCATAGAAAAGGTCTTTTTTGTACTGGTAAAAATACACTTTTTTATATGAAATAAGATAGTTTAGTAAAGTTCGGGGTGCATAAAATGAGAATTAACAAATTTGATTTAATCCTTATAAAATTGATATGGATAAATCAATGAAACAGTAAGGGATTGAAGAGAGAGAAATAATATTAGTTCATTTAAGAAAAATTTAGTAATATTACGAGTTATTGGCACGATTTTTAATGTATTTTGCCTTGAATCCCTAAATTAAATGAGCGTATGAAAAAGAGTTTTTTGATTTTGATGCTTACCGTAATCGTTTCGGCGGCTTCTTGTAGTTTTACTTCTAAGGTTGAAAACGATCCGGATAAAGACAAATTACTAATTGATTTAATAAGTTATGTCTTAGGTAAAGGGCATTATGATGCAAAAGATATAAATGATGATTTTTCTAAAGAAGTCTTCACTGATTATATTGATGCTTTAGATCCTTTAAAGCGTTATTTCTTTAAGAGTGATATTGAAGAGTTTAAGAAATATGAAAAATTGATTGATGATGAAATTAGAAATAAGGAAATTACTTTCTTTAATCTGACATATGATCGTTTGCAAGACAGAATGGCTGATGCAAGAAGATTGCATAAGGAGATTTTGGAACATCCTTTCAATTTTGAAAAAGATGAAGAAATCAATACAGATTATGAAAATCTACCTTATGTAGAAACTAAAGATCAAATGAAAGATCGATGGAGGCTGCAACTTAAATTTAATGCGTTATCCAGCTATTATGATAAAGTAGAAGAACAAATAGATTCTGTTACCAAAAACAGTGATTACAATCGTAAAACATCTATTGTTTTAGAAAGTGAGGCTCGAGAAATTACCAAAACTTCTTTGAAGGAATATTTTGAGTTTGCTGATGACCTGGAAAGAAAAGATTGGTTTTCTATTTACATAAATTCTATTGTAGAAGAATTTGATCCGCATACGTTTTATTTTGCTCCTCAAGATAAAGATAGGTTCGATATCGCGATGTCTGGAAAATTAGAAGGTATAGGAGCAAGACTTCAGAAAAAAAATGATAATGTTAAGATTGTAGAAATTATTTCTGGAGGTCCGGCATGGAGAGGTAATGAAGTTGAAGTGGGAGATCTTATTATGAAAGTAAAGCAGGAAGAAGAAGAAGAGCCAGTAAGCATTGTTGGAATGCGCCTTGATGATGCAGTTAGTCTAATAAAAGGACCTAAAGGAACAAAAGTAACATTAACAGTAAAGAAAGTAGACGGTACTACTGAAATTATAGATATTGTTAGAGATGTTGTAGAACTGGAAGAGACCTATGCAAAATCATCTGTAGTAAAGAAAAATGATAAAACTTATGGAATTGTTAATCTTCCTAAGTTCTATTTTAATATGCAAGATTATAATCAACGTAATGCTGCCAAAGATGTAAAACAAGAGATTATCCGTCTTAAAGAACAAGACATGGATGGTTTGGTGATTGATTTGCGTGATAATGGGGGAGGGTCATTACAGACTGTTGTCGATATTGCAGGTTTATTTATAGAAAAAGGACCAATAGTTCAAGTACGAACAAAAGGAGAATCTCCAGAAGTGTTAAGTGATAAGGATAGGAATATTCTTTGGGATGGTCCATTAGTAATTTTGGTAAATGAATTGTCAGCTTCTGCTTCAGAGATTTTGGCAGCAGCAATGCAGGACTATAAAAGAGCCATTATTATTGGGAGTAAGCAAACTTATGGTAAAGGAACTGTTCAAAATGTAATGGATCTTAACCGTTGGATGCGAAGCAATGATTTTGGAGATCTTGGAGCGTTAAAACTTACTACTCAGAAATTTTATAGAGTTAATGGAGGATCAACGCAACTAGAGGGAGTAAAAAGTGATGTAGTAGTTCCAGATCGTTATAGTTATATTGATATTGGTGAAAAAGATCAGGAGAATCCACTTCCTTGGGATAAAATAGCAGCAGCTGATTACTCAATTTGGGATGGCTATATTGATTTTGATCAAACGATCAATAATAGTAAAGAACGTATGTCAAAGAATGATCAATTAAAGTTGATAGACGAAAACGCAAAATGGGTGAGTCAAAAAAGAGATATAAACAATTATTCTTTACAATACAGTAAGTATAAATTAAACATAGCTCTTAATGAGAAACAAGCAGAACGGTTTGATAAAATAAATGATTATAAAACTAATCTTACTTTTGAATCTTTACCTTATGAAAAGAATCTAATGAGTGCAGATTCTGTTTTGGCAGAGAAGAGAAAAAGATGGCATCAGAGCCTTAGTAAAGATGTTTATGTAGAAGAGGCAATTAGCGTACTTGAGGATTTAAAGATCAATAATATTAGAAGATCTAAAAACCCACTTACGGTAAAGAATTAATGTATTAATGCCCAAAGCAAAGTCAAACTCTTTAAGTACACTAGCGCTCCAGAAATTCAAAAAGAATTTTTGGGGCGTTTTGAGTTTTTACTTTATTGTTTTTTGTGCTATTATAGCTGTCTTTGCTTATGTTTTTGCTCCTGATGATTCGCAATATGCTAATCAGATGCACTTATCGATTCATTCAAAACCTCCAGGGTTTAAGGTTAAAATGCTTACTATTCCTTCTCAGGATGTCTCTGATCAATCATTTTTGGATAAAGTTTTTTTTGGAGAAAAAAACTCAGATACAGAGCTCCCTATAGAACGATATAGTTTTGAAGATGATGTATTAAAGATTTCTCCATATAGTGAAGGAGAAGTGATAGAATTATCAAAAGACATCAAATTAGAGCGTTTTCCAGAAGACTTGACACAAGAAGAAATAGTTAAAGAATATATTGCAGACCAAAGGTTTATATTAGGTACCGACAAATACGGGAGAGATTTATTAAGTAGAATGTTGATCGGTATTCGTATTTCGTTTTCAATAGGTTTTGTTGCGGTATTGATTTCTTTGATTTTAGGAATATCACTTGGAGCAATTGCTGGTTATTTTGGAGGTAAAATAGATGCTATGATTATGTGGTTGATAAATGTTACTTGGTCAATTCCCACTTTGCTACTTGTAATCGCTATTACTTTGGCATTAGGAAAAGGATTTTGGCAAGTTTTTATTGCTGTTGGTTTAACCATGTGGGTAGAAGTAGCTCGTGTAGTTAGAGGACAGGTATTAGGTGTAAAACAAATGCAGTATGTAACAGCGGCCAAAGCGCTTGGATTTACAAACTTTAGAATCATAACGCGACATATATTACCTAATAGTTTAGCTCCTGTAATTGTGATTTCTGCAGCTAACTTTGCAGGCGCAATACTTATCGAGAGCGGACTCAGTTTCTTGGGGATAGGAGCTCAGCCTCCAATGCCGAGTTGGGGTGCTATGATCAAGGATCATTATTCTTATATTATTTTAGGTAAAGCTTATCTCGCTATTATACCAGGGTTAGGCATTATGAGTTTGGTGATGGCCTTTATGTTAATAGGAAATGCACTTAGGGATGCCTTGGATGTGAAAAATTAAGGTTTAAGATGATCCTGAAAAGGGCTAATATTTTTAATCTATCACATAGAGTGTAGTCTAGATGTATTGAAATCCATTATTAGCGGGCGTAATTATGGTTAATAAAAAAACCTTCTGAATGCATACTTTGATATAATTCTCCAGAAGATTTTAATTACGAACTTTTCGGAAATTAGTAATTTCCTTTTGGTAACTCTTTACAAAGTGGTATTAAAAATTGGTTTCCGTTTAACCTAGCAGTTCTAATACATTTTCTTCTAGGACCGCCTCCATTTACAGTTATTGCTACACTTCTTGACATTTCAAAAGACCTAAGGCTTTCTAAACTTGAATTTTTCATAATGATAAAATTTTGTTTTTAGATTAATTTTTCAACTCAAATATAGATGAGCAGATATGGGTCAAACAAGAGAAGTAAATAAGGATTCATGAAAACGTACTATGAATTCCGCGAATCCGTATGAGTATATTATGTGATAAAACTCTGGCTTATAATGAAGGTGTAATTTTTGTTTTTTGAAGAAGCCTAACATCAAAAAATATTATATTTATATTCTATACAATTGCACAAATTCAGGACTATAAGCTAGGTTGGTTTTTTAATTCATGTTTACTAGTTCAAATTCAATGTAAGATTAACTTATGAAACAAGAGATTACCATTATAATCGCTGTATTGTGTTTTGGATTACAGTCTTATGCCAAACAAGAAATTCAAAAAGAAGTTGAGTCAGATTCTTTAAGTAATAAAACATACAAACAACTTCAAAATTCACTAATAAAGAATATACAAGATTCTATTAAGTCTACTTCTTATGCTATAGCTATCTTGAAAAAAGGCAAAAAAGAAAGAGACACAATTCAAATCTTAAATGGCTTTTTCTTTTTGTCAACTATTAACGAGAATAATGAAAATGTGCTTTCTTATTCTGATAGTATAATTAAGATTTCTAAGAAGGTAAATAACTCTAGATTTTTGGGAATGAGTTTCTTAAACAAAGGTGTTTATTTTTATGAAAAGAGAGAATTTGATAAATCTTTGGATAATTTTTTAACAGCCAAACTATATGTAGATAGTTTGCCTAGACTTAATTATATAACGGAATACAGTATAGGTTTATTAAAAAGTAGAGTAGGAGAATATCAAGAAGCTCTTGAAATTTTTAAAAAAAGTTGGATGTATGCTAATGAAAGAAATTTTAAAGAAAAAGATAATAACAATTATTTAATCACTTTACTTTCGTTAGCAGATGGTTATGTTAAAGTTGGTAAGAATGATTCAGCCACGTTTTATAATAGATTAGGGATAGAAGAATCACTGTTTTCAGGAAATAATGTAAAATACTATGATTTTGTATTAAATGAAGGGATTAATAAATATTACCTAAAAAAATATGATGTTTCATATGATAGTATTTCTAAAGTTATTAAAAACTTTAGAATGAAAATAGATAGGCCGAACTTAATATTGGCTTACTATTATTATGCAAAAACATTATTAGAGAAAGAAGAAATAGACAGTGCAATAGTAAATTTTAAGAAAGTAGATTCTTTATTTAATATCACAAACGATATTCATCCTAAATCTAGGGAAACTTATGAGTTTTTGATTAATTATTATAAATCTAAAAATGATGATAAAAATCAGTTATTATATATTGAAAGACTTCTAAAAGTTGATAGTATATTAAATAGTAATTATAAATATCTAAGTAAAAAGCTAGCAAGAGAATATGATACACCTAAGTTGTTAAAAGAAAAAGAAAGAGTAATATCTGGATTAGAGAATAAGAATGTAAAAGTCTCTAATCAGTTAATGTTGGTTTCAATACTTTTGGGATTAAGTCTATTGGGATTGATCTATTATTATAGAAGACAAAAAACATTAAAGCGTCGATTTAATGAAGTAATGAATTCGAAAATTGAACATAATTCTGAGAAAACTACAGCAAATTCGGGAGCTATTGGCATATCTAGTGATATTGTTAATGATGTCTTACAACGATTGGAGCAATTTGAAAATAGTGATGCGTTTTTGAATCCAAGCATTACTATTAATGACCTGTCAAAACAGTTTGATACCAATTCTAAATATCTATCCAAGATTATAAATACATATAAAAATAAAAACTTTAGCAATTATATTAATGATTTAAGAATCAATTGTGTTGTAGAGAAACTCAAATTGGATCGGAAATTTAGAAATTACACTGTTAAAGCAATAGGTTCAGAAGTTGGGTTTAATACTACTCAGGCTTTTTCTAAAGCTTTTTATAAAAGCACAGGAATTCATCCTTCTTATTTTGTTAAGAAAATAGGAGAAATGACTAATGAAGAAATGTAGTTGTTTTTTGATACGAATTCCTGAAAACGTAGAGTCTTTTGGATTTTTGTAATCTATCATTTTTAATAATTATGTACTTTTAAAATGATATAATTATAAAAAGAACTCAACATGAAAAAATCAAAATTAGGAATTGAAAAATTTAGGGTAACAAAATTAAATAACATGTCATCAATTAAGGGAGGAGAAGAGTTCACTAAAAGTTGTCCTACAATAACTGATACAAAACCTGTAAGATCTAGTATACCTTGCTGGCTTGAAGCTATTCTCTAAAGTACACCGTCGTTAACTATAAAAAAAGTCCAACTTTAATAAGAATAAGAGTTGGACTTTTTTAATTTTAATTTAGTTCTAAAAACAGTCACAAGAATAACCGTTGAATAACCCACCACTGTGAGGTCCAATACCACATTGCCACTGAGCAGTTCCACAACATTCTGGATCACTACTTGGATAACATTTGTTTAATGTAGGAATCCGGCCTCCAGAAATTGATTTTTGATCTTTTTTTTCAATTTTCTTGGTATCTGTTAAATTTAAAATTTTCTTTAGCATCTGTTTTTGGTTTTAAGATTATGATTCAACTAATAATTTTATAGAGCAGAGCAATTTCTTCCATCGCGATATTCACATCGATCACCTATACATACACAATATGTAGGGCAGAATACCAAGCAGATAACAAGACCATTGCCAATAATAGTACTTTGATCTTTTTTTGAAAGCACTTTGGCTCCATGTAATTTTTTGATTCTTTTCATAATTTTAGGTTTTAAGAATTAACATATTTATCAAAATTCAATCATCATCATATTCAAAATGACATGCTATGGTTCATCTTACAATATCTTATTTGGTTTTGGTCAAAAACCTAATCCTCCAATGGGATCGGTCCCGTCTGGGCAAGTACTACTGCATGATACAGCTATAATTTCTAAGAAACCTCTGGGCCCCATTACAATACATCCACAATCATCTGATCCAGGAAGGGTGAATCCTCCTTTAATGGTACGTTGTTGGTTTTTATTAAGTTGTCTAACATTTTTTAATCTCAAAATTTTTGGTAACATATTATATTGATTTTAAGTTAAACTATATTGAATACACTACATTAAATATTAAATTTCAACAGGTTCTTGGTTTTCGATAACATCATTATGATTTTCGATCATAATATTCATAAAATGAAAAAACTCTGAATAGCTATACTTTTTAGGATAAATTGTGTCATTTATTAGTGAAGCGGGAGTATAGTAAAGGTTGTTTTTTTCTGCCCATTCTGATTGTTTGTCTAAAACTGATATATAGCCTGGATTCTTTGCAGGAAGACCATATTTTTTTATCCATTTGCTATGTGTTCTGTCGGCAAACCAATTGTTGTATGCTATTATAAATTCATCAGCTCCTTTGTTTTGATAGATGTCAAAAAGAATCAAGGCTATTTGCGTTGCTTTATTTTCTAGATCATCAGTTTTTACATTTAAACGAATAATGATCTGCAATTGATCTCCCATAGCCTTTAAAGTACGAGTGTAAGCTTCGAACGCATCTTTACAATATCCACACATAGGGTTGGTAAGACTAATGATTTTAAATGGAGCATTTGGATTACCTAATACGATTTCGTTTTCTATAGTCGAATTATCTTCTATTTTTTCTGAAAGACTGAGTAAGTGGTTAAAAATCTGACTATCTCTTTTGAAGTGATTTAACTTTAAATTGTCACCTTTAAAAGTCTTGTTTTCCACCATTTTTTCCTTTGCAAATAAATAAATTGAAGTAAATAATGTAGTAACAATTAAAAACCCTGAGATTTGAGAAATATCAATATCAAACTGAAGGCTTCGTAATGCTATTATTGTTAATCCAATAGAAACAGCTACCATAGCAAGGCATATTGCACACCATTTTTTTATAATAAAAGCTTGAGAATAGATAGAATATAATACAAATGGAATTCCTGCAAGTGCAGGAATAAGCAATACACTGGTGAAACCATAAAAAATTTGATATAGTGTAAGTGAGCTAAAAAATACAATACCAGCATCAGCAAGTGAAAAATTCTTGAAGAGCTTACCACTGTTATTATTTATGACATCTCCACAATTTGTGTTCCCAACAGAAGTACAAAACTGATGAATGGTTTGAGATTGAATACCTAAACTTTCGCGAAGTGCAAAAAAACTAAAGGTCACACCTACAAGAGATACAATCAGAAAAAGAATTTGATCAATTGTCCAGACTCTACTGATAGCTAATAAAACTAAACCGGCGATTAATGTTATTGCAAGAAGATTCTGAAGAAACGACCCATTGGATAAAAGACTTTGTTTTGAATTGTATTCTACAGCAATAACCTTGGGAATCCAAATTTCTTTAAATTCTTCAAGAGTAAATTTCTTTTTCTTTAAGCTACTGTGCTTAATTTCTATATTTTGATTCTTTTTAATAGCAGTGACAATTTCTTCAGAAGATTCTGCCGTTTTAACCAGAGTTACAAAACTTTTTGGTAGTTGATCCAAAGCATCTATAGGAACTTCTACCGCAATATTATCGATATCAAAATAATCTAGAGTATCAGTAATCGATTGAAAACTTGGGTAATTAGGGTGTATTTGTAACTGAAGTTCTAAGTCTTTTTTTTCATAGTTGCCTATTCGATTTTGAACCAAAACGGTTTCAACAATTTTTTCGATATTATTTTTCATAGACTTTTTAAAAATGATTTGTTTAAGAACTGTAAAAAATTAATTTACTGAAGGTTATCTGATTACTAGAAATGGTAACTGTTTGATTTAGGTATAATTTAATTTCTGTTGGGTGTTGACCTCCAAAAGTTAACTTCACTAAAATAAAACTTTAAAAACGGTATGTCAATATGTATATAGCTCAAAAATACAATGGTATATCCGTAATTTGGATAATTTTAGGGTTGATTCGTTGGGTTATCTATCTGTAAATCAGGGTTGAATTGGTTTTTTTATGACTTAATTAAAAAAGAAGAACATTAGTGTTAAAGTTTTCAATAAAAAAAGAAATATTCTTTTAATATTATGGAAAATAGATAAATATAGTATTGATTGTAATTGTGTAATCTACTTTTAGAAGTAATTAAAAGACATGACATAATCATTTTACTATTTTTGTCTTCTTAAAAAATAAAACATTGAAAAGAAAATATCTTTACCCTATATTAATTATTATTGTTACTATTGGATTTTACTACGTCGAGCAGTATGAAGGAGAGTATACGACAGAACAAAATGGAGATGGTGTATCTGAGTATGGTTTTTTTTATTTACCGACATCTACTACAGGGGCTATAATAACTCATGATCACTATTCATTATCGTATTCTGAAAAGCACGAACAGGCAGAGTGGGTTGCTTACGAATTAAAAAAAGAACATTTGTCAGATAACAATTTTAAACGACCATATTTCAAACAGGATAAAAAAGTGAGATCATCTTCTGCAGATTGGCGTAATTATAAAAAATCTGGCTATGAAAGAGGGCACTTATGCCCCGCAGGAGACAGGAGATTTACTTATGAAGCTTTTGAGGAAACATTTTTTACTTCAAATGTGAGTCCACAGAATCGTGAATTTAATAGCGGTATATGGAATGCATTAGAACAAAAAACTAGATACTGGGCGCAATTATATGATGGAATCTACGTGGTTACTGGAGGAGTATTATCTGATGATCTGGATGATATTGGTTATGAAGCTGTATCTGTACCAAGATATTTTTACAAAGTTATATTAAAGGAAAATGCAAAAAACTCCAAAATGATTGCTTTTTTAATGCCTCACAAGAAGTCTAATGCATCTTTGAAGCAATTTGTTGTACCGGTTGATAAAATCGAAAAGCTAACCGGAATAGATTTTTTTCCACAGTTAGATGATAAAATAGAAAATCAATTAGAAGCTTCTTCGGGTACAAAAGGTTGGAAATTTTAGTTACCACTCATTAACTCTATTGGAGTCTAGTTTAATAAAAATAAAAAGTAAAATGGTGAACCCCCATAATCCAGATCCTCCATAGCTAAAAAATGGAAGGGGAATTCCAATGGTTGGCATTAGTCCTGTAACCATACCAACATTAATAGCAAAGTGAATAAATAAGATGCCAATAACACTATAGCCATACACACGGCTAAATTGTGTTTTTTGCCTTTCTGCTAAATGAATAAGTCTAATTAATAATGAGATAAACAAAATGATAACCAAAGTTGCACCAAGGAAACCCCATTCTTCTCCAACCGTGCTAAATATATAATCTGTATGTTGTTCTGGTACAAAACCACCTTTGGTTTGCGTTCCTTCTTTCCATCCTTTGCCAACCCAGCCACCACTACCTATTGCGATTTCACTTTGGTTGGTGTTATATCCAATTCCTTTTGTATCTACTTCCTTACCTAATACAATATTAAATCGATCTCTATGTCGTTGTTCGAATACATTATTGAAAATATAGTTTACAGAAAAACAGAAGCCAGTTACTACGATAATTGTAAGGAGGTACCTTGAGTATTTGGGTTTTTGTTTTCTATTTTTAATTAATATCAATAGCATAACTGTGGCGATAGCAAGCACTACCCAAATAGGATTAAAAAGCAGAGTTAGAATGAATAATGCGGCAGCAGAAGCTCCTACAATAAGATATATTGCAGCTAACCCTTCTCTGTATAAAGGAAAGAAAAAGGCAGCGTATATTAATGCACTTCCGGGATCAGGTTGAGGTATAATAATTACAGCGGGTATTGCTATAATCAAAAATGCTCTTACCTGGTGTCCAAGTAGATTAATATTGGTTTGCATGTCACTTAGGTATTTGGCTAATGCCAAAGCAGTACATGACTTTGCAAATTCTGAAGGCTGTAATCCAACTGGTCCAAAAGCATACCAGGATGTAGCGCCGTTTATGTTTTTACCGAGTACAAAAAGACCTAAAAGAGAGAGCAAGGATATTACATAAATTAATCCTGCGAATCGTTCATAAAATTTTACTTCTACCGCTTGAGTAATAACAATCAAAACTATACTAAGTAAAATCCAATATCCTTGTTTTACATATACTTCAGAAAAATCTGTAAAAGAGAACGCTTCATTTTCATAAGATGCAGAATAGATATTTCCCCATCCAAACCCAACTAGAAGTAAAAATAATAGGACCGTTATCCAATCTATTGCAGCTACACTGGATTTTGCCATTATTGATTAATTTTAAAAGGTTCGCCACTATAAGGTTTTGCATATTCCTCTTCGAGACTATGAGTGAGAAGCCATTTTTCTAAATCAGTTCTGGTAATACTACCATTTATATGTTGTTCTATCATTAAAGAAGCTATTTTTCCTGCATATCTAGCACCCCAATATCCATTCTCTACAAAGACTGCAATTGCAATTTTAGGATTGTTTTTAGGGGCGAATGCAATAAATACAGAGTGATCTGTAAGTTGTGTTTTCTTTCCGTCTATTTTGGTAAAATTTTCGGCAGTACCAGTTTTTCCACAAATTTCTATTCCTTCTACTTGTAAAGAACTTGCAGTACCTTGAGTATATACTTGATACATTCCTTCAATTACAGGTTCAAAATGCTCTTTGTCAATTGTTGTAATTTTTGGTACAGTATAGTTTTCATTTTCTATGGGTTTACCATCTATTGCCTTTATAATGTGAGGTGTAAAATAATAACCTCTATTGGCAATTGCAGCAGTCATATTAGCTAACTGGATTGGGGTTGCTAATACTTCTCCCTGTCCTATGGCATTAGATAATGTTGCTGAAGCATACCATTTATAAGTTGGATATTGATAGATTTTATTATAATATTCAGAAGAAGGTACTTTACCGGGTCTCCCTGCTGGTAAATCGTTCCCCAGATAATTTCCTAACCCAAAACTTTGTACATGTTTTTTCCAATTATCCATACCTTCCTGCGGGGTATCGTATTTTTCGATAATTCTTCTATACACTGTAGCAAAATAAGCATTACAAGAATTTGAAATTCCGGGAATCATGCTTAAAGGGCTCCTGTGAGAATGACACCCTAGTTTTTGACCTCTTTTTCCATAATAATATCCCATTCTGCAAGAAACACTTTCTCTAGTGTCAATTACATCTTCCTGTAATCCTATTAATGCATTTATGGTTTTGAATGGTGAACCAGGTGGATATTCTGCTTTTAGTCCTCTATCAAATAATGGAATGGCAATAGTGTCATACACTAATTTAGTAAAATTTGGAGATCTTTTTCTTCCTACAAGTAGTTCGGGTTTATAACTTGGAGCTGTAACAAGAGCTAATATTTCTCCTGTCGATGGTTCGAGAGCCACAATACCTCCTCGTTTATTTTTCATAAGCAAGCGCCCATATGCCTGAAGTTTTGTGTCAAGAGTAACCGTAAGGTCTTTTCCGTTTACGGGTAAGGTATCAAATTTTCCTTCTTTGTAAGCTCCCATATCTCTGTTGAACCTATCTTTTTGGATACGCTTTACTCCTTTAACTCCTCTAAGATAATTTTCATACTGTTTTTCTACACCATCAATACCTATAAGATCACCTGAGAGATAATAAGGGTTTTTCTGAATCAATGCTTCATTCACCTCTCCTATATAACCCAATACATTTGCAGCATCTTCGGTTTGGTAATCTCGCAATGAACGTTTTTGAATATAAAAACCTTCAAATTTCCGCATTTTTTCCTGCAGATAAGCATATTCATCTTTTGTTAATTGCGGGACAATTATTGAGGGTACCCTTGGAGAATAAACTCTTGCTTTTCTAAGACTTTTTATAAGCTTGTCTTTACTGATATTAAGAATAGAACAAAACTCTAATGTGTCAAAAGGTTTTAACTCTCTTGGTATAACCATTACATCATATGATGGTTGGTTAGTTACAAGTAATCTTCCGTTTCTGTCATAGATTGCTCCTCTTTGAGGGTAATCGTAAATTACTTTAATTGCATTATCTTCTGATAATGAAGCAAACGAAGTATTATAAATCTGCAAGTAAAAAAGCCTTGCAATAAATACAACACCGGTAGTTACAATTATAAGGTATAGTAATAACTTTCTCATGAATCATTTCTTCTAAACAACACCAGAACTAGCATGGTAATCACTATTGTGAATAAACTAGAGAATAACGTTTTTTTTACGATCAATAGTATGTGAGAGAAGTTAAAAATTTCTAATGAAAAAAGTACAATATGATGTGTTAAAACCATCAGGATCACATAGGCAAATCGTTCTCCGAATCCAACTTGACTTAGTTTTACTGTTTGGAACTCGTAACTAAGCCCAAAAACAGATCGCAATGCTACTGGTCTAAAAAATGCAATGACAAGGCAAGCGGCTGCATGTACACCTCCAGAATCTCCAAACATATCTATGATTAACCCTAATATGAAACTTATAACGAGGAAAAGACTTTTGTTGATGTTTATAGGAGCAAGGAGTATGAAAATAATATAAATATAAGGGTTAAGGAACCCTAAGAAATTAATATGGTTTAGAATCGTTACCTGAACCAAAACTAAAACTATAAACCTCACAATATGTAATAGTGTATCCCTATTCATAAATTTAGTTTTCTAAACTTTTAATTTCTTCTATATCTCTACTTTTTATGGCATATACAAAACCAATATTACTCATGTCATTAAATAGTTTAACATCGATTAAATAGTAGCTTTTGTTTTGATTTAACTTGTAGTTTGAAATTGTTCCAATTCCGATTCCTTTAGGGAAAATGGTCGAACGACCATGTGTAATAATAGTATCTCCTTCTTTAAAAATAGCTTGCCTCGGAATAGTCTCTAATTGTACAATATTTGGGTCTTTTCCATTCCAGGTTAAAGAACCATATTGATTAGATTTTTTTAAGCCAGCATTAATTCGGGAATTACTATTAAGAATAGAGATGACTCTACTATAGTTTTTTGAAGTATTTTCTACAATCCCTATGATACCTTTATCTGTTATTATTCCCATATCAGGAAAAATGCTATCTTTTTCTCCTTTATCAATAAGAATATAATTATCAATCTTACTATAATCATTTTTGATTACTCTGGCTTTGGTATACGTATAAGGTTTATCAAATGATATTGTATCTATCTCTCGTTTTACAATAGAATCTACACCTAATGCACTAAGCTGGTTATGTAGCCATTCATTTTCTTCTAGTAATCTTTTGTTTTCCTGTTTTAGTCCAAAATAATTCGTTATCGAATGTTGCCAGCCATATAACCCTCCACTTAAAAAATTCGTAGAGCTTACGAACTTACTTTTGTGATAAGAATGAGATTGAATTGTCAGGACTAAGGATAAAAATAATAACAAAAGAAATAGCAGAGAATGTTTATTCTTTATTAAAAAATTAATAATCTGCTGCATACTTTAGCGTGTGATAATCTCTTTAGTTAAACGTACTGTTATAAGTGGCTTTTGCCTTTACTTAATAAATATTAAAGCAGGATAACGTAAAATCAGAAATTTAGGTATATTTCAGGTCATATTTTTTTAAAAATACTATTTGATAAGTACACTTTTATACCTGTTTAGATTTTTAAGTGTAATTCCTGTTCCTCTTACAACTGCTCTTAATGGGTCTTCTGCTATATAAACAGGTAAATCAGTTTTTTGTGATAAACGTTTATCCAGCCCTCGAAGCATAGAACCTCCTCCGGCAAGATATATTCCTGTATTGTATATGTCTGCTGCAAGTTCTGGCGGTGTTTGTGATAAAGTTTCCATTACTGCATCTTCGATTCGTAAAATAGATTTATCTAGTGCCTTAGCCATTTCTCTAAAAGAAATTTGAACTTGTTTTGGCTTTCCTGTAAGTAGATCACGTCCTTGGACATTCATTTCTTCTGGTGGTAACTCAAGATCTTCTGTAGCAGCACCAATTTGTATTTTTATTTTTTCAGCAGTACGTTCCCCAACATATAAATTATGTTGTGTACGCATGTAATATATAATATCATTAGTAAATACATCCCCTGCAATCTTTACAGATTTATCACAAACAATTCCTCCTAGAGCAATAACAGCAATTTCTGTTGTACCTCCTCCTATATCTACAATCATATTTCCTTTAGGTTGCATAATGTCAACTCCTATACCAATTGCGGCAGCCATAGGTTCATGAATAAGATATACTTCTTTACCATTTACGCGTTCTGCACTTTCTTTTACGGCTCGCATTTCTACTTCAGTAATCCCAGAAGGAATACAGATTACCATACGCAGAGCAGGAGCAAAGAGTTTTTTCTTTAATGCCGGGATATCTTTGATAAACATACTTATCATTTTCTCACTGGCATCAAAATCTGCGATTACTCCATCTTTTAATGGTCGGATAGTTTTGATATTCTCATGAGTTTTTCCTTGCATCATAGCCGCCTCTTTTCCAGCAGCAATGATTTTACCATTCATAATATCTCTGGCTACAATAGAGGGACTATCCACTACGACTTTGTCATTATGAATTACTAATGTGTTAGCGGTACCTAAATCTATCGCGATCTCTTCGGTAAAGAAGTCAAAAAATCCCATAAAAAGTCAAAAAAAGGGGTTAAAATTCAGTAAATGTAATAAAATTAATGTTTAAAATGGCGTGTTCCGGTCATAACCATTGCAATTCCGTTTTGATCACAGTATTCAATGCTCAATTGATCCTTTATAGAACCACCTGGTTGAATCACAGCTTTTATGCCTGCATGGTCTGCTATCTCTACACAATCAGGGAATGGGAAAAATGCATCACTAGCCATTACCGCACCATTAAGATCAAAATTAAATGATTTTGCTTTTTCTATAGATTGCTTAAGTGCATCAACTCTAGAAGTTTGTCCTGTTCCGCTTGCTAATAATTGTTTACCCTTAGTAAAAACTATAGTATTTGATTTAGTATGTTTACAGATTTTTGAGGCAAAAAGAAGATCTTCGATTTGATCAGAAGTAGGAGCGGTCTTAGTTACAGTACTCAAATCTGATTTGGCATCCGTTTTAAGATCCTTGTCTTGAAGCAAAGCACCATTAAGGCAAGATCGTACTTGCATTTTTGGTAAATCGATTTCTTTTTGTACTAAAATGATCCTATTTTTCTTTCCTTTAAGTATTTCTATAGCTTCATCACTAAAAGAAGGAGCGATCACCACTTCACAGAAAAGTTTATGAATTTCGTCAGCAGTGTTTTTATCGATTTCGGTATTACTAATTAGGATTCCTCCAAAAGCAGAAACAGGATCGCCTGCTAATGCATCAATATAAGCTTGAAGAATAGTTTCTCTTTGTGCTAAACCACAGGCATTATTATGTTTTAATATTGCAAATGTAGGTGCGTCATTTTTGAATTCATTCATTAGATTTACTGCAGCGTCTACATCAAGTAAGTTGTTATACGATAATTCTTTACCATGTACTTTGTCGAACATAGCTTCAAAATCCCCAAAGAAAAATCCTTTTTGATGTGGGTTTTCACCATATCGTAATACTTTTCCTTTGGTTTCACTTATTTTAAGAGAAGCTATTTCATGATCACTATTAAAATAATTAAATATTGCAGAGTCATAGTGAGAAGATACATTAAAAGCTTTGGCAGCAAAACGTTTACGATCTTCTATAGAAATATTTCCGTTTCCTTCTGAAATAACAGACAAAAATTCTGAATAATCATCAACAGAAGCAACACAAGTAACATCAGCAAAATTTTTGGCAGCTGCTCTAATTAGAGAAATTCCTCCAATATCTATTTTCTCAATAATATCTTGTTCTGGAGCTCCAGAAGCTACGGTCTTTTCAAAAGGATATAAGTCTACGATAACAATATCAATTTGAGGAATCTCATATTGTTCCAGTTCTGCAACATCACTATCGTTATTTTGACGATTAAGGATTCCTCCAAAAACTTTTGGATGAAGCGTTTTAACTCTCCCCCCAAGAATAGAAGGGTACGAAGTAACATCCTCGACAGGTATAACATTAACTCCTAAATCTCTAATGAATTTTTCTGTTCCACCAGTAGAATAAATGGTAATATTAAGTTCATCTAATTTTTTTACGATAGGTGCTAATCCATCTTTACTGAATACAGAAATCAAAGCAGATTTAGCAGTTTTTGTGTTGCTCATGAGAAAATTTAGTTAGTAAAACGCAAAAGTAGCAATTTAGTAATCAATTAGACAACCAATTATGTGTAATTGTTTGAAAGAAATTGTAACAAAAATATAAGGAAAACGTCCTATCTTTAAATAATTTAAAATCTAGTTCAAAAAATAGAGCATGTTAATCTACCTTAGAGTACTAAAAGAAAGTTTTAATTTTGCTATTAGTGCGCTTATAAACAATAAGTTACGCACATTTCTTTCGTTGTTGGGTGTAACTATTGGGATATTTTCTATAATAGGAGTGTTAGCAGCAGTAGATTCTTTGAAGCAGGAAATAAAAGGAAGTATTAGCTCTCTGGATAATAGTACAATTTACCTTATGCGTTTCTCATTTGGTCCAACAGATATACCGCAGTGGAAACGAGAACAATTTCCTGATGTAACATTCGAAGAATATCAATATATAAATAGGTCTTTACCTGACATGAAAGCAGCTAGTTTTATTTTAAATGTTGCTCCTGAGACCGTAAAATATGAAGATAATAATGTTAGCAATGTAGAAATTGTACCCGTTACAAGTGACTATTATGAAATAGAAGAATTGCAGGTGGTGAAAGGAAGATTTTATAATGAACAAGAATCTGCATCTGGTGCTCCTGTGGCAGTTATAGGAGACGAAATTGCTAATAATTTATTTGGTTCTGGAGATCCTATTGGTAAGAAAGTACGTCTATACGGAAGAAAAATAACTATAATCGGAGTGCTAAAAAAAGAAGGAATGGGACTTTTTGGGAATAGTAAAGATACTATGGTTATTCTCCCGGTCAACTTGGTAAGAAGAGTCTATGGAGATAATAATAAATCTGCTTTCCCCGCAATTATTATTAAGCCAGAGTCTGGTATTGATGTTCCCGAATTTGTTGCAGGGTTAAAACAAAAAATGAGGACATATCGTGGATTGAAACCTGATGAGATCGATAACTTTTTTGTAAATCAACTACAGGGATTTACTGATTTTATAGATAATATCACCGGTACAATGTCCCAGATTGGAGGTTTTATAGGTATGTTTTCATTATTGGTTGGTGGGTTTGGAATTGCGAATATTATGTTTGTGAGTGTAAAAGAACGTACCAATCTTATAGGGATTCAAAAAGCACTTGGTGCTAAGAGAAGATTTATACTATTTCAGTTTTTATTTGAAGCTGTTATTTTAGCTATTTTTGGTGGTTTAATAGGACTTGTGTTAGTGTGGTTGATTTCTATTTTTGCATCTCAATTTACAGGTGATTTTGAATTTATTCTTTCTGGCTCCAATGTGTTTTGGGGAATGTTTTCTTCTACCATGATTGGTTTAGTTGCTGGGATTTTACCAGCGATATCTGCTTCAAAACTAGATCCTGTTGAAGCTATTAGAACTGGGATGTAATTTTTGATAAAATGACTTTTGATTTCCGGGTACTTATAAATCCTCATAAAGCTTTTAAAACTTAAGAGAATTTAGATCGATGATTATATTGTTTTGATTTCTTTAAACAATAAAGACTTGGGAGTATTTGTTTTAGTTCAAACTAACTTTTAGCATTACTTCATGACTTCCATTATTAAAGGATCCTGTGTCCGCTGTAGTATGTTCATAAGCATATCCAAATTGTAATGCTTTATCAATAAAAGTGGTGGTTAAAAATATAGTAACACTTTCGTCTATTCTATAGTTTGTACCTAGTTCTATTCTTTCTTTATACCAGGCAGAAGCGGTCATGTCAATAGTAAGAGGAACTCCTGTTACTGCTCTGGTTAATACAGAAGGTTGTAATTTAAAATCGTTAGTAAGATTAAAAGTATAGCCTCCGCCTAAGAAAAACTGCTGATCATCACTAGCAGATACTGGATTAACACCATCTTTTTCAAACCTGTCATTTGATAGGATTCCAGGAGCAGAAAGGGTTACATAATATTTTTCTCCTTTAAGGTAAAAGCCTACTCCAACATTGGGGTTAAACGTATTTACATTTTCACTAAATAATGGATCATCGGTGATACCGACTTTATTGAGATCTATTTTTAAGAAAGATCCGCCTGCTTTTATACCAGAATATAGGTCTAATTTATCTGCTATTTTAAGTTTATATGAAAAATCTGCATATACATGTGTTTCATCTAATACAAAAACCCGATCATTTACAATTGTTAATCCAACACCAACGTTTTTACCTATAGGAGAATTTACATTAAAGTTAAATGTTTGTGGAGCATCTTGTACTCCAATCCATTGACTTCGTACTGAGAAAACTGCTTCAAGATGCTCATTCGAACCAGCATATGCAGGAGTAATTATATTCATATTGTATCTATATAAGCTAAAATGAGGGTCTTGCTGTGTATAACCCAAAATTGAAGTGAATAGTAGTAGTATTAAAATGTATTTGTATTTGAAATCTTTCATTGATCCTTCTTTTATAGTTAATAGTTGGAAGCTGGAACTTTTTCCAAGCCTAAATAGAGTTAGTAATTGATGTATATCCAACCAGTGAATGGAGCTACTTCTGCTGTACCTGTTTCAATAATATAATAATATGAACCTGCAGGAAGTCTTCCGTTTCCAAATGATGAACTAACTTTGGCTTCCCCGTTCCAATCGTTTTGATAATCTACTGCTTCAAAAATTCGATTTCCAGACCTATTAAAAAGTTGAATTTTATGACTTGGGAAATTTTCTAATCCCTCGATGACCCAAGTATCATTTATTCCATCACCATTAGGTGAAAACCCATTGTTAAAAGTTAAGGTAGTTGCTGGTGGGGCCAAGGTATTGATGCTAAAAATTACTGAGTCTGTAGTCCCTATGCCAGAATTTCCAGCTATATCTGTAAACCCTGTGTTATCAATAGTAATGATATTGGTGTCATCTTGAATATCTTGAGTTGGAGTGAAAATTGCGGTAAAAGTAATGTCACCATCAAAAGAGCTTACATCAGTAAGAACTCCATTTTGTATTGTTAAGTCTGTATTATCAAAGCCTGTTACTGCCTCAGAAAAAGTAATGGTTACAGTAGCAGTCTCACCTGTCATTAATTGATTGTCGTCAATTTCTACTGTTACTGTAGGTTGTATTAGATCAATACTAAAGTTAAGAGAATCTGTTGTTCCTGTTCCGGTATTACCAGCACTATCAGTTACTCCGGTATTATCGAGAACAATGATGTTAGTATCATCTTCAATATCGCTTGTGGGGGTATAGGTTGCTGTAAATGTAATATTTCCATCAGAAGAGGTTACTGTAGTAAGTGTTCCATTAGGTACAGCTAAATCTGTATTGTCGAACCCTGTCACAGCCTCAGAAAAGGTGATGGTAATTATAGCGGTTTCGCCTATGGTTAGTGCGGTATCACTTATGACGATACTAGCTGCTGGAGGTAAAGCATTTTTGTTTACAGTATCCATAGTTTCCAGACCTTCATTTCCTGCAGGGTCTGTGAGTGTAACTAATAGAGTAACTGTACCATCGCTTAATCCGCTTAGATCTATACCGGTGATTTGATCAGTGGTTGTAACAATAGTCCCAGACCCAGTAATTGTTCCTGCTCCACCAGAGCTACTAAAGGTGTAGTTGTATGTTGCCCCTACTTCTGCAGAAGAGAATGTGTAACTCACTGCATTGGTATTTCCAGAATTGATAGGACTTTGGTCAATTACTACAGTATATCCTGTTGGTGCTTGAGTATCTTTAGTTTCTGTGTCAGTTGCAGCACTACCGGTATTACCATTTACATCGGTTAGTGTTACGCTTAATGTTATTGTTCCGTTTGTTAAACCGCTTAGGTTAATTCCTGATATTGTTGCTGTTGCACTTGCTACGGTTCCTGAACCTGTTACTGTTCCTGCTCCCCCAGAACTACTAAAGGTATAGTTGTAGGTTGCGCCTACTTCTGCAGCAGAGAATGTATAACTCACAGCATTAGTATTTCCGGCGTTGATTGGACTTTGATCAATTGCTACACTATATCCAGATGGTGGTTGGGCTTCTTTGGTTTCTGTATCGGTTGCAGCACTACCAGTATTTCCATTTACATCGGTTAGTGTTACACTTAGTGTTATTGTTCCGTCTGCTAAGCCGCTTAGGTTAATTCCTGATATTGTTGCTGCTGCACTTGCCACGGTTCCTGAACCTGTTACTGTTCCTGCTCCACCAGAACTGCTAAAGGTGTAGTTGTATGTTGCGCCTACTTCTGCAGCAGAAAATGTATAACTCACTGCATTGGTATTTCCGGCATTGATTGGACTTTGATCGATTGCTACACTATATCCTGTTGGAGCTACGGTTTCTTTAGTTTCTGTATCAGTTGCAGCACTACCGGTATTACCATTTACATCGGTTAGTGTTACACTTAATGTTATTGTTCCGTCTGTTAAGCCGCTTAGGTTAATTCCTGATATTGTTGCTGTTGCATTTGCCACGGTTCCTGAACCTGTTACTGTTCCTGCTCCACCAGAGCTACTAAAGGTGTAGTTGTATGTTGCCCCTACTTCTGCAGCAGAGAATGTGTAACTCACTGCATTGGTATTTCCAGAATTGATAGGACTTTGATCGATTGCTACACTATATCCCGTTGGAGCTACAGTTTCTTTAGTTTCTGTGTCAGTTGCAGCACTACCAGTATTTCCATTTACATCGGTTAGTGTTACACTTAATGTTATTGTTCCGTCTGCTAAACCACTTAGGTTAATTCCTGATATTGTTGCTGTTGCACTTGCCACGGTTCCTGATCCTGTTACTGTTCCTGCTCCCCCAGAACTACTAAAGGTGTAGTTGTATGTTGCTCCTACTTCTGCAGCAGAGAATGTGTAACTCACGGCATTGGTATTTCCGGCATTGATTGGACTTTGATCGATTGCTACACTATATCCCGTTGGAGCTACAGTTTCTTTAGTTTCTGTATCAGTTGCAGCACTACCAGTATTTCCATTTACATCGGTTAGTGTTACACTTAATGTTATTGTTCCGTCTGTTAAGCCGCTTAGGTTAATTCCTGATATTGTTGCTGTTGCACTTGCTACGGTCCCTGAACCTGTTACTGTTCCTGCTCCCCCAGAACTACTAAAGGTATAGTTGTATGTTGCCCCTACTTCTGCAGCAGAGAATGTGTAACTCACTGCATTGGTGTTTCCGGCATTGATTGGACTTTGATCGATTGCTACGCTATATCCTGTTGGTGCAACTCCATCAAAAGAAATCTCTGTGGCGTCTGCTGCAGCTACGGTAGCAGGATCATTAGTGTCAAATGTTGTGAAGTTAGTTCCACTTATAGTTCCTTGCAAGCTTATCGTTGCTGGGCTTGCTACGGGAGTTTCTACGATAACGTCAAATGTTATGGTTACTGATGATCCATCTGTAATAGTGCCTATGTTTATTGCGGTAGAAGTATCTCCTGCTGTATTTCCTGTAGTCACAGTGCCTTGCGTGGTGGTGACAGACCCAACTACCAATGTAGTTAACGCATCTGTAGAAATCGTATAGTTGACTCCAGTTGCATCTGCATCACTATTTGTAATAGTTGTGGTATATCTTAGTGTCTCTCCTGGATTTACTAATCCATTAGATATGTTATCAATTAGTAAAGCATCTGTGAGGGTAGCTGTAAGATTTGGGGTAGGAGTAGGTGAAGAAGCTTCGCCATAAATAGCTTTTCCTACACTACCATTAGATTCATCTTGATAGATATAGATATGTTTCCCATTATCAAGTTGGACAACTTCCATAGCTTGAATGTCGCTATTGCCGCTATGTATAGTTGCTTGAGCACTTAATGTAATATCTGTTCCTATAACTTCACCTTCCTTAGCATATGTTGGATCAGTACCGCTTGTAGGAGTATACATAGCTATAAATTTATCAGAAGAGGAAGGAGCTAATCGTACTCCTCCCACGGTTGTGACTAATTGCTGGCGTGTTCCATATCCTGTTATTGTTGTCCCACTAACGGATCCTACCTGTACATAACCATTTCCATCATCGTCGTCGTCATAAGAAACTACAAACTTATTGGATGAAATAGCTACTACATCAACTTGTCTACAATTAGTTTCGAAAATGTTTGCACTACCTAAAATAATGGTTGATCCACTGACCGACCCTATAACGGCTCCTCCTTCAGAACCAGCAGTAGTTGCCTGATAAACAACTACAAAAGTGCTAGGAGACAATACATCCAGACCGGTCCAGATCGTTGCGTCTGTTAAAAAAGTTGCTGCTGTTCCAAAGGATAGCGTTGCTCCACTTACTGTAATTATTTTTGCTTTTCCGCGATTACTATCCTCGACATCTCGATAGACTACTATATGACTGCTTGAAGATAAAGCCTCCATCTCTATTGCATCAACATCTCCGGGTGCAAAATCAAATGAGCTACCAAAAGAAATAGTATTACCAGATACCGTGCCTATTCTCATTTCTCCTACATCAGCAACTCCGCGTTCATCTTCAAAAGCAACGATAAATTGTGTGGCACTTATAGCAGAAATAGCAGTATGTGTAGCGCCTACGGTACTAGCAAATTGTGTTCTGTTCCCAAAGCTGATCGCATTTCCAGAAAGTGTTCCTACAATGGCTTCTCCAGGCGTGCCAGAAGCAGAAGATCTATACGCTATTACAAATTGAGTGGTGCTTAGTGCTACTGCAGAGGGTTCTAAAAAAAAATCTGTTCCTGTAAATGTAGTTGCTGTACCTGGAGTACTAGGAGTTGTCGGTGCATAGTAACTTAGCTCGTTTATTTTTTTTGTGATAGTATATGCATCTATTGGGTCAGCTCCAAAATCTAATGTTGAGAAAAAATCAGAAACAAAAGCTGTAGTGTGATTCGTCTCTTTTATAGATAATGTATTTTTTTTACTATGCGCATAAGCTATAGCTACATTAAAGAAGCTAAAGGATATGAAGCATAAAAGTATTATTCTTTTCATTAGGTAAAGGTTTTAATGGCGATATGTATAGACTATGTTATTAGTTTGTGTTGGATAAATTTCATAGTGTTATAACATTGTTTTAATTCTAAATGCATAAATATGGATTTACCCATCCAGAATCTATCTCTTCCTGAAGAAGAGTTGTTGTTACATTGCTGTTCATTTTTTTTCCAATAGCGATGACGGTATTATAAATTCCTGAGCTATCTGTTCTTGTTTTTACAATATCAATATCTGGTGTTAAGAACCCTCTTTTGGAACAGAAGTTTTTGACACCCCTAGGCCCTTCAATATTTGTGTTTTGTAATTTTTCCTTTACAATATCCCAATGTCGTTTTTTTAGAGGATGTAATAATTCTCTAAACATAAGTCCCGCTTCATATCCTTGTAGTGCATAAAGATTAGGAGATTGACCAGAGTTTTGTTTGAATTTTTTTACGAATTGTTTATTTATTTTATATTCTATATCCGGGTTCCATAACATGGCTCCATATAGATTTAATCCTAAATGTTTTACATCATCTAACATATCGGGATACAACATGTTTTCAGCAACAAGTAGTGGGATATCTTTTGTCCATGATTTTGATTTCCATAGGTTAAGAAATTCATTGCCTTGAGGGCCAACAAAGAGTGCGTGTACGTATGCTGGTGCTTCTTTTCTTATCTTTTCTAAGATATCTTCAATATTAAGATGATGAGGATTGTTGTTGTCATAAGGAATAACAGCTTGTAAAATAGTGTTACCTCCAGCATCCCGAA
Source organism: Aquimarina sp. AU119 (assembly GCF_900312735.1). NCBI lineage: Bacteria > Pseudomonadati > Bacteroidota > Flavobacteriia > Flavobacteriales > Flavobacteriaceae > Aquimarina > Aquimarina sp. AU119. Next base: position 320,727 of record NZ_OMPF01000013.1, on the reverse strand, counting down.
CACCTGCTTGAAAAGAGGTGTGTAGTTGGTATCCCGAATTGTATATAGGTGTGATTATAAATCCAGGTGCTTTATATTCTTTTTGAGCCCAATAGCCTAATGCATATTGACTTTGATATAATTGGTGAGAGTTAAAAAATATGTTCGGACTATGATAGTCAAAAGTAGGCAACATTTCTCCCATGTCAAAAAAGAAACCTATAGCGTTTTTTCTGCTATCAATAAGCGGAATTAGGTCGGGAAGAGATCGATAGCTAATCATTCCTGAAATGATATCAACATTACTAAAGTTGAGTAGTTTCTTGGTGGCCTCTACTACAGAAGGTATTCCTCCCGAACCTGCAAATTCAGGTATTAATTCTATATCTGCTCTTCTTCCTGGTTTTTGACCAAGACCAAGATAGAACCCTGTAGCAAGATGAGGAAAGAAATTGGGATAAATGCTAGAGTATGGAGTTAGAAAACCAATTTTGATAGGATTCATAATTTTTTAAGATAAAAAGTATGTTGTTTGATTATTTTTTCAAACAACACACTAGGTGACATGCAATACAAGTTCTTATCTGAAATGGAATAGACCTTGCTTTTCATACGAATGCTTAGCTTCTAGAAGGAAAAAGGCCTTGAATACAAATACAAGGATTCAATGTTAGATATGGCATTCTGTTTTCGTGATATTGACTTCCTCCCGTATTTAGAGTCGTTGCATTTCCAGTAATTGCACCTATAGCACCTGCTATGGGTATATCTGGAGTTGTTGAATTATATCCCGAAATTTCAGCTAAATTACTAGCATCATAAGGAGCGGCTATTGATACGCCACTAGTAGGGGTATGTGTATCTGCCTGACCACTATTTACACTCATTTGTACAGCAATATTCAGATCAGAAGTATCGATAATATGATTATGTGATGGTATTTGTAATATATTTAAGGTTACTACTTCTTGACCACCTTTTGATCCTAATCGATAATCAGATAAGCCAGGTCCATTGCCAAAACCAATAGGCGCTCGCCCTCTTAAATCAGGTAAGGCAAAAGTTGTTCTGCCATCCCCACCATAAGTTGTTCCTATAAGTGAAAATAATGCGGTGTTGCTGGATATGGGGAGTAGTGCACCAGCACAAAAAGCCCAAGCTCTAGGCGCAAAATTGCACGCCCAATACACGATCTGAGAAAGATAAAATTCCATAATTTTAATTGTTTTAATTAATAATTCATTAGAATATGATACGATTGTATTCTTTTAACTTCGGTTTATTGTTCTATAAAACGTGACAAAAGTTAACAAAGAATAAATTTGAGGTATCATGTATGTCTTGACAGATGTGCTGGTAATAAGTAATATTAAAACTTCAATTTAGATCTCTGGGGTAAGTTGATTTTCTAATGGTGCTTCTGTAAGTAAACTTAATGATGAAATACGTTAAGAAATATTTCATCATATTTCATTATATAAATGAATTGCTTATTATCATTAGAAATAACAAGATCTGATTTATTAAATTTAAGTAATATTTGTTTAAAACCCGAAATCTCAGAGTTTTTTGCAACTATATTTTTTGAAGAGGAAAATTTGATAAAATATATTACATGATAATGTTAGTTTTTTACTTTAAATACATGCAAGTTCTTTCGTAATCAATAATAGCTTTACCTCTTTTTAGAATATCTGCTCCGATAATACCGTCTACCGGTTCTGCATGATGTGCTATAAGTGCAGCATTGACATGGTTAAGATCAAAGAGAACAAGAGATACTCTTTTTTTGGACCAACTTCCTATTTGTATTGAGTTTTTTTGAGAAAGTTGAGTGAGCATGTCTGTAGCTCCAGCTCCAGCTGCTCTTACATCGCTGTCTTGAGCAAAAAGATTAAATTTCTCGACAGCTTCAAATCCAACACAAGAATTAGAGGCTCCTGTATCTACTATGAAATTTCCTTCAATACCATTTAGGATCGCTTTAACTTCAAAATGATTTGTTTTTGTAAAAACAAGTTTGATTCGTTGATATGCTTTTTGTGTTAAAAATTTTCGGAGTGTACTCATGTTTTGTTTTGAAGAAACTTGCCGTAAAAATAGTATAATTAATAGAAATAAGGTTAACTCTGGAAATGGCTGGTTTAGAATTTATGTAGATTCTTGTACTATAGATAATAGAGAGATTATTTTAGGCTTAAAATAAATGCTAAAGTTGTGAAGTGATTTTATTTAGATTAAAGTTTTGCCAGTTTGAGATAAGGTTTTCTGGTTTTTGTTTCTTTACTAGGTGTTGTGTTTTTGTTGAAATATCATAAAGTTTGTTAATTATATGGTGTTTTGGGACTGGTAACGTGCTGAAGTGTAATTTTTATTGAGAAAATGCTACTAAACTTTTAGAATAATTTAAAGAGCACATGTCATGAGAATGCATAATAAAATACAAGCTATAGAAAAAGAGCAAATACAATTTTTACATTTCCCGCATGAAGAAGTATTAAAGGGTAAAAGAGAAAAACAAGATCGACGTTATAAATTGAAAAGAGCAATGAGTCTAGGTAATCTAGAACACCAAAAAGTAAAAATCATTTTTGCAGATGACCAAGGTTCTAAAGCAGTAGAAACTACTGTATGGGGAATAACTGAAAAATCGGTTATCCTTAAACAATCTACAGTTATTCCTTTAGAGCGTATTATTAGTGTGAACTAAGAAATATTCATAGGTTAGATATTAGCAATTAATATTCTAAAAAGAATAATTAATGCGCATAAAATTTAATTATTTTTGCCGCATGATAGTAACCGATACCCATACGCATATTTATAGCGAAGCCTTTGATGAAGATCAAGATGAAATGATGCAACGAGCCATAAGAAATGGAGTGACTCGTTTCTTTGTGCCAGCTATTGATTCTACATATACCAAAGCAATGTATGCTGTCGAAGAGAAATATCCAGAATATGTTTTTCTAATGACAGGTTTACATCCTACTCATGTAAAAGAGAGTTACAAAGAAGAGCTTGCACATGTTGAGAAAGAGCTTGAAAGCCGTTTGAGTAATAAAGAAGGTAAAAAGTTTTATGCAATAGGGGAGATAGGAATAGATTTGTATTGGGATAAAAGCTTTTTAACTGAGCAACAAGAGGTCTTCAGATATCAAATCCAATTAGCAAAAAAGCATAAGTTACCCATCGTTATACATTGCAGAGAAGCATTTGAAGAAGTTTTTGAAGTACTAGAGTTAGAAAAATCGGATGATCTATTTGGGATTTTTCATTGTTTTACAGGAACTTTAGAAGATGCTCGTCGTGCTATTGAGTATAATATGAAATTAGGCATAGGAGGCGTGGTCACTTTTAAAAATGGTAAAATTGATACATTTTTAAATCAGATCTCTTTGGATCATATCGTATTAGAAACTGATGCACCATATTTGGCGCCTACTCCTTATAGAGGTAAACGAAATGAGAGTTCCTATATAATTAATGTCCTCGAAAAACTCCAGAGTATATATGAGAAGCCTGTCATAGAAATAGCAGAGATTACTACCAAAAATTCTAAAGATGTATTTGGAGTTTAGATAAATTTAAATATCATCAAAAATTTTGTTCATTTGCTATATGAATACGTCACCGAATATATTACTTATTTATACCGGAGGAACTATCGGAATGATAAAGGACTTCGAGACAGGGGCTTTAATTGCTTTTGATTTTGATGAATTGTTGTTAAACATCCCTGAGCTTAAGCAATTGGATTGTAATATAGATACCGTTAGTTTTTCTACTCCTATTGACTCATCTGATATGAATGTTGATAGATGGAAAGAACTTGGAGATGTCATTAATGAGAATTATGAAAACTATGATGGATTTGTAGTGCTTCATGGTAGTGATACCATGTCGTACACAGCTTCTGCTATTAGTTTTATGTTTGAAAACCTTACAAAACCAATTATTTTTACAGGTTCTCAATTGCCTATTGGAGATTTAAGAACAGATGCTAAAGAGAACCTGATCACAGCGGTTCAGATTTCTGCATTACAGAAAAAAGGAAAACCTGTGATAACAGAAGTAGGACTTTATTTCGAATATAAATTACTTAGAGCTAATAGAACTACAAAGATAAATGCAGAGCATTTTGAAGCTTTTCAATCTATGAACTATCCCGCGTTGGTAGAATCTGGTGTTCATCTTAAAGTCAATACTACTTTTTTAAGAACGGTAAACAGACGAAAAAAAATGGTGTATCACACTCATTTTGATAATGATATTCTAATTCTAAAAATGTTTCCAGGAATTAATGAACGAATTCTTGAAGATATTTTTTCTTCAGAAACCATAAAAGGGATAATTATAGAGACGTATGGAGCAGGAAATACAACTACAAAAAAGTGGTTTATACATCTTATTTCTGCAACAATTAAAAGAGGTGTTCCGATAGTTAATGTTACTCAATGTGCAGGAGGAAGTGTTGAAATGGGGAAATATGATACCAGTGTTGCGCTTAAAAAAGCCGGAGTAATATCAGGAAAAGACATTACTACAGAGGCTGCAGTAGCAAAATTAATGTATTTGTTAGGAGAAAAATTACCACTTAAAGTGCTCAAAACCATTTATGAAACCTCGCTACGAGGTGAAATGTCTGAAAATTAACGCCTCAAATTTTAGTAGTTAACATTTTTTTTGTTATTTGCCGATCCCTAATTTTAGGGGAAACCAGAGAGAGGTGGCCGAGTGGTCGAAGGCGCACGCCTGGAAAGTGTGTATACGTCAAAAGCGTATCGAGGGTTCGAATCCCTTCCTCTCTGCAATATATTTAATTTTTTGATAGATTTTATATTATTTTTATATCTTTAACCCTTTAACTAATTAAAATTAAGAATAAGCGCAATGAAAAGATTATTTTCTATTCTGGCAATCGCAGCAGTTATGACTTTTGGAAACTTACAAGCTTCTACTGCACCAGCCCAGTTATTAACGGCAAATGTGCAATTATTAATTGCTCCTCTTACTACGACAACAATTCAAGAAGCACCTGAATCTGCTGATGCTGAAGAATTATCCTTCCATCAAGAGCTTAAAAAGCGTTTTATAGAAGGTGGACCAGGATTTATGGGTATCGTACTTCTATGTTTGATCTTAGGTCTTGCGATAGCAATTGAAAGAATTATCTTTTTAAATCTTTCTACAACGAATACTAAGAAATTACAACAAAATGTAGAAGATGCATTACATAGTGGTGGTGTTGAAGCAGCAAAAGAAGTTTGTAGAAATACAAAAGGACCTGTTGCATCGATTTACTATCAAGGTCTTGATAGAGCAGACGAAAGTATTGATGCTGCAGAGAAAGCAGTTGTTGCTTATGGTGGTGTTCAAATGGGACAATTAGAGAAAAACGTATCTTGGGTATCATTATTTATCGCTCTTGCTCCGATGCTTGGGTTTATGGGAACGGTAATTGGTATGATCCAAGCCTTTGATAAGATTGAAGCAGCTGGTGATATGCAGCCTTCTCTTGTAGCAGGTGGTATTAAAGTAGCACTTCTTACAACAGTATTTGGTCTTATTGTGGCAATTATTCTTCAGATATTTTATAACTACATCGTAGCTAAGATTGATAGAATAGTAAATGATATGGAAGATGCTTCGATTACTTTAATCGATATGCTAGTAGCTTACAAAAACAAGAAATAATAAGATAATAGAAATAGGAGTGTAAAACTTCTATGTATAAGGATTGATTTTATACATCTATTTATATATTATTATTGTTTAACGGAATACTAATGATATGTATTCTAAATTTAAAAAAACAGACACATGAAAATTTCTAAAATATTATCATATGTTGTGCTAGGAGTAGGAGTCTTAGGGATAATCCTTTGGTATCTTATGAGTAGTTCAATAGGCACCTTAATGGACGAAAATGGTGTTTCTGAAGCTAGAGAACTTCCTTTAGAAATAGCAGCACCTTCGGTAACTCCATTATATATGCTTACTTTGGTGGTTTTTGTTATCACTATTATAGCTACTTTAATTGCTGTGTTTTCGACTATGGCCAAAAATCCATCAAGTCTTAAAAATACTGCAATAGGAATTGTCGCTTTTGTTGTCATTGCAATAATTGGTTTTGTATTGGCTGATGGCGTTGAAACCCCGCTAAAAGATGGAGAAATACTTTCTGCAAGTGGATCTAAGTGGGTAGGAACCGGATTGTATACATTTTATTTCTTGGCTGCGATTGCAGTTGGATTAATGTTTCTTTCGGGTGTTAAAAAATTAATAGGTAAATAATTATGGCAAGAAGAGCAGCACCAGAGGTAAATGCAGGATCTATGGCAGATATTGCATTCTTACTTCTTATATTCTTCCTGGTTACTACAACTATCGAAACTGATAGTGGTATTAGCCGTAAACTTCCGCCTCCACAAGAGGATAATGTGGAGCCACCAATTCTAAAGGAAAAAAATATTTTTGTTGTAGAATTGAATAAGAATAATGACTTATTGGTTGAGGAGGCTCCTATGGAGTTGAAGGATCTTAGAGAAGCAGCAATTGCATTTTTGGATAATGGTGGAGGAAAAGGAGCCGATGGATGTACATTCTGTCAAGGAGCTAAAAATCCATCATCGTCAGATAATCCAACAAAAGCAGTAATTTCATTGCGTAATAATAGAGAAACTAACTATGCCACATATATTGCAGTTCAAAATGAATTGGTAGCGGCATATACAACGTTACGTAATAGAGAAGCTCAACGTCTTTTTGGTAAATCTTTTGTTCAAATGGAAAAAGATGTAAAAGATGTTAATTATACTGGAAGTAAAGAAACGTTAAAGGAAGATATCAAGAAGATACAATTTATGTTTCCTGAAAAACTTTCAGAAGCGGAACCAAAAAAATAATATAACGTAAAACAAAATTCTTATGTCTAAGTTTAAAAAGAAAAGCGGCGGTGAATTACCTGCAATTTCTACGGCTTCGTTACCAGATATTGTATTTATGTTATTATTTTTCTTTATGGTTGCAACGGTAATGCGTCAAAATACATTGATGATAGAAAATAGATTACCTGTTGCAGATCAAATTGAAAAATTAGATAAAAAAGATTTGGTAATGTATATTTATGCTGGAAAGCCTAGTTCGAGATATGCTGCAAGTGCAGGTACTCAGGCAAGAATTCAGCTTAATGATAAATTTGCTGAAGTAGCTGATATAAAAGCATTTATTTTGGCAGAAAGAGCATCAAAAAGAGAGGAATTAGTTCCCTTTTTAACAACAGCTTTAAAAGTTGACGGTGAGACCAATATGGGACTTGTTGGAGATATCAAAAGCGAATTAAGAGATGTTCAGGCACTTAAGATTAACTACACTACCAGAACTGGTGAAGCAACGGATAATCTAAGGTAAAAGCGCTATAGAAAATATTCTAATTAGATAAAAAAATCCTGCCTTTTGGCGGGATTTTTTAGTTTATAAGCTTTTCTTAATATTTGTCCTTTAAAAATATATAAATCCATATTTCTTTTTTTTAGTCTTACCAAAATGTTGGCATGACAATTGATCCAAATTTTGTGATAACTGTGATTTAATTTTTATAAAAATCGATATCTAACCTTCCAAAAGTGATATTGAATATTTAGATAAAAGAGTTGCAGCTCGATTACATTTTTCTTCTATATACTTCTTGTCGCTTATAATCACCGTTTGCTGATTTTGTAAGTAATTATTAATTAAATATTTTTTATTATGGCAAGAAGATTAGCACCTAGTGTTAATGCGGGATCTATGGCAGATATCGCATTTTTATTACTCATCTTTTTTTTGGTTTCTACCACTATAGAAACAGATTATGGAATAATGAGAAAATTACCTCCTTTGATCGAAGATTCTCCAGAAGTTGTAATCAAAAAAAAGAATCTTTTTCAAGTTGAATTAAATCAACTTAATCAACTATCAGTAGAAGGTAATTTGATGGAAATTCAAGACCTTAAGAAGGCAGCGATTGCATTTTTGGATAATGGAGGTGGGTCAGGTGACCTAGCATGTGACTATTGTAAAGGGGATAAGGATATAGAATCTTCTGATCACCCAAGTAAAGCAATTATATCTCTTATTAATAGCCGTGAAACTAATTATGAGACTTATATAGCGGTACAAAATGAATTAGTATCCGCCTATACAGAATTACGTAATCGAGAAGCAGAGCGATTGTATGGTGTTTCATTTATAGAGATGGAAGAAAATTTAAAAGATGGACGTTATGTTGGGAATAAGGAAGAATTAAGGGATCGGGTTAAAAAGATTCAATCGATGTTTCCAGAGAAACTTTCTGAAGCAGAACCAAGAAATCAGTAATAACCTAATTTTTATAGTTATGTCTAAATTTAAAAATAAGAAAAACACTCAATTACCAGAAATTTCAACAGCTTCATTACCAGATATCGTTTTTATGCTACTCTTTTTCTTTATGGTAGCAACGGTAATGCGCAATGACACTTTAATGATACAAAATATGTTACCCTACGCAGATCAAGTTGAAAAATTGGATACTAAGCTCATTATGAATATTTATGCAGGGAAGCCTAGTTCAAGATATAGAGATGTGGGGTCTGAGGCAAGAATTCAGCTTAATGACAAGTTTGCCGACATAAAGGATATAAAAGCTTTTATCTTGGCTGAAAGAGCACTTAAAAGACCAGGAGAGGTTCCTTTTCTTATCACCTCCTTAAAAGTGGATAAAGAAACAAAGATGGGACTCGTTGGGGATATAAAAAAGGAATTAAGAGAAGTGCAGGCGCTTAAGATTAATTATACTACCAATAGAGGAGAAGCTAAAGATAATTTTAATCGATAAAACAAGAAGTGTATTCAATTTAAAATAAAACCCTGTCTTTGGGCAGGGTTTTTTATAATTTAGATCTTGTTTTTATCAAGTTTGTCTAATTTTTAAAGAAATAGATTTATTTTAGTAAACTCTATGAAAAGATTACTTGTATTTGTCATTTGTTTCTCGTGTATGTTTGTTTCTTTAGGACAAGAAACAGAACAGGATACTGATCAAGAAATAGAAATAGACTCCTTATATCGAGAAGATCAGTTTTACGTAGGAGTAACTTATAATTTACTGTTAAATAAGCCCAGAGGTATTAGTCAGTCAGGTTTTTCAGGAGGTCTTCATTTGGGATTTATCAGAGATATGCCAATAAATAAAAGACGAAATATTGCAATTGGCTTGGGTTTAGGGTATTCGTTAAATGTTTATAATCAAGATTTATTTATAGGAGAAGAAGAGGAAACAGAGCGAGGTGTTTTTAGTAGTCTGGACGATATCGATTTTAGTACCAATAGATTTACAACACATTTAGTTGAAGCTCCTTTAGAGTTTAGGTGGCGTACTTCAACGCCAGAAACGCACAAGTTTTATAGAATTTATACGGGCATTAGAATGGGATATTTGTATTCTTTTCAATCAAGGTTTAAGGGAGCTATTGGAGAGGTAAAGCAAACAAAAGTTGAAGAGTTAAACCGATGGAGAATTGGAGCTACTTTTACTTTTGGATGGAATACTTTCAATTTTCACTTCTATTACAGTATAAACACATTGTTTAATGATGATGCGGTAGTTAATGGAGAATCTGTTGGGTTCAATACGGCTAAAATAGGTTTGATGTTTTATATTTTATAACCAGAAGTTGGCTAAAGTGAGCTGAGGGATTACACCAATCAAAAACCCTAGAATGAGTTCTAGATTGCTGTGTGCTTTGCAGTGTAACCTTGATGTAGCAACTAGTCCATTAGAAATCATTAAAGCAGCAATGAGTAGTGTTAAGTTAACTCCAAAATGAATACTTAATGTAATCGTAAACATAGTAATTCCACTTATTCCGATCATGTGTAAACTTGCTTTAATGTTGAACAGTACCATAAAAACAGCACTTAAAGACGAAAACAAAATTCCCAAAAAGAAAAAATACAGTTCTGGATAGTGGTAAATATCAATGATCATTTTGATTACTACAATCAATAAAATAGATTGCAGTAATAATGGTATTTTACGTTGTTTTACATTTTCAAGATGTATAGAGCTAATGGTGCCTAGGCTTTTTAATAAAAAGTATAATACAATTGGTATTAAGATCGTAAGAACAACTAAACCAAAGACTTTGGCTCGAATAATCTCATCTGGAAAAAACCTTGGAGCTGTTTTAAAATAAATTATTGCGCCTACTAGAGGCATCAATAATGGGTGTAAAATGTATGAAACGCTTCTTAGAAAAAAGTTCATTAAATTTTCTTTCTTAGCCTGGCAACGGGAATGTCTAATTGCTCCCTGTATTTAGCTACAGTTCTTCTGGCTATAGGATACCCCTTTTCCTTAAGCATCTTGGCAAGTTTTTCATCCGTTAATGGTTTTTTCTTGTCTTCGTCGCCTATAGTTATTTCCAGTATTTTTTTAATTTCTCTGGTAGAGACTTCTTCTCCTTGATCATTGGTCATTGATTCAGAAAAGAATTCTTTGATAAGTTTTGTTCCATATGGGGTATCAACATATTTGCTGTTTGCCACTCTAGAAACGGTACTTACGTCCATATCGATCTCATCTGCGATGTCTTTTAAGATCATCGGCTTAAGATTTCGTTCGTCTCCACTAAGGAAATAACTTTTTTGATAGTGCATTATTGCACTCATGGTAATAAAAAGTGTTTGTTGCCTCTGTTTTACAGCCTCAATAAACCATTTTGCAGCATCTAATTTTTGTTTGATAAATAGTACTGCGTCTTTTTGTGATTTTGATTTTTCTTTACTCGCTTTGTAGCCTTGAAGCATGTTGTTGTACTCTCTTGAGACATGTAATTCTGGAGCATTACGACCATTTAAAGTAAGTTCTAATTCTCCTTCTACAATTCTAATAGTAAAATCAGGGACTACGTGTTCAATTAGGCGATTATTGCCTGCATATGCTCCTCCTGGCTTGGGATTGAGATGTTCAATTTCTTCAATTGCATCTTTTAAATCATCTTCGGTGATATCAAATTTCACCAAAAGTTTATCATAATGTTTCTTGCTAAAATGATCAAATGCCTTTTTAAGTATATTCGACGCAAGTTTTATAGGTATAGTTGTTTCTTTTCTGTCCAACTGAAGCCAAAGGCATTCTTGTAAATTACGAGCACCAACTCCTGCAGGGTCTAATTGATGTACAATTTGTAAGATGCTTTCTATTTTTTCCTCAGTTGTATATACATTTTGTGTAAACGCAAGATCATCCAGGATATCAGATAAAGATCTTCTGATATAACCACTTTCATCTATGCTACCTACCAGAAATTCTGCTATTTCTCTTTCTTCATTATCAAATCTATAGGTGTTTAATTGATTAATAAGATGTTGGTGAAAAGATGTTCCAGAAGCATAGGGTACACTTTTTTCTTCATCATCTGTGCTATAGTTGTTGGTACTTAGTCTATAGCTTGGAATTTCATCATCACTAAGGTATTCATCTACATTGATCTCTGCTTCAATTTTTTCGGTACCATAGTCATCATCTCCCGTACTTTCATTGCTAAATGTGTCTTCATATTCATCTGCTTTTTCTTTACTATCATCCAGAGCGGGGTTTTCTTCCATTTCCTGCTTCAAACGTTGTTCGAATGCTTGAGTAGGAAGTTGAATTAACTTCATCAACTGAATTTGTTGTGGAGAAAGTTTCTGAGATAATTTAAAATTTAGTTGTTGTTTTAGCATAAAAAATATAATATTCTTATACTTACAAAAATAAACAAGTATACTGTTTTTATTGAAGTACAAGATGGTTAGTTCGTTTAAAAAGCTATTGACACCCTTTGCCTTCTGAGTTTACTTAAGTAAAAAATCTTAATTTTCTTTTCCAGTAAATTCAAACAACAAAAGGTATAAGCAAGAGCGTCAGAAAATTAGGTTCAGTAGCTATTTACACTATGGTCTTATAGGAATTAATTTTCTGGCTTTCCTGTTTGTTTTTTTGCTTTCATCAATAAACGCGCCAAAAGTAATTATAATATGTATAAAGGTAGTTTTTTGTATTTACAAATCCTTATAAAATAGAATAGGATTGTGCTAAAAATATTTAGATAGTTTATTTATAGCCTTGTTTTTGGTGATTTCTACTGAATAAAAAACTTGCAATACAAGATCATGATTATGGTAAACCCCAGCTTTTATTTGATCCTGAGCACTTCGGTAAGTTCAATACACACATAATCGAAGAGTTGGAACAATAAAGTAGAGTGAAAAGAAAATGCTAAGGAATAAATAATTTACTTTTAATAGCATAAATAACCAGACCCGTTCTGTTTTTAAGGTTTAGTTTTTCAAAAATAGAATCTCGGTAACCTTCAATGGTTTTAGGACTTAAGCACATATCATTTGCGATTTCTTTATATGTTTTTTCTGTACACGCATGCTTAATGAATTCTACTTCTCGATCTTTAAGTACAACAGTATTTTCTTTTTTTGGATTTAGTGAACCCAATAACAAATTAGTAACATCTTTGGTGTGGTAGAATCCTGTTTCTTGTACTTCGACAAGTGCATTTTCGAGGATGCTTTTTTCAGTATCTTTTAAAAGGTATCCTTTGGCTCCTGCTCTCAGCATTTTAAGAATGGTTTTTTCATCTTCTTCTACAGATAGAGCTAGTACCTTAACTTGTGGGTATTGCTCTTTTAGAGCAGCTGTAGTTTCAATCCCATTCATGATGGGCATATTAATATCCATAAGAACGATATCAGGAATGTTTTTTGGATCTTTGAACCTTGTTAAAAGTTCTTTCCCATTTTTACAGATATATAAAATTTTAAATTTTGCAAATCCGTTTACTAAACCAGATAGTGCCTGAGATAGTAAGATATGATCTTCTACTATAACTACTGAGTATTTCATGACTTGTGTTGTATTGCTTTGCTCTATATTATTTTAATAATCAAATTACTGCAAACATAATAATTTGCTTGTCACCCTGGACTTGTTTCAGGGTCTCAAACTACAAAATAGTATTTTGAAACACATTATGAGATGCTGAAACAAGTTCAGCATGACACCAATTTGTTGTTGTTACAAAGTTAATCAACTTCATCATCTAATGTAGCCGAACTTTCTTTTTTATAATGATAGGTCAATGTGATTGCTGTTCCTTTTCCTTTTTCAGAAGTTAAGGCAACATTAGCGTCTATTAATTTTCCTCGGTTTTGCATATTAGATAGGCCAATGCCCTGTCTGGTGGTCATATCTGTACTATCAAAACCAACGCCATCATCCTTTGCATGTATAATTATTTTTTCCTCATCATAATTCACGTTAACATCTAGGGTAGAGGCTTTAGAATGTTTTATCGTATTGGTAAAAAACTCTTGTAAGATTCTAAAGATAATAATCTCTACTTTATCATCTAAAATCTCTATTTCTTCATTGCTGGTAATAGTCGCTTTTATAAACTGTAGACGATTAAATCTTTCTATTTCTAACGTTATGGCCTCTGTGAGGCTAAGACTTTTTAATGCATCTGGATTAATTAATTTTGACAATGACCGTAACTCGGTGAGACTTTTGGTAATGGTCTCGGTAACTTCTTCTAATTTGCCTGGATCATCCTGAGCTATATTTACTTGTATTTTGGCCAGCGTGAGTAGCTGGCCAATATTATCATGTAACTCCCAGCTAATGTTTCGCAGGGTTTCTTCTCTGATCTCGATTTGAGTCTCTGCAATAGCAGTTTCAAATTTTTTCTCGGCTTCTTTTTGTTGTAATAGCAAACTATTCTTCCTTTTTTGAAAAATACTAAACAATACAATCAATAATATTATAATTACGACAAGGACTATGCTTGCTATTAATATTGCCGTTTCTTGCTGCTCCATATAAAACCTCTAATAAAGCAAAGATTCATTACAAAAGTTAAAATAAGAAGAACCATATATTGAATTGATGCATCAATTAATTCGCCAACATAATTTCTAACAATTCTGAAAGGAATATTTCCAGAATAATAGATTAATACTCCAATACTGATCCAAAAAAGGATGTTTTTGTTAATGAATAATACTTTTTCCGAATTTAAAATATCAATATAATAAAATATGATACTAATAATTACAAAACTAGCGCCAATAATATATGGCATTGTGGAAAATTCATCATAATAATTTTCAAAAAAACTATTGATAAAAACGGATAAGTTGTATAACACAATCAATAGTATAATCCATTTTTTATGGTTATTACTTGATAAATAATTCCTAAAAAGAAACATGAGGTAATTAAAAACAATTAAATAATATGTGTTGTATAACCAAGCTACTTCATATGAATTTTCGTTTAGAATATATCCAACTATATCATTAACTCCAACATACCATAAGAAAATTAGAAAATATTTTAAAAAGGTTTTTTTATATTTATAAAAGTATATCAATCCAACTAAAGCTGTAATTAATTGAAATGCTAAAGAAAATATACGTAATTCTGATAGGTAGCTCATGATAATATTAAACGTATTATTGCGCGTTAGGTGGATGCCCTCCAAGTTCATTTGCTAAAGTACTCTGATCACCGCCGCCTTGACTGGTGAAGGAAAAGAAACTTGCCGTATTAACCTTTGCTTTAGGAGGATTTTGACCTGGTGTTGATGTTCTTAACTCAAGTTCATCCTCCAGGAAAAGGATTTCTTGTTCCCCATCGTTGTTTCTGTCTACAAAAGTAAATCCTCTTGTTTCGTTTTCAACTAAGGTTGTCGGTGCGATAAAAAATGTATTTCTTCTTCGGTCTGGTATTGGTTTACCGTCTCTAAAGTATGTCGAATCAGGATAATTACCAATATACAAACGATATCCTGTAATATCAGTAGTATCGGGGGTAATCTGATTAACATATGCAATATATTGCTCCAGAAATTTTTTATCCAGATCAAAAGCTAAAGAAGGAACAAAATTTGGGTCAGGTTTTCTTCTTGTCGAACAAAGTGATGTTATTGTACTGTCTTGACCTTCGTAAGCTTTAATAATACAAGAACGATTTTTTCTATAACTCAGATGAAGTTCTACAGCATCTTTAATAGAAATGATCTCTTCTGGTTTTTCAACAATTGGTGGATCGGGCTTCAGTTTGCATAATATGATATACATGATGATTGCCGTAATGATCGCTGTGATAATGATTACAGGAAGGTATCCGATTGAATTGGTTTTTCTGTCCATTTTTTAGTTGTTTTAAGATGTTTACGTGACTCTGGTAGTTACCAGAAATTTGATTAGGGTTGTTTTGATTATAGTTTACTTTTTTTGTTTTCGTCTTTATTCACAGTTCAACACTTTGACTGGTTTAGTATAGGTAAAAGAGTTTTATTAAATTCCAATTTTTACTAAAATGATAATTTTTTGATATCTCCCGTATGCATTTAGAAGTATTATCTGCAAATAAAAATACTATTATTCTGTAGTTTTAAAAAGGTAAACACGCATTTTGTTAAAACCACATAAGCGCAAGTGGCTGGTAGTAAACGTGTTTAAAGGGTTTTTGATATGATAAAGGGTAAGTTTTAATGTATGAAAAAGGGGTTTTTGCCCCTTTTTAAAAAAGGGATTTGACTGTTGTGTTATTATTAAAATCTCTTTCGTTATATATCATTTTCCATTTTGTTCCTCCGTTTACGAAAAAAGGTCCTTTAGTTTTCAAAGAAACCTCTGAAAAGCTTTTCGTAACACATTTTTGATTAAAATGACTACTATAATTTTCGTGATCAAATGCCTAAAAATTTCGCTATTAAAATCATTTTAAAAATTATAATCTCATGTTTTTAAGGATGCTATAATTCCTATTTTTTGAGCTTAATTTTGAGTTAAAACTTTACCCCATCGAAAACGTTTTTGGTAAAAAAAAAGTTAAATCTCAGACTGCAAATTGTGTGTTAAGGTCTTGTTAACGTACTTCAGTTTGACTTTATAATCGAATACTAAATTTTTCGAAAACTTAAACACATTAACCAAAAACCAATTTAAAATGAAAAAGTATTTTTATTTACTACTGAGTTTAATCATTTTCTCTTGTGCAACAGAAGATGATTTTATAGAACATAAAGAGAGAACAGTATCAGGAATATCTGCAAAAGATGATATTACCCCAGTACATTTGATCAAAGCATGGACAGCTTATGGTAATTATAGAGGGTTTACTACATATTCAAAGAAATTTACAGTTAAAGTAGCCAATCTAGGTTTTGATAAAACTGTAAGTGTATTTCATAAAAAAACAGATGGGAATTGGGAAGAAATTCAATTATCTTATGATTTCAATATTGATGATGAAAATGAAATATGGGTTGGAAATCTCAGTACTTCAACTCAAGTTTATGATGATGAGTTTGTTGTCAAATATGAAGTAAATGGTACTACTTATTGGGATAACAATAGAGAAAAAAATTATGCTATGTCCATTCAGGAGGGTTATTTTTTTGCTGATCCTAATCTTAATGTGAGTGTTGATAAAGACTATGTAAGTGTATCTTATAATCCATATTATGATCAAAATTCAATGTTTGTTACCGTAGACATAAGAAATCTTGCGCCAAGTAAGGAAGTAGGAGTTGTATATACTACCGACGGATGGCAGACGCAAGGTTATTTTTCACTAGGATATAGACCATTTTGGAATAATGGGCCCTTGTTTCTAGTCGAAAGTCCAAATAATTTTGGAATAGAGCGATGGACAGGAAATGTACAAATAGATAAATCAATAGATACTGTTGAGTATGCTATAGTTTACCGAGTAAATGGTCTGGAATACTGGGATAATAATTATGGGAAGAATTATACGGTAACCAAAAAGATTTATAATTGGTAAAAAGGGGATTTACTGCTAAGTCCGTTTCATACCATTAAATTATGAAACGGACTTTACTTATAATGTAAGTTCCATTTTGATATTACTTCGTTTATAAAGCGGGTTTTTTTCTATCGGAATTTCTTTAAAACCGTATTTTATATATATATAAATAGCATTCTCTAGTATCCTGTTTGAATACAAAAGTAGTTTTAACCATCCCTGATCTTTTGAAAAACGAATACAAAATTGTAGTAGTTGTTGTCCTATTTTATGACCTTGAAACTTTGGGGAGACTGCCATTTTTCCTAATTCATATATGTTATCTTCTACTTTGATGAGAGAAAAAGTTCCTGCAATTTCCTCTTCAACTTTGGCAAAGAAAATATATCCGCCCTTATTGATAATGTTTTCTTCGCATCGCTCTAATAATTCAACATCAAGTTGTTCTACCACAAAATACTTTTCTAGCCATTCTACATTAAGACTAGCAAAGTCTTTTGCGTATTTTGGGTCAAATGGAATTATTGATATGTCTTTTATAATAGTCATAAAGAATTGTTTTGATACGTTTCAAGAATTCGTTTGCTTAGTGATTTTATGTGTAATTGATTTTCGAGATGGGTAAGGTGATGTAGTAAGCTTATTGCACTTCCTTCAGTAAGCCATTTAATCTGTTGATCGATCACTACCCATAACGGAATCATTTTTTGATGCATTTCCTTTCCTTTTTTAGATAATCTAAAAAACTTTTTTCGCTTATCTGATGAGTCAATTTTATAATTAACTAATTTTTTATCAATTAATTTCTTTAAGGCTTGTGTAATAGCAGGTTGTGTGTATTGTAGTTTTTCCTGAATATCTGTTGTAGTTGCAACTTCCTGATCAATAATCACCTTGAATATGGGGAATAGATATGGGTCAAAATCAATGCCACAGGTTGTGTATACAAGTTGAATCTCTTTCATCATAAATTCACTTAACCGCTTTAACCTGGATCCTAAGCCTAATTCTCCAAACTGTTGTAAATGATCTTGCATAAGTATTTATATAAGTGCTTATGTAAATATATGAAATATTTTTAAATATTAAAAATAGTGGAGTAGGCTTATCCTAATTTTGTACTAGGTGTAAAGCAATCTCTACAACTTTATGTTTTGAAAACTTCATTTGATGGTATAGTACATTCTTGAGTACCTAATTTTTGTATAATCGTATCGTTATCGAACCCTTCTTTTCGCAATAGCCAATAGTCATTAAAAACGGACTTATAACAAATTTCTATTGTTATTTTTTGACGATTTTTGTACATCCAACTTGCTAAATTAGGATCATTAATAAACTGTACCCAATAGAAATTTTCGTTGGCTGACATTACAGAATTGTTGACACTTTTATTCGAAATGCTTTTACTAATAGAATCCGGAATTTTAGTTTTTAAAAATAAATCTTGCCAATGTGTTACATACTTACCATCATATAAAACTCTTACTCCTTCTATGATAGCAGGCCCTGTGCCTTTATTATGGATTTTGACCTGTAACGTTTCTAGTTTTTTATCTGACCAATTTAGATGAGCATTGACAGATAATCTGGGCCAGGCGTTAGCTTTGGTTTGTTCTAGAAGAATTTCTGTTTGCCTACTCATAATACTAGCTTGCCTCATATATACAAAAAGTGCAGAAAAACTTGCAATAAGAACTCCGATAGCTATTAATAGATTAGGATCAATTTTCTTTTTCATTTCAATGTGATTTTATGAATGCGTTTTAACGAATATAATGAATTGGATTACTTGTCTAATCCCTTTTTTAATACTTCTTGTATCCCCGCTAGATGGTCACTAAATTGCATCATTTGAGCTAGTACCTGAGCCATTTCATTTTTATCTCCGAAACCTTTGAGTTTGTTATTTTTAACAAAAGCCTCCTTGATGGTTTCCCAACGTGTAGCTTCCTCTTTAGAAATTGTACTGGTCATTTCTTTATATTTTAACAAATTGGCTTCTGCAGCACTGGTTAATGTCTGAGATTCATTTTCATAATGAGATAGGAGAAGGGTTTGTAGCTCTTTTTCATTCATAATTGGGACTACCTTGGCAACAAGTTTGCTCATATCACGATATGACCCTTGTAATTTAAAAGAAGGTTCTATGCGATATGCATCTTCCATGGCAGCAGATTTAATATACGTTTCATTCACTTTTAGCACTGTATTACGTATAGTAACCACTTTTCCTAATACAGATAAGTAATCTTGTACTTCCTGTTTTGTATGATTACCTTTAAGCTCTATACCTTCCTGAGAACCTGTTTCAACAATTTCTATTAATTGATAGATATCCTCAAAATATGTACTACTTAATTGGTGTAAAACAGGGTTAGAAGTCATAGCGTTTTCTATCAAACTTAATTTGAAAAGATCTGCTGTATCTCCAATGATATCTCCTAGATTATAAATATCTGCTCGGTTAGCTAACATATCCGGAATCTGGAATTTTTCTCCACTTTCTGTATATGGATTCCCAGCCATAATGACACAAAATTTCTTACTTCTTAAATCATAAGTTTTAGGATTTCCGTTGTAGACACCTTCAATTTTTCTGGTACCATCTGCCAGAGAAATAAACTTCTGTAAAAACTCGGGATTACAATGCTGTATGTCATCTAGATATAACATTACATTATTACCCATCTCAAAAGCTAGATTGAGTTTTTTGAGTTCTTCTCTTGCAGAAGCGTTATTGGCTGCCATAGGATCTACAGAAGTTACTTCATGACCAATTGCCGGACCATTGATTTTCATAAATACTAACCCCAGTCGATTAGCCATATATTCCATTAAAGTTGTTTTACCATATCCTGGAGGTGATATTAGTAATAACATCCCCATTCGATCAGTACGCTTATTGTCTCCAACGCTTCCCAATTGTTTGGATAAGTTATCTCCAAATAGTGGTAAGTATACTTGGTCAATTAATTTATTTCTTACAAAAGAGGAAAGTACTTTTGGTTTGAATTCATTGAGCTTAAGATCGTCTTTTAGAATTTCGGTAACGGAGTGTTTTGCTTCTCTATACGCTTCAAAGGCCGGAACTTCAATAGTTGTAAATTGTTCCATTTTTGAAATAAAATCATGATAATTAAATTCGAAAATATTATCTGTAATTAAGCTATGACTACCATTTAATTCTGTAATGGTTTGTGATGGGTTCATATGAATCACTTCTGAAGTAGATTCATTTTTAAATAATAAAATACAAACGATCTCATGTTTATACTCCGTATATGTATGATGATTTGTTTTTAGATATGAGGCTACCCACTGTATGGCAAGATTGATTCTGTTGTTCCAATCCACATTGCCATTTGAGCGAGGTTTAGTATCCAGCTGAAGTGCTTTCTTTAGTTTTGTAAATCCCTTTTTCTTTTGCAATTCTGCAATAAAAGTGTCATAAAGCTCATTTGCTGTTTGACTAATACAAAACGTATGATCGTTTTGTAATTCTGTAAACAGATACTCAGCAACTTTATTAGAGATGTTATCTGAATATCCTTCTATTCCAACCAGAAAAGAAGAAAATGAATTTCTGATCTCTTTTTCTAAATGAGAAAGTACTTTATGATATTCATTGCTATCAGGAAAAATAGCTAAGACTTCACCAGAGGCTTTGATTGTCTCATTCCAATAGTTTTGTTTTTCTGTTTCTAAACTATGCCAGAAATATTGTGCAAAAGCTCGTGTATTGGGTGTAAAGCGTAATAATCCTAAATCATGATCTTTGGTCACTAGTACCTTTAGTATTTTGGCAGCATCTATATCATGAACTCCTTTTACATACCCTTCTGCATAGTTTTTACTACTTTCGGATTTTATAAGGGCTAATAGCCCTTCATCGTCCATAGATTTAAGTGCATTTAAATCTACAGTATTATGATGTTTGAATATTTTATAAGCCAGATAAGCAGCGCGGTAAACTTCTTGGTTTTCAGAAATGAGTTCCTGATCCCAGTATTTTTTTGATTTTAACAGGATTTCATTTGTAATTTCCTGGTAAAAATCGGTTCCTGTAAGATGATAATTCAAACTACCATCTCTATATACAATAGTTAGATCAAGAGGTTGTTTGTTTACTCCAAATTTATGTTTTCCAAGTTTGATGATATTCTCACCATCTTCATATAGATCTTGCTTATCCTTAAGTTTACGCGTAGCATCTTCTTTGGCTACTTTTATAGCAGTCTCAATAGCTTCTGCTTTACCTACATCATCTAGTTTTTGTAATTGATTAACAATATCTCTCAATTTATTGATCATAAGATCTGATGCAAAATACCCATTGATGTCTACAACAGAACCAAAGCTTAATGCTTTTTTATTTACACCTTTCAGAATTCGATTGGCAGCATTTTCTAAAGCAACTGCTTTCTTGTTTCGAGCTTCGATCAGACCATTTTTACGAGCTTCGAAGGCATTATATACCTCTTCTCTTTTCTCAATAATCTGGGTGATGAATTCTTCAAAATCGGCAAATCGTCCTTCGAGATCTTCTAATTGAACCGATACTTTATTGAGCAGTTCATCTGTTTTTTCTGGAGTATTGGCAATATCCAAATAGTTGATAATACTTTGATCTACCAATTTGAGTTGTGCAGCGAATTCTGCAGTAGCTTCTTTGCTACCCAAAGATTTGATTTTGTTTTTGATTCCTGCTTTAAGCTGATTTATTGTAGCAAAAATCAAAGAGATGTTATCAATAATTTTAGTAGAATGGGAGGTGTCTTCAATCTGTAAATTAGAAACAATATCAATTAACATTTCGAGGTCGATAGCGATCTGATTTACCTCTTCTTCTAATTTTTTGGCATCAATTACTTTTTTAATCTTTTCTAATAACTCCTGTTTTTCTTTTACACGAGCATGATAGGGTAGTAGTGCTTTATCGTCTAGTAAAAACTGAACGCATCGTTGTGAAATTTTTTCAGTTTGTTCTGCAATTTCAGCTTCTAATTTCTCGATAAATACTTTATCTACATACCGAATGTCATTCAAGCCTATTACTTCGCCACGTAAGGTACGTAGTTGTGATAATACCAGGACAAAGTCATCAATGGATTTAAAAGAACTGCTTTTGATTTTGCCAAAAATACCTTCGGCTTTATCTTTAGTTTCTTTGGTGATATTTGTTGCAGTTCTTCTAAGCTGAACTACTTTTTCGAATTCATCAATTGCAGCATTGGCAGCGCCATTAATTTCTTCGAGAGGAATATCTAACCTAAACGTGTCATCCTCACGAATCCAATAGTAGCTGTCGACAATATCATTTGAAAATTTGGAAATATCATCATACAAACCATCATAATTATCTTCTTTGTTAAGAAGAGTAATTAGGGCATTGCTCTCTGCCATTGCTTTAACAATGTCTTTGTTTCCAATCTTATAAAGTAATGTGTCAGTGTGTTCTGATGGTATCGTGTTACCTTTTATAAAAGGCGTTTGCCATATCTGAATAACATGATGTTTGGTTTGTTCATCTTCTGTTTTGAAATAGCATAATTCTCCTTGTTCTAGTATTGTAAAACCATTACATATAATGGGGGTTGTTACTTCTTGTTCGATTACATTGTATGACATAAGAGTGTATAACCCTTTTTCACTTTCGTAAAAAACATAAAGAAAATCTTCACCATTAGGAGAACTAATTTTTTCCTGAAATTTTACATCATTTACTTCATTAGTAAATAATTTAAATTCACCTGATTGTAGGTAATATCCATTAGGATAAATAATCCCTTGATCATCAGGAAGCAATACACAGGCATCTTTGATACAACTTATTTTTTTGACTTCCTGCATTTTGTGATTATATACAAAATAGCGAGGTGCTTCCTGAAAAGGTTTAATTTCTAAAGCGATTAAGTTTCCGATATCTGCAAATCGATACTGACCATCATCTAGTGTTTGGTCTATATGCTCTACAGCTTCATCCAAAATTCCTTTTCCATCATCAGTATTGTCTTCTATTTTAATGGTTAAATCTCCTCCTACAGTTTCGACGAATACTTTATCAAGAATGGAGATATGTGGATGTGTACCATAACGATGCATGTCACGAGTAACTTCGGTCCAATTAAATTCATGTTGTCTTGGGAATTTAAACTCATGTTCGCTACGGTTATCAATATAGGTAAGTTTACCTTCATTGATTAACCATTTAAAGGTTTTAATATCAGAAACGCTTTCACTAAGTTGAAATACCATATGCAAGTAATTTCCAACAATAGCAAATTTTGAAAATATGGTATTACGATAGTATTTATAGAGATTAGTAAAATCATCTATAAATATCGAATCGTTTATGAGATCTAATGGTTTAATAGTAAAATGATCATTTGTATACGTGTATATACTAAATACATCTGCTAACGTAATCTCTGTACGAAGTCCAAAATGTACATTGTACCCAAAAAGGCAATATTCACCAATGGTTACAATGTCTCGGGCAATACAATTATGTTCTGTATTGATTCGATTATTGGCAATAAGCTTTGTTTCTACATTACCAAAAACTTCTTTACGGGCTTCATTAAGCTGTATTAGACGATTTTGGAGTTCACCCTTTTGTTTTTGTAAACGATTTTGGATAATCTCGTAGGTTCCCCCGTCTAGTTGTATGTTGTTTGCGTTTTCTTCTTGCATAGTTGTACTAAAATTCTTCTTTTAGTTTGATAATTGCGCAATTTTCTCAATCCTTGAATTACTAGGATTTTTAGTATCGTATTTGATACTAATCGAATCCCCGACTACGGTATTGGTCTCAAAATATTGATCATGTTCGTGTCTAAGAATCTCCTGAGTTTTTACAATTTCTTTGGTATGAACGATGTACTTATACGTAATATGAATGTTATCTACAGGAGTGCCTATCTCATTCTCGTATTTATTTGATGTTATCTTCTCGATCACTGCCGTTGCGATTACGCCATTAGCATTTAACTTCTTTTTTTTGAAATGCGTATTTAATGCGAGTGCACTGATGCTTATTAATAATACGGTGAGTAATCCTATAAATTTTTTATTCATTTTTCTAAGATTAATATGTTAATATGGATTCCATCCAATTCCAGGGTCATTTTCAAAATATAAGAAGACTAATTGTATGAAAAAGAAAAAAGCAATGAGTCCAATTATTGCAATAATAAAATTTTTTATAAATGTAACTTGCTGTTGTTTTTTCATTTTCTTCCTTATTTCAGATAAAGTTTTTTCTGAAACGGGTTCTACTTTGATGCCTTGACTTTCTTTATCACTTTCGGTCCATCCATCATAAACTTCTCTTTTCTTTCTACGATTGTTGTTTTTGATTGCAGTAATCATTCCTTGAGCTGATCCAAATCCTCCCATAAGATTACATTCTATAAGTTAACCTAAAAAACAACCAAGCTGTTATCGCTATACTTATCGAAATGATGATTACACCTTTTATGGTATTCACTCGATTCTGTTTCCTCATCTTTTTACGAATCTTTGCTAAAGTTTCTTGAGAAACAGGTTCTGTCTTAATTCCTTGGCTTTCTTTGTCAGAACTCGTCCATCCATCAAAAGCTTCACGTTTTTTCCTTCTACTATTATTTTTTAGCGATGTAATCATCGCAGCTGTTGATCCTCCAAACCCCATATTAAACCGTATTAAAAGTTAAACAAATCCCATCCCAGGTCTCCCCAGGATGGGAAGACTTTTATGGGTTTAAAAATGTAGTTATGATATTCATTCTATTGTTTCTGAATTCCTCTTTCTTGATTAAAAAGAAGGAGGAGTATTATTCAGTTTTTATTTCAATTTTTTGTCTGATAACCCTAATCCTTTAGCAAGGTTAAATAGATTTGTGAATAAATCATTTTCTGATGGATCTGTAGTTTTTTGTTTCAAATCCATTAATATATTGGCGATCGTTAGATTTTTAATATCTTCAGAAGAGATTCCATATTGAGTGGCAAAATCTTTTATTTTTTCTAAAAGATTACCTTTTACATCTTCGCTTCCTAAGATTGCATCCTTTACATCCTGAATGTTGTCAGAATGCTGAACCAATCTATCAATTCCTTTAGCTTTTGTGATCTGACCTACTATCTGATCAAAGAACATAGTTTCACCACCAACGATATCAATATTAGCTGCTTTAAGCGCTTCTCCTATTACTTCTGCTTGTGCATCGGCAATTTCTTTCTGGATATTGATATGAGCTAAGTCAACTTGTAATTCTTTATCCAGGCGCAGCTTGAATTCCTCATGTTCTTTACCAACACCATCAAGTTTCTTCATTGCTTCTGCTTTCTCTTCAATTCCTGCTGCATCTGCAAGTGCTTTTTGTTTGATTACATCTGCTTCTGCTAGCCCTTCTTCTTTTATCGCTTCAGCTTTTGCTAAGATACCTGCAGCTTCAGCTTTTGCTTTCTTCTCGATAATAGTAGCTTCAACAAGACCTTCACGTTCATGCGCATCTGCTTTAGCATGCATTACTTGTGCTTCAGACATACCTAATGTAGCTTCTTCTTTTGCTTGTGCTTCAGCTAATGTTTTACGAGCTTCTGCCTCTTTTTCACTAGCTTCTTTCTGTGCTTGAGCTTCGATATTAATTTCTTCTGCTTTTTGCTTAGCGGCTTCTTTTTGTGCTTCTGCGGCTTTGATTGTTCTAATCAATGCTTCTTCTGCATTTGCTTCTGCAATGGTAATTTTTACTTGTTTCTCACGATCAGCAGTTTTGAAAGCCTCAATATCTTTCATGTTCTCTTGCTCTTCAACCACACCTTTTTCTAGGGTTACTCTATCGCGAATCACATCCTGGATGTTCTTTTTCTCAACTTCTACTACTTTTTCTTTTTCGATCTGAGCTAAGGTTACAATACGTTCGCGTTCTGTAGCCTCCAACATTCTGTCTTTTTCTACTCTTTCTGTTTCTACAGCATCTGTACGTTCTTTATTCTTAGAAGCAACGATGATTTGTCGCTGCATATTTTCTTCTGCAACTTTTACTTTTTCTTCAGTTGCGATACGAGCAGTTTCAGATTTGAGACGTTCCTCTTCTGATACCTTAAGGGTTTCTGCCTCTTCACGAGATTTGATATTGGCAATTTCGCGTTTTTGTTGCTCCTCTTTTTCAGCAAGTTGCTTATCTAATTCTAAAATAGCTTCACGTGCTTCAACATCTTGTTTGCGAATTACTTTTTCTTCATCTCGTTTGATGAGGTTAGATTTAATGTTTTGAGCAGCAGTTAATTCGGTAATCTTTTTGATTCCTTCAGAATCTAAGATGTTGTCCGGTTTCATGACGCTCAAAGAAGTCTGTTCTAAATCATCAATAGCACAATCGTCAAGAATATAGCCATTAAGATCTGTTCCGATAATATTTATAATTTCATCTCTAAATTCTCTTCTGGCTTCATATAATTCTACAAACTCAAATTTCTTACCAACGGTTTTTAATGCTTCAGAAAACTTAGCATCAAATAAATTACGCAAAACATCAATTTCAGAGGCTCTTTCACAACCAATAGTTTGAGCTACATTAATAATGTCAGCAGTAGATTTATTAACTCTAACAAAGAAAGCTACTTTGATATCTGCCCGGATATTGTCCTTACAGATTAATCCATTAACTCCCGTTCTTTCTATTTCTAGTTTCTTTACTGAAATATCCATGATTTCCATTTTATGGAGCACAGGTACTACTAATCCAGCATTGAAGAAAACTTTAGTTCCTCCTGCTCCAGTTCTTACGAGAACTTTTCCTTGGATAATTTTTTTGTACATGGATATAACCCATACAAGTAACCCAATGGCTACTATTATAATGCCTATTATAACTACTATTGATGATGTTCCTAACATATTAATCGAGATTTTTGTTGGTTATTTATGATTGAAATTTTTCTATTAAATAATATTTTTTGTCTTTAGATTCATTAACTATTAGTGCTTCTTCACCTGAAGAAATAGTCACTCCTTTAAACCCTTTGGCTTGGACTCGAATAGGGTCTCCTTTTACAATGACCTCAATTTGACCTAGTTTTTCGCCAGAAACCGGAGATTTAACGATACATCTTCTTCCTAGGAAATCTATTTCTTCTTCTCCCTTATGATTTATCATTTGATACAATTTAGCAATGGGTTTAGTCAATATTTTTGAAATGAATAAACTTATTATCAGATTTGGTATTAGTAAAATAAAACCAATCCAATTTGATTGCCATCCAAAAAAATGAGTAACATTAACAGAAATAAACCACATTGAGAAGAATAATATAGTTATTAAAAACATCAGAGGTAATTCATCAAAATTGAAGTACCTAAGAAATTGTACTCCTATACTATCGGTATGGCCTTCGGTTTGTATGTTTTTTTGTGGTAAATCTACATCTGGATTATAGTTATCTAAATCTGTATCTAGATCAACATCAATATCAAAGTCTGCAGATGCATCAAAATCTACATCAAAAAGATCTAAATCGAATCCTGTAAATATTGTTAGTATCCAATACAATATTAAGAATAAACACATTATTGTAAAGAATGCATTTACAGGAGAAAATGCTATGTCTATAAGTTCTTTCAAAGGTTACTATTTAAGTTATGTTTGTTATTAAAATAATGTTTAACTCTATTTTCTAATCTCCTCCGCATGAAGAACAACTCGAACAAGAAGAACAAGAACTACAACCAGAGGAACTATCATCAGAATCAAAAAAACTCCAGTTATCTGAATCAAACCAGCCAGAAGATTCTTCAACAGGCTCTTCGTTTACTATTATTGGGTCTTCTTCAAGCGTTTGATTTACTGATTCTTGATCATTTAAATCACTATTGAAAATAGAATCCTGAGCATTGATTTCCTCTGCATATCCTAGAAACTCTCCGTTTTCATTTTCAAAATGAGAATGAGTAATTGTACTTCCGCAGTGATGCATTACATCAGACCAAATCAAGTTGTAGTATAGATAATCATTAAAACCATAATACCCTCCATAAACACCCCCTCTTTCTGGATTTTTTGGCAAAGGACCTTCTTTGTTAATTGTCTTTGAAGGAAGAACGTATTTTGTTTTTGTGAAAATTTTAATATCATCTGTTTCTATCTGCCGCTTAAGTTCGAATTTTATTTCATCAAGAAAACGTTCAAATTCTTCACTTTTTTGTTTTTTAAATAGATCAAATACTTCTTGATATTCTACTACTTTTTGGATTTCGTCTTTAGGATTGTTTTTTGCAAACCTATTAAGAAGTCCTGAAACTTTAATTTCAATTGGATATACTCCAATTTTATGATCTCTATTAATGTTGATTTCAAAAAGATATTTAAAGGTTTCATCTTTATGTTCTAAAACCAAAGTAAGCTTAGAAAAATGAGTTGACATCGCTTCATTGACCTCTATTTCATATTTATCTAAAGCCAGTTTTAAATCATTTTCTTTCCCTTCTTTATCATGATAAAAATCAATCTCATCGTGAGAAATTTTAATAACATTAGTTACTCCGATATTTCTAAAGCAAGCATTAATTTGTTGAAGAATAGCTACTGCGGTAAATGTTTCACGTTCTTCTTTGTCAGATACAGAGCCTAATGTTATGCTATGTAAAAATTTTCTAAAAGCTTTAGTTGGCTTAACATAATTTATTTTGGTAATTTGAGACGGATCGATGGTTATAATTCCTTCAAAATACATTGTTATTTAGTTTTTAGTTATGACAAGAACCGCAGTTTAACGATTCCCATTCTTCTTTTGCTACATCTCCCCAGATTTTGAGATTAGGTTGATTATATTGATTTATATATAGTTTAATTGTTCTTTTAAAAACGTTAGCATCTTCCCTTTTACCAGGAGTGTGATGAATAAAACGAGTATAATGTTTTAAACAAAATTGCTCATAAAACCTTGTAAATAAAATGAACTCATGCCATA
Organism: Aquimarina sp. AU119; assembly: GCF_900312735.1. Lineage (NCBI taxonomy): Bacteria > Pseudomonadati > Bacteroidota > Flavobacteriia > Flavobacteriales > Flavobacteriaceae > Aquimarina > Aquimarina sp. AU119. The sequence continues at coordinate 291,935 of NZ_OMPF01000013.1, read as the reverse complement.
CCAAATCAACAAGGTATGAAGGGCTCAGTTTTTGATCTGTTATGTGAATTAAATCCAAAAAGCGAACTAGTTCAAGAATTAATTCATCAGAAGTCAACTCGTACTGTTTACAGATATTGTCAATCTTATCTATTATTAAAGGAATTTCTCTTTTTATTTCATTGACTTTTTTCACGATCAGTTATTTCGTTTTTCAAAATTTTCTGTCTTTTTGATCTTAACTCTTCTTAAAATCAAATAGGTAAGAAGTCCTAAAGCTACTGCCCAGAATAAAATTTGTATAATTCCCAGTGATGTCATTATAGTCATTTTACAATTTTAATTTTACGGCAGTACCATACGCCAAAATTTCTGAAGCTCCTTGCATTACCATTGATGTCGTAAGTCTAACATTTGTTACCGCATCTGCACCTAATTTTTGTGCATCGTGTACCATTCTTTGCATAGCTTGCTCTCTGGATTGCGCTTGTAATTTTGTGTATTCTTCAATTTCTCCTCCAACAATGTTTTTGAGACCAGCAAAAACATCTCGTCCTATATTTCTTGCTCTTACGGTACTACCCCTGGCAATACCCAGAATTTCTGTTGTTTCCTTGCCAGGAATATTCTCTGTTGTTGAAATTATCATGATTTGACTTTTTTAGTTAAAATGCGTTGACCTTATTCTTTGTCATCGCTCATACCTAACTGCTCTTTGAGTTTTGCAAGGTCATCATCAGCATTAGCTTTGGTTACATCAACAGCTTTATCCAATTCTTCGTCAATTGATTTAGAAGAATTAGCGATATCTCCATAAGCCTCTGCAAGTGCTTCTTCCTGATTCACTTTGTCTTTCATACGCTCTAGCATAGAAACAGTACTTGAACTATCTATTTCTGCCATTTGTTTATTTACATTTTTGGTAGCTGTAGATACTTTTACACGAGCTTTAAGGGTTTTTAGTTCATTCTCCCATTTGCTTATGTTTTGTTTTATCTCCTGAATGCTTTTTTCTAATTGAGCGACAGAAGTATTAAATTTTTCAGATTCACCCTGGCTTCGTGTTTGATGTTGTTGTGATTCTTCTTTTTTGATTAATGCTTCTTTTGCCAATCGATCAGCTTCTGTACTATCCATATCTCCTTTTTGTGCTTTTTTAAGGATTAACATGGCTTTTTGCTGATAATCTTCTGCTTTTGAAGCGTATTCTTCAGTATCATTTTTTGCTCTAATAGCTAATGCCTTTACTTGAGCAAGTGCTTCCAGGCTTTTTTCAAGATCAGTTTTCATATCACGAATCCCTTGTTCGGTCATCTTGATAGGATCTTCCATTTTATCAATTGCAGAATGTGCTTCTGCTTCACCTATTTTAAATAGTCGTCTAAAAAAGTTCATAGTATTAGTATTTTGAATAATTTATAATTTGATCTGAATATTCGCTTAATAACAGCCCTAAGGAGTTTAAAGATCCTTCAAGCTCATTAAGATCCAGATGCTCTACCTGTAATGTGTCCCTAAAAATTACTTTTTCTCCAGTATCGTCCAGAACAAAAGCTCCATGTACGATATCTCGATTTTTTTGAAGTAAATTGCGATACACTACTTCATTTTTATTTTTGATGTTGAAAATATGTTGCTCCATTATTAAAATAGGCGGGGCTATACCAAGAATCATATTTTTGATCCCTTCATTTTCTTTGCTAATCATAATAATTCCCTCTCTTGTGTTTTCATGTGTTATATTATAATTGAGCTGAAGCAAATAATTTTTTACTAGTTGAAAATGATCTTGCATGTGATGGTTGTTTTGATGGATAATTAAGTGATTTATTTCGTATTGTTTGACTACGTATCAATATTACAAAAAGTCGCATAACTTTTCTACAATATCTACAGCTAAATTAGCTAGATAATATACAATGAGTATCATGGGTATGAATGATTTAAGTTAATGATTACATGTTTTGCTAAAATTTTTAGTATAACCCCCGTTACTTCTTAAGAAAAGAATAAAATACTGAAGTATTTCTACTAAAATTAGCATTTTTAAAAAGTATTAGCTAATATTGTTAGTGTAAATGTACAATAAATTTTTATAATTGCAAATAAAATTAGCAAAAATGTCATTTTTTGGAAAAAATATAAAAAAGATACGAAGCATAAAAGGATTAAGTCAGCAGGCGTTTGCTGAGCTTTTTGAGCTGAAACGAGGGACTTTGGGAGCTTACGAAGAAGGTAGGAGTGAACCTAAGATTGAGACCTTAATAAAAATAGCTAATTATTTTAGCATAGCAATAGATGATCTGCTAACAAATGAACTTACTGTGAATCAGTTATTAAAGTTTAAGGGAGATTTGACTACCTATGCAGAAAACGTTAAACGCGAACAGTTTGCTCTGATCCCTTGTATTACAGAAAGTACTTCGAATGATTATGCCCTTTTATATAATCAAGAATCATTTATAAAGGAACTACCAACCATGCAACTACCTGTAAATCTTACAAAAGATTTTCGTGGTTATACCGTGAGCAACCTAGAAATGTCTTCGCATGATAAAGGCTTTTATCCAAAAGATATTGTAGTAGGAGAAAAAGTTCCTTCGACTGTAATGAAGAAATTAAATAATGGGACGCTCGTTTTTGTGGTTGTTGATGGGAAATTAATTTTTAGAAGATTATATATTACTAAAGACAAAGTAGTGCTAAGAGCCGATCATAAAAATATTGAGGATGCATCTTATCCTTTGTCTGATATAAAAGAAATGTGGAGAGTACGATATGTATTTTGCAGACGTATACCAGAATTTGGAGATGATGTAGAAGATAAATTATTCCTTATTGAACAACAACTTCAGAAAATGAAGGAACGATTAGGATAGGAATTCAGGGGGATGTCAAATCCCCCTGAATTTTAATTATATCATTTTACGATTATCAAAGGCATGTTATTCCTTGTTTTTGATAAATCGCATAGATTTATATGTTTCTTTTCCTTTAATTTCTACAAAATAGTTACCGTGAATTAGTGCAGAAACATCAACTGTATCGGTTTTATAATCTGCAGATGTTTTTAATACTACTTTACCTCTTATATCTGTTATTATAACCATAACTTTTTCTGTAAGACCTGATATATTTAATGTTTCAGAAGTAGGAACCGGATAGAGTTTCAACTGTATGTTTCCTTCTGCTTTTATTGCGTTGTTTTTAGTACGAGATGAACAATTAGGAGTAGCATTCGAATTACTAAAATAAATAGTGAATTCTTTGTTTTTTGAAACCATTACAAAATTATCTCCGTCTTTTGTGACCCAATACTCACCATCGAGATTTGTAAAACCGGTACCACTTAAACTAACCCCTGGCATTGCACTGTTAAAGTTATGTGTTGCATTGCTTAGAAGATCATTCCACCAATTGGGGTTTCCATTATTTGTATTTATAGAAAGTTGATATAGTCCATTGTTAGGTGAGTTCCAATTTATTGTAAAATTCGTAAGATTACTTAAATCTGGACCACCTGTACCAATAACATGTGCATTGGTATAAGAACTATTTTCTAGTGTAGGTAGTGAAGTGGATGAAGGGGTTCCATATTTACAATCATTGCCTCCTGTTGGTGGATTAGGATCGGGATTAGAATCTACTGGTGAAATTTGAAACCAATTGATATTAAATTTCCCAGAAAGTGCATATAATTCTATAGTCTTTAATCCTGCGGTAAGGTTTGTGGTAGTGGTAATTGTATCCCAGGTCTGCCATCCCCCGGTTAAAGGTATAGATGTGGTTTTTAATACAGAAGCTCCTTCTTTGAATTGTAATTTTGCAGTGTTTACTATACTGGCTACCCGATACTTTATTTCATAATTACCATTTGCAGGAATATTTACTCTATACCTTATGTAATCTCCATTATCAATATATCCTACATTCATACCACCACCTGTATCTGTTGTGGCTTCAGTCTGAATTCCTTTTTGAGAACAAAAATCCTCTGCTTGTATGATAGTATTGATTGACACGCCATTTCCAGTACATTCTTCAACGGGAGGATTAGTAATATCTCCTCCCCAATTTTTAATGATATCTTTAATATAGATTCCTGTAGCAGTCAAATTGTTACTAGTAAGTCCAGATACTCCTGTTCCGCTAGCAACTACAGATGCACCTTCTGCTTTATCACTTACAGACCAGTTCGCATGACTGATATTGTTACTTTTCATAAAATCTAACCATTTTTGAGTTTCCTGTTTATCAGCAGCTCCATCACCAGTCGCCTCTACAGCACCCCATTCGGTAACAAATAATGCGATACCATTATTCATTGCTCTAATAGCTTCATCTCTTAAGTATTGTCTGTGTGTACCTGCATAGAAATGCAAAGTATACGCTATATTACTTTTTGATATAGGATTGTTAGAAGCTTCTTCCACTTTTTGAGACCATTGAGAAGTACCCACAATAATCAGATTGTCAGGATCTTTGCTTCTAATAGCATCGATGACTGCTTCAGAGTATGATTTTATAGTAGGCCATGATTGTGCTATCGGTTCATTGTATACTTCATAAATTACATGATCATTATTGCCATATAGTTCTGCCATTTCTGTGAAAAAAGTGATGGCTTGTTGTTGGTAGTTTTCTGCATTATGAGAGTGCCAATCGATAATTACATAAATATTATTTGCAATTGCTGCTTCGACGACAGCTTTTACCTTGTTTTTTTCGCGAGTGGGGTTGGTAATATAACCTCCCGGGTTTTCAACTCCCATGGCTGCTCGTACAATACTAGAATTCCAATCTTGAGCTAAGTGATTTACTGTTGCCGCATTATAAAATTTTGCACCTTCGCCAAAATTACTCCAAAAAATACTGTTGCCAGCTAGACTTATGGGTTGGTTGTCTTTGTTAACGACTTGATTTCCTGATACTCTTAATCGACCATTTTTTTCTACAACTGATTGAGATAAAATAGATTGAAGAGGAAAAAAAATAAGAGCTAAAAGGAATAATTTAAATGCAATAGGTTTACTTTTTCTTTCGAATAATTGTCGTTGAGTTTTCATCATTATTTTAGGTTTTAAGGGTTTGAATTAATGAGTGCTCTTTTAAACAACACTCATTTATATGAACGAGTAAATACGATAAATTGTATAAGTTTAATATGTCAGTAGTTTTAAGATAGAATACATCCTTGATTTTGCCTTTTTAAGGACATCCGTATAAAGTAAAAAAGCACAGAATGATGATTATATAGACAAAAGTTTTGGAGATTGATTTTTTTTGATGAAATAGATTTTACTTATTTTTAGATTGTAACAATCAATTTACCATGTTGATTTTGAATTGAATATAATGTATCTTTAGGTAAAGATAATTCACGCAAAACGGTATAACAATGGTAAAGAAAAGATCAGCTTTTTTAAAAGGTACTTCAGTTTCAAATAATACAATATCTATAACCCCAGGAAAAAGAACTTTCATTGTATAGTTAGAAGAAACAGTATTTTTCTAGATATTTCATGATGTTTAATGCTTTTAAAAAGATATGGCTAAAAGCATAAGATCTTCAAAAAATACATCTTATAATTTTTAAGAATCTTGAAAAATCTCTTCTCGTTTATAAGTGCATTAAATAATAAAATAGATTTTATATATCATAATTGTAAAAACAATAAGATAATATTATTGTAGGTTTGAAGTAATTAATAATAAATAATCATTTTAATCTTAATATATCAGCAATGGAAAATAACAATCTCATGGATGAAAAATCTCACGGTTTGGGCTATAATGGTACCGGTGAAGGTATGTGTCCTTTTATGAATGGTTCACTAAAACAAGGAGCAGGAGGAGGAACTTCTAATCGTGATTGGTGGCCAAATCAATTAAAGTTGAATATTCTTCGTCAGCATTCTTCATTATCTAATCCGATGGGAGAAGCATTCAATTATGCTCAGGCATTTAAGGCTTTAGATCTTGAGGCGGTGAAAAAGGATCTTATAGATCTAATGACAGATTCTCAAGAATGGTGGCCTGCTGATTATGGTCATTATGGGCCACTTTTTATTCGCATGGCTTGGCATAGTGCAGGAACATATAGAATTGCAGATGGTAGAGGAGGAGCTGGATCTGGAAATCAACGTTTTGCACCATTAAACAGTTGGCCTGATAATGGAAATCTTGATAAAGCACGTTTATTGTTATGGCCAATTAAACAAAAATATGGTAAGAATATTTCTTGGGCAGACCTTATGATTCTCGCAGGAAACTGTGCACTAGAATCGATGGGGTTCAAAACTTTTGGTTTTGCAGGAGGACGTGAAGATGTATGGGAACCTGAAGAAGATATCTATTGGGGTTCTGAAACAGAATGGTTAGGAGATAAACGTTATGCTGATGGGCGAAAACTTGAAAATCCGCTTGGAGCAGTACAGATGGGGTTAATTTATGTGAATCCAGAAGGACCAAATGGTAATCCTGATCCCGTTGCATCTGCCAAAGATATTCGAGAAACTTTTGGGCGTATGGCTATGAATGATGAAGAAACAGTGGCACTGGTTGCTGGAGGTCATACTTTTGGAAAAGCCCATGGGGCAGCAGATCCAGATAAGTATGTGGGTAGAGAACCAGCAGGAGCTGGTATTGAAGAACAGAATTTGGGTTGGAAAAATAGTTTTGGTAGTGGGCATGGAGATGATACGATTACTAGTGGTATAGAAGGGGCATGGACACCAAACCCTATACAATGGGATAATGATTATTTTGATGTTTTATTTGGTTATGAATGGGAATTGACAAAAAGTCCGGCAGGAGCACATCAATGGAAACCTACAGCTGCATCTGCTGCAAGAACAGCTCCTAAAGCTCATGATGCTTCTCAGACACAGGACCTCATGATGACTACCGCAGATATGGGATTAAAAATGGATCCTATCTATGAAAAGATTTCCAGACGTTTTTATGAAAACCCTGATGAGTTTGCAGATGCTTTTGCCCGCGCATGGTTTAAATTAACACATCGTGATATGGGGCCTGTTGCTCGTTACCTTGGTTCAGAAATACCAAAAGAAGAGTTGATTTGGCAAGATCCAATACCAGCAGTAACTCATACTTTAATTGATGATAAGGATATTACTTCTCTGAAGAACAACATACTTTCTTCTGGATTATCGGTTTCTCAATTGGTATCTACAGCATGGGCATCTGCATCAACATTTCGTGGTTCTGATAAACGTGGAGGAGCAAATGGTGCTCGTATTCGCTTAGAACCGCAAAAAAACTGGGACGTTAACAATCCAGCTCAACTCTCCAAGGTTTTGGAGGTTCTTGAGAGCGTTCAACAAGAATTCAATAGTTCTCAATCTGGAGATAAAAAAGCTTCACTTGCAGATATTATTGTTTTAGGAGGTTGTGCAGGTATTGAGAAAGCGGCAAAAAATGCAGGTTATGAAGTTACAGTTCCTTTTACACCAGGGAGAGCTGATGCCTCACAAGAGCAAACGGATATAGAATCCTTTTCTGTTCTTGAACCAAAAGCAGATGGGTTTCGTAATTATATGAAAGGGGAATATGAAATCTCGGGAGAAGAAATGTTAGTTGATCGAGCTCAATTGTTAACTCTTAATGCGCCTGAGATGACAGTACTTGTTGGGGGTATGCGTGTTCTTGGAACTAATTTTGGAGATTCACAACACGGGGTTTTTACTAAGAGTGCAGAATCTTTGACTAATGATTTCTTTGTAAATCTTCTTGATTTAAGTACAACATGGAAAGCGACTTCTGAGTCTGATGATGCATTTGAAGGTCGTGATCGTAGAACAGGAGAAATCAAGTGGACCGGTACTCGTGTGGACCTTATATTTGGTTCAAATTCTGAATTACGAGCACTGGCAGAAGTATATGGTTGTAAAGATTCTCAAAAATTGTTCGTAGATCATTTTATTGCAGCATGGAGTAAAGTTATGGATCTCGATCGCTTTGATCAGGATAATTAGTGGGTTGTATATCCAAATGCTTTATAAACCGTTAATTTGGTGACAAACCACACACTTTTAGTAAGTGTTTGATAATGATAATTATAAATTTTTGTTAATTAGAGTTTAGTCGGGAATCTTTTTTGAAATTTTCAATCAAAGAATCCCGACTAATTTTGTACATTATTTTACAAAAGTTAATTTAAAATTCACATGGAAGATATTTTTAGTGCTATTCGATCTAAAAACTTAGAAGAGGTAAAAACAATTCTAAAGACTAACCCAGAAGTTGTTAATCAGAAAGATAATAGAGGTTCTACACCTTTATTACTTGCTTCATATTATGGTCTTGAAGATATAACCAGGTTAATATTACAGTACTCTCCAGATATTGATGCAAAAGATGCTGCTGGAAACACTGCTTTAATGGGAGTGTGTTTTAAAGGATATTATGATATTGCAAAATTACTTATTGAGTCAGGAGCCAATATAAATCATAAGAATTTTAATGATGCCACGGCACTTATATATGCTGCTACCTTTGGCCAAAAGGAGATTATCAAATTATTAGTAGATAATCAAGCTGATATAGATGCAAAGGATAATAAAGGGTATACTGCAGAAATGCACGCCAAAAATCAAGGTTTAGAACTTTCAGAATTATTTAAGTAAAACGAGTGAATACTAATAAAGATATAGAGAGTATAAAATCCGTAAATATAAGATCGGTTGGCATTAAAAGACAAGTATTAATGTCTTCTGCTACCGTTGAGATTTTTGAATCTTTTTTAAAAGAAAATATTGGTAGTGAAGTATTAGTTGTTAATACAAATATTGGAATAGGAGTCTATTACTATTCTAAAAATGATTACAGTACTTTTATTCGAGAAAGCGTGTTGTTGTATACTATAACTCATATAGATCAAAAGAAACTAAAGTTTCGTAATAACCTTAACAGAATAGATGTATATCAAAGTTTTTGCGAGGCATTAATTGCATTTTCTCAATATCCACAAATCTTTTTAGCATATGCCAAAAAGTTTATTTACCTAAAAGAGAAAAACAAAACCAGTACATTTGTTATCCCTATTTTAACTGGTTTTTTTGAAGAGGTTCTTAAAGTACTTGATGAAACAGGTAAGATTCCTCATTATGAAAAAATAGAAAGAGCAAAAAATAAGCTTAAGAAATCAGATACTGATAATAAAGTGATTAAAGAACTCATTTCAGAAATCTTATTAAAAAAACACTACAATTAGAATACTATTAAAAAATTTGATATTAGACCTTAATCGTTTATAATTTAGAATTATATAAAAAGGAACTGGCAATTTTTGTGTGGATTTATCCAAGTCACTTTTTTTAAATTAGTCTAATGTTCTGATTATAAAATATCAGAACAGGGGAAAATCCCCCCTATCTCAGGTGTGAAATCCTCAAAATTCCTTCCTTAATTTCTTATTTTTGTAGGATTACACTTACTTGAAAATGTTAAATAAAATTTATTTTTTTATTTAAAGTCCCTATTTATCGATGAAAAGCAAGGCTTCTTGGTAGTTGCGTAAAAATATTGTGGTTTTACCGTATCCGAATATTCGATAACACTTATTACTTTTACAATGAGTTGATAACTAGCGCATATGATCAATTCAATACAGTAAATTCGTCAAAATGTAAAATAGTCTTCAAAAAGCCCCAGAAGAATGTTTAACATCATTTAAAAGAATAGGGTAATACCTCTCTTTTAAATACTAAATACTTCTATTACCCCGGAAGTGTTCTCAAATCTTAAAAAAATGACGAAACCTATTTTAATTATCATTCCGTATCATAAAAAAAAGAACAAGAAAATTTTTCTACTGTTTTCAAAACGAAAATCTAACACATCATTTTTGTTTACGAATAATAGTGCCTTTGGATAATGAATTAGAGTACTTTCTAATCAGGAAAATCGATCTTCAACTATAAGCACTTGATGAGGGAAATATCAGGGGAAAGCTTAAGTATATAGCCAGAACAAACCATTTGACATCTTTATATTTTACTATATAATTAAGAATGATTTCTTTCTTATAAGTGACTTCTATTGCCCAAATTTATCTGTTCTGCACATTAATCAATTTACCAAAATCAAGTGTTACAAAAAGATTGTAAGAATCAATCAAAAACTTAAAAAGTCTTAATCATGAAAAAATTACTACTTATCATATCAATACTTTCCTTTTTATCATGTTCTAGTGAAGAAGACCATAGCCCAGAAAATATAATGGACATGATATTTGTTGAAAATCCAGAAAGGACCGTAAAGGTTAATATTATATACGTTGAATCTCAAGATTCTTCTGATAAATCATCTTACAATTTGGACGAAAAAGAATTCATAAACTATTTAAATGGATATTATTTTCACAGATTAGGTATTGGATTAGAGATAGATGAGTCTAAAAAATTGATTAATGACGAACTGTATGATCTAACAGATAATCAAGGTTCAGAACCGAGTACGTTCTTTACGCAATCGCAAGAAACATATGACAAGGATAAAATAAACATCTACATTATCAAAAGATCTAATATACGTGGTATCGCCGGAATGGGAAGAAGTCAAAGGGTATTGCTTACAGATGAGCATTTATTTACTTCAACCAGCCCACATGAAATCGGTCATGCGTTAGGGTTATTTCATACTCATGAGACTGGGAATATCATGAGCACAGAAGAAAAAGCTTTAAGACAATCTTTTAATAAAGAACAAGAAGAGAAAATCAAAAAACGAATTGATCAAATAAATCTAGGTAGCTAATTCTAGCCACTATCATTTTCTTTATATGTATATATCGTTTTGGATATAAGTAATTGAAATCAAGAACAGAAAAAACATTTTTTGACCTTATAAAATGGGATGATGTACAATTCAATACATTTCCGGTACAGTTCAATTCATTTGTTTTTTTAGATATGATATAACGTTCCATCTTTGTACTTCATCAAAAGACGAACAGTTATGAATCAATTATCAAGGATTATTATAGCAACTATATTTAAGGTCACGTTGCTAATCCTCTCTTTATTCTTTGCATCAGACCTTAATGCACAAAACACATCATATGCTGTAAATTATAATAGGAATAAAACCACTATTAAAGTTCAGGATGGGATGTTTAATAATTTCTCTATCAACTATGAAGGAGAGATAACTTTATCCAATGATGATAAAGATGTTATCGCTATTTCTGATGGAGGCTATTTAGAAATTAAGAAATCTGCTTTTGGAAGTAAGCGTAGGATAGTAATCGAATCCGAAGCTAATGGAAATCTTAATAAAAAGTATTTTGTAGGTTCTTCTAGAAAAGATTTTGCTTCTGAAGGAAAGAAGTGGCTTAGTGAAATATTACCAGAAGTTGTAAAAACGACAGCTTTAGGTGCAAAAGGCAGAGTAAATAGATTTTATAGTCAAGGAGGAGCTAATAGTGTATTCAATGAAATTAGAACTTTAAAAAGCGATCATGTAAAATCTAAATATTTTAAACTAGTATTAGAGAAAAATCTATCTTCAAATGAACTCGAATCACTACTTAGAGTTGCGGGTAAAGAAATCAATTCTGATCATTACCTATCAGACCTATTGAAATATAGACAACATAGTTTCTTTGCTTCCAGTTCATTAGTTTCGGCATATATCGATGCTACAAAAAGCATTAATTCAGATCATTATGTTACCTCGGTTTTAAGCACGGCTATAGAAGATGCAAGTTTTTCTGATGATCAAGTCGGAAAATTGTTCGAGATTACAGCAGGAATCAATTCTGATCATTATATGTCACAGGTACTTATGAAAGTGATGAAAAAACGAGAGTTAAACGATGCCAATCTTATGTTGTTAATCAATAATTCAAAGCAAATAGCCTCTGATCACTATAAATCACAAGTATTACTAAAGGCATTAGATTTACCAGAACTTTCTAAGGGAAATTACAATGCTTTTTTGGGGACATTGAGCGATATCCAATCAGATCATTATATCACTGCAGTTTTTTCTAAACTTTTGGATGAGAAATTAGATGCTAGTGAGTTAAGTAAATTAATTCATCTTGCAGGAGAATCTGTTAGTTCAGATCATTATATGGCTCAAGTATTAGGTAAATTGATTAATAAACAAGGTTTGAGTGGGGACAATCTAGATGTATTAATTGGAGCGTTATCAAGTGTGGGTTCTGATCATTACTCTGCTGTAATTCTAAAAAAACTTGCACGAAAGAACCTTAGCGAATCACAATTAGTATCAGTTTTTCGAGGGATGTCGCAGATTAGCTCTGATCATTATCTGTCAGAATCTTTAATTGCTTTTGCGCCTTCAGTGAATGCATCCGGAGACAATGTTAAAGAAGCTTATCGTGATGCTTGTAAAACTATCTCGTCTGAGACATATTATGGGAGAGCACTTCGCGCAATAAAATAATAGCACAATACTTTATCCTACCAATTGGATTGATTATTTTGGTAGGATGAAGTTTAGTTTAGATCACTACTTACATCAATTATCACCGGTTGTGAAAAAATATTTCACTATTATTTTCGTAGGGTTTGTTTTGGGAATACTTACCTATAGTTTTTTGGGATTCACCCAAGAAAAAGACAATCTAAAATTACTTTGGTTATCAGGGGGTTTAGGGATTATCATTGCGTATATAATTAATGCCTTTAACAAAGGGTTTAACAAACTTGTTTCTTGGAAAAAATATACTGGATTTCGTCTTTTTTTAGGTGTTTTGTTAAATGCGATTATAACTCTTGTTTTAATATATGTAGCTTTATACGGATATGTTTTTGTAGGAGATGCTAAAATTGATTTTATAGAAAATTATGATGAGATACTATTAAAATTAGTTATTCTCATATTTTTTGTTTCTCTAGTCTATAATGTAATTTATTTTGCATTACACTCTTATTATCAGTATGCAAAAGGTCAGATCATCTCATTGCAATTAGAGCGAAAACAGACCGAGCTACAATTAACTGCTCTAAAATCACAGCTAAGTCCTCATTTTTTATTCAATAGCATAAATACGATATCCTCTTTACTGTTTAGTGATGTTAAAAAAGCTGAACTTTTTATTAGAGAATTAGCAAAGTCATACCAATATATTTTAAATAAATATGAAGATAAATGGCTTACCGTAGCAGAAGAATTGCAATTTGTGAATTCGTATTATTTTTTGCTAAGAACACGATTTAATGATCGTATCCATTTAGAAATCAATTTATCAGATGCAATATTGAAAACCAAAATCCCTCCATTAACACTTCAAATGCTTGTAGAAAATGTAGTAAAGCATAATCAAGTAATACCATCAGAAATAATAAAAATACGCATTGAAGGTGATCAAAATATAATAAGTGTATCAAATAATAAAACTGGCAAACCTAAAAGAGTAGATTCATTTAAAATTGGACTGAGTAATATAAGATCCAGGTATGAACTTATATTTAATGAAACTATAGAAGTGATAGATGATGAACGATTTATAGTTAAACTCCCTATTGTGGTATGAATAAACTATTTATACATCACCCTATCTTTAGAATCATAAGTCCATTATGTAGTGGTATGTTAGTATACTTACTTATCTTATTGGTAAATAATAATGTAACTCAGATACAGGAGGAATTTTTAGGACAGGAGTTATATGTATGTATTGGATTAGCATATGTCATTCAGGAATATTCGAGGTTTTCCTTGTTCTTTTTTGAAAAATTAAAAAGACCAAGTTCCTTATCAGGTAAAATTATACTTCAGGGGCTTATTTCGATAGTTGCATCAGTTATTTTAGTTTCTGGATCTATGTTTCTGTATTTTGATTTGGTATTGGGATTCACACCTAATATTTCTGAACTTACTATTTTTAACAGTATCTTTTCGGTAATCACTATTATATATCTTTCTGTGTATCTAAGTCATCAGTTTTTGCATAAAGTAAATACTGAGATCATGACAGAGGAATTATCTATAAAAAAAGGAGTAGAGCAGGATTTTCTTCAATTCAAAAAAGGCATAAATCCAATGTTAATGTTTGAAACTCTTGAATCACTAATCGTATTGATGAAAAAAGATACAGAAAACGCAGAGTTTTTGGTTGATCATTTTTCTGCTGTATATCGATACATTCTTTCTAGAAACATAAAAGAATTAGTTCCTATTGAAGAGGAATTGGCTATTCTGGATGAGTTATTACTTTTGTTTGGATATTTGCCATATCGAAAAACAAGATACGGTATTACAGACCGATTAGATACTATGGTTGTGCCTGGTAGTATTATATCGTGCATCGAACAAATTATAAGAAGTACAATTGTTTCTAAAGAGACAGAACTTGTGGTCGATATATCAGAAGATTTAGAGTACATTTTATTAAAATATGTGCATCAGGAAAAGATTAGCTATGCTTTGAGCCAAAATAATATTAAGGACATTTTGAATACTTATCGTTTCTATACTGATAAGGAAATTAAAGTAACTAATACTGATGTTTTTAAAATAATTCATATACCAAAACTTACTGTTGATGAAAGTAGTCATAATTGAAGACGAGCCTTTAGCGGCAGAGAAATTAGAACGTTATCTACTAAAATATGATTCGGATATTTTGGTTATGAGTAAACTAGTATCTATTGATGAAGCTGTACTCTGGATAAAATCACATCAAGAAGAAGTAGATCTTTTTTTTATGGATGTCCAACTTACAGATGGTCTAAGTTTTGAAATTTTTGATAAAGTACAAGTAAATAGACCAGTAATTTTTACTACCGCGTTTGATGAATTTGCTATCGATGCTTTTAAAGTAAATAGCATAGATTATCTTTTAAAACCTGTATTGTTTACAGATCTTACGAAAGCACTTAGGAAGCTAGAAACACTAAGATCTCAATTCTCTACAGAAAGTAATGTCAATCAAATCGTAAAACGTATAACTGATACCGTATTTAAAAATAGATTTTTAGTACGTCTGGGGAATCATATTCATTCTGTTAAAAGTGAAAACATTTCTTTTTTCTTTGCAGAAGGAAGGGATGCTTACCTTGTAGCTAATACTAACAAGAAGTATATGATAGAATATAAATTAGAAGAGTTGGAAAAAATGTTAGAACCTAAACTATTTTTTAGAGTGAATCGCACCTTTATTGTCAATATTAATGCGATACAAGATGTATTGGTATATTCTAATAGACGCTTAAAACTAACATTGAATCAAAACCCGGATAAGGAAGTAATTGTAAGCCGAGAGAAGGTCGCTGACTTTAAACAATGGTTTGAGGGGAATTAATAGCTTGATCTAAATAAAAAATCCCCAATTGATTGCAATTGGGGAAAAGTTATATGTAGTCTTTTAATATAAAAAAATTAGAACTCTGCGTTAAGCGGTGTTCTAGGGTAAGGAATTACATCTCTAATGTTACCCATTCCGGTTACAAAAAGAACTAGACGTTCGAATCCAAGTCCAAAACCGCTATGTACACAAGTTCCAAAGCGACGCGTGTCTAGATACCACCATAAATCTTCTTCAGGAATATCGAGGGCAGCCATTTTTTCTTTTAGAACATCTAAACGCTCTTCACGTTGTGAACCTCCTACAATCTCACCAATTCCAGGGAATAAAATGTCCATAGCTCTTACCGTTTTACCATCTTCATTGAGACGCATATAGAAAGATTTGATATCAGCTGGATAATCGAATAAAATTACTGGGCATTTAAAGTGTTTTTCAACAAGAAATCTTTCATGTTCACTTTGTAAATCTGCACCCCATCCATCAATTGGGAATTTGAATTTTTTCTTTTTATTAGGTTTAGAGTTTTTAAGAATCTCAATTGCTTCGGTATAACTTACTCGCTTAAAATTATTTTCTAATACAAACTTTAATTTATCACGAAGAGACATTTCTGCTCGTTCTGCCTGTGGTTTTTGTTTGTCCTCTTGTATCAGACGATTTTCTAAAAATTCGAGATCATCCTGGCAATTTTCGAGAACAAACTGAATTACATACTTTATAAAATCTTCTGCCAGATCCATATTTCCATCCAGATCACAAAAAGCCACCTCTGGTTCTACCATCCAGAATTCTGCAAGATGACGAGAGGTGTTTGAGTTCTCTGCTCTAAAAGTTGGGCCAAAAGTGTATACCTGACCCAATCCCATAGCGTAAGTTTCGGCTTCTAATTGGCCAGAAACGGTTAGATTGGTTTCACCTCCAAAGAAATCTTCTTTGTAGTTTACGCCCCCGTTTTCATCTTTAGGAACATTGTTAAGATCAAAATTAGTTACTTTAAAAGCTTCACCGGCACCTTCAGCATCACTCTTTGTGATTACTGGTGTGTGTACATAATAAAAATCATTCTTTTGAAAATATTCGTGTATCGCAAAAGATAATTTTGAACGAACGCGCATTATTGCACCAAAGGTATTAGTGCGAACTCTAAGGTGAGCTTGCTCTCTTAATTTTTCAAGGCTATGACGTTTGGGGGATAAAATAGTTAATTTTAATTCTTCGGGATCAGCGTCTCCTTCGATTTCAACACTCGATACGAGAATCTCAACACGTTGTCCTTTTCCTTGACTTTCTGCCAAAGTACCATTGATAACCACAGCTGCACCAATATTAATTCTATCGATAATTGCAGCTTCTATTGTATTGTCTTCTAGAACACACTGAATATTATTAATAGTCGATCCATCGTTAACCGCTATAAAACGGTCATTTCTGAAGGAACGAACCCAACCTTTAATAACTACAGGTTGTAATAGTTTATCGCTTTGTAGTACTTCTACCACCTTGGTATGTTTCATCTGTCGTGTTTTTTGTTTTTAATAGTCAGATGTAATTCGTCTAGCAGTAATTATAATCATATTCAAAACCTACTACTAAACTCATTTCATTATATCCTGTTTTATAAATATCAATTTTACACTTTTTTAGAATATGTAAACATATAAATCATTTAGTTGTGTAAAATTTTAAGGTAGCAAAGATAATTTTTTAATCTGATTGAAAGTAATCTTATGAATTCAAAAAGCGTCTCTCGCAGAAATATAGTCTGGTATTCTTTTTGATATTCAATAAATGGTATGGTAAAAACATTGTAATCTGACGTTTTCTTAAAGAGTGATTATGCGTAAAAACCATAATCCTTGGAGTTTTTGACTTAAAAATGTGTTTTTTTTGATTTTTTTTAATCAAAAAACAACATTAATCATAAATTTAAAAAAGAAGTTAAAATGTTGTATTTCAATTGATTATGTTTTTATTGTTAATGTTTTTTATAACTGAGTTGTGTTAAAGTTGAAGTTGTTTATAAAAAAAGGGGATTTTTCCCCCCTAGTGGGTATTTCAAAATATAAAAAGGGGCAGTATCTTGCATATGCAATTATGACGATTGTGTTTACGTTAAGTTTAGTTCGATAGGTTTTGGGGTAATCTATCTTACAGAAGTCCCGTTAGTTTCTAACGGGGCTTTTTTTATTATAAAAGTTTTGAATAAAAGAAGCATTATAAGATATAAGGCGACCCTTTATCAGCTATACTGTATAGATGAATATATTCTTAAATCAAATAAAAAATAAAAGTAAGATGGCTTAAATTTTTATTCTTCTTCTTGAAGAGTTTCTTCAGCCTCTTCTTCATTATCATTAGGAGGGATAATTTTAAAGGTAGGCTCTTTTAAAGTCTTTTTATTTGCAATACTTCGTTCTAATGAAAGTAACAGAGAAGGGAGCAATAAAAGATTTGCCAGCATAGCAAACAATAAAGTTGTAGATACTAATCCACCTAATGCTTTGGTTCCTCCAAAACTAGAGATCATAAAAACAGAGAATCCAAAAAATAAAACGGTTGAAGTATAGAACATGCTCACTCCGGTTTCTCTTAAAGAAGCCAGTACAGATTTTTTAATCCTCCAATGATTAGATTTTAATTCCTGTCTATATTTTGCAAGAAAATGTATTGTGTCATCCACAGAAATACCAAAGGCAATACTAAACACTAGGATCGTAGATGGTTTTATGGGTACTCCCAAATATCCCATTAATCCTGCTGTCATTAGTAATGGTAATAAATTAGGAATAAGAGAAATAACAATCATTTTCCAGGATCTAAACATCCAGGCCATAAATAATGCAATTAATACAACAGCTAAGGTTAGTGAAAAAGTTAGATTCCATACTAAGTACTTGGTGCCTTTTTGAAAAATAAGAGCTTTGCCTGTAAAAGAAACATTATAGCGATCTTTGGGAAATATTTTTTCTAATTTTGGTGCTAGAGTTGCTTCAATGCGATCCATTTCTTCTGTTCCCACATCTTTCATAAAAGTAGTGATTCTGGCATATTGCCCTGTAGAATCTACATAACTTTTCATTACCCCAGATTTGGATTCAAAACTTTTAGCATATGGCAGAATAAAGTTTCGTTCCTGACTGGTTGGGATTTGATAATATTTTGGATTCCCATTATAAAATGCCTGCTTAGAATACTTTACCAAGCTCACAATAGAGATAGGTTTTGAAAGCTGTGGAGTCTCCTCAAGAAGTTCTTGAAGCTGTTCCATACGTTTTAGAGTAGAAAGCTTTAAAACACCTTGTTTACGCTTAGTGTCGACTAATATTTCTAATGGCATAATACCATCAAACTCGTCTTCAAAAAATTCTATATCTTTATAGAAGCCAGCAGATTTTGGCATGTCTTCTAGTAAACTTCCCGAAACTTTTATGGTATAAATACCAATAATACTTACGATTAAAATAATTACAGAAGAAAAATAAATGGTAACCCTTCTGGTTTTTACCATATTTTCCATCCAATCCATTAGTTTTTCAATCCATCCTTTCCCCAGATGCTTTAAGTGCCTTTCTTTGGGTTGTGGCATGTAACTATAAATTATAGTTATGACTAATAAACAAAGTATGAATAGAGCAATTATATTTATAGAGGCTACAATACCAAACTCTTTTAATAATTTACTTTCAGTTAAAGCAAAGGTTGCAAATCCTGAAGCTGTGGTAACATTAGTCATTAGAGTGGCATTACCAACTTTGGTAATTACTCGTTGTAACGATTTGGCTTTGTTACCATGTTTTTTTATTTCCTGTTGGTATTTATTAATTAGAAAAATACAATTAGGAATACCAATTACAATTACCAAAGGAGGTATGATAGCCGTAAGTACTGTTATTTCATATTCTAGAATACCCAAAAGCCCAAAAGCCCACATTACCCCAATAATTACGGCGGTCATAGAGATAAGAGTTGCTCTTAGAGATCTAAAGAAGAAAAAGAAAATTAGAGAAGTAACTAATAAAGCAGCAAGAATAAAGACTGAGATTTCATCCATGATATTCTGCGAATTCATGGTTCTAATGTATGGCATTCCGGATATTTTTATATCCATGTCATACTCTTTTTCAAAAGCTTCTACTGCCGGCTGAAGCACATCTATAATAAACTTTTTTCTGATTTTGGTGTTTACAATATCTTTTTTGAGGTAAAGTGCACTTTGAACAGTTTGCGATTTTTTACTGTATACTAAACCTTCGTAGAAAGGAAGTTTATTAAATAGTTCGTCTTTATAAGAAATAACCTGTTTTTCTGTGTAACTAGAATCTTTTATAAAAGGAATTAGCTCAAATCGAGCAGGATTATCCTTCTTTGTTAATTTTTTAAGGTCGGCAATAGAAATTACGAGGTCTATTTCTTCATATTCCTTAAAAGAATTATTAAAATCATTCCAGGCTTTAAGCTTTGTAGGAGTAAAAAGACTACTGTCTTTTACTGCCATAACAATCAGATTACCTTCTTCTCCAAATTTTTCTAAAAATTTTTGATATTCTATATTTACCTCATGATCATCAGGAAGCATATTTGCTTCTGAATGTGAGAATCTCATGTTTTTCCATTGAAAACCCATGAAAACTGTGATCCCTATAATTGTTATGAATATTATAGCTCTATTACGGAGTATAATTCCAGCCAGTGCATTCCAAAACCCGAAACTGAATAATTTTGCCATTCTTTACTTTCCTGGTGCAAATGTAAGGATTGAAGAGGTATTATTTAACAATTTCTTTAAAGAAAATTAGGTATTATTTTGAGCATTAAAGTTTTAAATAAAAAGTGAACTTGAATGATATATTATCTTCAATTCTTGGAAGGTGATATGCTCCATATCGATATGCAAAGCTAAGTCCAAAACCAGCAAATAGCTTATTGATTTCGAAACCAGATTCTTGGTAACCCTGTTGCAAAGAAGAAAAACTTACGCCTTGGTGGTTTTCAATATTTTCTACATCTCCAATAGCATACCGACTTATAAGAACTAATTCTGGTTTAAACCAACTCGTAATCTTAATTGGTTTTATTCTGTGTTTTACTTGTAATGTAGCTAGTTTGTCGCTAAAAAATTCTCCAAAGAACATGGTTTCAAAAGTCCTTCTTCCGGCAACAGAAAAACGCTGAAAGACAGTTTCTTTTGTAGGAGCATTAGGATATGCATGATATAAATGTGTAAGAGGAATATCGCCAGTTGCCAAATCGGCTTCGAATAAAAGGCTGGTTTGGGATTGATTGATACGATTAATAACATATTCCGCTTTAAGCCCTATTTTACTGTATGTGAAATTGCTATCAAATACTCCTTTGAAACTTTGGGTATATTGCGCTGTGATTTTAGGGTATCCATCGTGAATCTCTTTATAGCCATTAGGCGTTTTTAGAAATTTACTAAATGGACTCCAACGAAGTGCTATTGTAGATTCTGAAGTTTTATAATTTGAAAACAGATTTCCATCATTAAGATATCGATATCCACCTGTCTGACCTATATTACTTGTTGAAAATTGAGTTTCAGAAACAAGTTTTGGAAAAATTTGATATTGTAAACTGGTGCTCCAGGTTCTGTGTTTATAATAGAAATCAATATTTACCAAACGAGGTTCAAATAAAGAATAGACCCTTCTGTCTGTGAGATAAAAGAAACTACCTACTTCTTTAATATCATCTGTGTAATTTACATTTAACCAAGAATCTGAGTTCTTATTTAATAATACACCCCCTCCAACTCCATATTTAGATTTTGAGTCTCTAAAACCATATACCAGATACCCTTCTAATCTAAATCGATTAGAAAACTTAGCGTTTGTTTTACCACCTAATCCAAGTCTTAATCCTTCATAGTTATTATATTTTATGGGATATGTAAGATCAAAATTAAAAAAACCAACAGGGTAATACCCTATATTAAAACTTTGTATCACATCAATTTTGCGTTCAATGTTTTGAGCTTTTACAATACTGTCTACAACTGGAAATGAATTTAAATCTTTCTCAGTAATAGCGCTTGTGCGATTTTTTTGCCAATAACTTTCGTCTCTTACATTGGCCTCTGGGTCTATCTGTATGGTAGCCTGGCTCTGATTTACATTTTGTTTGGTATTTAATTCAATGTCATATAAATCAGTTTTGGAGATTAGAAAATCGTTATTTCCCGAAAAGGTTTTTTTATTATTTCCGAGTCTTCCGACCGAGATTTGTCCACCAAAGAGACTAACCTTTTGTCTTCCATCTCCTGGTCGTATAGTAATTTCCTGACTTTCTGGAAACCAGATTTTTTCTTCTGGAAAATATTCAAAAGTATGAGTGGCCATTACATTGAGTTCTCCTCTTAATTCGATAATGGCTTTTTGAATCGCTAATGTCTTTATATCGATATATAAAACGCCTTCTAAACGAGCAAAATTTTTAGATTTACGAGGTTGAAAAAGAATGACAAAGGCTGGGTTTTTATCCTGTGTAGTGTCAAGAATTTTATAATAATAATTCCTAAGTGCTCTATTGGATAGTGGACCTATATATTTATTGTTAAAAATCGTGTAATCTTCATTGTAAAGTGAATTAGATTGTATTTTAATACCTAATACATTATAAACAGGTTCCTTAAAACCAGTCATCCTAGTAGCTAAAACAGTTTCTTTTTCTTCAATACCTTTTTTAAATTGATGTAAACTTACCTTTTCTGATAAAAAAGAATGAGTATCATTAAATAAACGCTCCATGTCAACTTTTGTAGTGTCAGAGGTATTTAATGTGGCTTGATTATCTTCAGTGATTTTAAGTTTATTGTAGCTTTTGTAACTAAAAGTTTTAAGTAGTTTTTTTGGGTTGTTTTGATTTTTTCTACGAATCGCTTCTGCAATAATTTTTGCAGCTACATTTTCAGTAACATCTAGTTTTACAGTGGCAAGATTTTCTTCTTTAAGATTGAGTTTAATTTCTATCTTTTCAGAATTTTTAGATTCAATTGCAATCATTTTAGTCTGGTACCCCAAATAGCTTATGGTTAGGTTAACAGGATATGCGTTAGATCTAATCATGAATTCTCCGTCAACAGAGGTCAAAGCATACGAGGATGTATTTGTCTTTACTGTAGCAAAAGGTAAGGGTCGATTAGTACTTTGGTCAATGACAATGCCATTGATGCTAACTTGAGAAATTAAAACAAAGTGAGTAAAAAATAATAAACAAAAAAATTTGTTCTGCATTATACCAAATAGGTTCAAAAAAACGAATATACAAAAAAGCGTTTCCAATAAGAAAACGCTTTAGCTATAATTAACGTTCATTATGAAATATTAAACAGTCATAATTTCTTTTTCTTTTATACTTAACATTTCATCTATCTTTTTTATGTAGCTATCGGTTAATGTCTGAATGTCAACCTCAGTATTTTTAGCTAAATCTTCAGACAATCCTTCTTTTTCCAGTTTTTTTATTTCATTGTTAGCATTTTTGCGATCATTACGCACGCCAACTTTAGAGTCTTCTGCTTCAGATTTGGCTTGTTTTACTAAATCTCTACGACGTTCTTCTGTAAGAGGAGGAACACTTATAATAACACTTTCGCCATTGTTCATAGGATTGAAACCAAGATTGGCAACTTGAATACCTTTTTCAATCTCAGGAATTACGGATTTATCAAAGGGTTGAATAGAAATCGTTCTAGCATCTGGAGTTGATACATTCCCTACCTGATTTAATGGTGTAGGAGAACCGTAATATTCTACCATAACATTACCTAGCATTGCAGGTGATGCTTTACCAGCTCTAATGTTAAGTAATTTTTTTTCTAAATGAGCAATTGCAGCTTGCATTGACTCTTTTGTCGAATCGATAATAAAATTTATTTCTTCGTTCATTTTTTACTTCTTTTCTTTTGACTAATCAAAAAATAAGCCAATATAATTAAAGATTTACTTGAGTTCCAATAGATTCGCCAGAAACAACTTTTAGTAAATTTCCTGTTTTATTCATATCAAAAACAACTATTGGTAGTTCATTTTCCTGACTTAATGTAAATGCTGTAGTGTCCATTACCTTTAGTCCTTTTCTTAAAACATCATCAAAGGATATAAAATCAAATTTTGTTGCATCTGCATTTTTCTCAGGATCAGAGGTGTATATGCCATCTACTCTGGTGCCTTTTAGAATAACATCTGCATTAATTTCAATTGCTCTTAATACTGCTGCAGAGTCCGTAGTGAAATAAGGGTTTCCTGTTCCTCCTCCAAAAATAACAACTCTTCCTTTTTCAAGATGGCGCATTGCTCTTCTTCGTATAAATGGTTCTGCTACTTCATTAATTTTTACCGCAGATTGTAATCGAGTAGGTATTTCGGCATCTTCAAGGGCGCTTTGCAATGCTAGTCCGTTAATAACAGTAGCAAGCATTCCCATATGGTCAGCCTGGACTCTATCCATTCCTTTACTAGCGCCTGCAACACCTCTAAAAATATTACCCCCTCCAATTACAACAGCAACCTGTACACCTCTATCGGTGATCTGTTTGATTTCGTCAGCATATTCTGCTAATCTTTTAGGATCAATTCCATATTGGCGATCACCCATTAAAGCTTCGCCAGATAATTTAAGTAATATTCTTTTGTATTTCATTGTGAGATTTAACTGTGGTGCAAATATAATGATATTCTTAATTTAGGAAATAGTTTAGCTTATAAAGGTAATTTTTTGAATTTAATACCTAAATGTTAAAATTTAACTCAATAATAAAAAAGGGTGGTTTTCCCCTATAAAGGGTATTGGTTAGTGTCAAATTATGTTATAGGTTTGCCTCAGGGAAAACAAAAAAAATGTGGGGGACGAGAAATATTTTTGGAAGAGTATTTAGATATTTAAAACGCATAAATATCATTGATATTGATGCAATATAAACTGATTGGGGAGTCTGTTTGTATAATTGGGGGATAAGCGCTCAAGGAAACTTGAAGCTTATATAAATATCTTGAATCTAGAAAAAAATATTTTTTAAATATGATGAAGAAAAAACCGCTTCTATATAGAAGCGGTTTTTGTTTTTTTAGATCTAACTCTAAAAATATGTGATTTGTAATTATCCTAAGGCTATTCTTTCAAAATTAACCACAGATACATCACCTAATGATTGTACATAATCAGCTACAGTCTTCTTTTCATCTTTGATGAAATTTTGGTCAAGAAGACATTGTTCTTGATCTAATGTAGTATTATCAGATATAAATCTTTCTAATTTACCAGGAAGAATTCTATCCCATATTTGCTCAGGCTTTCCTTCTGCTTTAAGCTCAGCTTTTAATTTTTCTTCTGCTTGTGCAATTATTTCATCAGTCAATTGAGATCTTGAAATAAATTGAGGGACGTTTTTTAACGTTTTTCCTAATCGACCAAGTTCGATATTTTCTTTTTCGATTGCAGCAATTCTTGCTTGAGTTTCTGAAGCAACATATTCTGGATCAAAATCTTTATAAGATAATGTGGTAGCTCCCATAGAAGCTACTTGCATAGAAATGTCTTTAGCAAGACTTTCTGCGCTTTCTATAGCAGTGGATAATCCTGTTAAAGCACCAATTTTATTTCCATGAATATAAGACCCGACAAAAGGAGCTTCTAATATTTTAAAATCTCCAATTTCGATTTTTTCTCCAATAACACCAGTTTGTTCAGTAAGTTTTTCCTGAACAGTCATACCATTAAAATCTGAAGCTAAAAACTCTTCTTTAGAGGAAGTGTTAAGTGCTACTTCAGCTAATTCTTTTGCTAAAGAGACGAAAGATTCATTTTTTCCAACAAAGTCAGTTTCACAATTAAGAGAAACGATTACTCCTTTATTTTTTGTGTCGTTAACTTTTGCAATAACCGCACCTTCTGCAGATTCTCTATCTGCTCTTTTATCAGCAATTTTTTGTCCTTTTTCTCTTAGGATTTTAATTGCTGCGTCAAAATCTCCTTCAGCTTCAACAAGTGCTTTTTTGCAGTCCATCATTCCGGCACCTGTAGCTTTACGTAATTTACTTACGTCGGCTGCTGTAATATTTGCCATATCTTTAAATATTTAATGTGTAAATGTGTTGTTTATGTAAAAAACAAGTCGTTTAGTTAGTACTGCAAAAGTAAAGAACCAAACGACTTATTAATTTTATGCTAAAGTTAAGTTTACCTTAAAGATAAAACCCTAACCTAGAATTTTAATAGATTGAGTAATCAATCTGTTTATTCTTCTTCTTGCTTAGCAGCTTCAGTTACTACTGGTGCTTCTACTACCGCTGCAGCTTCAACTTTTGCAGGAGCTTCTTTTACAGGTGCAGCTTCTTTTGCAGGAGCGGCTTGTTTTGCAGGAGCATCCTTTTTAGGAGCATCTTTTGAAGCTTTTCTTTCACTTAAGCCTTCGATAACAGCATCACTAACATAAGTCATTACTTTGTCAATAGATTTAGAAGCATCATCATTTGCAGGAATTACATACTGTACTTGACGAGGGTCAGAGTTAGTATCAACCATTGCGAAAATAGGAATGTTTAATTTTTGAGCTTCTTTTACCGCGATATGTTCACGAGTAATATCTACAACAAATAACGCTCCTGGTAGACGAGTCATATCGGAAATAGAACCTAAGTTCTTTTCTAATTTAGCTCTTAAACGATCTACTTGTAAACGTTCTTTTTTAGATAATGTGTTAAAAGTACCATCTTTCTTCATTCTATCGATAGCAGCCATTTTTTTAACGGCTTTACGAATTGTAACAAAGTTGGTAAGCATACCACCAGGCCATCTTTCAGTGATGTAAGGTTGGTTAGCTTTAGCTGCTTTTTCAGCAACAATTTCTTTAGCTTGTTTTTTGGTAGCGACAAAAAGGATTTTTCTGCCGGATGCTGCGATTTTTTTTAAAGCTTCACTAGCTTCATCAATTTTTGCAGCAGTTTTATATAAGTTAATGATGTGAATACCATTGCGCTCCATATATATATATGGTGCCATGTTTGGATCCCATCTTCTTGTCAGGTGACCAAAGTGTACACCCGCATCAAGTAATTCTTTTACTTCGATATTGTTTGCCATTTTTGTAATAGTTTACGTTCTGTTGAATTAGCAATGCTCAAGTGGCTACTTTTGTATGGCCTTGGGCATTTAGATGCTAAACTAACCCCTCATATAGATGAGGTAACAACAAATACTGTTTTAATAAATTAACGTTTAGAGAACTGAAATTTCTTACGAGCCTTCTTCTGACCGAATTTCTTACGTTCTACCATTCTTGGATCTCTTGTCAATAAACCTTCTGGTTTAAGGATTGATCTGTTTTCCTCGTCCAGCTCACATACCGCTCTTGATATAGCTAAACGTACAGCTTCTGCCTGACCAGTGATTCCTCCACCATATACGTTTACATTTACATCGTATTTATCCTCGTTACTTGTTAAAGTTAAAGGTTGGTTTACTTTGTATTGTAAAGTAGCGGTAGTGAAATAGTCAGCAAGATCTTTTTTGTTAACCGTAATTTTTCCAGAACCATCTTTAAGATAAATTCTAGCTACAGCCGTCTTTCTACGACCAATTTTGTGAATAACTTCCATTACTTAAATTCTTTTAAGTTAACAGTTTTCGGCTGCTGAGCGTCCTGACCGTGGTCTGCTCCTGCATATACCTTTAAATTACGGAATAAAGCTGCTCCTAATTTGTTCTTAGGTAACATTCCTTTTACCGCTTTTTCGATTAAACGCTCTGGATTTTTGTCATACAATTCCTGAGCAGTAAGACTTCTTTGCCCTCCAGGGTATCCAGTGTGACGGATATAAGATTTATCTGTCCACTTTTTTCCTGTTAAGTTGATTTTTTCGGCATTGGTAATGATAACATTATCACCGCAATCAACGTGTGGGGTAAAGCTAGGTTTGTGCTTACCTCTAAGTAGTATTGCTACTACAGAAGAAAGACGACCTAAAGTCTGTCCTTCAGCATCTACATGCAACCATTCTTTAGTAACGGTAGCTTTGTTTGCAGATACTGTTTTGTAACTTAATGTGTCCACACTAATTATTTTTACTTAATTAAACATTCCTTTTCCTATATAAAATAGGGGTGCAAATGTACAATTATATATTTATATAGCAAACTGGTAGTTGATATTATTTTTAAAGTATGATGCATTGGTTTTCAGCGATGTTGAGGCAATTACCGTAGAGCTCGTTTATTTTATGCTTTCCAGGTGTCATCCTCTGTTAATTTTTTACTAAAAAACAACGGTATGTGTGACAAACTAGAATAATTTCTGTCATCTTAGTTATATCAATCATCAAACTTCTAATCATCATGAAATGTTATACCTGTCTTTTGGTACTCTTTTTATTTCCAATAATTATCTTTGCACAAGATTCTACTAGCACAGTTAAAAAAAGAATTTATACTACAAAACCTTTGCAGGGAGCAGAAGCTCCAACAATCGATGGGTTAATTAATGAATCGGGTTGGGACCTGGTAGAATGGACCGGTGATTTTACAGAAAATCAACCAGATGAGAATACTCCTCCTAGCCAAAAAACAAAATTTAAAATAGTATACGATCAAAAATACCTATATATAGCATATCGTTGTTATGATGACGAACCTGATAAAATTGAGAAAAGACTATCCCGAAGAGATGGTTTTGCAGGTGACTGGGTAGAGATTAATCTTGATACTTATCATGATAAGAGGACCGGTTTTTCATTTAGTATTACTGCTGCCGGTGTAAAAGGAGACGAATTTATCTCTCAGAATGGAGATAATTGGGATAGTAGTTGGAATCCAATTTGGTATACAGCTACAAATATTGATGAAGAGGGATGGACAGCCGAAGTGAAAATTCCCTTAAGTCAGGTAAAATTTGGTAAAAGTAAAGAGCAAATATGGGGATTGCAGGTTAATCGTAGGTTGTTTAGAAAAGAAGAACGCTCTGTATGGCAACGTATCCCGCAGGATGCACCTGGTTGGGTAAGTGAGTTTGGAGAGCTACATGGATTAATTGATATTGAACCACAAAAACAATTAGAAATCCAACCTTTTGCTGTGACTCAATTAGATACATATCCAAAAGAAGAAGGGAATCCTTTTAGAGATGGTGATGATTTTGAGTTGAATGGCGGTTTGGATGCAAAAATAGGGATTACAAATGATCTTACTTTGGATTTGACAGTGAATCCAGATTTCGGGCAAGTAGAAGCTGACCCTGCAGCCATTGCATTAGATGGATTTCAGATTTTCTTCAGGGAACAACGACCTTTTTTTGTAGAAAATAAGAACATATTCGATTATCGCTTCGCTAATAATCAGGATAATGTATTTTATTCTCGTAGAATAGGAAGAAATCCACAGGGGTCAATTTCGGGAATTGATAACGAATTTATAGACAGGCCCACAAATACTACAATTCTTGGCGCAGCAAAATTTAGCGGAAAAACCAAAGATGGCTGGTCTATTGGTATCTTAGAGAGTGTAACTTCTAGAGAGATTGCAAAAATTGAAGATGAAAATGGAAATAAAAGGGAGGCTATTGTAGAACCTTTAACGAATTATATGGTGGGTAGAGTCCAAAAAGATTTCAATAAACGTAATTCTTTTATTGGAGGGATCATTACAGCTACCAATCGAGATCTTGGAGATACATTTAATATAGATGAAGAAGATCCTGATACAGATGAAACATCTGAAGTGGCAGGTACAAGGGAAAATAACCTTAATCTTCTTAGGAAATCTGCATATTCGGCAGGATTAGATTTTAAACATAATTGGAAAGACAGAAAATACTTCTTAGAAGGCAATATTGTAGCTAGTCATGTAGAAGGTTCTAAAGAGGCTATTGAAGAAACTCAAAATGAATTAACTCATCTTTTTCAACGAGTAGATGCAGGGCATGTAGAAGTAGATCCTAATAGAACTTCATTAACCGGAACTGGAGGTAAGTTAACCGGAGGTAAATCTGGAGGAGGAAATTGGAGATATAGTGCAGGGGTATTTTGGCGCTCTCCAGAATTGGAGTTAAATGATATAGGGTTTTTACGTCAAGCAGATGAAATCAGACAGTTCAGTAGTGCGCGTTATCTTTTCTTAAAACCAACAAAGTTGTATAGAAGAGCAAATATTAATTTTAATCAATTTGCTACATTCGATTTTGACGGAAATTATAATCGCATTCAATATCGATTAGAAGGCTTTATTAATTATAAAAATAACTGGTGGACAGAAGCTGGTTTTGGTCATAAGCCTCGTATTTTTACCAACACCTTTTTGAGAGGTGGGCCTCGCTGGCGTTTCTCTGATGAGAATTTTGCTTATTTGTTTTTCGGTTCAGATCGAAGAAAGAAATTTAATTTTACTGTTGGATATGATGGATCCAGAGCAGCGCAAAACAGTTTTTCATTCAATCGATATGTGATTCGATTGAGATACCAACCTTTTAATTCTTTTAGTATGTCTCTTAATCCACAGTTTCGACAAAATCCTAATAAAACTCAATATGTAACAGAGGCAGATTTTAATGGAACGGCACGTTATATTACAGCAGATATAGATCAACAAACATTGAGTGCAAGTATTAGATTGAATTATAATATTAATCCAAACTTGACGATACAGTATTATGGAGAGCCTTTTATATCGAGAGGGAGATATAAAGACTTTAATTATGTAAATAATGCGGTAGCCAAAAACCTTGGTGAACGAGTAACGCTATATAATCAAGATCAGATTTCGTTAGTGGATGATCAATACGAGATAGACGAAAATAGAGATGGGACGGTTGATTATACAATTGATAATCCTGATTTCGCATTTGTGCAATTTCGTTCTAATTTGGTTTTGCGTTGGGAATATATTCCAGGTTCAGAGATATTTTTAGTTTGGTCACAGGGGGTTACCGGAGATGGGAACCCTGGAGATCATCTTTTTAGAAGTTTAAAAAATCAAATTTTGGATCAGCAACCTGAGAATACTTTCTTAATTAAAGCTACATATAGATTTGTACTTTAAATTCTTGATGTACTTAATTTCTGAAAAGATGCTTTTCAAGTTGTTTATTATGGGATAGCCATTGTTATTGTAAAAAACTTTTTCAGGCTTAGTATTTTACCTTTATTTTGCAGCATTATTAGAATATGACTATATGAAATACCTTTATGCTGTATGTATTGCTGTTTTTTTAGTGTCTTGTAACACTTCAAAAGTGGAGAAAGAAGTGAAAATAATTGAAGAAAAACCTGAGGTTTCAGAACAAGAATCTTTAACCTTATTTTTAGAACATTATGAAAAGTTTTTTACTACTAATTTTAATGTTTCTGAATGCCCTGGTGCGGCAGTGGTGATTGTAAAAGACTCAACAATTATTTATAAAAGAGGGTTTGGAGTAAAAGAAATTCATACACAGGATTCTGTAGACGTTGAATCTGTTTTTAGGATTGCAAGTTTGTCTAAAGGTGTAACTGCAGTTCTTGCAGGAAATATGGTTGATCATGGAGAACTACAATGGAATCAGAATGTAAAAGAGTCTTTACAATCATTTGATCTTAAGGATAGACAACAGGCAGATAGACTTAAAGTGAATCATTTGCTATCTCAGACTACAGGATTGTATCCTTATACGTATACAAGGTTAATACAACAAGGTTTATCTTTGGATCAAATCATTAGAAGTTTTAGAAGAAAAGGGGTTGTGGCTAGAGAAGGAGTAGAGTATGGCTATCAAAATGCCATATTTTCTGTGATCGAAAAAATTATGGAAAATGGCTCAAAAAAATCTTTTGAAACATTACTTAAAGAACGGATTTTTGATCCGGCAGGAATGTATAGTGCTTCAAGTACATATACTGCTATAAAAAACACTGATAATGTAGCGCTACCACATTCGTACAATCATTATTCAAAAAAATACAGATTAGATAAACTTCATAAAAACTATTATAATGTAGCTGCAGCCGGTGGTGTGAATGCATCAATTTCTGATATGGGAGAATATCTAAAAGTTCTGCTTGGATATCGTCCTGATATTATTTCGAAGGAAAGTCTTAGTGATATTTTTAATCCTGTTATATGTACAAGTAATGAAGATACTTACGTTAATTTATGGGATGGAGTAACAGATTCATACTATGCAAAGGGTTGGCGTGTTTTGGATTATCGAGGTAGAAGAATCATCTATCATGGAGGGAATGTAAATCAATATAAAACACAACTGCTTGTTGATCCTGATAATGATATTGCTATGTGTGTGCTTTTTAATGCTCCTAATTCTTTTAATGGGCCGGTAATACCGACTTTTCTTAATTATTATGATTTTTATCTGGATGTAAAAAAGTAAAACCCTGCAGGTTGATCCAACAGGGTTAAAGGATATATTAAGTGATATGTTTTTATCCGTTATCGAGTGCTTACAGCTGGAACTTCTTCTAAGACAATAACATCAACTTCTCCAGAAATAGAAAGGTTGTTTCCTGTTTCATTACTGTCTGAAGCGATATCCATAGAGAAAGAGAATACCAGGTTATTTGTTTCTTCATTAAAACTATAGTTGGTAATGCTAAAATTAGACACACCCATATCTGTATTGCTAAATTCACCATCATCGATTACAAAATATTTATTGTCGTTTGAAATGATAGCATAATCATCAACTTCTAAATCGAACGATATCGTTTGATCGTCTTGTCCTGGGTTGGTGATATCCAAATCAATGGCTGCTAAAGTTTCCTGGTATGAGTCATCTGGAGTGCTTAAAAATCGAATCAATTCGAAATTGATTTCAGAATCCTGAATAGTTACCGAAGAATTCTCATCAAGTTGATCACCTTCGATAGCTGTAAATTTAAATGCTACAGTATCTGTAAAAGTTACATCATCAGGTCGCGTTCCTTCAAAAGAAAGAGTAATACTACCAAATTGAGTAAGTTCATCAAAACCAACTCCATTCTGCCCGTTTTCTCCATTCATACCGTCTATTCCATTTGCTCCATTTAGTCCATTCATTCCATCTTCTCCTTCACAATTAGAAAGGAAGATCCCTAAGCAGCAAATTAAGATAGTTTTTAAGTACATTTTTTTCATTCTTTTTTGTTTTAAGTAATTTATTGCAATTCTGACTAAAAAATTAAGAGTGCAAATGTAGAAGGTCTTATGAGGTGATGAAATACGTGGCGCTACTTATTTATATGATTTCATTTACTGCTGACTTGTTAAAATTGATTATGATTTTTATAATGGTATGGTAGTTGTTTCTTCTTCGCATAACCATAAATTATTAAAACACATGAAAAAATCATTTTTACACATTTTGGCTTTAGGGTTGGTATTTGTATCGTGCTCAAATGACGACGATAACAGTGCTACGGATTTTAAGGGTATAACATATAAGTTGATTGAAGTCAATGTAGAGACTCCACAAGACGTCAATGGAGATGGAAAAGCAAATAGAAACGAAATGCTAGAAACAGATTGCTATCAGAATACCCAAATCGTTTTAGAAAGTCCAACAGATTTTTATAACGTAACTCAAAAGTTTGGTCATTTGGATAGGGGCCTTGAAGTTTCTACTTCATGTCAAAGTAATGATTATAACGGAACCTATGAATTATCAGAAAAACAATTGGTGTTAAAGGATAAAGATCAAAAGGAAGAAACTTTTCAAATTGTTGGAGATCAGCTAAAAGTCTCTTATGATTGGACTTTTTTTGATGGAGATCTAACAAAAAAAGTAGAATTTGTTTACCAAAAACAATAAAATAAGATTTTAAATAAAAAGCCCTATGCCAGAGCATAGGGCTTTTTATTTTTAATGAGCCTCTAACCAGTTGTCTCCTAGTCCAAGATCTACATCTAATGGGACAGCTAAAGTGTAGGCGTTTTCCATTTCTGTTTGGATGAGTTCTTTGATGGTGTCTAATTCCGGTTTGAAAACATCAAATACCAATTCATCATGTACCTGAAGTAACATTTTGGTTTTATAGTCTCCTTCCTTTAGTTTTTTATGAATGTTGATCATCGCGATTTTAATGATATCAGCAGCACTACCCTGGATAGGCGCATTTACTGCATTTCGTTCTGCAGCACCTCGTACGATAGCATTCGCAGAGTTAATGTCTTTGAGGTATCTACGTCTTCCTAAAACCGTTTGTACATAACCATTTTCTCTTGCAAAATCAACCTGCTCGCTCATGTAGTTACGTAGTTTGGGATATGTTTTATAATAGGTTTCTATCAGTTCTTTGGCTTCGCTTCGGGAAAGGCTGGTTTGGTTACTTAATCCAAAAGCCGAAACCCCATAAATAATACCAAAATTCACGGTCTTGGCATTGCTACGCTGTTCTCTGGTAACCTCTTCAAGAGAAACATTAAATACTTTTGCAGCAGTAGAAGCGTGGATATCTTCTCCATTTTTAAATGCTTCTATCATAGTTTCCTCCTCACTTAATGCGGCAATAATCCGTAATTCTATTTGAGAGTAATCGGCGGCTAGTAATGTATAGTCTTCACTACGTGGAATAAAAGCCTTTCTCACCTGTCTTCCTCTTTCAGTACGAATTGGGATGTTCTGTAAATTAGGGTTGTTAGAACTTAGTCGCCCAGTTGCAGCTACAGTTTGCATATAGTCGGTGTGAACATGACCAGAATTTTCATTAACCTGTGTTGGTAGTGCATCGACATAGGTGCTTTTTAGTTTAGATAAACCACGAAAATCCAATATATTCTGAATAATCTCATGATCCTTTGCTAAATATGATAATACATCCTCTGCCGTAGAATATTGCCCGGTTTTCGTCTTTTTAGGTTTGTCTACCAATTTCATTTTCTCAAATAGAATAACACCTAGTTGTTTCGGGGAAGCAATATTAAATTCTTCTCCAGCTTCAGTATAAATCTTCTCTTCTAATTGCTTAATGTCATTGTCTAATTCTTCAGAAAGAGATTGTAAGAAACCTTTGTCAAGATTTATTCCCTCGATTTCCATATCTGCCAGTACTCTAAGTAATGGAATCTCAATATCTTCAAATAAAGAAACCGTTTTAGCTTCTGTAAGTTCAGGAGCAAAGTGTTCTTTAAGTTGAAAAGTTATATCTGCATCTTCAACAGCGTATTCAGTCTGTTTGTCAATAGGTACTTGTCTGAATGATAATTGGTTTTTACCTTTTTTACCTATTAATTCGGTTATCGAAACCGGAGTGTAATTAAGGTAGGTTTCAGAAAGCACATCCATATTATGCCTCATATCAGGATTGATAAGATAATGCGCAAGCATGGTGTCAAAAAGTTTTCCTTTTACTTCTATATTATATTTTGCCAGGACTTTTATATCATACTTGAGGTTCTGACCAATTTTTGTATTATGTTCTGCTTCAAAGAAGGGTCTTAATTGTTCGATTAACTCTTGTGCTTCTTCTCGGTCTTCAGGAAATGGAATGTAAAAACCTTTTCCGGCTTCCCATGAAAATGCTATTCCAACTAATTCTGCAACCAGAGGATTCAGACCTGTGGTTTCGGTATCAAAACAAACATAATCCTGTTTTAATAAATTTTGCAGAAATAGTTTCATGGCCATCCCGGGAGCAATACTTTGATAAAAATGCTCGGTATTTGCGATTGTTTTCCTGGTTGAAAAAGAAGCCGCTTCCGATGATTCTTCAGTCCCTCCAAATAATGAAAACTGACCTGCTCCAGCTTGTGTTCCTTTTTTCTTTGTGGTTGTGGGTTTATCACCTTGAGCTGCAGTTGTGTCTTCTCCAGAAAATATTTTCATGAACTGGTCAGTGAGCCTTCTAAACTCTAATTCCTGAAAGATTTCATGTACTTTCTTAGCATCAGGTTCTGTGAGTTCATAGTCATTGGCATTAAAAGTTACATCACAATCCAGAATTATAGTAGCAAGCTTTTTAGACAGTAAACCTAACTCTGCATTAGCTTCTACTTTTTCTTTCATTTTTCCCTTTAGTTTATCTGTATTGGCTAATAGCCCTTCCATAGAGCCGTACTCGGCAATGAATTTTTTGGCGGTTTTATCTCCAACTCCAGGTAATCCAGGAATATTGTCAACGGCATCACCCATCATACCCAAATAGTCAATGACTTGTTCTGGACGTTCTACTTCAAATCTTTTTTGCACTTCTGGAATTCCCCATATTTCAATCCCGTTACCCATTCTGGCCGGACGATACATAAAAATATTTTCAGATACCAATTGGGCATAATCTTTATCTGGGGTTACCATATATGTTTTGTATCCTTCTTTTTCTGCTTGCTTGGCAATAGTCCCAATTAAATCATCAGCTTCTACACCTGCACGTTCTATAATTGGAATATGCATAGCTTTTAGTATTTCCTGGATAATGGGTACAGCAATTCTGATTGCCTCTGGTGTCTCATCACGATTTGCTTTGTATTCAGGAAAAATCTCTAGTCGATCTTTACTTCCTTGCTTATCAAAAGCTACAGCCAAATGATCTGGTTTTTCTCTTTTGATAACATCAAATAGAGAATTTACAAATCCCAAAATAGCTGATGTATCCTGACCCTTGGAGTTAATCCTGGGGTTTTTAATGAGTGCATAGTATCCTCTAAAGATAAGAGCGAAAGCATCTAAAAGAAAAAGACGTTTTTGTGACATGATATGAGTTAAATTTTTTTAGAAATGCAATATAAAAAGAAGATTAATCAAAATCCCTTCAAAAAACAGAATATGTGATAAAAAAACAAAAAGAAATGCCGTCAAAAACTGACGGCATTTCGCCCCAAAATAAAATTGATAACAATGTATCAACTGCTATAAATACGATAGTAATTGTTTATTATATAGTATATGATTTTTTTTATTGTAATTAAGCCCTAAAGGAAATTATAAAACGAAGTTACAAATAAAAATCTTACTTCTGAAAGAAATCATTAAGATTTATGATAGATAAGATGATGATTTTAACGCTTTTTAGCGCTAAAAATTTATTTATCGTTAATTTTTACTTAAAAAACAGTGTCGAACTAAAAAGGAGAGATAGTTTTGTTTGGTAATTGAAATACAAAAATAAACTATGCGTTGGTTGATCCCCATTTTCATATATATGCTTATAGAAGTGTATTCTTATCAAGCTATTAAGACCATTACAAAAAATAATTGGGTACAAATAGGATATTTTGTTGTGTCATTATGTATTCTAGGATATGTGATTTACATTTTTGCAAATTATGATAGAAGTGTAGGGCCAACAAAATATACTTTAAGGGCTAGTGCTTTATTGTTGCTAACCCTGGTCCCGAAGCTCATTCTGGTATTATTTCTATTT
Source organism: Aquimarina sp. AU119 (assembly GCF_900312735.1). NCBI lineage: Bacteria > Pseudomonadati > Bacteroidota > Flavobacteriia > Flavobacteriales > Flavobacteriaceae > Aquimarina > Aquimarina sp. AU119. Next base: position 255,320 of record NZ_OMPF01000013.1, on the reverse strand, counting down.
GGAGAAGATATTATTAGATCTTGTGTAGCAGGATATAATTATTTGACAAATACCTTTTTTGAAGGCACAGCAACTCAATATCTGCCTGATCGAAGAAAATTCATAAGTCAGCTAGCGCTTGGTGTAGCGGCAATTCCTTTTGCTGGATTATTACATGGGATTTTTAAAGGAAAATATAACTTTAAAGTAATACGCCATGTATTATACTTTGAAGATCTTCCTAAAGCGTTTGATGGATTTAGGATTACCCAAATTTCTGATATTCATTCAGGAAGTTTTGATGATCCTGCCAAAATTGAATATGCTGTGGATTTGATCAATGAGCAAAATGCCGATCTTCTTTTATTTACAGGTGATATTGTTAATACTATGGCGAAGGAAATGGATGATTGGATTGATACGTTTAAGCGCATGAAAACACCTCAATATGGAAAATACTCTGTTCTGGGAAATCATGATTATGGCGAATATGTTACCTGGGATAGTGAGGAAGAAAAAGATGCGAATTTTCAGGCGATAAAAGATATTCATAATAAAATCGATTTTAATCTGTTACTAAATGATAGTGCTTTTGTTGAGAAGGATGGAGAACGAATTGCTGTCATAGGAGTAGAGAATTGGGGACATAATTTTAAAAAAGCAGGTGATTTGAATAAAGCTTCTGAAAAAGTGGTTAAAGAAGATTTTAAAGTGTTATTAAGTCATGACCCTTCGCATTGGGAATATGAAGTAAAGAAACATTCTGATCATTATCATCTTACATTAAGTGGTCATACCCATGGATTTCAATTTGGAATCGAAATTCCGGGATTTGTGAGATGGAGTCCCGTGCAATATGTGTATAAACAATGGGCAGGAATGTATAACGAGACCGGGCGTTATCTTAACGTAAATAGAGGTTTTGGTTTTCATGCTTTTCCTGGAAGAGTGGGTATATGGCCCGAGATTACGGTAATTGAATTGAGAAAAGGTTCTAAGCCTGCTTAATTCGTAGAAAGTGTTATATTTACAATTGTTTATAAGTCTGTTTTTAATAAAATATAGAGACTTGAAACATTAAAGTTTTTGGACATGTCAAAGTTTGGAGATATAATAGGTATTGAAGTTCCGGTTCTGTTGGACTTTTATACAGAGTGGAATGAACCCTCTCTTGCAATGCACCCTGTGTTAAAAGATGTGGCTGCTGCTCTTGGTGATAAAGGAAAGGTTGTAAAGATAGATGTAGATAAGAATGAAGAATTAGCTACAGCTTTACGTATTAAAGGGCTTCCTACATTAATGATTTATAAAGAAGGGGAGATGGTTTGGCGACAAAGTGGTGAGCAGGATGCAAATACACTTATTGGGCTTATGAAAGAGTATGTTTAAAGCTCAATAGCCTCAAAAACAAACCCTCTATTTGTAAAATATTCCAGTACTTTTGGAAGTGTAACTGTAAGATTTTTTGATGCTTTTATGCTATCGTGAAATACGATGATACTTCCCGGCCTTACACTTTCTATTACATTTTGGTAACATTCTTCAGGAGATGTGCTTAATTCCCAATCTTTTGATAGGACATCCCAGAGGATTGTTTGATAGCCTAAGTTTTCTAATGTTTTAAATTTAGAATGACTTATTTGTCCATAAGGAGGTCTAAATAACTTTTGTGTATTTTGATTAGATGTGCTGTGTTTCTTTATGATTTCTTCACATTCAATAACGTTTTGAATATATGTGTCATGATCACTTTTCCAGGCTTTAAGGTGATTTGTGGTATGATTTCCAATAGCATGTCCTTGAGATAAGATAGAATTGAAAACTTTAGGGTGTTTTTTTATGTTGTCTCCAATACAGAAAAAAGTAGCCTTAGCATTATAGCGGTTCAATTGTTCTAACACAAATTCGGTAATCACGGGTATTGGTCCATCATCAAAGGTGAGATAGATTTTATTTTCACTAATATGACAAAAGTCCCATATGTACTTAGGGAAAATTTTTTTGACGAGCCGAGGTGTTTTGTTGGGAATTTTTGGCACCGATTATATTGAATAAAAAAGTGAGCCTTTTAAAAAGCTCACTTTTAATAATTTAGTCTGATATACTATCTCTATCTAAGGAGTCTAAAGGTTTTTCTTGATTTTGAAGTTCCTTTATGAGTTCTTCTTCTTGTCTGCGGATAGCTTCATCATCATCGTATTTTTCATCTTCAGAATACAATCTTGTAAATAGATCAAGGTATTTATTAAACTCATCCGCTTTTTCTTCAATCATTTCTCTGTCTCGATTCATCAGTAATAAATCAACAACACTACGATAACGTTCTACATTTGTTACTATATCTTCTGCGTAACGGTATTGATCTTTAAGCTCAAGGCTCCCAAAATAGGTGAGTTGCTCCTGGTATTTTTTTGCTAATTTTTCCCAAAGATCACGAGCTTTTTGTTTTTCTCCTATCTCGTAGTATCCACTAATATAGGGTTCTACAAGAGTATAGTATTCATAATACTCGATAGGCATTTTGTCCATTGCCAGATCTATAATTTCTTTGGCTTTGTCCCTTTTGTCTTCTCGAATTAATGCTTCTACCAATCTTGCTAAATTACTTCTATACGTAATCGCGTTTTTTCTAGTTTCAGGATCATGATATATATTGGGGTCATTGCTATTTCCCCAATCCCAACTAGTAACATTTTTATACATTAATTCTGTGTCAATACGTCCCATTTCAAATGGGTTACGAGGATCTACCTTGGTACGTATGGGTACAAGTTTAAAAGTTACACCATCTAATTGCAGGTAATCTTTCATCCATAAAAAATCATCATCTCCATAACTTCCACCTGTAAAGTAAATTGGTCTTTCCCAATTATTATTAGCAAGCATGTCTAACATTAATAAACGATTCTTGAAGAGTAGATCTCCTTTTAGATGGATGTCGATATAAGGAACAATAAGATCTGCATCCTCTGGAGCTACAATTCCATTTTTGAGAACGGCTTCCTTATCTACAGGGATTCTTATATGTTTTGTAGGAAATGTATTTACTTTTTTTCCGCTTTGTAAATCTCCTTTGGTTCTGGGGTCATCTGTTTCTATCCATCTCATCCAGTTTTTGATAAGCATAGTATCATTTGTCACTGGTTTGTAATAAATAGCATCATTGTTACCAAACCTATAAAATTCATGGGTAAGTTGGGATGGTATTGGTTTTCCTTCGTAAGCGGCCCTTTTCATCTGATCGATATACCAATCTGTTGCAAATAAACTTGTGTTTACTGTCCGTACATCGGTGCGATAACCTTCAATATCTTGCGCATACCATAGTGCAAAAGTATCGTTATCCCCAATTGTAAATAATATAGCATCTTTTTGACAAGATTGTAGGTACATCTTAGCCATAGCTTGCGCTGTATATCTATTAGAGCGGTCATGATCATCCCAGTTCTGAGCAGCTAAAAGAACCGGTACCGCTAATAGACAAATTGCTGTAACGGCAGGAGCGAGTATTTTTGGTTTTAAATAACTTTTGAGTAAATCAAATAATGCGTATACCCCGAATCCTATCCAAATTGCAAACACATAAAATGATCCAACTAAAGCATAGTCCCTTTCTCTAGGTTCAAAAGGTCTTTCGTTTAGGTATATTTTTAGTGCTAATCCAGTAAATAAGAAAAAGACCAGTAAGACCCAGAATTTTTTCTTGTCACGCTGTAGCATGAATACAAATCCTATTAACCCTAATAACAAGGGTAAAAAGTAATATGTATTTCGAGCTTTATTTTTAAGAGCATCCCCTGGTAAGTTGTCCTGGGATCCTAATCGAAGCTCGTCGATAAATTTAATTCCACTAAGCCAATTCCCTTCTAAATCTGTTAGCTTACCTTGATTGTCATCTTGCCTTCCAACAAAATTCCACATAAAATAACGCCAATACATATACCCCATTTGATAGTCAAACAGGTAATATAGATTATCTTTGAATGAAGGTTTTTCTACATTAATATAATTCCCAAATGATTGCAAGAATTTATTGTAATCATCATTGTCTAATTTTCCAGTAGCATACTCTCTTTTAAACTCTGTTACTGCTTTTAGTAATTCTTCTTCCCCTTGGTATTCTGGTTTTATAGTAAATTTAATAGGACCAGAATATTCCATATAGTTGCTAATGTGTTCGGTGCTCCACATTCTTGGTAAAAAGGCTTTATGCGCATCGTCAAGATTTTGTTTTGCATTTTTCCAATCATTGACAATAATGTATTTTCCTGTCTTAATATCCTTTTCGTATTTAGGTTTACCATCCTCGTATGGGTTGATTTCGTCTAAGCCAGCATAGATTTCTGTAAATTGCGGACCATAAAAAAGATGTGTTTCTGGGTATTGCTCAAGATTATAGTAGGCTAGAAGTTCCCTAGCATTATTGGGGTTATTCTCGTTAATTACAGTTCCTGCATTTGCTCGAATGGGTAACATGATCCAGCTCGAGAATCCAACAAGAATAAAGACAACGCACAGTAATAAAGTATTTAATTTTACATAATTTTTCTTGCGGGTATATTTTATAGCAAAGTAAAAAGCCGTTGCTATGATGAGTCCGGCAATGATGGTTCCAGAATTAAAAGGAAGTCCAATCGAATTTACAAAAAAGACTTCTGCTGCACCAAAAAACTTAAGTGTTGAGGGTAATAAAAGTTTGAAAATAAATAATAGTATGGCAACAACAACAATGTTGGCTATGATAAAGTTTTTTATGGTGATTTCTTTGTAATTTTTGAAGTAGTACAATAAGCCAATTGCAGGGATAGATAATAGTCCCATAAAGTGAACTCCAAATGATAAACCAACAATAAAAGAAATTAGAATAAGCCATTTATTTCCTCTTGGGGTGTGCATATCTCGTTCCCACAATAGCCCAAGGTAAAAAAGAACAGATAAAATACAAGTGGCCATTGCATATACTTCAGCTTCAACAGCATTAAACCAGAAACTATCAGTAAATGTAAATGCTAATGAGCCTACCAATGCACTACCTAATATCGCTATTGCTTTGCCTTGTGAGAACTCTTCATCTTTTACGATTACTTTTTTGAGCAGTATAGTTATTGACCAAAACATAAAAAGTATGGTAAAGGCACTGGCAAATGCTGAGGTCATATTTACCATTAGAGCAATTTGCGTAGGGTCTGATGCAAAAACTGAAGCAAAAGCTCCAATCATTTGAAATAGAGGCGCTCCTGGAGGATGCCCAACTTGTAATTTGGAAGCGGTGGCAATATATTCTCCTGCATCCCAAAAACTAGCGGTCGGTTCTACTGTCATTGCGTAAACGCATAATGCGATAGCAAAAACTATCCATCCAGATATTTTATTCCACTTGGTAAAGTTGAATGTACTCATAAGATTTATTCGGTTATATAACGTGTGGCGAATTTAGTAATAAAAATACTTTCACCTTGGTTTTTTTAGCAAACGCTTAACAGAAGTTTATATTTTGATCAATTGTAATTGAATTAAAAAGAGAAATATAATTTAATAGAATATTTTTTTAAAAAAATGTTTGCAGAGCCAAAAGAAAGTTTTAAATTTGCACCCGCAATGACGCATTGGTCTATGGTGTAACTGGCAACACGTCTGGTTTTGGTCCAGAAGAGTCTAGGTTCGAGCCCTAGTAGACCAACTTAAATCCCTTTAAAACATTTGTTTTTAAAGGGGTTTTACTTTTTAAGGGGGATAAATAGGGGGATATTACTTAAATAATTATCTTTATCTTATGGATAATAATAAGTGGTTAGAGTGGATTAGAGACCGGTACTTATTGCTTTTAGTAATAGTAGTATATATAATTATAGGTTTTACTCCGTTAATTGGTAAGCTGAGTTTTGTTCCAGATTGGTTAAAAATTTATAGATTAAATCCTCAAGATTATTTTGGCATGATAATAGGTGCCATTGCCTCAATATTGGGGATTTTAATGGCTGTTATTCTTCTTACAGTTGAATTTTCAAATCAAAAACTTACTCAGAATTTAAACCCACTCGACAATGAACTAATAAAAAATTCATTTTACAACTCCATAAATATAATAGGGCTTTCATTTTTAGCATACTTACAAGTTGATAAATTTGATACGGATAGTAATATAACAATTGGATATTTTTTAGGAATCTTATTTCTTGTTTACGTGTACTATGTTTATCCTGTTATTAAACGTCTAGTGGGAAAAACAAATCGATCTAATGAACATGACCAGTTAATAGATAAATTAGACCTTAATGCTTTTCAAAACATTTCTAGATATAGATTTTTAGATGGCGTTGCTGTGGATGGAACTCTACAGGATATGAAAAATGAAATTGACCACCATATTTTGAATAATCAAGTATTAGCTTATGACAGAATAAATCATCAGATTTTAGCTAAGGCTTTTGAGATTTTTGATGATGGAACAAATAGAAATTCTTGCGATATTGTTTGTAACGCCTTATGTTGGTTATGGAGAGAAAATAGTAAAACAGCAATTCGAGTAAACGATTTTAGTTATTTTGAAATGGTTTGGAGATTGGTTAGTGATTCCTATGTGTATTTTTCTGACAAGAGAGCTCCTCTTTTGCATTTGCAAGAAATAGATATGTTCTTAAATCTTGATTTTATTAAGATGCATAGAAATAATAATATTTCTCTCCCGTTATCTTCTGCTATTGATTTTATTGAAACCGCTTTTAAAACAAACATTTTAAATAATTGCCCTAAACAAAATAGTTTGACGCATCTAAATCGAATGTATGATAAAAATGAAAGTATTGAACATTCTGTTGATGATGAATTACAATGGAGTGCTTTAGTGGACATTATTTATGTGATTGGTAAAATACAAAAGTCCGCTATTGAATTGGACGATAAAGATCTTTTTGAAAAGTGTGCTAGATCAATCGAAAGCAATTGTGCTGATTTGTTTTACTTTGATAATTCTTTAGGAAATCGTCAGAAAGGATACATTACCTATAGATTATTAACTTCATCTTTCTATAATTCGAGTTTGGCATTAGAGCAGGGTCTTTATGAGGATACTTTAGATTGTTTTTATATTCCGGAAAGGCTAATAGTAAATTTGATAGAAAATAATGATTTTGATATTAGAGATGTCAAAGTTATCTTGATTAATTTAGGGCATTATTTGATACAAGCCAATACAATGAAAAAATTACATGTAGATACTGGTTTTGGCACTCTTAATGATTTTTGTATGATAGGTATACATTGCGTCAAGAATTATAGAAATAATAAAAAAGCAAGAAAAACTGTCAAATACGTAATTAAAGTTTTAAAATATTTAAAAGAAGATATAGAAAAATCTTCTGTTAATGAGAATGCCAAAGTTTATCTTAAAACTAAAAGTAAGTTTGAACATTTTGTAAGAGTAGCAATTGATTATGATGGTTTTTCAAAGGAGGACAAACTTGTTAAAAATTGGATTAAAATACTAAATACTTACCAAGATGTTTCTAGGGAAGAAGATTATAGACTAGTTAAATGGCCAAAATAATTGTATTGTTAACCTATGATTAAGACCTCTTATGGTTAAAACTTTTTTTATTAAAGTATAATATCTACATTTATAAAGTAAACACAAACCCCTGTGCCTAAATACTATATTTGGGTACGGGGGTTGTTGGTTAAATTTGTAATTAAAATTTGATTATGAATTACCGTAACTGAGTATTTAAAATAACAGGTAAATTAGTTTTAATAAGTAGCAATTAAATAATATAACAAATATGAGACCTTTGATTTTAGAATTTACAGAAACACCAGAGTTGAAAAACATAGATTATTCAATTATTGAATATTCTATGGATCAGAATTTGTCAGTCCTAAAAAAGACTGATATCCCTGCAATTTCTTATGTAAATATGGATACTGCAACATTTACAAAAACAACAGGCGAACCATCAGATTCGGACAATGATCGTAGTTTTAAACTAAAAAGATTACTTGATACTAGTACCGATACAAAAACTATAGTTGATGAAACGGATTCAGATAATGACTTTAAACTTAAGATGAGAAGATTGTTGGATACTAGTACGGATACATTTAATTCTAATGAACCAAGTGACAGTGACAGCGATCGATCAAGTTTGAAACTTCTTATGGATACTCAAACTATAACAGAATCTACAGAACCAACAGATTCAGATAAATGATATTGATAATTACTCATAAGGAAGATTTTACTGCAGATTATGTAATAGAAAAACTAAATAAAAAGGGGATAGAATATTTTAGACTTAATTGTGAGGATATCGATAAGTATAATTACCAATTTCGTAACTCCAATAGCTTCAACTTTATTATTAATAATATTAGGTCATTTGATTCTGTCTGGTTTCGAAGATCAAAATTGCCAGATATTCAAACCAATAATGAAGCTGAAAAATTATTCTTACTAAGTGACTATGAGTCCTTATTTGATAATATTTATTATCTGATTGACTCTAAAAAATGGTTGAGTCATCCAAGGTATGTCTATGCAGCTGAAAATAAAATTTTACAATTAAATACCGCTAAATCTATAGGTTTTAAGATTCCTGACACATTGATTTCGAACAATAAATTAGAATTTAAAACCTTTGCTTCTGCAAATAATAACAGCATAATTATAAAACCTATTAGGCAAGGTAGAATAAAAGAAAAGAATGGTTTTAAATCTATTTTTACAAATAAGGTAGGCTTAGATAAAATTCAAAGAGTCGAGAATTTTGACTTGACCCCCTGTATTTTTCAAGAATATATCGAAAAAGAATATGAAATAAGAGTAACGGTAGTTGATAAGAAAGTATTTTCTGCAAAAGTAGATTCGCAGATTAATGAAGAAACAAAAGTTGATTGGAGAAAGAAGAAAATTCCATTTGAAAAATACTTATTACCACCTGCGATAGTAAAAAAATGTATAACAATTACTGAAAGTTTAAATTTGTCTTTTGGAGCTATAGACCTTATTAAAACTATAGATGGTGAATATGTTTTTTTAGAAATAAATCCAAATGGTCAATGGGCGTGGTTAGAAATGGAAGCGGATTTAAAAATATCTGATGAAATAATTAATTATTTAACAACTGTCAAATGATCTTGAAATACCTAACATATATAGGGCTTTATGAAGAGAATGATGGAGATGCCGAAATTATTCAAGAAGTATATGAGCCAACAACCTCTATTGAATTGGCGAAAAGATATTTGATATATCTAAAAGAAATAGATAATTATCAAAAAGATAGGAGAATTACTATAGAGAACAAAAATTCTCAATTAGTAGGACAGGCCAGTATCGTTACTTCGATATTCGCACTTTTTGTTCCTCTTTTAATTGGAAGTTTGAATGGGGTTTCTTTAATGATTAAGATACCATTGATAATAATTTTCATATTTGTTTTATTCCATTATTTATTTACAATATATCATGCTATTAAAACTCTAAAAATTAATAGATATACATATGCAACAAGAAATACTAAAACTGTAACAAAATTAAATCGTGCTGAAACAGAATTAGATTTTTTAAATGAAGAAGTTAGTGATTTAGTCTTTACAATAAATCAAACTTCCCCAATAGATAATAAAAAAGGAGGTAACCTTATACTAGGCACACGTTGTTTTGAGATTGCGAATTTTGGTTTTGGAATATTTACTCTAGCAATTATATTATCTGCTTTTTCTATAAATAAGGAAATACCAGAAGTGAAAATAAAAAATATAGAAGAAATCAAACTTGCTATTCCTGATACATTGAATACCAAATTAGTTAATTTTAAATCTAAGGATACGATCACTATAAAAATTGACACTTTAAATAATAAAGTTAATAATTATCAGATTAATAAAACTAAATAATGCATTCAACATAAATTCTATAGATGCAAGTATTTAGCAAAGACAAACAAGAATTTTGAAGTCAGAAGAAATAGATATAGAACAATTTAAATCAATAAATGAGTTATATTTTTTTGTTGAAAAAAATGCTTTTATCCTAAAAAGGGATTGGTACTTGACTGACCTTTGGGTTCGTTTTAAGAATCAAACTAAGGATGAAATCGAAAAAAAGAAATCCCAATGGGAAATCGATTGTTTTGCATTTAACCTTAGTGGTAATTTGCTTTTTTCTCAAATATATTCTGATGGAAAAAATGCAAATGAAATTAAGAGATATCCTGACCTAAGTGAGTTTCAAAAAGAAGTAATAGAATATATCAAAATACGTATAGAAACTTCAGATAACCCTATTCTTAAAGCAAGGTATAATCATTTACTTTGGAAATGCCCTGTAGGTATTAAGAGAGGTGAATATGCATTAGAGGCTATTGAAAACTACATAGAATCGATAAAAGAGTACTACAGGTTATTTGAGATAGATGAACATCAGGATATACCAAATGAAATAGGGAGGTTATTCGAAACTTTAATTACAATTAGTAATGAAATAAAATCGGACAAGACAGAATTAAAAAAACTAACTACTTTTTTACTTTTTAAAACGGAGAAGTTTGAGTTTCATGATAAACAAAGTATTTTAAATGATATGCTTGAGTTTCCTAAAATATATAAACCTATCGATTTTGCAAATTCACTTCAACTATTCGAAAAAGAACTAAGTAAAAAAACAATAAATTTAGACGATTTTATGCTTGTTAATTATTACTTGCCTACGGCTATTAAAATCGCAAATAAAACAAAAACAGATACTAAAAAATGGCAAAATGAAATTGGGTTAGCTTATTTAAGATTGGCTGAGAATGAAACTAAAGAAGACAGGTTTTGGATAAAACAAGATTATAACTATAAAGCTATTCATTCATTCAAGTTGTCAGGAAATGATGAATACAGAAAAAAATCAGAAAAACTTTATGCTGATTTAAAACCTAAGATAAAGCTACCGACTATTACAATTCCTTTTACTCAAGAGATTCGGGACTTAACTGAAGATCATCAAAAAGAATTAAAGAAAAGGTCAGAAATGGTGCTTGAAAGAGGTTGTGTTGAAACATACAGGTTTATATCAAGGGGTTTGTTTTTTCCTACTTATGAGAATGTTATTAAAGTGCCTTCCAAAAACTCTAATGCTTTTTTAGATTTTGCTACAACTATAAGTTTTGATAAAAATAAAAATATAACAAAACAGAAAGCTAGTAATAATGAAATGAAAAGGATTTTTGAATCTTATAAATATCATATGGAAATGACGGTGTTGCCATATTTACATAATTTAATAATCGTGGGTATAAAATCAGGTGATCTAAGTTTTGAAAATTTTATTTCCTTTTTAGTTGACAAAACATGGATAGGTAAGACACATATTAGATATGACTTAGGGGGAAATGAACAACTAATTAATTGGATTCAACAATTAAGTCCTTCCATAACTGAATTTTTTATGCAAGTTCAAGCATGGGGAAGCAGTAAATATTACACACCTAGTTTCATCTTATGTATTGATAGTTTTACTCTAAAAATGGAGGGTATATTTCGTGATTTTTGTGAGAGATTGAGCATCCCGACTAGTTTTAATAGAGATAAAGGAATGCAAGAAGCTTACATACATAATGTATTTGACAATGAAATTATCATAAAATACTTCAATGAGGATGATAGATTGTTTTTTAATTATTTATTTTCAAATGAAGGCGGTTTAAATTTAAGAAATAATGTAGCGCATTGTTTTTACAATTCAAATGAATACCATCCCGATAAAATGTTATTACTTATCGCAGCATTATTGCGATTAGGTAAATATGATCAAAAAAAAGTAAAAAAAACAAGCATCAATAATATTGATTAGAACTAGTTCTTTCAGGAATTTCTGTTATTCTTGAATCTGTATTATATAACTCCTTAAAAGGGTCGTCTATTTCTAGAAACTTTTCAATAAGAAACGGTTCTGAATCTTTTTCCCATAGGTTTTTGGTATCGTGAATTTCTTTGTGAATTGGAAAAATTGCATTTTCAAATATTTGTTTTATACCATTGCTCGAATATAATTCTAGTAAATTTTGTCCCTTTATTGAGTTTCTTGCTATCATATCCCAATAATCAGCATAACTAGAAATGATCCAGTCTAAACCTAGAATGATAGAATATATTCTATGTTTGGATAATTTATTTTCTTGCTCTCCAAAGGTAATATAGCGAAATTCTAATCCTTTTATACCAGCTATTTTTGCATCTACTTTATAGCTAGTTTCTTCAATGTCTATAACTTTTGCAAAAGCAATTGCAATTTTTTTGATAAAGAAAAAATTTAGTTCACTAGGGTATAGAATTTTATCTTCACAAAAGATCTCGTTTCTATATTTGCCTTTTCCGATGCTATGATTTAGAGGTTCTCCATGACCAGTCTTTAACCAATCGATATTAATGGAATAATTAGAATCCTCAATTCTCTTTAGAAAATTATTACTTAGTCCATTCTTTCCGTTTATTATGTGGTAGACAGTATCCGGGCTTTTGTAACTTAATTCTTTGGAGAATTTATATGGAGTAACATCTAACTCTATTAAAACCATTTGTAGTCTTTTTCCATATTCATTATTTTCAAATCTCATTAGTATAAATTTTAATTCTGAGTATACTACCAAAACAAAAATATACTATTTTCTAGTATTATAGTGTTAAATATCAAATACTATTTCTAGATATGGTTATGAGATTGGGTTTTTTAATTGATTTTAGAAACTTTTAATTCCAATGAAATTTAAACCTAACATGGGTAATCAACATTAGTGGCATTGAATTTTTTCTTAACAAAGGTAAAATATTGCGTTTAAATTCATTTTTATTAATACTTCCAATCCATTTTACAATCTGATTTCTCACAGAATCAGCATTTAAACTCTTTCCATTTATCCTTACTATATATTGAGTTCTTAAATGTTCGGTTAATGGCACATTAAAAAGCATTGAATAGTTTAATGATAAAGTAATCCAATTATTTTCGAACTCTTTAGAGAGTTTGCGACCTGATAATATTTCATTGATTTTTTTGATGTTTAATATCCAATTTAAAGACTTAAATAAGAAATGTTTGTTGACATGATATGTTGGAGATAACACCCTTAATTTAGTATTGGGTTTTATGCATTTATCAATAAATTGTATCACTGTGCCTATAAAAGGGTTTCCAAATGGATCTATGATTGATTTAGACCTTAGAGAATCCTGGTGCAGATAGGTGGCTCCTTTTTGAGCAAGATACATATGTCCGAAAAATTCATGTGCCAAAGTTCCTTTTGATTTTCTATTATAGTATATCTCCGAAATATTCTTTTTCGAAGAGCAACCAAAATGATTAGTATTATTGGGATAATTTTTTTTGCTAATGGTATACGTTGGAAAAGTTCTTCCATTTCCTCCAAAATTTGAAAGAGGTACTTTTCTTTTTTCTTCTTTTCCTGATATGAAATCACTAAATGGTATTCTAGAATGTATTTTTATATTATTTATTTTAATGTCTTTGTTTATTAATGCATTCAATATTTTCCATCGAAAAGGGTCATCTGGTTTTGGGTTTGACTTAAGTTTTAATAACCCATCTCTGTAATATAATTTTGTATTAGGATTAAAAAGAAATTCTGATGTTGAAAAAATATGCGCTCTCGCACCAGATTTTAATCTAATCCCATGTTCAATAATTTTTCTTTGAATATTTTCATCACTATCTAGACTGTTGTCTTTTGTACTTCTATCATCCGTTCCTCTACTCTTATTTAACGTTAACCTATTCAAATCCATAAACTCTAATCAATTTTTATAATTTTATCAATATCAGGATCATCAAGTTTATCATCCAAAACCCTAGCAGATTTCCTCAAATTCTCAATTTGCGCCTCTCTAACTTCCTCTTGTACCTTAAGCACATCCATAGCTCTATGTTTTAATTTAAAGTCTTCTAATAAAGCATGCTTTCCAGGTAATGCTTCGATGAACAATTGTCCTGTAGGTACAACAACTAATTCATCGTCCACTTGAGGATCAGAAAGTTTTGCAGTAATTAATTCAGCTATTTTTTCAGCAAGTTCATCTTTCCCTTTATTCAAGGCAATCTTATGAGCTTTTCTAAGGTCTCTAATAGTATGTGTACCCATATCATGTGGATCAACAAGACCAAGGAAATCATTAACATAATCTCGCATCATATAATCAGTAATGTAAGTACATTCTTTTAATGGAAAGATTGCAAAATTTCCCTTGAAACCTAGAAGATTATCTAGATCAGCTACTTCATGAAGTTTTCTGCCTGGATCTACTTGATCTGGAGGTGGCATTTCTGCTGCAACGGACAGGTCAGATAATAGATTGAATGGAAGCCAGAGATTCCCTGATCTAATATATTGAGGTTCATTGGGTATCTTTTTTAAAGTAACTGTATCAGAGATAGACATTTTTGCGGGTTTATCATATAACCTAAAAAACCTCTGATCAGGTGGTTCCATTTCCCATATACCTTGCATATAGTATAATATATTTTGCTTGACATGAATACGTAGTTGATTAATCAGATTTCGCTTAGTTTGCACTTTTTGTGTTAAGCTCATCATTAAATTCTTAGCCTTCTCCAAAGTATTTGATTCTCTTTCTAATTCATTAACGACAGAAGCTAGTTCTTCTTTGGTCATATTCAACCTTGTTTCATAAGCATCCATTTCTGCTTTATAATATTCAGGGTCATATCCATTAGTTTCTCCTTTGATTCCTTCAATAATGGGCCAAGCTCCTGTTATAGCTCCAGTGAATGTAGTGAATGCGTCAAATGTTGATTTTCTTCTATTATTAAATTCTACAATATTTTTTCTTTCTCTTGTTTTATTAAGTTGTTCCTGAAGGGAAGCTTTTAGTAACGATAGACTTTCTACATTTCCAGAAATCTCTTTTACGATTTCTTTTTGATCGTTGTAGCTGCCTTTTGCTGCTTCATAATTTATCTGATCCCCCACAATACCTTCTCTTAGGTAGTCAAACGCTTCATTAAAGGAATCATCCAATAGAATGCGCCTTAAAATCCACTCGTGGGTTAATAGCCAATCTTCATCTACTTGATGAGGTGCTGGAACATCAAAGGCAACCATTATGACAGGAGTCAGTTTATGAAGTGATTCAGAAATACGATATTGGCGTTCTAATTCATAGAATAAATAAGTAACTGTAATTTCATTATTTGGGTTTGAGATTTCACCTGAAGAACTTTCTTCGAAATCAGTTTCATCTGTTGTTGAGACTTCAATATTCCTTTCGTTTTTATATTGATGTGATGCCTTAATTGTAGATTCTCGAATAGATTTTTTCGTCTTAGTAGACTCAATACTTTGGTTGTTTTGAAATGTTGTTGCTGTACTTCCGCCACCATTAAAAACGCCTACACTAAAACCGAAGTTACCGTTAACAGTCATATTAAAATTATTGGCTGTCTGAGCTTTTTGAACAATCTCGTTATGGGCTTTTGAAATATAGGATGATTCATCGGATCGACTATAAAGAGATTTTTCAACTTCTTTTTGTGCGCGTGTTTTTTTAACCTTTAGTTTTTTGTTAAACTTCCTTTTTTCACCAGGAGCTAATGGAATGGTTGAAACTAAATCTCCAACTTGCCAATTTTCTGGTATCCATTCTTGTCTATAGGTTGTAAGTATACCATAATTAACAGAATCTGGAGCAAAAACATGGAATGAATATGGTTCTAAAAGGCGTTCGTTAAGTTGCTGAATTATATTTTCAACTCTAGAAATCTTTGCATTAGGACTATTCAATATATTTTTTACATTTGACTTAAAATCTTCACTATAAGATTTCTGATCGCCCAAAACAAACGGTGTAAAATCAATTACAACATCTTGATCATGATTGTCTCCACCTGGATCAATATCGAATCTTCCTTTAAAAATTAAATTCTCAATATCTATACCTTCTTGACGCTTTATAACCTGATGAATAAAATCTCTTTTATATTCGTCAAAATGATTACATGTTGGACACCAAAAATTATATAATACTTGACCTTCTCTATCCTCCCAACCTTCAATTCGTATATTTTTTCCTATTTCCTCAACCTTAGAATATAGAATTTCTTTGAGATATGTTCTTTTTTGAGAATCATTTAGGTTAAAGTATTGTTCATTAGAAACATAATTGTTGAACATTTGTATAATTGTATTCTGTTGGGAGAAAGAAAGCTTCTTCCATAAATCTTCCACATTGTGAATGTTTAATAAATACAAATCACTTGGAACAGGAATGCTGTCACCAACCATATTTGCTACTTTCCCAATTTCTGTTAGAACACTTCTATAATCTGTTAGTTCAGATTCAAGCATTGCTTCAATTTTAGAAATTTCCTTCTTAATATCGTTGGAATTTAAGTTGGGATCATAATACTCATGAAGAACTTCTACTGCATAATCATATAACTTTGAAATATCACTCTTTACTTTTCCATCAAAAGCTTCGAACCAAACACTTTCAAAGGCCACTTGTAAGTGATGAAAATCGTGATAAGCTTTCTGATCAGCAGCACTATCTAATTGCTTAAACAACTTTATATCCGTCTTGATACTTTCGTGGTGGTTTCCATTGTTTAGTCCGTTTTGATGAATCCCATAAATATTTTTTAATTGAGTTGATATAAATTTATCCGAATTATCTGTGCCGACTTCTGGTGGATTAATATCCATTATTATTGGAGGAGGATCTTTTGGGGTGTCTTGAATAGGTTCTTCGAGTATTTTACCTATTAATTCATCAATTGAACTTTTCTTAATAAGATTTTTACCACCGGTTTTTTCATTTAATAAACCAC
Source organism: Aquimarina sp. AU119 (assembly GCF_900312735.1). Taxonomy (NCBI): domain Bacteria; kingdom Pseudomonadati; phylum Bacteroidota; class Flavobacteriia; order Flavobacteriales; family Flavobacteriaceae; genus Aquimarina; species Aquimarina sp. AU119. The sequence continues at coordinate 238,498 of NZ_OMPF01000013.1, read as the reverse complement.
AATATTTGCTGTAAGGTATTTCGATAATTTCTCCATCATTCAAAGCATCTCCATCTATATCTAGTTTGGCAATGTCTTCTTTAGAAAGAGAGAATTTATATTTATCAAGGCTTACTGGTTCTAAGGCTTGATATTTATTATTAGCTCTTGTTATAATATCTTCCATCTTACCCTGGACATCTGATTTGTTTTTCAGAAAAAGTTCTCCTTTTATTAGAGACTTTGGTAAGGTGGTCAAAAAAGTTTTATCAATTAAAGAGTCTTTTAACAACTCTTTTTTCTTTTTCACATTATCTATAACTAGTGGAGTAACCTTATTTGAAAATTCTTTTTTCTCTTCTTTAATTTGTTTTAGATAAGAGTATAAAGCGGGTGATTTATTTTCTTTAGGATTATTTAAGGAAGCTGAAGCTGGATTATTTAATTGTATTAAAAGTGCTTCATTTCGCCCACCATTATGAATAATATATTCAGAATAATAAAGTATTCGTTCTGTTAATTTCTTTCCTTTTTCTTCAGGTGAAAGAATTACTAAAACTATGTCAGGTCTTTTTTCTTCTTTTTGCGGAGCAAAATCTTCATATTCATAAGTAAATTCAAAAGAGCCATCATCTTTAGAATATGTTGAACCAAGTCTCTCGGATCCTTTTTCTTCCAAAAAATCAAAAATATTTTTCTTATAGTTTTTGAGAAAATCTATTTTTCTATCAGTATCATAGAAAACAATTATTAAGTTTTTTAGACCATCCCCAGAGTTATTGATTATCCTGCCCGAGACATTAAATAAAGTGTTCTCCATAATTGAAACTTTAGAATAAAAGAAAAATGATTTGTATTCATAAATGTAGTGAAAATCAATCGGTTAAAAAAAGGGGCAAAACACCCTTTATGTAGATAAGTCATTGCTTTTTAACTTCTCTAAGCAACTGAGGTATCGTTCCTTCCAAGAATCAATCTCATCTTTTAAATCACTTATTTCTAATCTGTAATCACGTAATAGAGCTTCGTGTTGATTGAGTTTTATACTCTCTTTTTTATTGTTAGGTAAAGCCTTGACTAATTTTAATTCATAGGATTTTACTTTTAGTCTATAGTTATTTATAGCATCGTCTTTTTGTTTCAATTGTTTTGCTTGATTTTCTGTTTTTGTGATCAAAGAGGATATTCTGTCAATCAATTCTTCTTTTGATTGATTTCTAAGTTTTTCTTTCCAATACATCTTGTTATTTTTTTTAGTAAGCGAAGCGCGCAGCCCCAAAATCTACCAAAACTAATACTATGAAATGAATGGTAAATTATTTGACTTTCTTTGAATTAAATTCTTAGATTCTACAGGTAATGAGTTAGCAACGAATATTCATTATCATTAAAATCAATAAAATAATCATCTCCAGAGGAGTATTTGGTGTTTTTATCTCTAGTTGTAACATGTATGTTTCTTTTTCTAATACATTGCCAGAGAGAATAAGCACTTTTTTCTTGATTTTTTTTTGAAATTAAAAGATTATGATAAATTTTATTAAAACTCTCATATTGAGGTCTTATTTCTCTTTTTACTTGGTTAAATGTCAATGATTTATTTTGATAGAGTTTGCGTAAATGAAAATAGACATCACTTGATATTGCTATATAAGCTAAATCATGTTCTTTTATTTGTTTGTCATATTTCAATAAATATTCTATGTAAGATTTCAAAACAGACTCATATTTAAACCATTCTCCAATTGTTCTATATTGAGAAAACAAATTATGAAGATATGGTTCTAAATCACCACGGTACTTATAAATTAAAATACATTTAAGCTTAGTAACTCCTGACATATATTTAATTGATTTTAACCTTTGATCAGGATTATCCGACCTTCCAATTTTGATAGTGTTGTTTAATGGGTTGTAAAAGAAATATAAGTGTTTGTCCATTTTTTTAATTTTTAGTTGTTAAGTTCAAAACCAACTTAGGGTAGAGAAGCGAGCAAAGATTTAAGGTAAGTGGGCGCGTATGCCCCCTTAACGTAATTTTGCGAAGCTGATCAAGATAAGATGGCTTTGAACGATTCATTATTTTATAGTATTAATTTTCATTTTTCCATTTAGCGAGCTACTATTTTTTGGGTTATGCTTACAAGCTCCTATGTGGTTTCGATAAGCACTAACAGATTTCTGTAATTCATTACAATGAGGACAGGTTAGCTTCTCGTTAGCCTGCTGTAGTCTCTCGATGGCTTCTTTAAGTCCTGTTCTAGTCTCGTTTAGTTCCTTGCGGTACTTCTCTAGGACTTCATTAGACTTTTTTAGGTCATGATGAATACTAATGCTTTCCTGTTGTAATTCTAGATAGTGTATTTTTTGTCTTTCGGATTCATTGATTTGATTATGCTTTTTTACGAAAAGATGCGCATATAAATAATCAATCAGTCCTAAAAGAAGGCACATAAAAACTGTTGTTAAATACCAATTGAATGATTTAACCTGTTCTGAAAAAACATCAAAAAATAAAAGTGTCATAAAGAAACTGCAGAATCCAAATATCTCTGGAAAACCTATATTATATTTTTGTTTCAATAGCTTAGAATTTACGCTTGTGAGAAGCAAAGGAAAAGCTACAGCAATACCGAGCATTATAGCTGCGAACAATTTCAAATCTTTATTCATATCTATTGGCAATACTCTATAGAAAAGAACTCCTGCATCGACAACAAATGCAATTAATAAAATCAACATCGGTATTAAGATAGCTTCTAGCGAGTTTAAGAATTTTGCGATCATTTTTGTTATTTATTTGATGGTATATATTTTCAATCTACAAACCGTACATTCATTGTTTTGATTTTAGTAAGACCACTATCTTTTGCAACAAGTTCAAATATTAGAGTAGCTTCACCACTAACTCCACTAGTGAAAGAGAAAAAAGTATTTCTGTGTATCAATTGAAATTCAGAACCATTACCATATGAATCTGAGAAGTATCCGATTGTACCGGATCCTAAACTGGAAGTCACTTTCATATAATAATTATTGACAGAAAATTCGTCATCATCTAAGAATACTGCGTAATCAATTAGCAATCTTGAAGTTTTATTAATATTTTCTAGATCTGTAGTAGTAATATCAGGAGTAATGCTGAATTCAAAATCGAATGGTTTAATAGAAACTGTTTTTGAGAACTCTTTTTCTATAGTACTGTTTTTTACAAAAAATGTAAATGTTATCTCATCATCGTATATGTTATTACAACCAGAGAAAAGGAAAGAGAATTGCTTAGGAATCGTTATGGTGGTGCCTTCAAGATTTATATTAGTACTGCAATGATATCCTTCAAATAACTTGTACGAATTATTATCTGATGAATACCTAATCTCATAATTTTCATTAGATTCAAATACTTCGTCAATAGAAAAATTTACAATGGTGTATTCCACTTTAGTAGGATTTTCATTTTCGAAAGAAACGTTAAGATCAAAGTCTATTGGTTTGAACTCAATTTGATATGCAACACTTTTGGTTATTCCTAATGAGGAAGTTGCAAAAAATGAAATAGAACTTGTACCAGGTTCTGGACTTTTGAGTATTGCTCTAAACTCACCTAAAGAAATATTATCGATTATATCTCCTGGGCCATATTCGATCTCATTATGTAGAAAGGTAGTTTGTAGATTGTTGGTTTCATATCTCAACGTATACCTCGATACTTCTGGAGAACCATTATCAATTTCTGTAAGATTAAATTGAAAAGGAATTTCTTGAGAGTAGAAAACACTTAAATTTTGTGCTTCTACATTGAAGTTAAAATCATTATCGTCGTACAAAGTATATTCAACAGTATGAAGGATTTCATTGGCGTTATCATCTACAATAGTAAAATCAATTAGGTACTTTCCTTTAGAATCTCCTCTAAATTTTAGCTGATTAGAAAGGTTTTCTAATGGATAGGTTTGATTTGCCTGTAATGTTTGATTTGCTAATGATAATATTCCGCTTCCTTCTTTATATACGAATGAGAATGAATAATTTATTCCTTGAATTAATCTATCAGGTTTAATAGTAAGCAACAAAGGTATTTCAGAATTTATTTTACCTGTACTTTCGGTAAGAACAGTTGTATCGAAATTAAAATTGTCCTTGATTTCAACTTCAATAGGTTCGCAGCTAATTGCTATTGTTATGATTGTTAGAATTAAAATTATGTTTCTCATTGTTTTAGTTTTTTAAAATTGAATATTTTAGTCCAGCTCCTATAAAGATTTTGGTCTCGCCAATGTCACTGTTAGGATGATAATAGAGATTACTTTTCGCAGTTAAATCAAAATGATCTGAGATGAATATATCTACATTCATTCCAACAAAGCCTCCATAAATAAATTTACTTTCGTCTAGAATTAAGGCACCATTAGGTAAATCTTGATTGTCGCTATTAATACTTTCATATCCTATAAGTCCACCTAAACCAATTGTAGTTGTAACCTCTTGAAGTGTTCCGCTAAGCATTGGTATTCTTGTGAAATAACCCGCATTGAGTGTGTAATTCTGTATAGGTATTTCATAATTAGACTGATCTTCTTTTATATAGGATGCCAGAATACTTAGTTCAATAAAATTATTGAGTCTGCTTAATTTACTACTGTTGTAAAAATTATAGCTTCCTAAAATAGAAAAGCCATTTTCGGTATACCCTCCGAAGGCACTAAAAGAATGTTTCTTTGCTGTTTTTAGAATGATAGATTCCTTAATTTTTGCTAGGTCATCATTGAACTGATCACTTAAACGTTGAAATTCTTGAAACTGTTCTTCCAGTTTATCTGTAAGAATAGCGGTTGCGTTTTCTGCTACCTGAGCAGTAATGGAGTTGTAAATGAATAGAAGTCCAATTATAAGTTTTGATTTCATATAGGATTGTTTTTGATTATTAATGATTTATGTTACATATTGAATTTCTCTGTTGCAGCAATTTGAGGTCTTTTTAATAAGCTTTTTATTTCTGCATAGACCTGATTGTATACTCTTCTTTCATCAGTAGAAGTTTCCTTTATTGGGAATTTATTTGAATAGTTTTTTAAATAATGATTTCCTGTAATTCTTTTATTCTCTATAAAGTGTTTATTACCATCTGCGATTACGGCAAAACATTGTCCAGGCTTATATTTAATTACTTGCTCATTGCTTAATATGTTTTTATCTCGGATGCCTTTATTTTGTGAGTATTTGAAACTTAAATCTGTACTGTTGTTGTTCGATATGTTTTCAACTTCTCTCGTTCCCAGCATTTTTTGGAAATGCTCTAAGGTTTCAGGATTGGTAGTTCTGAATAGAAACTGTGATCCCATATTGCTAATGATACTACTTGCTTCTTCTTTGCCATATCTTGAAATTAGTTGTGAAAAATCTTGAATGGCGATACAGTTAGAAATACCATTAGATCGTGAAGTTTCTGGAATATTACTATAATTAGGAATCGATAACACCGTAAATTCATCTATAATCACGGCGGATTTTGCTTGATTAGGGATGTTCATTTTCTTGATAATCATCCCTATAATACTAGAGTAGATAGGAGTGTACAAGTCCCTTTTTGAAAGGTTGAATATTAGATTAATTACATTTGGATTTTGAAGATTATTTGGTAAGTCAAGTTTTTCGTGACTAACTAAATTCCTAAATAGTAAAGGAGTGTCAAGACTAGCGAAAAATGCAGTAAACGTGCTTAAAACAGAGCCTAACAGCTTTTTATCTTCATTAATACTTACTAGAACTTGTGAAGCTCTTTTAGCTTCTTCATCACTATTCAGCAAAGAGGTTATCTGTTCTGGTTTAGCTGATAAAAAGAGTGCTATAATATGCGGTATAGTACATAGTTTAGGTTTTTTATTTCTGAAATATACTATAACACCTGTCAGAACAGATTTTGCAGCATTAAAAAAGTACTTAGCATTATCTTGTTGGGGAATACCTACAATTCCACTAAGAAAATAAGAGCTAAATTCAATAATATCACTTTTGTTTTCGCATAATGTCAAAGGGTTTATTACATCATAATTATTATCTAAAGAAAAATTTATAATTGGTTTATTATGTTTTTTTGCAATGGTATTGATAAGTGGTGTAAGTTCTCCTTTAGGATCAAATGTTAGTACTCCTTTTCGAGGAATACAATACCCTAATAATGGATTGATTATAGAATAGGTCTTTCCTGATCCTGCACCTCCAATGGCAATTAAAGATCTATTTAGATTGTGGATTTTATAGTGGTTAAATACTCCTGACTTAACATAAAAATTGTCTAAGTGTTTTTTCATAATTATCTGTTTCTGTCAATTTGTTGTTTTCTGTAGGCTCTTGGTCTAGTATGTTTAGCAGTACTGCCTTTTTCACCTCTTTCCATTCCATATTTCTCCATAATTGCAGCATACCTTGTCTGTTGTTCTCTAAGGACCTTTTTACCGTTGATATAATCCTTTGCGGATAATCTTCCGTCTTCTGTTAGAGGGGTAACAGTTGCGTGTAGGTGAGGGGTTTGTTCATCAAGATGTAGATGAATGCTGACAATATTTTCTTTTCCATAAATTGATTCTAAAAACACTTTATTGTCTTTTATCCATTCTTGAGCAGTTTCCTGGTTAGAGAAAATTTCAACCATCTTTTGATGATCTGATGTCATTATGTATTCAATACATTTTACAGCATCTTTTCTTATTTTTTTATCTTGAGTATATCTCTCTTTAATCTCTTGATTTATTCTTTTAGAAAAGGTGTTTTCTTTGGTGTGTGCAGTCCATTCTGATTGGGTATATGCAGTACCATTTTTATCCCAATGAATGTTGTTTTTTGCATTATCTATATTGGCATTTTCTGGAATAGAATCAGAACCGTCATAACTACGATCTAGGTGTTTACCTATACCAGTCATATTACCTTTCACCTTTTGCATTCTTAAAATTGCGTAGCTCATTTTTTATATTTTTTTATCCGGTTAGATTGGTTTTCTTTTTTCCTCTTTTAAGGAAAAAAGCGAACGCAGCTTTGGAACAAAGCGTAGTGAGTACTACGCTTTGTATTACTATATCAGGTTATCGATTCCGTTTAATAAAGAATCGAACCAGTAAAAAAGTCAAGAGACATATATCAATTACTAGTATTGAATATGGTAACAGGTATTCATCTTTGATGAGAGTTTGGAACAGTGGAATAAAGAATATTTCTAGGTATACTATTATTCCTGTTATAAATGCATTTCTTATGATCGTGTTTCCTTTTCCAATTATTTTTATTGTGGAGAAAATTAGTATTGGATTCAGAGAAAAAGCAATTGCCAGAAATAGAGGAAACTTACTTAATTGGATTACTTCATCAGGTATACTATCTATTTCAAAATGCGTGCAAAAATCAAAGTATTTTATGAAAATAAATAGTGGTGCTGCAGCTAAAAAGCTAATAGGTAAAATCATCAAAAAAATGAAGAATAAAGCCTTTGCTAATTTTAAGATTATGGAGAACATTTTTTGAGTTTTAAGATTTTCCTATTAGGTAATCGTTGATGTCGTTATGAGATTTGTAAAGGATACTACAGTCAAAAACACCACTATGATTTTCTTTTAAAAATGAGGTTGCTTTATTACCTGTGTTGTCGTTGTCTAAGCAAGCATAAACTGTATGGTAATATTGAAGTTTTGATGTTATACTTTTAACTAATGAGGTCGAATTACATATGATGTAGTCTTCATCTAATTTGACAAACTTGTACAAGGTTTTATAAGACAAGAAATCCATAAAGCCTTCAAAAACACAAATGCAATCACTATCATTTCCAAGAGTTGTTACAGCTTTTTTTCCAAGGCATCCTTTAAAGTACTTGTTACGTAGTTCGTAACCATCTTGATCATTCTTAAATGAAATTGAGAAGTAGTTTTTGTAATTATTTCTATAGTAGATTTCCTGACAGTACTTTTGCGCAATTTCCAAATCAATAGATCGAGAAGTTAGATATTCTAATAAAGCTTGATTTTCGAGTTTTTTTACTTTTAAAATTTCATAATCTTTTTTGATTTCTTCCTTTTTGGTAACTGTTCGCTGATGAAAAGAAAAAAAATGATCCTGGCTTAAAAAGTATAAAGCTTCTTTGATTGTGCATTTTTGAGATTTGATAATAAGATCAATTACATTACCACCAAATCCTTCACCGTGATCATACCATCGATTTAGTTGTTTAGATACTTTGAAAGAGGCTTGGGTTTCTTTCCTGAAAGGAGAAAGGAACCAAGCTTCTTTCTCTGTCTCTCGTTTAGGAAAATGCCCTAATTTTCCAAGTGTTTGCACGATGGAAATATTACGGGCTTTTTCACACGTTAGTTTTGTTGTTTTCATAATGGAACTCTTTTTTAATTTTTTTGATGATTTGATGACAAAGTGTTTGGAGATTAATGATATCAAGGCTTAAGCGTGTCATCATTTTTTCATCATTCATCAAGCTTGAATTTTACTGGTCATCATTTTTATTTTTGATGACAAATTGATGACAGTTTGATGAAAGGGGTTATCTCTTTGTTTATGAGGATTTAACTTAATCTGTCATCAATTCATCAAAAAGTTTGAGAACAAAAGCCTTATTTATGGTATAGTATCTTCCTTTACGTTCAATCTGGACAAATTCGCCATAGGATGTATATTCAAAACCTTTATAAGCGTTGGAGTTTTCTGCAGGTTTTAAATCCCAAGTATTTTTAAGGATTTTTCTTATTTCATTAGCTTCAAAGTTTCGCTTTTTAAGCTTATTCAAGCCTGCATTAATTTCTCTTGGAGTAGTTTGTATATAATCGTTTCCAGTAGCATCAAATATTTCATAAAAGAATAAGACTAATTCTTTTTCAAGCTTGTTATTATTTAACCACATAAGTTTAGTTAAAGCTTTGGTTTTTATCTGTTCTGGTGTAAACCACATTCGAGACTGTTTTTGAGTGGTGAAATCAGTTTCATTTAGGAAGCTCAAAAAGGCAGGGATTTCCTTTGTTAATTTAGATAAGAACTCTGTGTCTTCGGATTCAAAAGGTTTAATTTTTCTGACCCAAAAACGTATTTCATCAGAATCAATTAAAATGAAATTATCCTCATTGTTTGAGCATAAAATAAATTTGCCAAAGAATTCAATTTCTACTCGGTCTTTTCCTTTTTCTTCAATCTTATCTTTGTCAGTAGTTGAGAGATATTTTAACCTTTCAGTAATTTCTTTCTTGTCAAAGAAAACTTCATCAATCGCTATTACTAGTTTCGAAGCCCAATCGGCATTAAATTGCGAAGCAAAAGAATCTCCTTTTATGTAGGTCATATTTAAACCGAAAATAGCTTTAAGCCACTTTATAAAAGTTGATTTACCTGTTCCTCGTTCTTTACTCACTAAACATAATATTGGGCCAATTTGAGTTGGTTTGAGTAAAAGCAATCTTAAGTAATCAAGTCCAAGTTCGTATTGCTCTCCAAATATGTGTTTCACAAATTCTAATGAAGCTTCTATTTTACCATATTCACCTATTTTATAAGGTAATTCGTGATAGGTGTTGTAAAACCCTTTAATATATTGTTGGTAATTAATGTGATCAGGAATACAGCAAAAACCATCTAGTTTAGGTATGTTCGCTAAGTATTCTTTTCCATGGTCAGCTACAATAGTTTCTCTATTCCATCTAGTTCTCGTAGAAATTGTATCTCCAGAAATAAGTGGTATTTCAATAATTTTATAATAGGTTGTTCCTATGCGGATATACGGTGTTTCGTTTTCCATAGTGTTGATTTCTATAGAATACAGTATATTTACTGCATCTAATTAATAATTGATGATTAAAGCCTAAAAGAAGTGTAGGAAGCTGTTTTTAGGCTTTTTTTATCTTCGACTTGCCTTGACTAGCTTAGTGTTTTTTCTTGCTTGTTCTAAGAGTTCTTTTTTAGAATAGAATACAGATCGACCTATCTGATAAAAAGGGATTAGTTTTTTCTTTTTCCACTTAATTAGACATTGAACAGAAACGCCCAGCAGTTCTGCAGCTTCTTTTTGGGTAAGACGATCTTCTTCTGGATTGGTAGAGGATTCATCGATAAGTTCGGTTTTTCTAAGACGATTAACTACTAATTCAATAGTATGTTCTAAGTCCTTTTTTGTGAAACCGTATAATATTGGATTATTCATGTTAACACTGTTTTAATTCGACAGTGCTAATCTATTTTAAGGTTGCCTTTTAGAGAATTATAATTTTTAGAAAAGTCTAATCAGGCACGCTTATAAACAATTGATTTTTAACGACTTGAAATTATTTAAATAAATGAATTTTAGTTCGAATTAATTTAATAATTTCTCATTTTCATCTCATTTAATAACGCCTTAACAGAAGTAAGACCATTAAACTTAAATTCTTTTTTTGTTTCAACAGCCTTGTAAATTTTATTTAAGTTTTGATATGAATAACCTTTAGATTTATAGTTTAAATTATCACTGATTAATCTTGGGATAGAAATTTTCTTATCTGTTAGGTACTGTTTTTGATCTCTTAGAAAAAGAATAAATTCAACAAGAACAATGTTGTTAATTTTGATAGATGTATCAATGATATTGTCTTCAGGTTCTGTATTACTTGAATAAAACAAATTAGTTATTAATTTCTCTGCTAGTTGGCGCAATTCTGTTTTCGAAAAACTAGAATTTTCTTTTGATAACAAATAAGTCAGTCCTTGGGTAATTGGCTTTAAGTACTTTTCTTCTCGAACTTCTATTTTATCTCGTCTAAGTTGATCTTTTAATTTTTTTACTATTTTCTTTGCATCATTGTACCTCATTATAAGCTCTTTATTAAAGAGCCTTTTTAATTTATTACTACCTAGGGATTCAAGAAAATATTTTTTTCTTCCAAGCCAAAAATATATTGGGTAAATAAATAAACTTTGCTCATCATTCCACTGGTTTAACCAGTAGTTTGTTTCGTTGATATGAATAAGAGGGAGATTTTTAAAATCATAAGGGATGATAGTTTCAAGCTCAATTAAGTTTTCTAGAAATGTTATTTTCTTTTGCTCCATTTCTTCTATTGAGTTAGAAAGCAATAAATCATTTAAGATTATTTTCTCCCATTCTTCATGTCTAAACAATAGCGGGCTATACAAGGTTATTTTTGAGTCATAGAGTATTGATTCTCGATTTTTTATTTTTTTGTCTATATTTTTTAAATCATATTCATAACTTATTTTTTCAATAGTATTTACATATTCTACTAAAAGATTGAATACGTTGTCATGGTAGTATTTCAGACGAATACTTTCTATTTCATTTGCGCTTAATTTATTTAATTGGTACGTATCTTTTTCGATAAATTCTTGTGGAGTTAATTTTAAGATCTCATCATACAATTTGTTCTTCTCTTTATGTAAATAAATATTTGAGATAAGTCTTTCTCTTTCAAATTTGTAAGAATCTACCTCGCAATTAAATTGATCCGTATTAAACATTTCGTCAACATTGATAAATTCAACTATCTGATTATAAGAATCATTCCCTTCCAAAACCCCAATGCTGTTTAGAAATGTTGCGTTAGTCAAGAAATTTTTGAAATAATCTAATCCTTGTTTGATATCGTTCTTTTTAGAGCGTATTAAATTTTCCAATTTATCAGACTTGATAGTCATATTTTGTTAGATTTTATTCCAGGTGTCATCCATTTCCTTATTCTTAAAGTCATCGGCAATTTCAACATATCTTTTAAAGGATGATTCGTCTTTATGTCCTGTGATATTTCTAACTACCATTTCTTTCATTCCTAAAATGAGGCTATTAGTAACGAAAGTTTTTCTAGCTGTATGACTTGTAATTAACTCATATTTAGGAAGTACTTTATCTACCCTTCTTTGACCTATGTAGCGAGTAATATTAAGAGGTTTATTAATTTTTACTATCTCTGCACATTCTTTAATATATTTATTGAATTTCTGAGAAGAGATGGCGGGTAATGGTTCATATAGTGTTTCCTTATACTTGTCTAATATAGCTTTTGCATAATTATTCAATGGAATTTTATGATCTATTGATTTTGTCTTAGTTATGTTTAGTTTAATGTGATCAGAAAAAACATTTGAAGGTCTTAGTTGTTTTATGTCTGAAAACCTAAGTCCAGTAAAGCATCCAAAACAATAAAAATCTCTAACGTGTTCTAGTCTAGTTGAGTCAAATTCATGATTATACAAAGTCATTAATTCATCCATTGTTAGATAAATAACCTCAATAGTATTACTTACAGTTTTAAATTTTTTAAACTCGAGATTTTCATGATAGTTTCTCTCAAAAGACCAATTCATAAAGGTTTTGAGTACGGATATTATTCTACCGAAATAGTTGTTTAGTGTGTTTCGTTCATCAAATGAATAATCCCTGAATTCTTCATAAAAGTTGATATTGATATTGTCAAATCTCAAATTATAGTTTTTTACAGTATCAAAATCTTGTATGAAATTTTTACAGGAAACATATTTCTTGATAGTTCCTTTCGCTTTAGTGGTCTTGTTGGTGTCAATGAATTCTTGGAATGAGTCAAAAAAGTTAGGAGTTAGGCTATTTGAGCCAAAGTTCTCATTATCTAATTTGTCAAGTATATATTCTTTTGTAAGGACAATGTTATTCAGAAGAGCATTTCTATAAATCAACTTCACTTTATTCTCAAGCTCATCAAGTTCTTTATTATACTCTAAGTGGTAATTATAAGCTTCACTTTTAAGATTGGATTTGATCCTTTGGTTCTTCCAATCTTTAGCAATGGTTTTAACATTTTTGACATTCCTACGTATGCGTTCTCCATTTATAGTAATTAGCATTCGAACAGGTATAAAACCATCTTTGTTTATTTTGTCTTTTCGTAATGTGAATGAAACTTGCATTTTACAATGAATACTGTTTAATAACGATTAATTTAACTCTAGTGAATAAAGTTTAAAATATATTAATTAGGGGGATTTATAGGGGGAAAGAGTGTTGTTTAATTTTGTTAAATAAAGATAACTCTAATGAACCTATAACCCTTATGTATTCAAATATAATGAATTAAATAGAAGTAAACAGGATTTAAAAAGTATGGTAGCCCTAGTAGACCAACTTAAATTGAAGGAATTAGTTTTGATCTAATTCCTTCTTTTTTTTTGAAATAAAAATTACTTAGGCAAAGTAAAGTAGTTTATCTTGAGTCGTAGTCCAAGGTACTCCTAAGTAAACAGGTACAACAACCCTTTAAACATAATCGTTTAAAGGGTTGTTTTTTTAGCAATTTATTTTGTAGGCTTTTTTGTCTTAAGTTGATATAGAGGTTTCTTTTTTGAAAAAAGAGTAAAAACTGATGGGATATCCTGAAAATTTTTAAAAAAGAATCCAACAAGTATTAAAGGAAATTAAAATGATATATGTAAATCTAAGAATTTGTAATTTATTTATGTATTTTAATGTATTGGTTTAGAGGAAGGTAATAGAATGTAAATCTAATAAAACGTAACCTATGAAAATTAGTCATTTTTCACTCTTAATTATAATGCTTTTTCTTTCAAAATTAACTTTTGCTCAAAATCAGGATGTTGATCGAAAAGAAATTGATGAGGTGATCTCAGATTTATATGAATCAATTTCGTTTGATAAAGGAGGAGCCCCGGATTTGGATAAATTAACATCGATTCATCATGCTGAAGCTATGGTTGGAGCTGTAGATACCTCAAAAGTAAGAATGTTTACCGAAAAAGAATTTAGAGCGGCTAATAAAAAAGCTTTCGAGAAAAATAACATTATTTCATTTCAGGAAAAGGAAATTAATGCAATCACTCATGTGTATGGGGGAGTGGCTATGCGTTTTAGTACTTATGAATTTACGATTAAACGAGAGGGTAAAGAGCGTACTATTAGAGGTGTAAATACTATTCAGCTTATAAAAGATCCAAAAAATGGTTGGCTTATATATTCTGTCATTTTTAGTGATAATCGTTCCTACCCTGATTTGCCTTTGATATATCTAAAGGAATAAAAAGTATATTTCACTTTTTAAATATTAAAGCCAAGCATATCGTTTAAAATTAATCTACATGAGCATCAGCCGCACCGCCAATATCATTTTCAGTATATCCTTCAAGTGTTATTTTAAATGAATGAGCGTAAGGAGTGGGTAATTTTTTTGGCACAGTAATAACCAATCCTCTTTCATTTCTTTCCCATTTTATTTTTTCATCACTTCCTAATAATTGGATGTTTTTAATTTTAGAATTTAACAGACCAATTTGCGTGGTCAAAGATTTAATAATTATTTCATCCTTTGGAGCATCCAAGACAATAGCGTAAATCTCTTTATCGGATTTTTTAGTAAATCTAATATCTGTATTTGTATATGCAATTTTTATTTTTTCAACTTTATGCCCTCCTTCAGGTAAGCGTGTTGGACCTTCTCCAAAAATCGTCCAGGGTCGAGTTCCATATATTGCATCTCCATTTACTTTCAGCCAGGCACCCATGTCTTTTAGTAAAGTAGCCATGTCTTCAGGGATAGAGCCATCCGGATTTGGAGGTACGTTTAATAGCATGGCTCCATTTTTTGATACAATGTCAACTAGGATGTCTATGAGTTCATTAGGTGTTTTAAATTTTGCATTTGGGCGATAGAACCATTGTCCGGGAGAAGTGTCGGTTAACCATGCTGCTTTTTTTGGTTGATTTGGACGGCCTCTTTCATAGTCCTTAATTGCAGTTTTTTCGGTAAAGGTGCTTTCTTTGTAACATATGGCTACTTCTTTATTCCATTCTAATCCTTTATTGTAATAATATGCTAAGAATTGAAGTCTTGATTCTTCGGTCATGTTTTCTAACCACCAATCAAACCAAATTAAATCAGGCTGATATACATCTATAAATTCTTTCAATTTTGCCCACCACTCTGTGTAAAAACGATCAGAAGGGGTGTTAGAATCTAACTCATGAGGGTCGGTATATAGATCGTAATCTTCAGATTTTATTCCGCCATACGCATGTGCGGGAGCAAAAAATTTCCAGGTAAAAGCATGATGAAAAGATCCCATGAATTTCATACCTCTTGCCTCGATTTCTTTTTTCAACTCAGCAGAGGGATCGATCCCTCCATAATTCATGGAGTTCCATCGAGTAGCTTTACTGTCCCACATAGCAAAATTGTCATGATGCATAGCGACTGGTCCGGCAAACCTAGCTCCAGAAAGAGCAAATAAATTAGCCCATTCTTTTGCGTTAAATGCTGTAGGTTTAAATTGTTCAATGATATGTTTGTAGCCGAATTTTTTTGGATCACCATACTTTTTTTTGTGATGCATATAATTTGATGAGGGTTTGGTTTTCTTTCCCTTAGTTAACTTTCCATTTTGATACATTAGCATTCCGTGCCAACCCCCGTAGTATTTGTCCGGATCGGCTCCAGCAAATACTTCTGATACAGGTCCCCAGTGTGTGTAGATACCAAATTTAGCGTCTTGGAACCAATCAGGAGTGGCATTTACTTTGTTTATTGATTCCCAGTTTTCTTTAAATTTTTCTGTGTGCTGGGCATTTATAAATATTGTCATATTCAGTGTCATCAAAATGAACATGAAAGTTTGTGTGTAGCTAATTTTCATAATGTATTGAGTTTTCAGCTTTTTGACTTCAAAATTTGATTTTGCATTATTTCATCTGTTGTGATGAATGTTGATTCTAATCACGATTTTTTTCGTTTATAGAAAACCATCGTCTTTAATTTAATGTTATTACTATTGTTTATGCGGGGTTAGTTATAACGTTTTGGGATGAGTAAATTTAGAGAATTAAGGAATGCGTATTTCAGATTTGAATACAACAAATCATTCAAATATTTGATGATATGGTTAAATTACATGGCTCAATTGTTTTTGTGTCTTAATTCAATAAAGTCGATAAGCTTTTTTGGGAAAACATAAAAAAAGAAAAATTGAAAATAATATTAAGGGGCTTGTTGATAAAAATTTGAAGACATAAATAGTTGTTCTAGAGGATATTTCTAAAACTTAGAATACTTTATGTGACTCTGTTGATCTTCTTGAAGAAGTAGGGTTATTCTTTTAGTAGTAAAACTTAGTGTTATAACAAATTTATATTTTAAAAGTTAATACAGGTCTTTTTGCATGGTTCACTACGTCTTCACCCAGGCTACCGTTGATAAAATGAGATATCCCTTTTCTACCATGAGTGCTAATGCCGATCATTCCTGCATTTACAGAACCTGCAAAATTAAGGATTCCTTTTTCTACCGTAATATCATTGTAAATATTTAAAGAATAGTTGTCTATTGGTAAATTAGAGATCATACCGTTCATTTTCTCCTCGGTTTCATAAGTGGTTTTAAAACCGTTTGCAGTATTTACCCATACCAAGTGAAGTTTTGCACCTATTGCTTTAGCGAATTCATGGGCAGCTAATAAAGAAGGTTTGTCTTCATCATCAAAATTGGTTGCGTATACAAAATCATTAACATCAAAAATATCACAATCTTCTTTGATAACTAGTACTGGTTGCTTAGAGGTGCGAACTACTTTTTCTGCATTGGATCCAATAAATAATTCTTCAAAACCAGAAGAGCCATGTGACCCCATGATGATGATGTCCACATTATTTTTTTCACAGGAATCAATAATGCCTCCAAGAACATCTTCAAAACTAACCGTTTCTATAACTTCAATATCTTTTAAGTATTCTTGTTCCATAACTTCTTCAAATTTCTTATGCGTTTGTTTCATGAAGAAGATGGCTTCGGGAGCTGCGGCTGACGCTCCAGAGGACATAAGATCAGAAAGATGTATGGGGAGGTCTAGAATATGTAACAAATAGATTTTGGCACCATTTTTCTTAGCAATTTGCGCGGCCACTTTTAATGCACTTTCAGCTTGTGTAGAAAAGTCAGTTGGAACAAGTATATTTTTAATCATAACAGCACTTTTTTGAAATGAATAACTAATCTTTAATTTACAATTTTAAGCGTATTTGTAATTATTGAATAGTACTTAAGTAGTCAGCTATTACTTTGGGGATGAAACTATCCAAAATTAAGTATCTTAAATTTACGAATAAATTCATTCTCAGCGATATTTTGAATCTAAGATATTATTACTATCTTTGCACCGTTGAAATTAAAAAACCAGGATGAGGGGACGGAAAGTCCCCTCTTTTTATCTATTTATGTCATTAAAGGATCAGGTTCAGGAATTATTAGAAGGGGCGCTTAAAGAAAATCCGTCTTTATTTCTTATCGAAAGTAAAATTCATCCCGATAATAGTATCGAAATTATTATTGATGGAGATGATGGAGTGAAGGTTGAAGATTGTATTGCGGTAAGCCGGGCAATTGAACACAATCTTGACAGAGAAGAGGAGGATTTTTCTCTTCAAGTAATGTCAGCTGGTGTTTCTGAAGGTTTGCAGCACATTCGTCAGTATAAGAAAAATCTTGGTAGGAAAATTAAGATAAAGACAGATGAAGAGGTGTTAGAAGGGGATTTGATTTCGGCAACAGATGATGAAATTACCTTAACATGGAAAGCAAGAGAGCCCAAGCCCGTAGGTAAAGGTAAAGTGACAGTGACAAAAGAGGCTAATGTAGCTTATGAAAATATAGTAGAGGCTAAAGTTATGATAACATTTTAATTATAATATACTGATATGGAAAATATCGCATTAATAGAATCATTTTCAGAATTCAAGGATGATAAGTTTATAGATCGTGTGACGCTGATGTCGATCTTAGAAGATGTATTTAGAAATGCTCTAAAGAAGAAATTTGGTAGTGATGACAATTTCGATATCATTATAAATCCTGATAAAGGAGATTTAGAAATTTGGAGAAACCGTATTGTGGTTGCAGATGGAGAGGTAGAAGATGGTAATCAGGAAATTTCAATAACTGAAGCAAGAAAAATAGAACCAGATTTTGAAGTTGGAGAAGATGTGTCAGAAGAAGTTAAACTGATAGATTTAGGAAGGCGGTCTATATTAGCACTTCGTCAGAATTTGATCTCTAAAATTCATGAACATGATAATACGAATATCTATAAACAGTTTAAAGAATTAGAAGGAGAAATATATACAGCAGAGGTTCATCATATTAGACATAGAGCTATTATAATGTTGGATGATGAAGGTAATGAGATTATATTGCCTAAGGATAGGCAAATTCCATCTGATTTTTTCAGAAAAGGAGAAAATGTAAGAGGAGTTATAGAATCGGTTGAACTTAAAGGAAATAAGCCAGCGATTGTTATGTCTAGAACATCTCCTTTGTTTTTAGAAAAGTTATTCGAATCAGAAATACCAGAGGTTTTTGATGGTTTAATTTCTGTTAAAAAAGTAGTTAGAATTCCGGGAGAAAAAGCCAAAGTTGCTGTAGACTCCTATGATGATAGAATTGATCCGGTTGGTGCATGTGTGGGAATGAAAGGTTCTCGTATCCATGGTATTGTTAGAGAATTAGGGAATGAAAATATTGATGTTATTAATTATACAAATAACTTGCAATTGTTTATTACCCGAGCTTTAAGTCCGGCAAAAGTAACTTCGATTAAGATTAACGAAGAAACTAATCGAGCAGAAGTGATGTTAAGGCCAGAAGAAGTTTCTAAAGCAATTGGTCGTGGAGGACATAATATTAGATTAGCTGGTCAATTAACTGGTTTTGAAATAGATGTGTTTAGAGAAGGAGTTGAAGAAGATGTCGAGTTAACAGAGTTTTCTGATGAGATAGACGCATGGATTATAGAAGAATTTTCTAAGATAGGGTTAGACACGGCAAAAAGTATTTTAGAACAAGATATTAGTGATTTAGTAAAGCGTACTGATCTTGAAGAAGAGACAGTAGGTGAAGTGATTAGAATTTTAAAATCTGAATTTGAAGATTAATAGTCACAATTAATTATATTTGAGCATTAAATAAAAGGCATTTATGGCTGAAGCAGGAACAATGAGATTAAATAAAGTATTACGCGAATTCAATATCTCGCTAGATCGGGCTGTTGACTTTTTGAATTCAAAAGGTCACGAGATAGATGCGCGTCCTACTACCAAGATTTCTTCAGAGATCTATAAGCTCTTGTTTGATGAATTTCAAACTGATAAGAGTAAAAAGGTAGCTTCAAAAGAGGTTGGAGAAGAAAAGAAGAAGGAGAAAGAAGCATTGCGAGTGCAGATAGAGCATGAGCAAGAAGAAAAACGAAAACTTGCCGAAGCTCGCGAAGTGGTAAAAGCCAAAGCTCAATTGAGTGGACCAAAACAAGTCGGTAAGATCGAATTAGAAGGAGGGAAAGAAAAAGATACTGCAAAGCCCGAAACTGAAGCAGTTGAAGCTCCTAAGAAAGAAGAGGTGAAGGAAGAGGTTAAAAGTGCTGCTCCAGAGATGGTGTCAAATAGACCTCAAAAGAAAGGTTTGAAAATCACAAAACAAGCACCAAAAGAGGTGAAGCAAGAAAAGCCTGCAGAAACCAAGCCTGTAGAATCTAAGTCTGCAGAGGCTAAAACCGAAGAAGCTAAACCAGTGGTGTCTGTTGATAAACCAGTTAAAGCAGAAGATGCTCAGCCAGAAGTTCCGGCAGAACCTGTAAAGGTTAAAACACAATATAAAAAGTTAGATGGTCCTAATTTTACAGGTCAAAAAATTGATTTAGCTCAATTTAAAAAACCTGCTAAAAAGAAGGATGATAAATCTGATAAAAAGACTTCTAATGCAGGAGATGCGGCAAAGAAACGTCGTCGAAGAATAAGTAAAGAAGGAGGTTCTCCTGGATCAGGTGGAGGAAGACCAGGTGGTCAAGGAGGTGGAAACCGTGGAGGTGGAAATCGAGGTGGCGGAAACCGAGGGCCTGCAAAAGGAAGAAAACCAGCTGTTGTAAAAGAAGAGCCAAGCGAAGAAGAAGTACAAAAACAAGTTCGTGAGACTCTTGAAAAATTGCAAGGGAAATCAAATAAATCTAAAGCGGCTAAATATCGTAGAGATAAAAGAGATCAACACCGTCAAAAAGCAGAAGATGATGTGGCTCAACAAGAACAAGAAAGTAAGGTTCTTAAAGTTACAGAATTTGTTACAGCTGCAGAGGTTGCGACAATGATGAGTGTGCCTACTACAGATATTATATCTGCTTGTATGTCTCTTGGGATAATGGTTACAATGAATCAGCGTCTAGATGCTGAAACACTTTCTATTGTTGCAGATGAATTTGGTTATGAAGTTGATTTTGTAACAGCAGATATAGAAGAATCTATAGAAGAGATTGTAGATGCGCCAGAGGATCTAAAAACAAGAGCTCCTATAGTAACTGTGATGGGACATGTTGATCACGGAAAAACATCGTTGCTGGATTATATTCGAAAAGAAAATGTAATAGCAGGAGAAAGCGGTGGAATTACACAGCATATTGGAGCATATGGAGTTCAGTTAGAAAATGGGCAAAAGATCGCGTTTTTGGATACACCAGGTCACGAAGCATTTACAGCGATGCGTGCTCGTGGTGCACAAGTGACGGATTTAGCAATTATTGTAATTGCTGCAGATGATGACGTGATGCCTCAGACCAAAGAGGCAATTAGTCATGCTCAAGCTGCCGGAGTTCCAATAATATTTGCAATTAATAAGGTAGATCGACCAGAAGCAAATCCAGAAAAGATAAAAGAAAAATTAGCTTCTATGAATTTATTGGTAGAAGATTGGGGTGGTAAAATACAGTCTCATGATATTTCTGCTAAAACTGGATTAGGAGTTAAAGAGTTGCTTGAAAAAGTACTTCTTGAAGCTGAGATACTTGAACTTAAAGCAAATCCAAATCGATTGGCCTCAGGAACTGTGGTTGAAGCGTTTTTGGATAAAGGACGAGGTTATGTGTCAACAATATTAGTGCAAACCGGAACATTACGTGTAGGAGATTATGTTCTTGCAGGAAAAAATAGTGGAAAGGTGAAGGCGATGCAGGATGAGCGTGGTAATAATGTAAAAGAAGCCGGGCCATCAGCACCAGTATCTATTTTGGGACTTGATGGTGCTCCACAGGCAGGGGATAAGTTTAGTGTGTTAGAAGATGAGCGTGAGGCAAAAGATATTGCTTCAAAACGAGCTCAGTTGCATAGAGAACAATCTGTTCGTACGCAACGTCACATAACATTGGATGAAATTGGACGAAGAATTGCATTAGGAGACTTTAAAGAACTTAATATTATTCTAAAAGGAGATGTTGATGGTTCTGTTGAGGCACTTACTGATTCGTTCCAGAAATTATCAACAGAAGAAATTCATGTAAATATTATTCATAAAGCCGTAGGTGCAATTACAGAAAGTGATGTGTTACTTGCGTCAGCGTCTGATGCAATTATTATTGGATTTAATGTTAGGCCTGCTGGTAATGCAAGACAGGTTGCTGATAAGGAAGAAATCGATATCAGGACATATTCAATTATCTATGATGCGATTAATGATCTTAAAGATGCAATGGAAGGAATGTTGTCACCGGTAATGAAAGAAGAAATTACAGGTACAGCAGAGATTAGAGAAACCTTTAAGATTTCTAAGGTCGGTACTATTGCTGGATGTATGGTGTTGACAGGTAAGATTTATCGTAACTCAGGAATACGTTTGATACGAGAAAGTGTTGTTGTGTATACAGGTGAATTTGCTTCCTTGAAAAGGTTTAAGGATGATGTAAAAGAAGTTGCTAAAGGATATGATTGTGGTCTTCAGATTAAAAATTACAATGATATTAAGGTTGGTGATATAGTAGAAGCTTATCAGGAAGTAGCAGTAAAGAAGAAACTATAGATTGTATAAATATAGTATTGAACAAAACAAAAGCCCGATGTTTTTACATCGGGCTTTTGTTTTGTTATTGTATATAGTGGTATTTATTTTTTCTCTGGTTTGAATATAAAAGCATTTGGAAACTTTTCATGCACCTCTTTTAAGGCTCTGTCGGCTTCGAGTCTTGTACGAAAATTACCTAGCCATACTTTATAATTTGGAGTCTCCCATTGAATAGTAGATTCCCATTTTTCGAATGATTCTTTAGATGATTTTACAATTTCATTAGCTTTATTTAGGTTCCCGTAGTATAATTGAATCTTATAACGGTCGCTAAAATCACCATCTTTTTCCATTTTTAACTTTATATCAAGTAATCTTTTTATTCTTGGATCTTGATTAATAGTAACGGTTGCTTCTGGTGGTGGTAAAATATTAACAGGTACAAAATTGCTCTGATTTAAGTTTTCAGAACTAGGATTTGGGCTATCTTGAGCAGTTAAAGTGCTGGTAGCGATAAGGTAAAAACCAAATATAAAAATACAGTTTGTGGTGTTTAACATTCTCATTACAAATTAATTTGAAGCAAAGGTATGGTTTAATAACTCAAAACAGATTAAAAATATTATTTAGAATTATTATAAATTAATACTTAACGCTTCTCTAACATTTCCAAAATCTACTTATTATAGTACTTTTGTCGTCGAATTAAAAGTGCTGGTTTTTATGTCTTTTTTAAAGAGATTAAAGAAAAAACCATACCAAAATTAAGACGATAATTCTACTTGATAATATGAGACAGGTGAAACACCGAAATTCAGCCTCTAAAATCCTAATCCTAGGAACTGTTTTTTTATTTACTTTTTTTAACCCTGTTTTTGCACAGGATGAAGCGGCCGTTGATAATGTTGCCGCTACTGAAGCTTCGTCTGGAGGAGATGTAGCTAAAGGGGAAGAGTTGTTTAAATCTCTTTGTGCTGCTTGCCATAAGCGTTATAAAAAGATGACAGGTCCTGCTCTTTTTGGAGTAGCTGATAAGTACGAAAGAGAATGGATATACTCTTGGGTAAAGAATAGTGCAGCAATGGTCGCTTCTGGTGATCCTCAAGCTGTTGCTATTTATGAAGAGTATAACAAAACTGCGATGAATGCATTCCCGCAGTTGTCCAATACAGACATTGATAACATCATGGCTTACGTGATGGTGCCTAAAGTAGAACCTCCTACTCCGGTGCCTGGCAATGAATCATCTACTGCTTCAGGAAGTGGTTCAGGAGTTTCAATGAATGTTATTTTGGCAATATTGGCATTGGTATTCCTAATGTTATTGGTTGTATTGTTCTTGGTGAATAAAACACTTAGAAGTTTTGCTGCAGCTAATAATGTTGAATTGCCAGAATCAGAAGCAAGAACTCCTATCTGGAAAGCATTTATTCAAAATCAATTTTTAGTATTGGTTACAGCAATTTTCTTGTTGTTGTCTAGCGGATACTTTGTGTATGGGTATTTTATGCAAGTAGGAGTTGATCAGGGATATGCTCCTATTCAACCAATTCATTACTCGCATAAAATTCATGCTGGGGATAATCAAATTGAATGTAAATACTGTCACTCTTCTGCAAGAGTCAGTAAAACATCTGGGATACCATCTCTTAATGTTTGTATGAACTGTCATAAATCTATAAGTGAGGTTGCGGATGCTACTGCGACACCAGATCATTCTAAAGAATTTTATGATGGTGAAATCCAAAAGCTTTATGATGCAGTAGGTTGGGATGCTAGCGCTCAAGCCTACACTGGTAAAACGAAGCCGGTAAAATGGGTGCGTATTCACAACCTTCCGGATTTTGCATATTTTAATCACTCTCAGCACGTAAGTGTTGCAGGAGTAGAATGTCAGACATGCCACGGGCCTGTAGAAGAAATGGAAATTATGTATCAACATGCTCCACTTACTATGGGATGGTGTATTAACTGTCACAGAGAAACTAACGTGAAGGTTGCTGATAATAAATATTACGAGAAAATTCATAAAGAACTTTCTAAGAAGTATGGTGTAGAGCAATTAACGGCAGCTCAAATGGGCGGTCTGGAATGCGGTAAATGCCATTATTAATAATAAACATTTGATTCCGGATATCGGAAAATAATAGTAAGAAGCTAATATCAATTATATATGTCATCAAACAAGAAATACTGGAAAAGTGTTGAAGAGCTAAACGAAGATAGCTCTATTGTTGAGACGCTACAACAAAACGAGTTTGTTCAGGAGATTCCTACAGATGAGTTTTTAGGTGATAAATCATCTTTAGAAAATTCTTCGACTTCTCGTCGTGATTTTCTTAAATATGTAGGTTTTAGTACTGCTGCTGCAACATTGGCGGCGTGTGAAGGACCTGTTAAGAAATCAATCCCTTACGTGGTTCAACCAGAAAGAATTGTTCCTGGTGTAGCAAATTACTACGCTACCACTATAGCAGATGGATATGATTTTGCTAGTGTTTTGATTAAAACAAGAGAAGGTAGACCAATTAAAGTAGAGAATAATAACCTTGCAGTGTCAAATGGTGATGCTAATGCAAGAGTACATGCCTCTGTTTTATCATTATATGATAGCTCACGTCTTCAAGGGCCTAAAAAAGGTGCTGAAGATATCAGTTGGGATTCATTAGATAAAGAAGTGGGAGCTAAACTCAATGGATTAGGAAGTAAACAAATTGTTTTACTAACTCAGACATTTGCAAGTCCTTCTACTTCGAAGTTAGTTTCTGATTTTAGAGCAAAGTACCAAAATGTTAAGCATGTGGTGTACGATGCTGTATCAAACAGTGAGGCTTTGGATGCTTATCAGATGATGTATGGTGAAAGAGCACTTGCCGATTATGATTTTGCTAAAGTAAATACCATTGTAAGTATTGGTGCTGACTTTTTAGGAGATTGGCAAGGAGGAGGATATGATAGTGGTTATGCAAAAGGACGTATTCCTAAGAATGGAAAAATGTCAAGGCATATTCAATTCGAAGCTAATATGTCTTTATCTGGTGCTAATGCAGATAAAAGAGTTCAGGCAACTCCATCACAACAAAAACAAGTACTGGCTGCATTGTATAAATATGTAACAGGATCTGGTTCAAAAGGAGCTTTGGATTCTGGATTAGATGCAGAAGTAGTTAAAGCTGCTAAACAAATCCAAAAAGCAGGAAGTAACGCATTAGTAGTTACGGGTATTCAGGATGTTGATGCACAATTGGTAGTTTTAGAAATAAATAAAGCCATAAAGAGTAAAGCTTTTAATGAAAGTACTCCACGTACTATCCGTAAAGGTGATGCAAAAGCAGTAGCTCAATTGGTAAAAGATATGAATGCAGGGCGCGTTGGTGGTCTTTTGATTGCTGGTGTTAACCCAATGTATTCTTTACCTAACGCAAGCGAGTTTAAAAGTGGTCTTGAAAAAGTAGATGTATCTGTAGCTTTTAGTATGCATAATGATGCAACTGCAGAATTATGTCAATATGTTGCTACTACTCCGCATTATCTTGAGTCTTGGGGAGATGTAGAGTTGAAAAAAGGAAGCTATAGTTTAATGCAGCCTACAATTCGACCATTATTTGATACTAGGCAGTTCCAGGAAACTTTATTAAAGTGGACAGGGAATACAGCAACGTATCATGATTATATAAAAAATGCATGGACTGGTATTTTAGGAGGTACATCCTGGAATCAGGCACTGCATGATGGAGTATTAGTAAAACCAATACTTCCAAAACAAGAATTAGTAGATGCTCTTGATGCTCCAGAAGGAGATATTGCAGATATAGAAGCAGTTCCAGCTCCGGCAGTTGTTGGACCTAATGTAGGTGCTGCAGCAAGAAGGCTTTCTGTGACGAAATCAAATGATGGTCTAGAGCTTACATTATATACTAAAACATCATTAGGAGATGGTCAGCAGGCAAACAATCCTTGGTTACAAGAGATGCCAGATCCTATTACCAGAACATCATGGGATAATTACCTTACAGTTTCCAAAGCAGATGCGGATCAATTAGGATTAACTAATGAGAATGTTGCAAATGGAGCTTTAAATGGTAGTTATGCTAAAGTAGTTGTTGGTGGAGCAGAAGTTACTGTTCCTGTAATTATTCAACCAGGGCAGGCCAAAGGTTCTGTAGGGTTGGCATTAGGATATGGTAAGTCCAAAGGGCTTAAAGAAGATATGAATGTTGGTGTTAATGCATATCCTCTATATCAAAACCTTAATGCAGTACAGACTGTTTCTGTTACTGCAGCAGAAGGAACACATGAGTTTGCATGTGTGCAATTGCATAATACATTAATGGGTCGTGGAGATATTGTAAAAGAGACGACTCTTGAGATATTTAATACAAAAGATCACCACGAATGGAATGCTATTCCTGAAGTGAGTAAAAATCATATTGAATATGAGGTTACTTCTCCTGAAGTTGATCTTTGGGACGAATTTGATCGTTCTGTAGGACATCACTTTAATCTTTCAATAGATTTAAACGCTTGTACAGGATGTGGAGCGTGTGTGATCGCTTGTCATGCAGAAAATAATGTTCCTGTGGTTGGTAAATCAGAGGTGCGTAGATCTCGTGATATGCATTGGTTGCGTATTGATCGTTATTATTCTTCTCAGGATAGTTTTGAAGGGGATGACAATAAAAAGAATGCTATTGCTGGTCTTGGTAGTTCGTTATCTGAATTTGGTGAGATGGAAAATCCGTCAGAGAATCCTCAGGTAGTATTTCAACCAGTAATGTGTCAACATTGTAATCATGCTCCTTGTGAGACTGTATGTCCTGTTGCAGCGACATCACATGGTAGACAAGGACAAAATCATATGGCATATAACCGTTGTGTAGGTACAAGATATTGTGCAAACAACTGTCCTTATAAAGTTCGTAGATTTAACTGGTTCTTGTATAATAACAATGACGAGTTTGATTATCATATGAACAATGATTTAGGTAGAATGGTTCTTAATCCTGACGTTACTGTACGTTCGAGAGGGGTTATGGAAAAATGTTCTATGTGTATCCAGATGACTCAAAAAACTATTCTGGATGCAAAACGAGATGGAAGAGCAATTAAGGATGGAGAATTCCAAACGGCTTGTTCTGCGGCTTGTTCATCAGGTGCTATGGTATTTGGTGATGTCAATGATAAGGATAGTGAAGTAGCTAAACTTAAAGAGGATGATCGTATGTATCACTTACTTGAACATGTTGGGACTAAGCCTAATGTGATGTATCACACCAAAGTAAGAAATACTACAGAAGCCTAATTAACTAAATAAAGAATCAATTCAATTATAAAGGATTATGTCTCATTACGAAGCACCTATAAGAAAGCCTTTAGTAACCGGCGATAAAACATATCACGATGTAACTGTGGATGTAGCCGCACCGGTTGAAGGTAAAGCAAATAAATCTTGGTGGATTGTGTTCACCATCGCGCTTATTGCTTTCCTTTGGGGGATAGGTTGTATTATATATACAGTTTCTACAGGTATAGGAACCTGGGGATTAAATAAAACAGTAGGATGGGCCTGGGATATCACCAATTTTGTTTGGTGGGTAGGTATAGGTCACGCCGGAACCCTGATTTCTGCGGTATTATTATTATTCCGTCAGAAATGGAGAATGGCAATTAACCGATCTGCAGAAGCGATGACCATTTTCTCGGTTATTCAAGCAGGTCTATTCCCTATTATTCACATGGGACGTCCTTGGTTAGCATATTGGGTATTACCTATTCCTAACCAGTTTGGATCATTATGGGTAAACTTTAATTCACCATTACTTTGGGATGTATTTGCGATCTCTACGTACCTTTCGGTATCATTAGTATTCTGGTGGACAGGTTTATTACCAGATTTTGCGATGATCAGAGACCGCGCTATTACACCATTTAATAAAAAGATATATAGTTTACTTTCTTTTGGATGGAGTGGAAGAGCAAAAGATTGGCAACGTTTTGAAGAGGTATCTCTTGTATTAGCAGGTTTGGCAACTCCACTTGTACTGTCGGTACATACAATTGTATCGTTTGACTTTGCTACTTCAGTAATACCTGGATGGCATACAACCATATTCCCACCATACTTCGTTGCAGGTGCGATTTTCTCAGGATTTGCTATGGTAAATACTCTTCTTATTATTATGAGAAAAGTATCTAACCTTGAAAATTATATTACCATTCAACATATAGAATTAATGAATATTGTGATCATGATCACAGGTTCTATTGTTGGAGTCGCCTATATTACCGAACTGTTTGTTGCCTGGTACTCGGGTGTAGAGTATGAACAATATGCATTCCTTAATAGGGCAACAGGACCTTATTGGTGGGCATATTGGGCAATGATGACATGTAACGTGTTCTCACCGCAGTTTATGTGGTTCCCAAAATTGAGAAGAAGTATTATGTTCTCATTCTTTATCTCTATTGTAGTAAATATAGGAATGTGGTTTGAGCGTTTCGTAATTATTGTGACATCTCTTCACAGAGATTACTTGCCATCATCCTGGACAATGTTCTCTCCTACATTTGTGGATATTGGAATATTTATAGGAACGATAGGATTCTTCTTTGTATTGTTTTTATTATATGCTCGTACATTCCCGGTAATAGCACAAGCAGAGGTGAAAACAATTTTAAAATCTTCTGGAGAGAAATATAAAAAACTTAGAGAAGCAGGAATTGATCATAGAGATGAACTGCCAAAGGGTAAAGCAGAAGTAACTAAGGAAGAAACGAAACCTGAAAAAAAAGCTGAAACAAAAGAGGCAAGTCAGGAGGATATAAATAGTTTATTAGGTAACTTAGGAACATTTGATCCTTCAACCCAAAAAGCTGATGATCTTAAAAAAGTTAATGGCATTGGACCTGTAATGGAAAAGAAACTTAATGAGATCGGAATATTCACTTTCGATCAAGTAAGTAAAATGACCACGACAGAGTACGATTTATTAGATAGTATCACTGGATCTTTTCCTGGT
Organism: Aquimarina sp. AU119; assembly: GCF_900312735.1. Classification (NCBI taxonomy): domain Bacteria; kingdom Pseudomonadati; phylum Bacteroidota; class Flavobacteriia; order Flavobacteriales; family Flavobacteriaceae; genus Aquimarina; species Aquimarina sp. AU119. The sequence goes on along the minus strand of NZ_OMPF01000013.1, from coordinate 209,682 downwards.
AGAGCACAACGCGATGATTGGGCAGGACAGGCAGAACAACTTAAAAATAACTAAGAGTATGGCATCAAAAGTTATACATGCATTATATATAGACGACGATGTCCTGATGGACGCTGTCAAGAAAGTTCGCGCAGAGCATTATCATATCGAAGAGGTATTTACTCCTTTTCCGGTTCATGGACTTGATAAAGCGATGGGATTACCTCATACACGATTAGCAATCACATCTTTTATGTACGGATGTGTTGGGTTAACTGTTGCAATTTTGATGATGAATTTTATCATGATCGAGGATTGGCCGCAAGATATTGGTGGTAAACCAAGTTTTAGTTATCTGGAAAATATGCCAGCATTTGTTCCTATTATGTTCGAGCTTACTGTGTTTTTTGCAGCCCACTTAATGGTAATTACTTTTTACATGAGAAGTAGATTATGGCCATTCAAAGAAGCTGAAAATCCTGATTTAAGAACAACAGACGATCACTTTTTAATGGAAGTAGACGCTGGAAATCACGACGTAGATACACTTACAAGTTTATTAAGTGATACAGGAGCAGTAGAAATTAAAGTAATAGATAAGGAAGAAGATAACCATTAGTAATAATGAAGAATACTATAAAAATATTAGCAGCGGCAGTAGTGATGATTAGTGTTGTTTCTTGTCAAAAAGATTCAAAACCTAATTATCAATATATGCCTAATATGTATGAACCAGTAAGTTACGAGGCTTATGGGGAGTATGGTGTTTTTCCTGGAGGACAGGAGGCTATGTTACCAGCAGAAGGTTCTATCCCAAGAGGATGGATGCCTTATGAAATTGAAAACTCAAATGTAGGATACCAGTTTGCAAAAGATTCTCTTAAAAATGCCATTCGGTATACCAAAGAAAATGAAGATGCTGGTAAAGAGTTATATAATATCTATTGTGCAATATGCCATGGTGAAAAAGGAGATGGAAAAGGAACATTGGTGAAAAGAGAAAAAATTCTTGGAGTGCCAAGTTATGATGATGTAGGTAGAGCAATCACAGAAGGAAGTATCTATCATGTGATGTACTATGGAATTAATTCTATGGGGTCTTATGCTTCTCAAACAAGTGAGCATGAACGCTGGCAGATTGTTCAATATGTACAGAAATTAAAGGCAGACTTAGAGGGGAAAACCCCTAGAATAGATACAGATGTTGTTGTTGCAGAGACAAAGCTGGAAGGAGAACATCATGAGTCAACAGAAGATCATAGTAACGCACACTAGTGCACTAGTATAAAGTTAAGAATAACGATATTAAGATATGTATACGCTATCAAATAGATTAAGATTATTTTCTATCATTCTAATGGTTGTAGGTGGGATCGGACTTGTTTCTGGTTTTCTTTCGACACCAAAAACAATAGAAGAGGTTAAAGAAAAGATGGCAGCACATGATGCTCACGGTGGTGGTCATGGTGAATCGCATGCAGAAGAAAGTGGTCATGGTAATCAAAATCATGGTGAGGCAGCAGTAGATGCACATGGAGGTGATGAACATTATAAGCATGTTTTACACCAGTTACAAAATAAACCCTGGGCTTCTCTTTATGTAGCTGCATTTTTCTTTTTTATGATTGCGCTGGGAGTATTAGCATTTTATGCTATACAATTTGCAGCACAGGCAGGTTGGTCTCCAGTGCTGTTTAGGGTTATGGAAGCTATTACAGCATACTTGGTGCCTGGTGGAATCATCTTATTTGTAATATTGGCATTATCAGGATTTCATGTAAATCACTTGTTTGTATGGGCAGATCCTAAAGTTGTAGAACATGATGCGCTTATTCAAGGTAAATCAGGTTGGTTAAATGGTACTGGTTTTATTATAAGAGCAGCAATCTTTTTAGGAGGTTGGTTATTATATCGTCATTTTGCAGTAAAATATTCTAGACTGCAAGACGAAGATGCAACAGGAAACAAATGGTACAAAAAGAGTTTTAAGATATCAGCAGGGTTTTTGGTATTCTTTATCTATACAGAATCTATGATGTCTTGGGATTGGATTATGAGTTTTGATCCACACTGGTTTAGTACATTATTTGGATGGTACGTGTTCGCTAGTTTATTTGTATCCGGAATTACAACTATAGCATTAATTACAATTTACCTAAAGTCTAAAGGATATATGGAATTTGTAAATAATAGTCATATTCATGATTTAGCTAAATTTATGTTTGGAATAAGTATATTCTGGACATACCTTTGGTTCTCTCAATTTATGTTGATCTGGTATTCTAATATTCCTGAAGAAGTTACATATTTCATTACTCGTATAGAAGATTATAAATTACCATTCTTTGGGATGCTAGCAATGAATTTCATCTTCCCACTTTTAGTGTTAATGAATAGTGACTTTAAAAGAGTAAACTGGTTTGTAGTGATGGCAGGAATTGTAATTCTTTGTGGTCATTATATTGATGTTTATAATATGGTTATGCCAGCTACAGTTGGAGAATCATGGTTTATTGGTGTTAGTGAGATTAGTGCGGTGTTATTATTCTTAGGATTGTTCTTATTTGTAGTATTTAGAGCGTTAACTAAAGCTCCATTACTGGCAAAAGGAAATCCATATATAGAGGAGAGTAAACACTTTCATTATTAATAAATAGAATTGTAAAAAAGAAGATAGATAAAAATGACTGTATTCTTAACCATAGTAGTTATAGCGCTTTTTGGAATCACATTGTGGCAAATGTCAAAGATTTTGAAATTGTCTCAATTGAAAGACGCTGATAATTCTCAAGTAGCGAATGATAAGGATAATAATTTACATGGTAAGCTTATGCTTGCGTTTGTAATATTTCTTTACTTATTAACCATATATTGTTTTGTACAGTATCATACTTTTTTCCTTCCAGAATCGGCGTCTGAACATGGAGTGGACTATGATCAACTAATGTTGATTTCGATGGTACTGATTTTCATTGTACAATTCATTACGCAAGGGCTATTACATTTCTTTGCATACAAATACCGTGGAAAGAAAGAAAATAAAGCCTTGTTTTTTGCCGATAATGATAAGTTAGAATTTATTTGGACAATTATTCCTGTGATTGTATTAGCAGGGTTAATCATTTACGGATTATTTACCTGGACAGATATAATGAATATTGATGAGGAAGATGGTGATCCATTAATAGTAGAGTTATATGCATATCAATTTGATTGGCGTGCAAGATATTCTGGAGAAGATAACGAATTGGGTAAAGCTAATGTTCGTTTTATAGAGGGGATTAATACATTGGGAGTAGATGTTTCTGATTCCTATGGTAAGGATGATAAAATAACCAATGAATTACATCTTCCGGTGAATAGAAAGGTTATTTTCAAAATGAGATCTCAAGACGTATTACACTCAGCATATATGCCTTTCTTTAGAGCGCAAATGAACGTAGTACCTGGTATGATTACAGAATTTTCATATACACCTACTCTTACTTCTGAAGAAATGAGAAATAGTGAGTTTATGGTAGAAAAAGTAGCTACTATTAATAAGATCAGAAAAGAAAAGAGTAAGAAATTAGTTGCTGCAGGTGATGAAGCATTAGAAACATATGCATTTGATTATTATTTATTATGTAATAAAATATGTGGAACTTCTCACTATAATATGCAAATGAAGATTATTGTAGAGTCCGAAGAGGACTATGAAGCTTGGTTAAAAACACAACCAACTTTTGGAGAGCAATTATCAGCTCAAGCAAGTAACTAGAAGAAAAGAAGAATTAATATATTATATTAAAAAAGAATAGCGATATGTCAGCAATAGCACACGCAGATGATCATGCCCACGACGATCACGGACATCATAAAGAGACATTTATTACCAAATATATTTTTAGTCAAGATCATAAAATGATCTCTAAGCAGTATTTAATTACTGGTTTGATAATGGGTATTATTGGTATTGCAATGTCTATTTTGTTTAGAATGCAATTAGCATGGCCAGATCATAAATTTACAATTTTTGAGGTGCTGTTAGGTGATAAGTTTGGTGCAGATGGTGTAATGGATCCAGGAATCTATTTGGCATTAGTAACCATTCATGGTACAATAATGGTATTCTTTGTATTAACAGCAGGACTTAGTGGTACATTTAGTAACTTACTTATTCCTTTGCAGATTGGAGCACGTGATATGGCTTCAGGGTTTTTAAATATGATATCGTATTGGTTGTTCTTCTTAAGTAGTGTAATCATGGTATTGTCTTTATTTGCTGAGGCAGGACCAGCATCAGCTGGTTGGACAATTTATCCTCCTTTAAGTGCATTGCCACAGGCAATTGGTGGTTCGGGAATGGGTATGACCCTTTGGTTAGTTTCTATGGCAATATTTATTGCTTCCTCATTGCTTGGTTCTTTGAATTATGTAGTGACTGTAATTAACTTAAGAACGAAAGGAATGTCAATGACTCGTTTACCATTAACGATTTGGGCATTTTTTGTTACAGCAATTATTGGTATTGTTTCTTTCCCTGTATTATTATCTGCAGCATTACTTTTGATTATGGATAGAAGTTTTGGAACTTCGTTTTTCTTAAGTGATATCTATATCCAGGGAGAAGTGTTGCATAACCAAGGTGGTTCACCGGTTCTTTTTGAACACTTATTTTGGTTCTTGGGACATCCAGAAGTATATATTGTATTATTGCCTGCATTAGGGATCACCTCAGAAATAATTGCTACAAATGCACGTAAGCCTATATTTGGTTATAGAGCAATGGTTGCTTCTATTCTGGCAATTGCATTTTTGTCAACCATAGTTTGGGGTCACCATATGTTTATTTCAGGAATGAATCCTTTCTTAGGTTCGGTATTTACATTTACTACGTTATTGATTGCTATACCTTCTGCGGTGAAAGCATTTAATTATATCACCACTTTATGGAAAGGTAATCTACAGCTTAATCCTGCAATGTTATTTTCTATTGGATTGGTATCTACATTTATAACAGGGGGTCTAACGGGTATTATTCTTGGAGATAGTACATTAGATATCAATGTACATGATACGTATTTTGTGGTAGCGCATTTCCACTTGGTAATGGGTATTTCTGCACTTTATGGATTATTTGCAGGGGTATATCACTGGTTCCCTAAGATGTATGGTAAGATGATGAATAAAAACCTTGGGTACGTTCATTTTTGGGTAACTGCGATAGGAGCGTATGGGGTATTCTTTCCGATGCACTTTATAGGTATGGCAGGATTACCACGTCGTTATTATACAAATTCGAATTTCCCATATTTTGATGATTTAGCAGATACTAATGTATTAATTACTGTTTTTGCAATTATTACTGCTGCAGCTCAATTAGTATTCTTATATAACTTTATTGTTTCGATATTTTATGGTAAGAAAGCTGTACAAAATCCTTGGAGATCAAATACGTTAGAATGGACTACTCCAGTAGAACATATGCACGGTAACTGGCCAGGAGAAATACCTTCTGTTCATAGATGGGCATATGACTATAGTAAAACTAGAGAGGATGGCGAATATGTGATCGCAGGTCAGGATTTCGTATCTCAGATTGTTCCACTTCAAGAAGGAGAGGAAGAAATGCATCACTAATAATGATGTTTAAAAAATATAATGAAGCCCTTTCAAAATTTTGAAAGGGTTTTTTTATCTTATTGTAATAGAAGCGTTCATTTTGGAAGATTCATATACAGCATCTTGTATCTGTAATGTTTTAAGATAATTCTGTCCATTAGTTTCAAAGGGCTTTCCTGATATAAACTTGTCAATACAATCTCTTTGAAAAATATAACAACAATCTCCAGCAAATCCAACATCATTATGAACATAGAAATGTTCTTTTTCTATATCACCTAGTTTTTGTACTGTTATTTTTCCATTCGAGTATAGACGAAGAGAACCTTTTGACCCGTCAATCAGATATTCTCCGAATGTATATCTGGATTTTATAAAGTTATTCTCGTTATATCGATTTGCATCCCAAACGGCATGGGCATCATTTTCAAAATTTAAAATCATCATAGCAGCATCTTCTCCTTTAATCACAGGATTTAGTTTTTTGAGGATTGCGTATACACTTTTAACTTCACCAGCATGATATCTGAAAGTGTCTATGTAATGAACTCCTGTCTCATAAATAAGTAACTTTTCATAATCTCTAAAATAAGGTTGCCTTGCCAGGTAAGCATCTTTTCCCCAACCATCACCCATACGGGACCTAAAATTCAAATTAAATAAATCTCCGAGTTCACCTTGATCTATGATTTTTTTGATTTCTCTATGCCAGGGTTGGAAACGAAAATTTTCATGTACTACAAAACGAACTCCTTTTTTCTGTACGTGATCTACGATTTTTTTGGATTCCTCATAGGACGGTGCTAAAGGTTTTTGACATATGATATGCACACCTTGATCGGCAGCAAATACACACATTTCATAATGTGTCTCTGGAGGAGTAATGATATCTACAAAATCTGGTTTTTCTTTTAGAATCATTTCTTTGTAATCGGTATAGTGTTTTTTAATGCCATAACTATTCATGATGATAGTGGCTCTATCTACATCAGAATTACAAAGCGCAGTAATTTCTACTTCAGGTATTCGTGTCCAGGCTTCATATTGAAACTTACTAAAATAACCTGCTCCAATGACTACGCCTTTTAACTTCTTAATCATCTATTAATTTTTTATTGGGGTTCATAAACAACCAGAGTATAATTGCTATACCTGCAAGTATTGCTGCGAGGTAAAAGAAAGGTTCGTCTGATCCTGTCCATTTTTGCATATAAGGAAAAGCAAGTGCCGTGGTAAAGGCCCCTAAATTTCCTGCCATATTCATCATTCCGGATACTTTACCTGAGTTTTCTTGGCCTATATCCATGCAAAAAGACCAGGATGGGCTAAGTGTCATGTCCGCTCCAAAAATGGCAATAGATAGGCATAGAACGGCTCCTAGAGCTGTATTCATATATAGGCTGGAAATGATTCCGATAATGACAAAACTAAAACCTATAATTGCTGGGATTCTTCTGGAAAGCTTCCATTTTCCTTCTCTATAAATAATATCTACCATATAACCAGAAACCCAATTGCCAAAGGCTCCAGCTAATAAAGGAAGCATTGCATAGAATCCTGTATCAATCAAATTAAGTTGATATTTTTGCTTTATATATGGAAATAACCATGTTAGCATAAAAAAGAAAATAAAATTACTGCCTATGTATTGACCCATAGCCAATAGCACATTGCTCGAACTTAAAATTGTTCCAATTCTTATGCCTTTACTTTTTTTGGGATCAGTCTTTTGTTGTCGATTTTGGATAATGAATTGTTTCTCCTCATCAGATAATGCAGGATGATCTTCAGGCTTGTTTCTAAATACAAAGTAGAATATGACAGCAAATATAATCCCAATGAGTCCAAAGAAATAAAAGATATATCTCCATCCCCAGGCCTCAATTAAATAGGCAACCAAGGGTAAAGCAAATGCAGCGCCCAAGCGTGATCCTGAAAAATTAATTCCTTGAAATATTCCTCTTTCTTTAAGAGGTACCCAAGAGAATGCTGCTCTTGAAATATTAGGGAAAGCTCCTGCTTCCCCTGCACCAAATATGAATCTAAAGAATAAGAGAGAGAGATAATTCCAGGCAGCTCCGGTTAGAGAAGTGAATAATGACCAAAGTATCATGATACTCGCCATTACTTTTCGAACGCCATATGTATCTCCTAACGCACCTCCGGGAACTTGAAATAATGCATAACCCAGAGCAAAAGCTCCTAAAACCCAACCCATTTCTGTATCAGAAAGACTTAAATCGTTACCAATAGCGTCTTTTGCTGTAGATATGCATACTCTATCAACATACAACAGTAATGTTATTAAAAAAGAACCGGCAAAAAAACCATATCTTTTGAAAGATGTACCCATATCAAGATAGTTTTTGTGTTATAGTATATAATAATTTGTCATCTCCTACATTCCCGGGAAAAACAATATAAGGTAGTTTAGGAAACATGGTTCTTGCACCCATTTCCCATACAGGAACTCCGGGAGCTATTTGCCCCATAACTTTTGATCGTCGCATTCTTAATCCTTTTATTGCTAGATCGTGAGAGGTAATACCTCCTTTTGCCAAGATATATTTTGGGGAAACACTAATTCCTTTGATGATCTTTACTAAAGCCTCAGAAACTTTAGAGCCTATATTTAAATTATCGTCAATATCAGATCCGGTAATTAATTTTCTGCTGGTATAGAGAACTACATCTTTACCAGAATTTAGTTTTTCCTCTATTTGTTTACTGATAACATTAAGATATGATAAAGCATTATCATTAAGTATTTTCTCGACATTAACCTCTATGGTATTATTGTTATCAAAGTACTTTAAAAGGTAATTAAGCTGAGCTGAGGATTTAGGAACATATGATCCTACTATAATTAAACCACCGCTTTTAACATTTTTAGGAATAAGATCCTCTGTGGTTAGTAGTTTTTTAGGTGTAATTCCAATGTAAGAAGGAATAAACGAACTAGAAGTACGATACAATATTTTTTTGCCAGACTTTTCTGCTAATAATAGAGCATGTGTTATTTTGTCGAGATCATGATAGTTAATTGCATTTACAATGCAGTAACTGCTGGGAGTGAGAGCTTGTACTTGCTTAGATAATAATTGCACACTATGTGTTCTTATATTCTCAATAGAAAATGAAAATACTTTAGAAGCACTTACTTGCCCTTCAGTTTTTTCCTCTATCCATTCACTAAGGTTGGCTTTAGTATATCCAAAAGAGTGATCTTGAGCAAATGGAGTTTTATCTACAGGAATTAAAGTTTCTTTATCGGAAATATAATGGATATCATTCACGGTAACTCTTCCTCCTTCAAACATCACCGGGATAAAAACTAGAATTACTTTGTCTAGATTACTTGCTTGTTTTATGGTATTCGTTTCTACGGGAAAATGTCCTCTCAAAGTAGAATCGCTGCGACTAATTATAGTATATTCTCGATTTGTCATTGTCGAAGCGACAAGGATATTTTTTGAAATTTCCTGATATATGATTGAGACCTTGGCTTGTGGTAAACTCCTGGAATTCGTTAGTAAAAAGAATACGGGAGTTTGTTTTTTAAATTCTTGTATCAAGGTGTCTTGATCCCATTGCGCTAATAATGGGATGTCATATACGGTTTGATTTCCAGTGGGATCATCATCAATAATAATACAAGTATGGTTCTGCTTTTTAAAAAGTTCGTGATTAAGCTTTCTGTATTCGGTTTGATCTACAGGAGGTAATGATTTTAATATGTCAGATAATAGTAAAGTCACTCGTATTTTTCTATAGCAATTACTCTGGCAGGAGCACCATCTCCATCAATTATTTTTATCGGTAATGCGATTAACTCTACACAGTTAGATTGTAGCTTGTTAATATTCGTAAGCCCTTCTATAATAACAACTCCTTTTAATAGGATTTGGTGGATTTTGGTAACTTCTTCCAGATTATTTACATCAGCTACAGAAGGAGGTTCAACACCAATCATTTTTATTTTTTTTTCTAAACACCATATAGCAAACCGCTCACTTATTCTAGGTAATTCATTTCGATAAGCAGAGGTGTTGATTTGTAGTGACCAATTTGTCCATAGAATTAGACTATCTCCTTCAATGATTTTTTTTTGAATATCCGCGGGGATATGTGTTGGATTGATTAACCCTCTGGAACCAATATGACGTAGATCAATGACCCAAGCTCTACCTACAAAATCAGAAACCGGAATTTGATCAATAGTTTGATTACTTACATTAAAATGAATTGGGGCATCCATATGAGTACCGCAATGAGAATAGAAAGTAAGAGTACTGGCATTCCAACCATCTTTTTGGATAGTTTTGCTAGTTTTTTTTGAGAAACCATTTATCTGATTTGTATAGGTAAGCGTAAGATCAACGATGTTTTTCATACAAAACCTATTAAAGATTTTTGATTACCGCATCTGCTACATCAGAAGTACTGGCATTACCTCCTAAATCAACAGTGAGTATACCTTGTTGAGTGGATGTGTCAATAGCCTGCATAATATTATTGGCAGCTTTTGTTTCTCCTAAGTGCTCTAATAATAAAGCGCCAGACCATATTTGACCATATGGATTTGCAATATTTTTACCAGCAATGTCAGGTGCAGATCCATGAATAGGTTCAAACATAGATGGGAACTCTTTTTCGGGATTAATATTTCCACTACCTCCAAGTCCGAGACTACCCATAACGGCTCCGCCAAGATCACTAAGAATATCTCCAAAAAGATTGGTAGTCAATACCACATCAAAAATTTCTGGTTTTAAAACAAAGTTAGCAGTAGAATTATCGATATACATTTGATCATGCTCTATATCAGGATATTGCTGTGCGACTTCTTTAATAACTCTATCCCAATAGGTTAGACTATTAATCAATGTATTAGATTTTGTGATATGAGTTACTTTTTTTCTTCGGGTACGAGCAAGTTTAAAGGCATAATGAGCAATCCTTTCGATCCCTTTTCTTGTAAAAATACTAGTATCCACTCCCATTCCGTTTTCAGAATCAGGGAGATACTGATCTCCGACCTGTACAAATTCCCCTTCTGTATTTTCTCTAATGATAACAAAATCAATATGTTTTTCACTTCTAAGAGGACGTTGTACGCCAGGGTAAGTGCGTACTGGTCTGTAGTTAACGTATTGATCAAAATGTGTACGTACTTTGAACGTATAATCTTTGGCAGGAAGTGTATCATCAACCTCGGGTAAACCTACAGATCCAAAATAAATAGCATCAAATTGTTTGAGAGTATCTAAGCCATCTTTTGGTAAAAACTCTCCATTTTTGATATAGTATCCGGCTCCCCAATCAAAATGTGTTGTCGAAATAGTAAAACCATGTTTTTGGGCTACTGCCTCAAGAACTTTTATTCCTTCTGGGACAATTTCATTTCCTATACCATCTCCTGGTACAACTGCAATATTATAATTATTCACTTTTATGGTTTTTATATTGGTCAATTAATAATTCTCTCGATTTTCTAATGTGCTCCCTGGCATATCGTTCTGCATCATCAGGATTTCCTTGTTCGATAGCGGTGATAATTTTAAAATGCTCTTCTAAGGTTTCTTCTGGCGGACGTACTAATCCATGCCCAATTACCTTGTCATGAATATTGCTGAAAAAGTAAATTTTATCTAGAGGAGCATTTTCTGTGAGTTTAATGAGAAGCTTATGGAAATTTTCATCTGCTTTAGTATAGGTTTGAAAATCAATATTTTCATCTTCTAAAAAAGGCGTAAAACACTTTTTTAAAGCATCAGTGTTATTATCGTTCTTATACGTTGCTAATAACCGAGCAGCCATACCTTCGATAGCTTCCCTACATATATATACATCTATGATTTCTTTTAGGTCTCTGGTTTTTACAAACATTCCCCTTCTGGGAATACTCTCAATCAAATACTCGTTTTCCAGGGTGAGTAAGGCTTTCATCAGAGGAGTTCTGCTAACTCCTAAAGTTTCAGCAATTTTTTCCTGAATTATTTTTTCACCGGGCTTTAGATCCCCATCAAGAATCATTTCTTTTAACCGTATATAAATCGGTCTGCTAAGGTCTGCGTGTTCTATCACAATTATTTTGTATTTTGTATACAAAATGCAATTTACAATTTAATTTTGGATTTAGATGATCGGAAACGGATGGACTTTTTCTATTATCTTTGTGGAGATTTAAAAAAATCATTTCACATTTATTATTATTTTTCTTTTTTTGAATATATCTTATGAATGAAAACCTCGATCCAACAAATGAACATTTTTCTGGCGAAGACCTTGATATAGAGAGAGCGTTAAGACCACTGGCATTTGAAGATTTTGCAGGACAGGATCAGGTATTAGAAAATCTTAAGATTTTTGTACAGGCAGCTAACCTTAGAGATGAAGCTTTGGACCATACCTTATTTCATGGTCCCCCAGGTCTGGGAAAAACTACATTAGCACATATTTTGGCTAATGAGTTAAGTGTTGGTATCAAAGTGACATCAGGTCCAGTACTCGATAAGCCGGGAGACTTAGCAGGATTGTTGACTAATCTTGATGATAGAGATGTATTATTTATAGATGAAATTCATAGATTAAGTCCTATAGTAGAAGAGTATTTATATTCTGCTATGGAAGATTATAAGATTGATATCATGATCGAAAGCGGTCCAAATGCGAGGACTGTGCAGATTAATCTCAATCCATTTACATTAGTTGGAGCAACAACGAGATCAGGATTACTAACCGCTCCCATGAGAGCGCGTTTCGGGATTCAATCTCGATTACAATATTATACTACAGAATTACTATCAACTATAGTAGAAAGAAGTGCTCATATTCTTAATGTGCCTATTTCTATGGAAGCTGCTATAGAGATTGCCGGGAGAAGTCGAGGTACACCTAGAATTGCAAATGCCTTATTACGTAGAGTTCGTGATTTTGCCCAAATCAAAGGAAACGGAAAAATTGATATCGAAATTTCTAAATTCGCTTTAAAAGCACTTAATGTGGATGCACATGGATTGGATGAGATGGATAATAAAATCTTGACAACTTTGATCGATAAGTTCAAAGGGGGACCGGTAGGTATAACTACTCTTGCTACTGCTGTTAGTGAAAGTGCAGAAACTATAGAAGAAGTATATGAACCTTTTTTAATACAGCAAGGGTTTATTATGCGTACTCCGCGCGGTAGAGAAGTTACAGAGGCAGCGTATAAACATCTTGGACGCATAAAAGGCGGAATTCAAGGTGGATTATTTTAATAGTATTAACTTTTCCAAACAAATTATTTTGTAATGGGTAACGATATCCCCAAAGTTTCTTTTTTTAATGTACTTAACAATGCCAATCGTATTCTCAAGAATCCGCTTCCTTTTCATCATGAGAATTTTGAAAAACATGGAGATGTTTTTGAAGTAAAACTAGGATTCGGGAAATCTGTAATTTTTACACGAGATGCAGGTTTTGCTAAACATATGTTGCAGAAACAACATAGAAAATATAGTAAGTCATCACTGCAAACCAAAGATCTTGCTAAATATATAGGAGAAGGCCTATTGACAGCTGAAGGTGAAAAATGGCTGAAACAAAGAAGACTTATTCAACCTGCTTTTCATAAGAAAAAATTAGAAACTCTAATAGATACAATTACCGAAGTAATTAGAGAAGAACTTTTAAAAATAAAACCTAACAAAGAATTAGATGTTTTTCCCTTAATGAGTGATTTAGCATTTAAGGTAGTTGCAAAATCATTATTTAGTTATACCGATGAAGGAGAAACCATATCTCGATTGCAACACATAACAGAAGCTGCACAACAATTTCTCATCAAAGAAATAAGACAACCCTATAAACGGTGGTGGTTTTATCTTACAGGAAAGGTCAAAGATACCCTTACATTAACAAGAGAATCCAGAGATATTCTCAATACTATTATTGAAGAAAGAAGAGCGTCTAAGGTAGAATACAATGACCTGTTAGATATGTTGTTAGCATCTCGATACGAAGATGGAACCGCAATGGGTAATGAACAATTAATTGATGAAATTCTGATATTGTTTACTGCAGGTCATGAAACTACTTCTAATGCTTTAACATTTACCTTACTGTTGCTTGCAAAACATCCTGAGATTCAAGAAAAAATATACAAAGAGGTTTCTGGAGATGAAGAAAATAAATCACCAATAGAACAGATTGCAAAGTATCAATATACAAAACAATGTATCGAAGAAGCAATGCGATTATATCCACCTGCATATTTTTCTGATAGAGTTGCCATAGAAGACGATTCATATAATCATCTTTTTCTTAAAAAAGGAACTACCGTGCTTATTTCTTTTTTTGAAATACACAGGCATATGAATTTTTGGGAAAACCCAGAAAGTTTTAATCCAGAGCGATTTAGTCCAGAAGTTGATAAAAAAGAGTATTCTGATCAATATTTCCCTTTTGGCTTAGGGCCACGGATGTGTATTGGTAATAATTTTGCGATGTACGAAATGATTCTGGCAATAAGTAGTATGATCAGGAAATATAAAATTCAAACCAGTCTTGATAGTATTGAAGTAAAACCTTTGATTACATTAAAACCAATGGAAGCCCCCTTAACTTTTACTTCCAGATAAGTATTTTTAAGGGACTTTATGTTATTTGTTTTAGAATCTCTGTGTGGTATTTTAGGAAATATACCAATGTGATAATGACAAGTATTAAAGCTAACACGAGCCACCATTTTATTTTCTTTTTTCTTTTTTCATGAATAGGACCTTTAGATTCTATGTCAGAAAGTAATAATCGAAAATTTTGTGAATCATGATCTTCAGTTATTCTTTTAAGATTTCCCTGAAATTCAATTTCATTCTCTATACCTGCTGCATTCAGATTTTTAAGTTGTTGTGTACAAAGTGATTTTTTGTTTTTTACTACAGTGATATTTTCATATCCTGGTCTGTCGGCAATCTCCTCTATAGCTAGACCTCTATAATAAAATAATATTAATATTTCCTGACAGCGCTCTCCAAGTGTGCCAAAAAACTGATGTAAAACTTTTTGTTCCTTAGATAATGTAATAGGTGCATCTAATTCTACTTCCACAAATTTGCTATCCGTAGAAGAAAATTGTAAATCAGGAGAAGTGCTGTCTTGTTGGTAGTTAGATAACATGGTCTTGCCAATTCCAAATAAATAAGGCTTAATAGAGCCTTTGATTTGATTCAGTTTTCCTTGTATACAATGTTTTCTTAGTACAACAAATGCTTCCTTATAAATATCAATTACGATATCAGCCTCGGTTTTATGTTTCTTACCAAAATTTAAGAAAGCTTTCTTATAAGAAAAATACAACCGACTAATTTCTTTTGGACTGCTGTTAGTTAAAATATGGATAAGCGATGGGTTCATTAGGGGGAGTTTGTATTCCTCTAAGGTATAAAAAACATTTTTTCTTTTTTGGCAGAAAGAAAAAAGTAATAGATTTTAGAAAATAATAGCAGTATCAATTTTAATCTATATTGAGCAATCGTTGTACTTTAGCAAAACACAGTAATAATATTTTATCGAATTGAATTCTAAAGCCAAACATACTCAATTGATAAAAGCAGAGGCAAAACGCCTTGGTTTTTTATCTTGTGGAGTTTCTAAAGCAGAATTTCTTGAACAAGAGGCTCCAAGGTTAGAGCAATGGCTTAATAATAATATGCATGGCCAAATGCAGTATATGGAGAATCATTTTGATAAACGACTGAACCCGACTCTACTTGTTGATGATGCTAAGAGTGTCATATCCTTACTCCTTAATTATTTTCCTTCTGAAGTACAGCAAGACTCAGAAGCTCCCAAAATTTCAAAATATGCCTATGGTACCGATTATCATTTTGTAATAAAAGACAAATTAAAACAGTTGCTATCTTTTATTCAGGAAGAAATAGGAGATGTCTATGGGCGTGCTTTTGTAGATTCTGCTCCGGTTTTGGATAAAGCCTGGGCGGCAAAAAGTGGTTTGGGATGGATTGGTAAAAATAGTAACCTACTTACGCAACAAGTTGGTTCTTTTTATTTTATTGCAGAATTAATCGTCGATCTCGAATTAGAATATGATACCCCGGTTACCGATCATTGCGGAACGTGTACAGCCTGTATAGATGCATGTCCTACTCAAGCTATAGTAGAGCCATATGTAGTAGATGGAAGTAAATGCATTTCTTATTTTACTATAGAATTAAAAGAAGAGATACCTAATGGCTATAAGGGACAATTTGATGATTGGATGTTTGGCTGTGATGTATGTCAGGATGTATGTCCTTGGAATCGTTTCTCTAAACCTCATAATGAACCTTTGTTTCATCCAAAACCAGAGTTGTTAGAAATGACCAAAAAAGATTGGCAAGAAATTACTCAGGAAGTATTTTCAAAAGTTTTTCAGAAATCTGCAGTAAAAAGAACCAAGTTCTCTGGGCTACAAAGAAACATTCGATTTTTAGAGGATTAACAGAGTTTTTATTACAAATTTCATAATACAAACGTTTGCATTTTGAGTTGAGGCTATTTTGAATATCAAAATCGTATCCAATTTTGAATTATCTTGTATATTCATCAGATAATTTAACAAAAAGTAAACAATTTTAGTTTTTAAGGTACCCCCTAGATCTTATTCTTTGAAAACAAATATTCTTTGATTTAGCATAAAACACTTCACACATGAACGAATTATCTTATATCGACATTGCGGTAATCGTAGTATATTTAGTCGGTATTATTATTTACGGGATTTCCAAATCCAAGAGAGGGAGTTCTGAGGATTATTTCCTTGGAGGTAGAACGATGACATGGCCTATTGTAGGGATTGCTTTGTTCTCAGCAAATATTTCGAGTTCTACATTAGTTGGACTCGCTTCAGACGCATATCAAACCAATATAAATGTGTATAATTATGAGTGGTATGCAGTAGTGGTTCTGATATTTTTTGCCATATTCTTTTTACCTTTTTATCTAAGATCAGGGGTATATACTATGCCAGAGTTTTTAGAAAGGAGATATGATAGTCGATCCAGATATTATTTTTCTTTTATAACAGTAGTGGGTAATATTTTAGTAGATACTGCTGCCGGATTATATGTAGGTAAAATTGTTTTAACCTTATTGTTTCCATCAATGGATTCGACATTGATCCTTATTATTCTTGCTGTGGCTGCGGCTGCATATACGATTCCCGGAGGGTTAAACTCTGTAATCCAGACAGAGGTTATCCAGGCAATATTGTTAATTTTGGGTTCATGTCTATTAACGTATTTTGCTTTTGACCAATTAGGAGGAGGATGGTCTGGTATGATGGCGAAACTCGACACTATGTTATCAGCAGGGGATGTTAATTTTGGAGATCGAGCAGCAGAAGGAAAATTTATACCAAAAAATTCTAGTGAAGTATTTAGTTTAGTAAGACCTGCTAATGATGAGTTTATGCCTTGGTGGGGATTACTCACTGGTGTTCCTTTATTAGGGTTTTATTTCTGGGCAAATAATCAATTTATGGTGCAACGTGTATTGGGGGCCAAAGATCTAAATCATGGCCGATGGGGAGCCCTTTTTGCAGGGTTACTTAAATTACCTGTAATTTTTATTATGGTAGTCCCGGGTGTTTTAGCACTGCTTTTATTTAGTACATTAGATATAACAGGACTTAATTATGAATTGACCAATGGTGAAATTTGTAATAATCTTGCAGATTGCCCTAATCTAACTTATCCTGTATTACTATTTCAGTTGTTACCCGTCGGAGTTTTAGGATTGGTAGTTGCAGGTTTAATGGCAGCGATGATGTCATCTGTTTCGGCAACATTTAATTCGGCTTCTACATTAGTGACTATGGATTTTGTAAAACAAATGAAACCTGATTTAACAAGTAAGCAATTAGTAAGGGTTGGTCAGGTTACAACGATAATTCTTGTGATTTTAGCAATTTCCTGGGTTCCGTTTATAGAAAGTGTCAGTGATTCTCTATGGACATATTTACAATTAGTAATTGCGTATACTTGTCCACCAGCAGTGTCTACATTTATTCTTGGTTTGTTTTGGAAACGTGCAAATGGAACAGGGTCTATTGTGAGTTTACTAACAGGTTTTTCCCTTGCCATATTTATGATTTTGTCGCAGTCTTTTGATTGGGTACCAGAAATCAATGAATTGCACTTTCTGGCAAAGGCGACTTGGTTATTTGTAATTTGTATATTGATCCATGTAATTGTGAGTTTATTCACTAAACCACAATCAGAACAACAAATAAAAGAATACACATACAAGAAAGCTATGTTTGCAGAAGAATCAAAAGAACTTGCCGGAATATCATGGTATAAAAATTATAGGATATTATCAGTTATTCTTTTGATCTTAACAGCAATTGTCGTAGGTTTTTTTTGGTAAGAAAATAAGATGATGAATACTATTAAATTCAGATATATACTTGGGCTATTTGTGATAGTAATTTTGGTGGCTTGTCAACAAGAACAGAAACCCGAATATCTAAATCATGCTTTTCTATTAGAAAAATTAATCAAACAAGAAGACACTGATGGAGATAAGAAAATTACTATAGAAGATAAAGGGCCTAAAAGATTTGAATTTGTTAACCAAAAAGGAGTGTCTTTTGTAATAGAAGGGACATACGAATTGTCAAACCTTCTTCAAGAACTAGCAATCACCGGGGATGATGAATCCATTGATATCGATAAGATTACTGAGAAGCCTACAGATCGTATTTCAAGATTAATCAAAACTCGATTTTGGAATAACCTAACTCGATCTATTGATAAACAAGGATTAGCAAAGGTTTTAGAAGATACAAAATCTACTACCGATACACTGCGACTATACATCCCACATCGAGATACTGCAGCTGCAAAATATTTTAATACCCTTACAACAGAGTTTTCAAAACTGGAGGTTGTTATCCTTCCAGAAGAAATCACGCCTGAATATGTGAACAAAATAAATCAAAAACCAGGAATCCTTAACCTTGCTCATGATGCAATTGATAAAGAGTATAAAGGAAAACCTTTTGTAGTGCCAGGAGGAAGGTTTAATGAAATGTATGGATGGGATAGTTATTTTGAATCTATAGGATTGTTAATTGATGGCAGGGCAGATTTGGCTATGGCTATGGCAGATAATTTTGCCTACCAGATTAAACACTATGGGAAAATTCTTAATGCCAACAGAAGTTATTACTTAACTCGTACACAGCCTCCTTTTTTTAGTTCTTTGGTTAAAGAGGTCTATCTTAATAACCCTAAAGTTTCAAAAGAATGGATAGCCGAAAACCTAAAAATGGTCATTCAGGAATATGAAACAGTCTGGATGAAAAAAGGGATTAGGTTAACCAATACAGGACTTAATCGTTTTTATGGAGAAGGTATAGGAATGCCTCCAGAAACAGAAGAAGGTCATTTTGATTTTGAACTAAAAAAGTATGCAGAAAAACATCAATTATCTCTAGAAGAATTTAAAGAAAAATATAGAAATCGAGATTTAATCGATACAGAATTAGATTCCTATTTTACTCATGACCGTTCGATGAGAGAAAGCGGTCATGATACATCTAATCGATTGGATGGAGTATGCGCCAATTTAAATACCGTTGGCTTAAATAGCCTATTGTATAAATATGAAACTGACATTGCATATCTTATAAAGAACGTGTTTGATAATGCTTTTGAGGTCAATGGAACGAAATATGAATCAGCGATTTGGTTACTAAAAGCAGAAGAACGAAAAAAAATGATGAATGTATTGATGTGGAATGAAGAAAAAGGTTCTTTTTATGATTATGATTTTATAATCCAAAAGCAAGTACCTGTGGTGTCTGCAACCAATTTTTATCCATTATGGGCAGGAATCTGTAGTAAAAAGCAAGCATCTGTTTTGTTGGAAGGATTATTCGAAAATCTGGTTCAAAAAGGAGGGATTTCGGGGACTACAGATATCACAGACAAAAATGACCCTAATGCCCCACAAAGGCAATGGGACTATCCAAATGGGTGGGCTCCACATCAAATGCTACTTTGGAAAGGATTGATGACTTATGGATATGATAATGAAGCACAAGAACTAATATATCGTTGGTTATGGACGATTACCAAAAATGCAGTAAATTATAATGGTACGATACCCGAAAAATATGATGTAGTGGATGCTACACATAAGGTATATGCAGAATATGGTAATGTAGGAACAGAATTCGATTATATCACTCCCAGTGGTTTTGGGTGGATGAACGCCTCTTATCAACTAGGATTAAGTCTTTTACCAATAGATCTTAAAAATAAACTAGATCAACTCATAGATCCAGACGAAATTTTTACAAAAACAAATATGTGATTACATGATTGGTAATAGATACGTTAGAAATAATAGTCCTTTTTTCTATTTGTTATTTTTTAAAGTCTAAATTCACAACGAGCTAAGTTTATATTACTTAAATGAACTAAGAAGTTCATGAACCTGGTTGGTGTCTTCGACATAATATCGAGCAACAGTTTTCTTTAAACCAACTTTAACCGTATATGCCAAATCAGGTAATTCTTTAAACATATATTCATCGGTCCAATCGTCGCCTATAGCAAATATAAAATCATAGTTTTGTCCGACTAACATTTTTGCAGCAGATTTTCCCTTGTCAACGCCACTTACCTTAATTTCTAATACCTTATCTCCTTCTAGAATTTCAAGATTGTGATTTGCTATTAAATGTTGGATAGTCATTTTGAGTTCCATAGCTCTTTTTTTACCAAGATCTGGATCTACACTTCTAAAATGCCAAGCCAGAGAATAGTTCTTTTCTTCTATCAAGGATCCAGGAGTACGATCTGTAAAGGATTCTAATACTGGCGAAATGGACTCAAACCATTTGTTGGTTACTCTTTCAAGTAGTTCCCAATCTTTTTCTGTTTCTTTAAGCCAAACACCATGTTCTGTAATTAGTGTGTAGTCTTTATGGCCAAACCATCTGTTAAAGGTGTCCTTGTCTCTACCCGTTATGATAATTAATTTTGTATTAGGAGCTTTATGAATAGCATCTAGGATATCAAATATTTTTTGAGTTGGTTTGGCATTTTCAGGTAATTTTTCAAAAGGCGCTAATGTTCCATCATAATCGAGGAAAAATATTTTTTTGTTAGCGTTTAAAAAATCAGACAGTATAGCGTCTTTGATAGAGGGAGTTAATTTTTTTAATAATATTTTTTTTGCATTGGTTTTGGTATTTTCTAATGCTTCCATAAAGTCATTAGCCCATTTTTCGACATTGTATCTCTTTAGTCGTTTCTGTAAAGCAGTGTTTCTTTTAATTTGTTCTTCATCAGGCATTTCGAGAGCAAACTTGAGGGTGTCTGCAATCTCTTCAAAATTATTTGGATTAATAATCAAAGCCTCACTCATTTCTTTAGAAGCTCCTGTCATTTCACTCAAAATCAACACCCCTTTTTTATCTACTCTAGAGGCTACGTATTCTTTGGCAACCAAATTCATACCATCTCTTATGGGTGTTAGTAAAGCAACTTCACTAGAAGTGTACAGGTCGATCAGGTTTTCAAAAGGCATTGAGCGATAGAAATACCAGATAGGTGTCCAACTAACTTCTGCAAACTTTCCGTTAATACGACCTACTAATTGGTCAATTTCATTTTTTAAGATTTGATATTGTGGTACGTCAGATCGAGATGGAACCGCAAGCATTACCAATCTTGCTTTACCTTTAAATTGAGGGTATTTTTCCAAAAAATACTCAAAAGCTCTCAACCTGTTTGCAATTCCTTTGGTATAGTCAAGCCTGTCAATAGATAATATAAGTTTTGCGTTATAATGTTTATCTATTTCTTGCTGAATTTCAGTTTTTTCCTTTTTCTCCTTTTGGTTGTGATCTATGGCAGCATTGTAAAATTTTTCATAATCAATACCCATTGGAAAAGAATCAACTTTTACAATTCGATTATCAAGATGTACATTATTAAAATTAATTTCATGACCTAATATACGTTGAGTAGCACTTAAAAAATGACGTTCATAATCGTATGTGTGAAATCCAATAAGATCAGCCCCTAACATACCCTTGAGAAGTTCTTTTCTGTAAGGAATTGTTCTAAAAACTTCATATGATGGAAAAGGGATATGTAAAAAGAATCCTATAGAAACGTTAGGTTTCTTTTTTCGAATCATTTCTGGCAATAACAATAATTGATAATCATGAACCCAAATAGTATCTCCTTCATTAAGATTTTCTATGACAACATCTGCAAATTTTTGATTTACGTCATAATAGGCGTCCCAGGTATCTTTTTCAAACTCTGTGTATTCCATAAAATAATGGAATAATGGCCATAAGGTGTTATTGCTAAAACCAAAATAAAATTTATCAATATCATATTCAGTCAGAGGAACCCCTACACATTGATGTTTTTTTAAGGCATTAGCAACTAATTCTTCTAAGTTTTTATCTAGTTTTTCTTCTGGAAGACCGCTCCAGCCTATCCATATACTATCACTACCAGAATGTACCGATTTCATACCTGTTGCTAATCCGCCAACACTGGGAGTAGTTTCAATAGAATTATTATCGATTCTTAATTGAAGTGGTAGTCTATTTGAGATTATAATAGTTTTACTCATAAACAGTGTTTAAATTTGGTTTTTTGTTTTTGTTTTTTGCTAAATTTCGGAAAAAAGGATTTAAAAACAGCAATTAAAAAGAACTTTGAGCCTATGGATAATCTCGATTATGGAATTATTGGAAATTGTAGAAGCGCAGCCCTAATTTCAAAAACCGGATCTTTGGATTGGTGTTGCTTGCCTAACTTTGATTCTTCTTCGGTATTTGCAAAAATTTTAGATGAACAAAAAGGTGGTTCTTTCGAAATCCTGGTTTCTGATGATTACAAAGTATCACAAAAGTATATTCATAAAACCAATATCCTGGTCACAGAGTTCAACAATGGAACAGATATTTTTGAGAGTATAGATTTTATGCCCAGATATCAAAATGAAGATGGGAGTTATCATAATCCGGCAGATATTATAAGGTATATCAAATTAATTGCCGGAAAACCTACTTTCAGAATAAAATATAATCCAAAGCTTGAATATGCAAAGGAAGAAACGTATTCAAAAAAAACAGAAAATTACATAAAAAGTATTACCAATAAGGATAAATATGACACCTTATATTTGTACTCAGATTTGGATTTGGAGGGCATACTGAGCGGAGAAAAAATTACATTAACCGATCATGCTTATTTTCTGATTAGTTACCATGAAAAAATTCTGGAACAAACTTTAGAGCGCTGTTATCTTAAATTACAACGAACCCGTGTGTATTGGTTAAATTGGAGCGAAAAAACAACCACGTATGCAAAATATAATGATGAAATATTAAGAAGTGCTCTTGTGCTCAAGTTATTGAGTTATGAAAAATCTGGAGCTGTATTAGCCGCTGCAACTACTTCATTGCCAGAAACCATAGGCGAAGTTCGTAATTGGGATTATCGCTTTTGTTGGATTCGAGATGCTTCTATGGTTATTAAAGTAATTTCAGATCTTGGACATAAAAATGTTGCACAACGTTTTCTAAGGTTTATCATTGATATCATACCGGATAAGGATGAGAAAATACAGATTATGTATGGAATTAATGGAGAAAAAGACCTTACAGAAAAAACATTAGATCATTTAAGTGGATATAAAAACTCTAGTCCGGTTCGTATCGGAAATGCTGCATTTCATCAAAAACAAAATGATATTTATGGAATTTTAATGAATGTGATTTATCAGCAATTTGTAAAGTTTGAATGTACCGTAGATGATAACGAGAGTTTATGGACAATTAGTAAAAGTATTGTACATATTGTAAATGTAAATTGGGAAAAACCAGATAAGGGTATTTGGGAATTTAGAACCGAAGAACGACATTTTACTTTTTCTAAATTGTTATGTTGGGTAGCTGTTGACAGAGCAATTAAAATTGGTGAACTTATTAATAAAAAAGGGAAGAACAAACGTTGGAAAGCACTTCGGGATCGTATTTATAATGATATTTATGAAAATGCCTGGAATGAAGAAGTACAAGCATATACGCAATCTTATGGGTCTAGTGATTTAGATGCTTCTACTTTATTAATGGAATCTTATGGATTTATAGATGCAAAAGATCCACGTTTTATAAGTACGGTAAAGGCAACAGAAAAAGAATTGTGTAATGATGGCTTATTATATAGATACAAAAATAAAGATGACTTTGGATTGCCATCCTCCTCTTTCACCATTTGTAGTTTTTGGTTTATCAATAGTCTGTTTAAAATAGGAGAAGAGGAAAAAGCAAAAAAACTTTTTGATCAATTACTTTCTTACAGTAATCATCTGGGGCTTTTTAGCGAGGATATTGATTTCAAAACCAAACGTTTATTAGGTAACTTTCCACAAGCATATTCTCATCTGGCATTAATAGAGACAGCTGTTAATTTTTCTGAAATGGGAGTTAATGAGAAGTGTTCGTGATAAAAAAAGTAAACTTAAAGAATACAAACTATTAGGAATATTCTGTTTACCTATAATTTGATTGATATTGTTATAGATTGTTTTTAAAAATAAATTAAACCAATGTGTATATCCTGACGAAATTTTTACGAAAACAGGTATATGGTTGCACAATTAGCAATAGATACGTTAAAAAAACAACTTCTTTTTTCTATTTGTTATTTTTTGAAAGATTAAGCACTATAAATTTCTGCATCTCAATCGGACTTGTACCTTTGTATATGTAATAGTTTAATACAATTTATTGTATTCGCACATTTATCTAAATTTAGTATGAGTATCGAAAGTAAAAGAAGAGAGGCTTTAGTATATCACGCAAAGCCCACCCCCGGCAAAATAAAAGTCGTTCCTACTAAAAAATATGCAACTCAAAGAGATCTGGCATTGGCATATTCCCCAGGTGTTGCAGAACCTTGTTTAGAAATAGAAAAAGATATTTCTAATGCGTATAGATATACTGCAAAAGGTAATCTGGTTGCAGTAATATCTAATGGAACCGCGGTTTTAGGACTAGGAGATATTGGTCCCGAGGCCTCTAAACCAGTAATGGAAGGTAAAGGATTGTTATTTAAAATCTTTGCAGATATTGATGTATTTGATATTGAGGTAGACACCAAAGATGTGGATGCTTTTATTGAAACGGTAAAAAATATTGCACCAACCTTTGGAGGAATAAACCTAGAAGATATTAAAGCTCCTGAAGCTTTTGAAATCGAAAGAAGACTAAAAGAAGAGTTAGATATACCAGTAATGCATGATGATCAGCATGGTACCGCAATAATTTCTGCTGCGGCTTTACTTAATGCTTTAGAGATTGCAGGTAAAAAAATCGAAGACGTAAAAATAGTAGTGAGTGGAGCAGGTGCTGCAGCAGTTTCCTGCACCAGGCTCTATAAAGCTTTCGGCGCAAAAGCAGAAAATATTGCAATGACCGATAGTAAAGGAGTTATACGTAAAGACCGCGATAATCTTACCAAAGAGAAAGCAGAGTTTGCAACTGATAGAGATCTAAATGAATTAGAAGATGCTATGAAAGATGCAGATGTCTTTATTGGTCTGTCAATGGCAAATCTTGTGACTCAAGAGATGTTGGTATCTATGGCAGATAACCCAATTGTTTTTGCAATGGCAAATCCAGATCCTGAAATAAAATATGATCTTGCTATAAAAGCTCGTAAAGATGTGATTATGGCTACAGGAAGAAGCGATCATCCTAACCAGGTAAATAATGTCTTGGGATTCCCTTTTATCTTTAGAGGAGCATTGGATGTTCGTGCAACAGGAATCAATGAAGAAATGAAAATGGCAGCTGTAAAAGCATTAGCAGAATTGGCCAAAGAACCTGTTCCTGAGCAAGTAAATATTGCCTATGGAGAAACACGTCTTAACTTTGGAAGAGAGTATATAATTCCGAAACCCTTTGATCCACGTTTGATTGCAAAAGTACCTCCGGCAGTTGCAAAAGCTGCAATAGAAAGTGGTATAGCAACAGAGCCAATTACAGATTGGGAGAAATATGAAAATGAGTTGCTTGAGCGTATGGGTAATGATAATAAATTGGTGAGATTACTACTCGACAGAGCAAGAACAAATCCAAAACGAGTTGTCTTTACAGAAGGAGACCACTTGGATGTTTTAAAAGCTGCACAAACTGTAAAAGAAGAGGGTATTGCTTTTCCAATTTTATTGGGACGTAGAGATATTATTCTGGAACTGATGAAAGAGATTGATTTTGATCCAAGTGATATTACTATTATCGACCCTAAAGCAGACGAAGAGTATGATCGCAAAAATGCATACGCCAAAAAATATTGGCAAACCCATAAACGTAAGGGGATAACATTATATGATGCAGAGAAATTAATGCGAGAGCGTAATTATTTTGCTGCTATGATGGTTAATGAAGGGGATGCCGATGCATTACTTTCTGGATATTCTAGAAGTTATGCTTCAGTAGTAAAACCGATGCTAGATCTTATAGGGCTGGCAAAAGGAGCTACTCGTATTGCTACAATGAATGTTATGATGACCGATAAAGGACCATTATTTATAAGTGATACCTCTATTAATATAGATCCTTCTTCAAAAGAATTAGCTAAAATAGCACAGATGACAGCCAGAACAGTAGAGATGTTCGGAATCAAACCTGTAGTAGCTATGATTTCTTATGCCAACTTTGGATCATCAAAACATGATAATGCTTCAAAGGTACAGGATGCAGTATCATATTTGCATCGATATTATCCGAACCTGGTTGTTGATGGAGGATTACAAATGAATTTTGCACTGAATAGAAAAATGCGAAAAGATAAATTCCCGTTTTCTAAGCTTAATGGGCAAAAAGTAAATACTCTGGTGTTTCCTAATTTGGATGCAGCAAATAGTAATTATAAACTATTAAGTGAATTAAATAATGCAGAATCTATTGGTCCTATTATGATGGGTATGCGTAAACCGGTACATATTTTGCAGTTGGGGGCAAGTGTAGAGGAAATGATTAATATGGCTGCAGTAGCTGTTATTGATGCGCAAGAGAAAGAAAAAAGAGACTTGCATTTATCTGCAATGTCTAAGGATATTTAGAATATAAGATACATATATTTAATTATTTTTTTAAGCCAGAGTTCTTAGTAAGAACTCTGGCTTTTTTAATATCTCTTTTATTTAGGTTTGTCATGCTGGCGTATGCTGGAATGATGATTTACCCCAAAAGATCTTCCAGAGGATCAAAAAGGCCTTCGACTAGATCTATAAAGACCAAATTTAGGCTTTGATGTTCCAAAATTGAGTTTCAGATTATAAGTTGAAACTATTTTTTATAAATTACATAGTAATATTGTATTAAAACAATACATCATGAATACATTGAAAGAAGTAATACAATCTACAGAAAAGAATTTTACTCATATACATGCAGGTATAGACAAAGTTGCTTTTACTCAAAAAGTACATGAATTATTACAATCTCATGGTTATACACTAATTCAGGGAAATGATGCAAACGGAATGTATGAGAAGGGAAATCGAGTATTACGAATTTTATTGGGAGCTTTTATCCAATATTTCAAGTTCCAGATAAAAACAGTAGAAAATGCAGAACATCTAGAAGTTACTGTATCCCGGGAAACATCTGGAATGTCAGGAGGGTTAGTAGGAATGAATCAGGTTAAAAAAGAAATGCAAGCTATAGAAGAAACATTTAAAAATTTATAGTAGCATTAAACACTTTCGTCAAAAAGACGAGGTAGAGGGCCAAAAAGAACCTCGGATTAACTCCAAGAGTTAAAAATTCAACCTTTTGGGTTAAATTTTCAGCTCCCTAGGTTAAAATTTCAATGTAATAAGTTAAAAGTTTAATCAGTAACGTTAAACGCTTCATCAAAAAGACGCACGAGAAGGTCAAAAATACGTTCGATTAGAGATATAAGATTCAAATTTAGACTTTGGTGTCCCAAAATTGGGTGTTATACGTCCAATTTTGAAGATCAGAGATCCAAATTTGGACATTGATATTCCAAATTTGAACCCTAAAAATCTAAAATTTCATCAAAAAGACCCAATGGAGCGTCTTTTTGATTCATAGCTTTATAAGAAGCTCTCAAATGTAAACCTATGTAACTCAACTTTGAAAGGCTAGTGCTCAAAATTGAGTCTTTAGCATCAATTACTTATTCTATTTTATCGCCTAAATATAGCATCCCTTCTAACTTCTGTCATTAGGTTTCCGGCCCTTTTTAATGTCCTCATCTTCCAATTTCCATCTATCAGGTTCCAAAACTCTTCAAACACTCGTCACCCGACTTCTTCACCTCTATCTTTTACTTTAACAATACTTTAACTCTTGCAGTCTCCCAGTCCCGGAAAATGAAACTGGTAGGACTTAATATTGTCCCAGGAAAACAAAAAAATCATAAATCAAGTAAAAATGATGCGAACAATTTTTAAAGTACTTTTAATTACATGCGTTACAAGTATCGCTTCGGTTTCAGCACAAAACTCTGCACAGGTGCAAGATTTTGTTGACTTGGGAAGCAGACCTGTTTCTGGATATACCGGTCGAGTTGAAAAGGAGATTCCTATTTGCTCGATTAATGAATTTGGATTTAGTATCAATGTTGGTCTACATTATTCTTCAACTGGATTTAGACCCTCAATGAAAGAAAGTGAAGTAGGTCACAATTGGTTTTTAAATGCTGGAGGTGCAATTACAAGAACAGTACACGGAGTTGAAGATGAATTAAGAGATGACAGGCAAGCTACCGATGTATTGCCAAACAGTAATGAGTTTCGTCTAGATGGGTATTATACAGGGATTAAAAAACATACACCAACCGAACAACAGGTTATTGATAGAACTATGGTTAATGAATCAGATGAAAATTATTATGTAGGTCCCATAGATGATGCTTATGAAGTGACTCCAGATGAATTTCGATTTAATTTTGGAGGGGTGTCAGGAAGTTTTTATATCGATTTAGATGGTAGTGTAAAAGTAATACCCAATGGACCATATCATTTAAAAGTAGATATTTCGAATTTTGCCACTCAAAGAGCAGAATCAGGGATTTTTGATGCTCGTAAACCAGTAGATTCTCAGATTGTCATCACCTTAGATAACGGATACAAATATTATTTTGGTGGAAACCATAATTATTTACAATGGTATTGGAATAGTGTAAGTGTAGGTGCTGCAGATGGTGCTTTAAATAATGTATACAGACCTTTGAATGAAAGACCAATTATAAGCACTTGGAATTTAGCAAAAATTGTTGCTCCCAACGGGTACGAGGTAGTATACGAATATAACCCCTATGATTTTGAATATCGGTATTATGATATAGGGCAAGACCAACCACAAAAGAAGGATGAAAGTATAGTTGTCGGTCAGCAAAGAGATGGTATCCCTAATGGGTTTAGGATTCCTGGTTATAACCATACTGCATGTGCTATTGTACAATCAGGATTTCGTATGGATATCCTTAAAAAATCCAATATAAAGGCAATAAAAATCAATAATACCATTCATGTAAATTTTCAATATTCAAATATTGTTAATCCGTTAACTGATAGACCAGGACACATATTAGACAAGGTTCTTGTAAGCGGAATAGGTATTCCTTCTAAAGAAGTTGATTTAGACTATGTTTTTTATAATCAAAGACCCTTTTTAAAAAGTGTTACTACTAACAATGAAGAGCCTTATGTTTTTGAGTATCAATATACAGATGATTTACCGGGTTATGATACTGATCTGATTGATAAAAATGGATATTACCATATAGGTAAATATTCTAAGTTAAACAGGTTTGGTTATGGATATCGATATAATGAAGAGTATGGACTAAATACAACACCCTCTGGTGGTCCGCTACCGGGGCCAGAAAGTTTGAATAAAATCTGCTATTATTGTTATGATGTTAACAATCAAGTTGTAACCTGTAATCATCCGGGGAATCAAAATTTGGCTTATAAGGGATTATTAAAAAATATAACCTTACCTACCAAAGGTAGTATTCGTTTTTTCTACAATACAAATGACTATAAACCCTGGGTCTCGGGCGCAGAACCGATTCGAGTTTCTAAAGTAGAATTTGATGACGGAAATGCAAATATATCCACAAAACAGTATGCCGAAAATGATAATGAGGCAAGCTATGCTTTTGATCTGTATCATTTTTTGAGTGTAGATCGTAAGAAAGACCTGGTAGGTGTAAACATAGCAAAAGAATATAAGATTACAGAGGAGAAACTTTCTAATGGAGCTTTATTATATTCTGTGTACAGAGATATAAGACAAAACGGCATCAGCTCTGGGAACGGTACTTTTAATCAAGCTTCTATTCCAATTACTAGTATTCAATATAACCCTCCAGCTTTTAATGTAGGAGAAGGTAGCGGCGTAGTTAGAGGAAAATTAATAGCCCAATTTAGTTTTGATTCAGAAGGCAAACCATTGTCTAAAACAGAGTATTTCTATACTGTTGAGTCTGATAAAGAAAATAACGTCTACAGTAATCGTATTCCGGCAATAGCTACAATCGAAGATTGGGGGAGTAGTTATAATATATACTTAAAGCCTGTTTTTTTAAAATCCAAAAAGACATATTCTTATGATCAAAACACTGTAAAGAGATATGGTAGTGCCGATGTAGCTATAATTAGCGATACTACAGATGTAAAGTTACAAGGTGTAGAAGAATATATTTATGATAGCAACTATCATAAAATTAAAGAAAGAATTTCTTACAATGATCATCAAAAACAGAAAACAACCTATACCTATCCGTATGAGTACAGTACTGCTGACCCTGTGATCAATAAGATGGTTACTGATAATATTTTGCCACAAATCTCACAAAAAAGCACTCTGGAAAATAAAGGAACTTCCTATGCCTTGGGGACTAGTGTTTCAGAATTTAAAATCCATAACAACATAGTGGTTCCTTCAAAAAGTTATCAATGGAGTCCAGCACCCAATGCCGAATCTCTTACTTTGGCAGGAAGCCAATTAGGGGTAGGCGTTACAGGACAAGTGCAAATTTCAGATCCTGATCAAACTGTAATTACTACTTATGATCAATATTCGAATCAGGGAGTACCCTATGAGATCAGCAATAATAGGAATACATCGGGATATACTTTCTATACTCAACAGGATAGAAAACCCTTTCTAGCGATTAGTAATATCACTCATGCAGCATTAACAGCGATTCCTGCATCTGGAGGAGCGGCATCTAATGTAGTTGAAGCCTTACAGCAGATTAATACTGATCAACAACAAATTGAGGAAGTAAGTTACCTGATAGACTATCTCGCAGAACACTACCCATTTGCACGATGTGCATATACAAATTATGATGTCAATACCGGATTAGTAAAATTTACTATGGATTCTCGTAAGCAAAAAAACTTTTTTGAGTATGATGATCGTCATCGTCTAACGATTACAAAAGATAATGAAGGGAATATTATTAATCATACGTTGTATAACACCAAAAAATAGGAAGCAAGATGAAATATATATATCAAATAATCGTAACACTCATTTTTTTGGTTGCTACCGCTACCTATGGACAACTAAAAATAAATAATGTAGGAACGAATGAGCCTACAGCTTTGCTTAACGAAGAACGCAGCTATATTGTTGTTACAAATTCTCCAGAAACTTTTGTGCCTAGGGGGGACGTTAATAATTGGCAGGTCACAGGAGGCGTGATCACTAATTTTAATACCACTACCGATGCCATCACAGTGCGTTGGACTACCGTAGGGCAAGGGTATTTGTTGTATACAGGATTACAACAATGGATGTCAGGAACATTGACTGACCCTACACCTATTTTGCATGAAAAAATTGAAGTCACAGATAAAGTTGTTCCTGTACGTGATCCTAATGATGTATCTACATATTTTAATACCAGTGTAAGTTATGCAAGTTGTACTACCGCTGTGTTAAAAACCAGGGGAGATATTCCCGATACCGAAGAATGGTATTGGCAACTTAAAGCTGATGGCACATCAAAAGATCTCAAGGTAATTAGTAAAGTTATAAATGAAGGGAGTACTAATGAGGATGCAGTCTACAAAGTAGAAGAAACAGTAGTTTCTAAACCTGGGAATTATTATGTAAGATCATATACTATAAGTACAGGTACATGGAGTCCCGCAAAAAGTGTAGCTGTAGATTTTGATAATGCGTCATCAAGCATAACACGTACCCAATGGTATGTAGATGCTGATAACGATGGTTATGGTGATCCTGCAAGTACACCAATATTAGCTTGTACTCAGCCTAATGGATATATAGATAATAATCTGGATGCATGTCCCACAGTAGCAGGGCAAAATCAAGGATGTACCACAATAACCTATAGAGCTCCTTTACTTTCTCAAGATCAAAACTATGTGTACACCGCAGTACCACAAGTACCAATACAAGATGTTAATAGTATAAGTAAACAGTATGATATTATCGAAGGGGTTACCTATTATGATGGATTAGGAAGAACCATAAAAAGTATCGCTATCGGTCAATCTCCTAAAGGTAATGATATCATACAAATGAGAACCTATGATGATATGGGAAGGCAATCCAAACAATTTTTACCCTATGCTTCTAATATTAAAACGGGTTCTTTTGATGCTAATGTAACACCTAGTAAAAGTTATGATTATGAAGTGACCAAATTTTATGAAGACTATTTAGAAAAAAATGCAGCTCCAGTTATTTATAATAATGTAATCCCTTATAGCGAAACTCTATATGATGATACTCCTGGGAGTACCCCTTTAAAACAAGCTGCTCCCGGGTATGATTGGCGCATGGAGAGTGGGCATGAAGTTAAATTTGATCAGGCTTTTAATATAGCAAATGAAGTCAGAAAATATAAAGTAAGTTATACAGGCCATAGCCTGGCAAATCCTACCTTGATCGAAGATGGTTTTTATGCCTATAAAGAATTGCAAAAATCCACCGTAACCGATGAAGACGGAAAAACTACAGAAACTTTTGTAAACCAACAAGGGCAGACTGTATTGTCTCGTAAAGCAGGATTAGATACCTATAGTATATACGATGATTATGGTAACCTAAGTTTTGTATTATCACCAAAAGTAAAAGTAACAGACGGTATAAGTGCCATAGAACTTGCCGAACTGGGATATCAATACAAATACAATAGCAGCGGTGCCGTTATTGAGAAAAAAGACCCGGGAAAAGGATGGGAAAGTATTGTATATAATAACTTAGGGCAGCCAGTTCTAGTGCAATCTGCCAAATTAAAAGTAGATAACAAATGGTTGTTTACCAAATATGATTTTTTAGGCAGAGTAGTATATACAGGCATCTATGTCGATAATAGTACAAGGAATGCTTTACAGGCCATAGTGAGTGCATTACCGATAAATACCTTGTACGAAACAAAGACAGTAACTCCAATTGCTGGGTTCGAGAATCAGTTATATTATACTAATACCATATTTCCTACTAATATAACAGAGTTACATACAATAAGTTATTATGATACATATGTGTTTGATCGCACCAGCAAACCAGAAGCAATTGCTCCTGTAAATGTCTATGGAGAAGTGATCACCCAAAATACACAGGATTTTGCCACAGGAACCAAAGAAAAAGTACTAGGCACTAATCATTGGATTACTTCTGTAGTATATTATGATAATGATGGCAGCGCAGTATATACTTTTTCTGATAACCCATACCTGCAAACGACCGATGTAGTTAAGCTACAACTAGATTTTACAGGGAAACTACTAAAATCAAGATCCTACCATAAAAAAGGAACTAATACAGAGATTGTTACCCAACAAACGTTTACTTATGATCACGCAGGACGCTTGTTGGATGAAAAACAGTGTATAGGCGATAACTCCTTATCAGAATCTTGTGGAGAAGCCGTGGCACCACCTCAAATAGTAACATTAAATACACCTAGTAATGATGAAACAACAGTAGTAGCTTCAGAATCCATTTTGTTAACTAATGGATTTGAAGTAACTGCAACTACGACAAATAGCTTTACTGCGAGTATACAATCTACAGGAGTTACTCCAGAGGATGTAGAGGTGGTAACTAGCAATCGTTATGACGAGTTAGGACAATTAAAAGGTAAAAAAGTAGGACACACCAAAGAAAATTCGCTACAGGATATCGATTATAAATACAATATCCGCGGTTGGCTTACCTGCATTAACGATCCCGATGCAAGTTTAGGAGATGACCTGTTTGCCTATAAAATGGAGTATACCAAAACAAATCTTCAGAATGGTCCCTCTTCTTTTTCAAGAGCATATTATAATGGTAATATTAGTAGTGCCCATTGGAAAACCGCTAATGACAGCGAAAAATATGGGTATTTATATGAGTATGATGTTCATGATCGGTTAAGCGGATCCGTATTTTTTATAGGAAATGTAATCCAATTAGGTATGCTCTCAGAATCTTTTTCATTTGACAAAAATGGTAATATTACTGGAGGTTTTCGTGAAAACCATCAAGGAGGGACTGTAGATTATTTACAATATACCTATGATAGTGGTAACAAACTTCTTAAGGTAGTTGACCTGACTGGTAACCCAGAAGGATTTAAAGAAGGGATCAATAGTGGTAATGATTATGCTTATGATATCGATGGTAATATGACTCAGGATCTTAATAAAGGGATTACCGATATTACCTATAACCATCTTAACCTACCCACACAAATTACTGTAGTACAAGGCGGTCAAACCTCGACTACCCAGATGGTGTATACTGCTGGGGGTAGTAAACTATCCAAGACCACAACTGTAAACAGTATCCCCAAAACTACCCAATATGCCGGTGCCTTTGTATATACCGATACGAATACCTATCCGGAATATATACACTTCTCAGAAGGATATATCGAACCCTCTGGCACTTCGAGTGAAGTCGAGAAGTATACCTACATATACCAATACACCGATCATTTAGGAAACGTTAGACTCTCCTATGCCGATGATAATGGTGATGGCACGGTAGATGTAAATGAGATACGGGAGGAAAAGCATTATTACCCTTTTGGATTACAACATAATTATGGTAGCAGCGACCCCAGGAGCGTAAAAAGAGGACGACCACACAAGTATGGTTTTAACGGGATTGAGCTTAATGAAGATTTGGGAGTAGACCTCTATGAGATGCCATTACGTAGCTATGACCCGGCTATTGGCCGTTGGACAGCACAAGATCCAGTAGTACACCATATGTATTCTCCTTATAGCGCATTTGATAATAATCCCGTATATTACGCAGACCCAAGCGGGGCAGATTCGTATAGTAGTGCGCAGGATTATTTTGCTAATTATTTTAACGGAATTGGTGATTATGATCTGGCAGATCCTCGTTTAAATGATTATTATATGAATCGTTACGGCCCTAGTGAACGTAACCCTTATGGAGATATCTTTACAGCGTCTTCATTAGATGTGTTTTATGGCACTAATCCAA
The DNA here is from genome assembly GCF_900312735.1 of Aquimarina sp. AU119. Classification (NCBI taxonomy): domain Bacteria; kingdom Pseudomonadati; phylum Bacteroidota; class Flavobacteriia; order Flavobacteriales; family Flavobacteriaceae; genus Aquimarina; species Aquimarina sp. AU119. The sequence continues at coordinate 174,536 of NZ_OMPF01000013.1, read as the reverse complement.
CCTTTGGACAAGGTGGCATTGTTGATCAGAATTATGCAGCATACCGTGAGTCGGAGGTGATGGATAGACTATATAGTAGACAATCTACTATATCGGCCGGGGAGTTAAATACGATTAATCTTGTAGATTTTATTCAAGCTTATCCAAGTAAAATAAATTTTAATAATACTAAAACTAAAAAGGATAAAGAAAGTTTTTTAAATCAAGTGATTGAATGGTTTGGTTTTGTTAAAAAATTTCCAAATAGATCAATTCCAATTTCTGAAGTAATTGATCTTAGTTTAAGTGAAAAAGAGATTGACAAAAATTTGGGACAAAAAATTTGGGATTGGCTTGATAGTATGGGAGGATCAGAAAATAATCCTGATGTTAATTTCATCGATGGAAATGGAAACTTTTTGAGAGTCGGATATTGGAAACATGTTGTTGAAAATCATCCTGATCTATATAGTGTTAATACAGTAAAGTTTGATGATAAAATTGGTAATAATAATTATAAAATTTATCTTAAGTCAAATTATACTGGGGGAGGTTCTGCTCCAACGGTCATCTTTATGCATTTTCAAGGGAGAAATATTGATTTTTATAACCGTATTAAGTCTAGAATAGAATCTTATCAATACGAAAGAGTTAAAATTATACCATATAAAAACAGATAATTATGTTGAAAAGATATTTATTAATGAACATTGCAACTTTTCTCTTGTTGTCCTGTAGTAATGTTAATCAAGAAGAAAAAATCCAATCGATTCAGGGTAATTGGTATAGCACTAAAAATAATTTTTATGAAGAATATTATTTTGACAAACAAAATAATATGTATAGTTATGATCCTTATTCGGAAAACATATCTCATTTTCAATATATAATAACAAAAGATTCTTTGTTTAGATGTTTTGTTCATCCTGATTTAAATAATGAATATGTGTTTTATGATAAAATTTTATATTTAGATTCTACCTTAATAAAATTTAATAAAATTCGTTTAACAAGATTACTAAACACAGAAATTGGCTTGGATTCATATATTCAAGGTGAAATTAATAGACGTGAATTTTTGATAAAAAGCCTTAAACGGGAAAAAAAAGAAATTAATAATAACCCCCGCTCCCGCTAGAGTGTCTCTATTGGCAAGTATGAGTGAGCACAAGAGTAAGTAATAAAAGATAAGAAACAGTTACATTGATGTAGCTGTTTCTTTTGTGTGTTATATGGTAAAATATATTATATATAGTTTTCCCCTGCTGCCGCTAGAGTGTCTCTAATGGTGGTCATAAGTAAGCGGTAAGAGTAATAAACGATAATTATTGCTGCTCGGATATAGTATGTGCTGGTTGCAACTAATACTGGTAAGGATGAAATGACAACTATAAGTTTTATAATTTATGGCTGTTTTTTTAGTTTGTTAGTATAGTTTTATGTGGCACACTAGTCACAGACTAGCGGCAGCTGGGAGTCGAAGGGTTACAAACCATAGATTACAAATACAATATCCGCGGTTGGCTTACCTGCATTAACGATCCCGATGCAAGTTTAGGAGATGACCTGTTTGCCTATAAAATGGAGTATACCAAAACAAATCTTCAGAATGGTCCCTCTTCTTTTTCAAGAGCATATTATAATGGTAATATTAGTAGTGCCCATTGGAAAACCGCTAATGACAGCGAAAAATATGGGTATTTATATGAGTATGATGTTCATGATCGGTTAAGCGGATCCGTATTTTTTATAGGAAATGTAATCCAATTAGGTATGCTCTCAGAATCTTTTTCATTTGACAAAAATGGTAATATTACTGGAGGTTTTCGTGAAAACCATCAAGGAGGGACTGTAGATTATTTACAATATACCTATGATAGTGGTAACAAACTTCTTAAGGTAGTTGACCTGACTGGTAACCCAGAAGGATTTAAAGAAGGGATCAATAGTGGTAATGATTATGCTTATGATATCGATGGTAATATGACTCAGGATCTTAATAAAGGGATTACCGATATTACCTATAACCATCTTAACCTACCCACACAAATTACTGTAGTACAAGGCGGTCAAACCTCGACTACCCAGATGGTGTATACTGCTGGGGGTAGTAAACTATCCAAGACCACAACTGTAAACAGTATCCCCAAAACTACCCAATATGCCGGTGCCTTTGTATATACCGATACGAATACCTATCCGGAATATATACACTTCTCAGAAGGATATATCGAACCCTCTGGCACTTCGAGTGAAGTCGAGAAGTATACCTACATATACCAATACACCGATCATTTAGGAAACGTTAGACTCTCCTATGCCGATGATAATGGTGATGGCACGGTAGATGTAAATGAGATACGGGAGGAAAAGCATTATTACCCTTTTGGATTACAACATAATTATGGTAGCAGCGACCCCAGGAGCGTAAAAAGAGGACGACCACACAAGTATGGTTTTAACGGGATTGAGCTTAATGAAGATTTGGGAGTAGACCTCTATGAGATGCCATTACGTAGCTATGACCCGGCTATTGGCCGTTGGACAGCACAAGATCCAGTAGTACACCATATGTATTCTCCTTATAGCGCATTTGATAATAATCCCGTATATTACGCAGACCCAAGCGGGGCAGATTCGTATAGTAGTGCGCAGGATTATTTTGCTAATTATAATATGATAAGTAATGTGCCATTAGGTAATGAATTTTATGCAAGGCTTCTTAGTAATTCTCGAAGCGGATATACTCGTTATGAAAATGATGGAAGTGGAAATTTTAATCAAACAGATTATAAAACCTTTGATGAGCTTGGTTTTAATACCCAAAGAGATTTTAAGAATTCAGGTTTTGTTTTTGAAGAGGGACTTAGAAACTCATTTAAACAAAATATTATTAATTCTTATAACAAAGTATTTGGTTTAGAGTTAGGAAAAATTGTTTTAAGAGTTATTGCTAACTCAGGATCAGTTTTTACAATTGATAGAGTTACATCTGCTAGTAGTCAAGGAATAATACCAGAGAATATTGGTACTAAAGAAAAACCTATTTTGTCAGGTAATGCTACGTTGAATATTTCCGATGCTATAGCTACCGTTGATGGGATACATACTAATGGATTATTTAATTTTGCTCATGAGGTTTTTCATGCTTTTCAACTTGCACTTGGTTCAGATCATTATATAGGGCTTACTAATTCTTTTACAAGTAATGGAGTAAGGTATTCAGAAGTTCAAGCAGTTGGTTTTGAAAATTATGTTAGAGGATCTATAAATCAATCTTCATTTAATGACATGAGGTCAATATATGACGGAAGAGATATTATAGAATATAGAAAGAATTTTGAGGAAAGAAATAGTGTGATGCAGTTTATATTTGGACAAAAGTTTGATAATTGGACTGCTGATGACTTTATTAGAACCAGAAGAAATGAATGGTTTTATATGCACGAGAAATATTGTAGAAACCGTTGTAATAACTAATTATGGATAAATTGTATAATATTATTTTATTTGCTTTTATATCCCTGAATTTAAGTTGCCAGGATGAAAAAAAGGTGGAAATAAATGAAGAATGGCTTAATAAAGATGTGATTTTTTTTAATGAAATTAAAAATCTACTAAAAAATGATCCTAATAAAATTGAAAGATTGATTCCTAGAAGAAAAAAGGGAAAGCCATATGAATTAGGTGATAACTTTATATTAGAATCAGGTTCTAAAGGATATGGATATATTTCAGTTTTTTATGATTATGTTATTAAAGAAGACTCACTTTATAGTTATCGTTTATTATTTTCAAAAGATGATTACTCTTTTGCTGTAAAGAATACTGATTTAAATATAGATAAAATGTTTCCGATAAGAGATGATAGAGGCTATGCTTTTTTTTATAATATTGAAAATACAATAAAACCATTTAATAAAGACACTCTTGATTTTGAACTTACAAATGAGTTTGAATTCCTTCTTACCCCTTTTTCTGGTATTTATTATGGTTGTAGAGGAGGATTTGGAAATCCAATATTAGAAAATAGGAATATCTTTAATATCGTATCTCGTCAGTCAAATATTACGAAAAAACAATTGTTAATGATGATGAATAGTATTAACCCTGCAACAATGTTAACTGGAATTGAATATTATAAGAGGAATATTGATTTGTTTAAGGATGAAGAGATTGAGTTAAGGATAGACCAGATTTATAATGAAGTTCCTTTTGTGCCAATTTTATATTCTGATCAGATGTCTTTTATTGAATCAAAAAAATCGGTAGAGCATATTATAGAAAATGATTGTATATAAACCCCCGCTGCCGCTAGAGTGTCTCTAGTGGCAAGTATGAGTGAGCACAAGAGTAAGTAATAAAAGATAAGAAACAGTTACATTGATGTAGCTGTTTCTTTTGTGTGTTATGCGGTAAAATATATTATATATAGTTCTCGCTTGGGTATAATATGTGCTGATACAGTTTTAGGTGGCACACTAGTCACAGACTAGCGGCAGCTGGAGATTCTAGTAGCAGTGTTCAATCTGCTTATGATAAATACAATAATTTATATGAAAATAATCGAAACAAATTTTAGAACTTTTATCTTTTCTGTAGTTATAACCTCTTTCTTTTTCTCTTGTGGAAAAGAAAGAGGCCTATCAGAAAGAATTACTTTAGAAATCATTGATAAAGAAATTCATTCTAAATTTTTTAAAATTGAAAAAAAGAATGATTTGTATGAACACGACCCAGTTTTTAATACTATCCGATTTAAAATTACAAATCACACTAAGAAAACTCAAGTGATTTATCCTTTATGTTTTTATTCTAGATATAAAAGAGGTTGCTGTGATATGAATTCATTTCCTAAAAAATATACTGGGTTAAATTTAAACAATCTGTTGATAGAAGATGAATTCGGAGATTTTTTAAATTTTAATTCTTTTTCGGGTTATTTGGGTGATGATAGAATGACTGATTATATTTTTATTCAAGATTCTTTAGTTAATTTGCATTATATAAAGTTGGGGTATAAAACAAATAAAGATAATCAAGTTGTTGAAGGAGTAAAATATGATTTCTACAACAAAAATACGATAATGATTGAGCCAAAAGAGACACTTTTTTTTGAAACTTATTTTAGTTTTCCTTATAATAAAACTTCATATGAAAGTTCTACAAGTTATTTTATGTTTGATAAGGATAAAAATTATAAATTATCATTAGTTTTTTATTCTGATACTACTAATGTTAAAAAAGACATGTCAAGAATTCAAAGGTTAAATCATGAAAATAATGATAGAGAATTTTTTTCTGGGGAACTAAAATCTAAAAATAGTATTCCTATTATATTTCATTAGATTTTTCAGTTTCACTCGGGCATAGTATGTTCCCCGCTCCCGCTAGAGTGTCTCTATTGACAAGTATGAGTGAGCACAAGGGTAAGTAATAAAAGATAAGAAACAGTTACATTGATGTAGCTGTTTCTTATGTGTGTTATATGGTAAAATATATTATATATAGTTTTCGCTTGGGTATAATATGTGCTGATACAGTTTTAGGTGGCATACTAGTCACAGACTAGTGGCAGCTGGGGAAGTTTTAATCTTGTTTTTATCCATAGAATGCGCTATCTAGTATAACATGTGCTGGTGCTAGTTTGTAACTAGTACCAGTGAGAATAAAATAATACATAAGCTATAGGTTTTATAACCTATAGCTGTTTTATTAGTATGTTAGTAGCATGAATGTTAAATACCTGACCATCATTATTAGCAGTATGCTGTCTTTTGCAAGCCATTCGCAAAACGATTTACGATTTAATGAATTGGTAGCATATATTAAGAAAGCAGAATCACCAATGGTATTACAACAAGAAGATGCCAGAGTATTGGTAAGTAGTAATCAAGCGCAAGTGATCACAAGTAGTACGGCTGTGAATGGTTATTGTTATGGTTGGTTGGATGAAGCTACACTCAAAAAAAATAAAACAGAAAAAACAAAATTGTTCTATGGGGGAGAAGACCGTTTTTGGTTAAATCCCTTGGGAAGTAGATTTTCGCTGTACTATGGTCAAAAAAAGATACAACAAGAAAACTGGAAAGTTCCTGATCTATTTGTAAAAGCAATATTTCCAAAAGTAGAGCAGTCCAAAACCAAAGTGACATTTAAAAAAGAAAATGTTGAGGTTGTCAATAACATTGGGACAACATTTAATATCGATATCGAGCGACAAATTACATTATATACTAAAAAGGAAATCAATAAAATACTTCAAATCACAATACCAGAAGAGATCAAAAGTGTGGGTTTTGGTTCAGAAACTATAGTTATAAATAGAGGAGTGTCTTGGGAAGAGAAAAAAGGATTAATCACACCTTGGGCTATTGGTATGTTTAAAGGGGCTACTACTGCGGTGGGGATATTTCCGTTTAACGGTAATGCAACTTCACTTGACTTAAGTACTTATTTTTTTGATACAGAAAAAGATAGAGTACGTATAAAAGATAGTGTTGTGTATTTTAAAACCGATGGAGAAAAACGAAGTAAAATTGGATTGCCGCGTGAGCATAGTAAACCTGTGATTGGCTATTATGATTATGAAAACCATCGATTAACCATCATAAAATATTCCCTGGATAAAAAAGGAAAATATCTAAGTTCTGATGAAGAATATTTAGAAGATCCTTACCATGGCGATGTGGTAAATTCATATAATAATGCTTCTGATGCTAATGGCAGTACTTTTTTTGAATTAGAAACCACTGCCCCTGCAAAAGCATTAAAAACAAATGAATCGGTTAGTCATTTACATCAAATATTTCATTTTGAGGGAAAAGAGTTGTTTTTAAATGAAATTAGTAAAACGATTTTAGGATGTGAATTAATGGGGTTAAACAATGTTTTAAATAGTGGTAAATAAATACTCTTTAACCCGTTGTCTATTTAGAAGTTAATAGTTTTTGGATCTGAAACCCTAAATATATAATGAGTAATTCTTAATAAAATTATAACAAATTTAAGCTCTTTATATTATCATTTTTAAAGGTTTTTTTATTCTAGTTATATAGTAGAATTTTACTACATTTGGTTGCTTAACATCAACTTAGCATATGATCACACATATCAAAGGGAGGCTTGTAGAGAAAAACCCAACTGATGTTGTTATAGATTGTGGTGGAGTAGGGTATATCTTACATATTTCATTACATACGTTTTCGTTACTTCCAGAAGGAGAGTCGTTACAACTATATACACATTTACAGGTTAAAGAAGACTCTCATACGTTATTTGGTTTTGCAGAAAAATCAGAACGAGAAATTTTTAGACTTCTAATTTCGGTTTCAGGAATAGGCGCAAGTACAGCAAGAACTATGTTGTCCTCATTGCATCCCGATCAAATCAAAGAAGCCATTGCGGGGAACGATGTTGCCACCATTCAATCAATTAAAGGAATTGGAGCTAAAACTGCACAGCGTGTAATCATAGATTTAAAGGATAAAATACTTAAAGTTTATAATATCGACGAAGTTTCCTTGTCACAGAGCAATACTAACAAAGATGAAGCGTTATCTGCTTTAGAAACCCTTGGATTTAATCGAAAACTTGCAGAAAAGGCTATTGATAGAGTCCTAAAACAAGCCCCAAAAGAAACGGTTGAAAATATTATTAAACAGGCACTAAAAAATTTATAAAAACATTGAGTTCTTCAGATTCCTTACGCTTTAATTTTTTTAGATTACTAGTATGTTTGATAGCACTTTATAGTGGAGTGTTACATGGTCAGGATACCGAAAAAGTTCGGGATTCGACAAGTACAACATTTTCTTTGGGAGAACTTTCTTTACCAGATCCCAATAGTATTGTTAGTAAATACGAATATGACCCAATTACTAATCGATATATTTACCGACAAAAGCTAGGAGATTTTAATGTAAGATATCCACTTTTTCTAACACCATCTGAGTTTGAAGCTTTGGTGGCAGAAGAACAACGAAGATCTTACTTTAAAGAAAAAATTGAAGCATTTAGTGGTAAAAAAGATGGAGCAGAAGAGAAAAGAAAGAACTTACTTCCTATCTTTTATGTAAACTCCAAATTTTTTGAAAGTATTTTTGGCGGAAGTGAAATAGAGATTATTCCAACAGGATCCGTAGAAATGGATTTGGGATTATTATTTACCAAACAAGATAACCCTGCGTTCTCTCCACGTAATCGTAGTAATTTTACATTTGATTTTGATCAGAGAATAAGTCTGAGTTTGTTAGGTAAAATAGGAACACGATTACAGGTTACGGCAAATTATGATACAGAATCTACTTTTGATTTTCAAAATCAGTTAAAACTTGAATATACACCTACAGAGGATGATATCATTCAAAGTATCGAAGTTGGTAATGTAAGTATGCCATTAAATAGTTCCTTGATCCAGGGGGCCCAGAGTCTTTTTGGAGTAAAAATGGGATTGCAATTTGGAAAAACCACAATTACTGGTGTGTATTCAGAACAAAGGTCTGAAACCAGATCTGTAAATGTCGAAGGAGGAGGTACCGTAGAAGATTTTGAACTTTTTGCATTGGATTATGATGAAAATCGACATTTCTTTTTGTCTCATTATTTTAGAGATACCTATGATGCATCTTTGGCAAGCTACCCTTTTATTAATAACAATATACAGATTACAAGAATAGAGGTATGGGTAACAAATAGAGCAACAAGTGCACAAACACTTACTAATGCTCGTAATATTGTTGCGCTTCAGGATCTTGGGGAATCTCCGGTGGATGGTAATTTTACAATTCCGACAACATTATTTAATTCGGGAGCTGGAGCTTTTCCTGATAATGGTAATAATGATCTTGACCCGACTACAATCGGTCCCGCTGGACCGATTACCGAAGCAGTTAGACAAATATCAACAGTGCAACAAGGATTCATTGGTCCAATTGCTGGATTTAATGAAGGGTTTGATTATGCGATTTTAGAAAATGCAAGAAAATTAAACACCAGTGAGTATACTTTAAACACACAACTAGGATATATTTCTTTGAACCAAAGATTGAATAATGATGAGGTTTTAGGAGTTGCTTTTCAATATACTGTTGGAGGACGAGTTTTTCAGGTAGGAGAATTTGCAAATGATGGTGTTGATGCAACGGTTGGAGATAATAGTGGAAATGATACTACAGGTGTAGCTGTAGGTTCAAGTCAAAGTTTGGTGGTTAGAATGCTAAAAAGTCCAATCGTTAATGTAACATTACCGATTTGGGATCTGATGATGAAGAATATCTATAGTACTGGAGCATTTAGGTTAGAACAAAACGATTTTAGATTAAATATTTTGTATTCGAATCCTTCTCCTGTAAATTACATTACTGCTGCAGAAGGATCATCGGTTCCGTTACCAGATGATGTTGAACAAACCACCTTACTTAAAGTTTTTAATTTAGACCGCCTTAATCCAAATAATGACCCGGTACAAGGAGGGGATGGTTTCTTTGATTATGTGCCTGGTGTTACAATTGATTCGCAGAATGGACGAATTGTATTTACAACTATAGAACCGTTTGGGGAGCACCTTTTTAATAAATTAGATAATGGTCCTGTAGGGTCAGTGTATTCTAATCCGAGTTCTTATAACCCTAACCAAGCTCAATATGTATTTCGTGATTTATATACTGAGACTAAGGTTATAGCAGAACAAAAATCTGCTGATAAAAATTATTTTCAGCTTAAAGGAAGGTATAAATCTTCGGGTCAGGATGGAATCCCATTGGGAGCCTTTAATGTACCTCAAGGTTCTGTTACGGTTACTGCAGGAGGAAGAACATTGCAAGAAGGGGTAGATTATACAGTAAATTATCAATTAGGAAGGGTGACTATTCTTGATGAAGCATTATTGGCATCAAATACTCCAATTCAGGTTTCGACAGAGAATAATGCTGTTTTTGGGCAGCAAACAAAACGATTTACAGGTTTAAATATCGAACATAAATTTAGTGATGATTTTATTATAGGAGGTACTTATCTAAATTTGAACGAAAGACCAATTACCCAAAAATCTAACTATGATTTTGAACCTATAAACAATACCATATTAGGATTTAATGTTGCATATGCTACAGAAGTTCCTTTTCTAACCAGAATGGTTAATAAATTACCAAATATAGATACAGATGTTCCATCTAATGTTTCTATTAGAGCAGAAGGGGCATATCTGATTGCTGGCGCACCAAAAGGAGCTGATTTTGATGGTAAGGTAACAACATATATTGATGATTTTGAAGGAGCACAAACTAGAATTGATGTAAGTTCACCATTATCATGGGAACTTTCTAGTGTGCCGATTGGTTTTGGAGATCCAGCGAACCCAACGAGTGATGTAGTTGTTGATGGTATCCAGTCTGGGTATCAAAGAGCAAAGTTAAACTGGTACTCTATTGATCCTATTTTTTATAGTAATGGTAGGCCAAGTGGAATATCAGAAGCAGACTTAGCAACCAATGCAAGTAGACGAGTTTTTATTAATGAAATTTTTCCTGATACTGATGTTCAGCAAGGACAAACATTGGCACTTTTTACGTTAGATCTTAATTATAAACCTGGAGAGAGAGGTCAATATAACTTTAACCCCGCTTATGCACCAGGGAGTGCATTACCAGCACCAGATCCAAGAAATAATTTTGCAGGAATTACAAGACAGTTAACCTCTACCAATTTTGAGCAGGCTAATGTAGAGTTTATTGAGTTTTGGTTGATGGATCCTTTTGAATATGATGATATAAATAATCCTGGAGGAACAATTGTTTTTAATTTAGGAAACATTAGTGAAGATGTGTTGAAAGATGGAAGAAAGCAATATGAAAATGGATTGCCGGCAACAGGCCAGACAGAAAATGTAGTGAGTACAGAGTACGCTACAGTTCCGGTAAATCAATCTTTGATATATGCATTTGATTCTGATGGACAGGCAAGAATTGATCAGGATACTGGATATGATGGACTGGGAGACGCTGCCGAAAAACAAAAACCAGAATTTGCGGCTTTTCAATCTTTAGATGATCCGTCTGGTGATAATTATACTTATTTCTTACAGGCAGGTGGAAATATTCAGGATAGATATAGCAACTATAACGGTACACAAGGAAATTCACCTACTGATGTATCCAATGATGATCGAGGAAATACAACATTTCCTACTGCAGAAGATGTGAATAGAGATAATACAATGAATACTATTAATAGTTATTTTGAGTATGAAATTCCTATTTTTAGAGGAATGGATATTGGTAATGATGGTGGGACTGGATATATATCAGATATTAGAGATGTTCCTATAACTATATCATCTGGACAAGAATTAAGAACTAGATGGGTACGATTTAAAATTCCGATTTATGATCCAGATAGAGCTATAAATATTAGTGATTTTAGATCGATACGATTTATGAGGATGTATCTTACCGGTTTTGCTCAACCAACATTGTTAAGGTTTGGTAATTTGGATTTGGTAAGAGGTGATTACAGGAGATACGTAGTAGAAGGAAATACGACTAATGACCCTACAAATGGTCTAAATATAACAGGGGATAGCGAAGTTATTGTAACTTCGGTTAGTGAAGAGGAAACTCCTAATTATGTAACGCCTCCGGGAGTAATACGAGAGCAATTAAATAATAATAATAATATAATCAGAGAAGATGAGCGTTCACTTGCGCTTACGGTAAATACTTTACAAAACGACGATGCAAGAGGGGTGTATAAGAATTTTAATGTTGATATGCGTCAATATGAAAATCTTGAACTGTTTTTACATGCAGAGGCTGTTCCTAATCAAACTCTTAATAATGGTGACTTAACAGCTTTTATTAGAATGGGTAATGATTTTACTACGAATTTCTACCAAATAGAATTACCACTAGAGGTTTCTAATATTGGAGATTCTAGTCAAGAAGAAGTTTGGCCATCAAATAATCGTTTAAATCTTGACCTTAGTTTATTACAAAAAATTAAATCTGCAGTTATAGGGCAAGCGGCCCTAAATCCTAATACATTAATATATTTTGATGAAAATGGAGAAAACCCACAAACAGACCCTTCTCCTAATGGTAGTCTTGGGAATTTGAGACTGGGGATAAAAGGAAATCCTAACTTTGGAGATGTTAGAGTAATGATGGTGGGTATTAAGAATGAAAGTGGTAGTGATCAATCCGGAACAGTTTGGTTTAATGAGATGCGTTTAAGTGATCTTAAAAATAGAGGAGGATGGGCTACCGTAGGTAGTTTGGATGCTAATATTGCTGATTTTGCTAATGTCACGGCCTCTGGAAGAATCAGTACTATAGGATTTGGAGGAATTGAGCAAGGACCTAATGAAAGAAGTAGAGAAGATATTAAGCAATATGATTTAACAACTAATGTAAATTTAGGTCAGTTGTTACCAAAAAAATGGGGACTTCAGATTCCTTTTAATTATAGTCGAGGAGAAGAACTTATTACACCCCAGTTTGATCCCGAATTTTTAGATTTAGAACTTCAGGATAGGTTAGATAATATCGATGATCCTGCAGAAAAAGAACGTGTTGAGCGACAGTCAACTGACTATACAAAGAGACAGAGTTTTAATGTTATTGGATTGCGTAAAGAGAGAACAGGGGATAGTAAGCCAATGCCATATGATGTAGAGAACTTTACGTTTTCAGGAACGTATAATCAAACAGATCATCGCGATTTTGAGATTGAAAAGTCACTGGATCAAAATGTGAGATTGGGAGGAACATATGACTTTAGCTTTCAGCCAAAAGAAATAGAACCTTTTAAGAAAATTAAATTTTTAGGAAAAAGTAAATATTTTGATTTGCTTAAAGATTTTAACTTTAATTTACTTCCAACAAGTATCTCTGTAAACTCTAATATTACTAGACAGTATAATGAGCAAATTTTTAGAGATATCACTTTAGGACCTGATGATATCAGGTTGCCTACATTGTATCAACGTAATTTCCTCTTTGATTGGCAATATGGGGTAAATTATAACTTGACTAAGTCGTTAAACTTCAATTTTACATCCGCAAATAATCGTATTGTCAAAAATTTCATTGATGAGAATAATAATGTGGATAATACCATTGATATATGGAGTGGATTTTTTGAAATAGGGGATCCTAATACACACAGTCAGCAATTACAGGTGAATTATGAGGTGCCTTTTAAGAAAATACCTGCACTTAAGTTCATTCGTTCAACGTATTCTTATAATGCAGATTTTCAATGGGTGAAAGGTAGTGAAGCTCTTAAGACTTTAGAAGGTATTCCTGACTTAGGAAATACAGTTCAGAATGCGAATGTTCATACCATAAATGGTGCATTAGATATGAACACATTATATAAATATGTTGGGCTGAGAAAAAGAAAAGCAGGAAGAAGAAATACAAAGAAGAAGAAAGATACTAAAGATAAAAAAGGCACAACTGCAGTTGCAGAACGTAAAACACAACCTAAAAAAGGTCAGAAAAAGGGTAAAAGTAAATTAAGCGTTGGAGCTAAGGCATACAACACACTTATTGGATTGGTTACAGCTGTAAAAAAGGTAAATGTAAATTATCAACAGGATAATGGTATTTTCCTTCCTGGGTATACCAGAGAACCTGGCTTTGTCGGGACATTGAAACCTACTGTAGGCTTTACTTTTGGTAGTCAATCAGAAATTAGAGATTTAGCCGCTCGTAATGGTTGGTTAACTTTATATGATGATTTTAATCAACAATATCAAGAGGTTGAAGGAAGACAACTTAATATTCAAGCTTCTGTTGGACTTATAAAAGATCTTAAAATTGATATTAGTGCGAATAGAAATTATTCTGAAACCTATACAGAAAATTATAGAGTAAATCTGGATACCGACGGTAATATAGATAATGATAATCCCTATTCATCACTTACTCCTAATACTTTTGGTAATTATACAATTTCGACATTACTTATTAAAACAGCGTTTAAGAAAAGTGATGAAACTAATTCTGATGTATTTGATGATTTTAGAGAGAATAGACAGATTATTGCTGATCGTTTGGCTACAGAATTCTATGGTTCTTCAACATTTCCAAGAAGTAGCGAACAAGAACCAAATGGATATAGTTATCCGGTAGGTTTTGGTAAGACTAATCAAGCGGTATTGTTACCAGCTTTTTTATCGGCGTATTCTGGAACTAGTGCAGACAAAGTTCAAAAAGGAGCTTTTAGAGATGTGCCATTGCCTAACTGGGATGTGAAATATACTGGTTTAATGAACTTAAAATGGTTTAAAAAACGTTTTAAAAGGTTTTCTGTAGCGCATGGATATAGAGCAAACTATACGATTAATCAGTTTCAGACTAATTTGGAGTTTACAAATAGGAATGATGTGGATCAAGCTGGTAATTTTAGAAATCCAGAATTGTACTCTAATGTTAACTTAACAGAACAGTTTAGTCCTCTTATGAGATTGGATATGGAAATGAAGAACTCAGTTAAGATTCTCTTAGAGTGGAAAAAAGATAGGGCATTGTCACTAAGTTTTGATAATAACTTGCTAACAGAGATTCAAGGGAATGAATATATTGTTGGTTTAGGATATAGATTTCCTGATCTAACTTTTGCTACCAGGATTGCAGGAAGAAAACAAGTGTTAAAAAGTGACCTTAACTTGAGAGCTGATTTATCATTACGTCAAAATGAAACCTTAATTCGATACCTTGATCTTGATAATACGCAGGTAACTGCAGGACAGGATATCTATGGGATTAAGTTTACGGCAGACTATTCATTAAGTAAGAACTTAACTGCGTTATTCTTTTATGATCATACTTTTTCTCAATATTCTATTTCTACAGCGTTTCCGCAGACGACAATTCGAGGTGGGTTTACATTACGATATAATTTTGGGAACTAAGATTCTTGTAATTAATTTGCTAAATAAGATATTGACAATTGTTTTTTGATAATTTTTTGATGGGTTTTCTCAAAATCTAATAAAATAGATTTATTTTCGTCATCATATATAATAATAACAATTCATAAATATTTTTCGAATGAATATTCCTTCAGATTTAAAATATACAAAAGATCACGAATGGATCAAGATCGACGGTGAGGTTGCTACCGTTGGGATTACTGATTTTGCACAAAGCGAACTAGGAGATATCGTTTATGTCGAAGTAGAAACAGTTGATGAAGAATTAGAGCGTGAAGAGGTTTTTGGTACTGTAGAAGCAGTAAAAACAGTGTCTGATTTATTTTTGCCATTAACGGGTGAAATTATTGAATTTAATGAAGCCTTAGAAAGTGATCCAGAGCTAGTGAATAGTGACCCTTATGGAGAAGGTTGGATGATAAAGATTAAAATATCTGATGCCTCTCAAATTGATGATCTAATGTCTGCTGATGGGTATAAAGAAGTTATTGGGGCATAGGTTCCTTTTTGTATTAGTCATAGTGGCCACGTGTGCATTAACTTGGGTTTCTCTATCAAGAATAGTTATTCCAGTTGATGTTAAAGTAGAAGGAAGCGATAAAATAGCTCATTTTATAGCATACTTTGGTTTTACTTCGATATGGTTTTTCTTTCTTTTTTTTTCTGAAAAACTAAATAAAACCTTTAAGAGGAGCTTAATAATAGCTTCAATATTGTGTGTTTTATTTGGGATGCTTATGGAAGTGTTGCAAGCATTACTTACAAGTTATCGTAGTTCTGAGTGGTATGATGTGATGGCAAATACAAGCGGTACAATTTTTGTGGTATTTATTTTTATTGTATTTAAGAATAAATTAATTAAACTTAAGCAAATAAGCCGTTAATCAGATAGATAAACGTTTTTGTTAGCTCGAATATAGATCAGATAAAAGTTAAAAAACTCATTTTTTGTTTTACATTTTTATCTTTAGTTGGAAATTACAAAAGAAATTAGCTATTTTAGCAATCCTATAACGATTATATAATATGGAACCAAAGAAAAATCCTAAAGCAGATTTAACTAGAAAAAGTACTTTATTCCTTCAATTGGGACTTATTTTAGTTCTTTTTATCACATGGCAAGGAATCGAGTGGAAGACTTATGATAGAAGCAATATAGACATAGGTCAGGTTAATCTTGATGAATTGGAAGAAGAAGATGTTCCAATTACTCAAAATTTGAACACACCTCCACCACCTCCACCTCCACCACCTGCACCAGAAATTATTGATGTAGTAGAGGATGAAGAAGAAGTTGAGGAAACTATCATTGAATCTACAGAGACAAATCAGGAAGAAGAGATTGTTGAAGTAGAGGAAGTTGAAGATGTAGAAGAAGAAGAAGAAATAGGAGATGTACCTTTTGCTGTTATTGAAAATGTACCAGTTTTCCCAGGTTGTGAAAACGCGGGTAACAATGCTGCAAAAAAGAAATGTATGAGTGATAAGGTTAAAAAGTTTGTTAACCGTAAGTTTAATACAGAGCTGGGTAGTGAATTAGGTTTGTCTGGTGTAAACAGAATTTATGTGCGATTTAAAATCGATAGATCTGGTAACATTGTAGGTGTTCAGGCAAGAGGACCACACCCAAGATTAGAAAAAGAGGCAAATAGAGTAATTAAGTTATTGCCTAAAATGACTCCAGGAAAACAAAGAGGAAAAGCAGTAGGTGTTCTGTATTCTTTACCTATAGTTTTCCAGGTACAGGACTAAGACGAAGAAAATATTCTTATATATCAGAATCCCGTTACATTATTGTAGCGGGATTCTTTTTTGGTATGCTTGTTGATTTAGATTAATTGTAACGTTAAAACTAAATATTATGAGTAACAAGCACGATGCTAATGTACGAAAAAGTACATTGGTGAATTTCCAGATTGGACTTATAGCAAGTCTATTATTTACCTATTTAATGTTTGAGGTGTATACCGCCGTACCGGTTATTAATGTTGAGCCTACGGTCACTATAGAGGAGCCTCCTACAGAATGGAATCAACAGTTTAAAATTTATGAAGAGCCTAAGCCAAAAGAAGTTGCTGTAAAGTATACAAAGCCAGTGGTTGCTCCAGAAGAATTTAAGATTGTTGAGAATTTAACTAAAGATTTAGGGGAAGAATTTAAAAATGAACCTATTGAATCAGAGCCGTTTGATCCTAGTACAATTAACGATGTAGAGCCTATTGTTGATGATCCTCCGTTTTTTGATTTTGTAAAAGTAGAATCTGTACCAGTTTTTCCAGGTTGTGAAACCCTAGGAACAAACAAAGAGAAAGCTGCTTGTTTTTCTAAAAAAATTAGAAAAATCATCTCTAAGAAATTCAACACAGGACTTGGAGAACGATACGGTTTGACAGGGGTACAGCGTATTTATACGGTGTTTGAAGTTTCGACCGATGGGACTATTCAAAACATTAGAGTTCGTGCTCCACATCCAAAATTAGAGGAAGAAGCAGAAAGAGTGATTGATTTGTTTCCGCAAATGACTCCGGGAAAACAAAGAGGCACGCCGGTAATTGTAAAATACCAATTGCCAATTACCTTTAAAATACAAGACTAAAACATTGGGAAAAAAAAGCCTGTAGGATTTCTACAGGCTTTTTTGTGTTTTGTTTTCTTATTTGGTTAAACTCATATAGATGGTTTGTCTTATTCGTTCTGAATTGATAAAGCCATCTCCAAAACCTTTTGCGTCATATATAGCAGTTAAAGAAGTGTTTTTTGTAATGTCATCTTCAGATTTACCAGCATCAATTTCTTTCTGAATGGCATTAGTAATTTCCTTTAGCATTCTAGAAAAACCTTCAAGATCTTTTTTGGTTGCTAATGATCCGTGTCCAGGAATGATCTTAGTGTCGTCATTAGCTATTAGTAAGGCTTTTTCTGAAGCGTTGATATAGCCTTGGATACTTCCTCCAGATTTGAGATCTATATATGGATAGCGTCCATTAAAAAATGTGTCACCCATATGAAGCACATTCCCATTTGCAAAATATATAAGGGCATCCCCATCAGTATGCGCATTGTGTACATGGTATGCTTTTATGCTTTCTGAGTTAAAATATAACTGTAGCCCTTCGTCAAATGTAATGACTGGTAAAGATTGAGGTGTAATATTTCCTTTTTCCTTTTGATTACTCTCCATTCTGGATCTTACGTTTTTCTGCGCAAAGATGGTTGCTCCTTGATTAGCCATATTTCCATTTCCACCGGTGTGATCACCGTGAAAATGGGTGTTGATAACCATGCTAACAGGTTGGTCGCTTATAGTTTTTAAGTTCTTGAGAATTTTGTCTGATAATCTTGCAAATTGATCATCTATAATAAATAGCCCTTTTTCATTTTTGAAAACACCAATATTGCCACCTTGACCAGTTAACATGTAAATATTTTCGGATATAGGGTCTATTGTAATAGTGACTTCTTTTTGTTGAGCATAAGTGTTAGTAAACCAGAATATGAAAAGTGCAGGAATTAGTAATTTCTTCATTAAAATGATGTTTGTGAGTGTTTTTAGCTGATTTAGTCGAAAGTAAGGTGTGAAAATTACTAATGGTTATTGGGGTGATTATCAAAATGTTCTGTCAAAAGGTTTTTATTATTATTTTTTACTAAGGGTGAAACAGTTGTTAAAAGGTGAATTATAAGTAGTTATAAGTTGTCTAGAATGCTTTTAAGACATATCTTTGCACGACTTTTAAAAAAAGCTATTTAGAAAACGTGCAAAATTTGAGCGTGACCCAAGTTAATACAGCAAAATTATCTGTTGTTCAGGATTTTAAAGAAATCACGAAGATGCGTTTGGCATTGAGTGTGGTTTTTTCTTCTGTAGCAGGATACTTATTAGGAGTAGAAACCCTTTCCTGGAGTACTCTTTTACTTCTTGCCATTGGCGGTTATTTTATGGTCGGAGCATCTAATGCATTTAATCAGATTATTGAAAGAGATCTGGATAAACTAATGGATCGTACCAAAAATAGACCTGTACCTTCAGGAAGAATGTCTGTTAATACTGCTTTTGCAATTGCTACACTTTTTACAATTGCAGGAATATCTGTCTTGTATAGTATTAATCCAAAAACTGCAATGTTTGGAGCGATTTCAATATTTATATATGTGAGTTTGTATACGCCTTTAAAAACCAAGACTCCGTTATCTGTTTTTGTGGGCGCAATTCCAGGAGCAATTCCTTTTATGTTAGGTTGGGTAGCAGCTACAAATGATTTCGGAATTGAACCAGGAACATTATTTATGGTTCAGTTTTTCTGGCAGTTTCCACATTTTTGGGCGATAGGTTGGTTTTTATACGATGATTATAAAAAAGGAGGCTTTTTTATGCTTCCTACCGGTAAAAGAGATAAAGGAACAGCAGTACAAGTTATTATTTATACAATTTGGACAGTGGCCACTTCTTTAATACCAGTTTTTGGAGTTACAGGGAGACTGTATCTTTCTCCTATTTCAGGTTTGATAATTTTGATTTTGGGTCTTGTTTTGTTGAGATCTGCTATTCGCCTATACAAAAATAGAGATGCCAAAACCGCAAAACAACTCATGATTATGAGTGTCTTGTATATTACTTTATTGCAAATTATTTATGTAGCGGATAAATTTATTCGAATATGGATTTAACACAAGGAACACAACAAGAAAAAGTAAATAGATCTAAAAAGACCATGATGTGGTTTGCTATGGTAAGCATGGCAATGGTATTTGCAGGGCTTACCAGTGCATATGTGGTTAGTAAAGCCAGAAAAGATTGGTCTATAGATTTGGAGTTTCCTCAGCCTTTTGTGTATAGTATATTTGTAATTATTGCAAGTAGTTTTACATTTTTTCTAGTCAAAAAAGCAATTGAAAATAATAATAGAAACCTTGCGACACTTTTGTTGTTGTCTACTCTTGCGTTGGGAATAACATTTGTCGTTTTACAGTTTGAAGGTTTTGAAGATATAGTTAGTCAGGGGTACCATTTTACTGGCCCGACCTCAAATATTATAAGTACATTCATGTTTATCATCATAGTAACGCACTTGGCGCATATTATTGGAGGTATTCTAGTGCTTTTAGTTGTAATTTATAATCATTTTAAACAAAAATATAAATCAGGTCAAACTTTAGGATTAGAACTAGGTGCTATGTACTGGCATTTTGTTGATTTTCTGTGGGTTTATCTCTTTTTGTTTTTGTATTTCGTCAAATAAGTCATAATTATCAATTCGATGCCAAAAAAGATATTGTTTTGAAGATTACATTCTGTAGCAATTAAAAAATAAATTTGAGCAGGTGAAATGATAAAATTGATTATTTTTGTGGGAAATTTAACAATACCAAATTCTTTATATGGAAACAGCTGTTACTAAAACAGGTACTGAAGATCAAACTTGGGGTGGTGGTAATGAACCGCTCAAGGTAAGTTATGGTAAGATGATGATGTGGTTTTTTATCGTTTCAGATGCACTAACATTTTCGGGTTTTCTTGCCGCATACGGTTTTTCAAGATTTAAATTTATTGACTCTTGGCCAATAGCCGATGAAGTGTTTAATCACTTTCCGTTTTTACATGGTGTAGATGCGCCAATGTATTATGTGGCTTTAATGACCTTTATCTTAATATTTTCTTCTGTAACGATGGTGTTAGCAGTTGATGCTGGACATCATATGAAACAGAAAAAAGTAATCTTTTATATGTTTCTTACTATTATTGGTGGAGCAATATTTGTGGGATCACAAGCTTGGGAGTGGAAAAACTTCATCAAAGGAGAGTATGGTGCAGTAGAAACTAAAGGAGGTCAAATTTTACAATTTGTAGATACCGAAGGGCATAGAGTAAAGCTGGAAGATATTGCAATTATCGATACACACAACGATAGAACACAGCACGAAAGAAAAAATGGAATCTGGTATGAAAAAGAAGCTACGCTTCCGACATATACGATCGAAGAAATAAAAACTGGCTTTGCTAAGCGAAAAGATGTTTTGATCAGAACACAATTGCTTACAGAAAAAGGTGAAAAAACAATATTATCAAGAGAAGAATCTATAAAGAGGCTTAATAGCGATGCTATTGGGATCGTTGAAGGAGCAAATTTAGTTCATAATGAATATGGTACTCCGCTATTCGCAAACTTCTTTTTCTTTATTACAGGGTTTCACGGGTTTCACGTATTTTCTGGTGTAATCATTAATATTATCATCTTTATCAATGTCATTCTTGGGACGTATGAAAGAAGAAAGAATTATGAAATGGTAGAGAAAGTTGGTTTATACTGGCACTTCGTAGATTTGGTTTGGGTATTTGTATTTACATTCTTTTACCTGGTTTAATAAAAATATAGTAGTTATATATTATGGCACACGATACAGCACATCACGAATCGAATACAGCAAGAATATGGAAAGTATTTATCCTATTGTCTGTAGTTACAATAGTTGAAGTAATACTTGGGATCATAAAGCCCGCATTTTTAGTAGAAACTACTTTAATTAGTATGAAATTACTAAACTGGATATTTATTATACTAACTATTTATAAAGCATATTATATCACCTGGTCATTCATGCATATGGAAGGAGAAACCAAAGGATTAAGAAGATCTGTAGTTTGGACTGCTGTGTTCTTAATTTGTTATTTGATTTTTATACTTCTTACAGAGGGAGATTATATATATGAAGTTTTTAAAGCTGGACATAAAAGCTGGGATTTTTAACCCTTTTCATGTATACGTTAAAAGCATTGTAAAAAGACGGTTTTTTAAACCGTCTTTTTTATTTTTGTAGTCACGTCCAAATGATGTTCTTAAGGATCGATTTTTGAATAGTTTGGATGAATAAAGTTTATAATCATAAATGAAGAAATTTCTTGTTTTAGGTGTCTTATTCGTTTTGCCCTTAGTGGCCTATTTATTCTTCGCTTCAGGCGTCCATAATTTTGCAAAGCTTCCAGTTTTAAATAAATCGGTAGGAAATCTTAAAAATTTTGAAGCTCTTTCGGGTGAAGAAATTAATTTTCAGGATAAAATTACAGTATTAGGCTTCTTTGGTAAGAATATATATAATAAACAAGGCAATGCCTTTAATCTCAACCAAAAGATTTACAAGAAAAACTATGGGTTTCAGGATTTTCAATTTGTTGTTGCTCTACCTTATGGAAGTGAAAATGCAGCCAGAGAATTATTAGAGGAGCTAAGCAATATTACTAATGTGTCAGAATGGAAATTTGTTTTTGGAACCGAAGAAAGTATAAAATCTCTCTTTAAAAGTCTTAATACGCCTCATCAATTAGATGAAAACTTATCTACAAGGTATGTTTATATTATTGATAAGAATGGTGATTTAAGAGGAAGAGATGGGCAATTAAAAGAGAATGAATCAAAGGTGTATGGTTATGATGCAAGTTCTGTAGCCGATCTATCAAATGTAATGGTCGATGATATCAAGGTTATTCTTGCAGAATACCGATTGGCACTCAAGAAATATAAGGCCGACCGTAAAGAGAAATAACGATAAAATTTATGTGATTAAGGTTTTTTCTTATAATCGAATAATTCATTGTTGTTGATTTTGTTTTATTTATGATAAATAACCTATAACAAATAAACCAGAAAGATGAAAAAATACTCATATGTGGGCATATCATTTATTATACTAATCTTTGGGATTATTTTTATTCCTAAAATAGTAAATAGGGTTAAGGGTACTTCTATAGTCAAAAATGATAGAATGAGTGCTTCTAATCCAATTACTAATGAAAAATTAGCCTTTATAAAACTTAACGGAGAACCAAAAAAAGTCCCTGATTTTGCTTTCCTAAATCAAGATAGTATTCTCATTACAAATCATGATTATAAAGGTAAAGTATATTTAGTTGAGTTTTTCTTTACAAGTTGTCCCACAATTTGCCCTAAGATGAATAGGAATTTGGTGTACCTTCAAAATGAATTGAAGGACCATGAAAATTTTGGAATAGCTTCTTTTACTATAAATCCAAAATTTGATACTCCGGGTAGACTTAAAAAATATGCAGAGAATTATAAAGTCACTGATCCCGAATGGCATTTTTTAACAGGTGATAGAGAAGATATATATGAACTTGCCAATGCAGGATTTAATATTTACGCAGCAGAGAATCCAGAAGTCCCAGGAGGGTTTGAACATAATGGTTATTTTGCTTTAATAGATCAGGAAGGGTATGTGCGATCAAGATATGATAGTTCTGGTAATCCCATCATTTACTATAGAGGAACAATTGGTGTAGAAGAGAAAGTAGATGAAAATGGTGAAGAAGAACAGATAACTATTTTATTGCAAGACATAAAAAAACTTTTAGAGAAAGATGAGTAATCTATCAGAAGTAGAAAAAAAATATAACAAGTGGATTGTAGTTTTGTCTATTGTTATTCCTCTGGCTGTAGCTTTGTTATTCGGAGTTAATTTGAGAAAACTGGGGTTTGATGTGCAACCTCTTACTTTTTTACCTCCTATCTATGCATCAATTAATGGTGTAACCGCTATCATTCTACTCGCTGCATTGTGGGCAGTAAAAAACAAAAAAATAGTACTACATGAGAGGCTTATGAAAATAGCAATTATGTGCTCTGTGCTTTTCTTGCTAATGTATATAGGATATCATATGACTAGTGATTCTACCAAATTTGGAGGAGAAGGTCTAATACGCTATGTGTATTATTTTATTCTCATTACACATATTGTATTATCTGTAATCGTTATTCCTTTTGTGTTGATTACCTATGTGAAAGCATTGGCTAAAAATTTTGATAAACATAAAAAGATTGCGAGAATTACATTTCCGATTTGGTTATATGTAGCTATTACTGGTGTTATTGTGTATCTTATGATTTCACCTTATTACGTTTAAAACATGTATAAAGTGTTTATGAAATTAAAAATATTCTGGATACTAATTCTTTTCTTGGTATTGTCGACACCTGTAGAAGCGCAATGTGCTATGTGTAGAGCGGTTTTAGAGAGTGAAGAAGGGCAAGAGACTGCAAAAGGAATAAATAATGGGATCGTATACTTAATGATTATCCCATATATTTTAATAGGTGCTGTAGGGTATTTTATTTATAGAAATAAAAAGAATTCTAAAGTAGCAAAAGAAGAATAATTATTTAACTTCTTAATTTTTAACATTTTCATAACAATGTTGGATGTAACAAAAATGTAAAGTAGTTAGTCTTATGTAACAAGACTGCACTAACCAATTAAAAAGTCTTCAAAGGGGAAACCGAAAATTGACCTAGAAGTAGGTTGTTTTAGTTACGTTAGTGAGTTTTGTTTTGTAGAGGTGTCATTTGCCTCAGAAATCTTAATCAAGTATTATGATTGAAATAAAAGACTTACATAAATCTTACAAAATGGGAAGCAATTCGCTTCACGTACTCAAAGGAATAGATTTTAGTGTAAAAGAAGGAGAATTAGTTGCAATTATGGGGTCATCTGGCTCTGGTAAATCGACTTTGCTGAATATTTTGGGAATGTTAGATGAGGCAGATACTGGGAGTTATTTTTTAGATAATGTTCCTATTAAAGGATTGAATGAAACTAAAGCGGCACAGTATCGAAATAAATTTTTAGGGTTTGTTTTTCAATCTTTTAATTTGATTAATTATAAGACCGCTATAGAAAATGTTGCTTTACCATTATATTATCAACGCAAGAAACGTAAAGAAAGAACCGATAAGGCAATAGAGTATCTTGGTAAAGTGGGATTAGCAGAATGGGCAACACACTTACCTAGTGAACTTTCTGGGGGACAAAAACAACGTGTGGCTATAGCACGTGCATTGGCCGCTGATCCAAAAGTATTATTAGCAGATGAACCAACAGGAGCTTTGGATAGTAAAACTTCATACGAAGTTATGGATATCATTCAGAATATTAATGATGAAGGAAAAACCATATTAGTCGTAACTCATGAACCAGATATAGCAGATATGTGTAAACGTATTGTGCATCTTAAGGATGGTGTCATTGTTGAAGATAAAAAAGTAGAACAGGTTAGAGCATCTCAATATGTTTGATAGAGATAGATGGCAAGAAATATTTGAAGCTATAGGAAAAAATAAGCTTCGCACCTTCCTTTCTGGATTTACAGTAGCTTTAGGGATACTGATCTTTACAATCTTATTAGGCTTAGGTAATGGCTTGTTAAATAGTTTTTTGAGTAGTTTCGTGGATGATGCACAAAATGTAATATTTATTCGAGGAGGAAACACTTCAAAAGCATACAAAGGTTTTCAAGAAAACAGAAAAATTCAATTTAAAAATGAAGATTTTGAGTTTATCAAAAGTAACTACATAGGTAAAGTTGAATTTGCTACTCCAAGAATTTACCGTAATGGATCTGCTAAATATAAAAAAGAATCAGGAAGTTATAGTATAAGAGCAGTGCACCCAGATCATCAGTATTTAGAAAAAACGATAATGATGAATGGTCGTTACCTTAACGTGGGAGATGTAGAGGAGCGTACTAAGAATATAGTAATAGGAAGATTAGTTGAAAAAGATCTTTTTAAGAATGAAAATGCATTGGGCAAAATATTGGATGTAGATGGAATTGCGTTTAAGATAATCGGGGTTTTTCAGGATAGTGGTGGAGATAATGAAGAACGAATTATTTATATGCCTTATAAAACTGCTCAATTGCTTTATGGTAATAATGATCATGTAGATCAGATTAACCTAACGTATAATATGATTATGAGCACTGAGCAAGCAATTGCTTTTTCTAAGAAAATTGAAGAAGACTTTAAAGAAAGGTTTGAAGTAGCTCCTGATGATCAAAGTGCAATAAGAGTAAGAAGTTTTGCCGAAGATATTAAGGAAACTATGGTAATTCTTGGAGGTATTTACGTAATTATATTTGTAATTGGTATAGGAACCCTAATTTCTGGAGTTATAGGAATTGGTAATATTATGACGTTTAGTGTTAAAGAGCGGACTAAAGAATTAGGAATTAGAAAAGCTTTAGGAGCATCACCAAAATCAATTATAGCTATGGTGCTACAAGAATCCGTTCTAATAACATCTGTTGCAGGGTATTTGGGGTTGATATTAGGAATTTTTGTGCTAAAACTTATTGGTAATAACCTTGAAGAATTCTTTATACTTAACCCAAAAGTGGATACAGGAGTTATTGTAATTGCAACAATGGTATTAATATTTTTTGGTCTATTGGCTGGATATATTCCTGCAAGAAGAGCAGCAAAAATAAAACCTATAATAGCACTAAGGGATGAATAACTAAAATCAAGATGGTATGAAATTTATATTTGAAAGAGATACCTGGCAAGAAATTTACGGAGCTATTCGAAAGAATAAAATAAGAACGATTATCACAGTTATAGGTGTAACTTGGGGTGTGTTTTTATTCGTATTTCTTTTGGGTATGGCCAAAGGATTAGATAATAGTTTTAGAAGTCAGTTTAATGATTTTGCAACTAATACAATGTTTCTTTGGGGGCAACAAACAAGTATACCTAATGAAGGTTTTAAAAGAGGAAGGAGAATGCAACTCACACTGGATGATGTTGAAGTTCTGAAATCTCAGGTAAGCGATATAGAATACATAGCTCCTCGTAATGTTACTGGTCAATGGGGAACACCTCCTGGTCAATTTGTAAGAGGTTCTAAGTCAGGGGCATTTAAAGTTTTTGGGGATTACCCTACGATCGATAAAGTTTCGAAGAAAAAAATATTTAAGGGAGGAAGGTTTATTAATGAAGAAGATATTAAATATGAACGTAAAGTTTGTGTAATTGGAGAAGATATCTATAAGCAGTTTTATGAAAAGGATGAAGAAGCAATAGGAGATTTTGTAAGGATAAATGGTATTTATTTCAAAGTAATAGGAGTATATAAACCAACTCAATCAGGATTTGAAGGAGATGATTCTATTTTTTTACCTTTTACAACATTTCAAACCATTTTTAATCAAGGTAACAATATATCCTGGATGGTAATTACAGCCAAGGCAGATAAGAATATTGTAAATACAGAAGCTAAGATAAAAACTACATTAAAAAGAATACATAATGTGCACCCTGATGATACACAGGCATTCGGGAGTTTTAATCTAGGAGAAGAAGTGGCCAAAGTTAATGGGTTTTTGTCGGGAATGCGATTAATCACTTATATTGTTGGTATAGCTACACTTATTGCTGGGGTAATTGCCATAGGGAACGTACTTTTAATTACTGTTAAAGAACGTACGAGAGAGATTGGGGTGAGAAGAGCACTTGGAGCTACACCAGGAGAGGTGAGAGGGCAAATTATGCTAGAATCTATTTTACTTACCTTTTTAGCAGGGTTATTAGGTTTTATTTTAGGAACCTTATTGCTCTGGGGAATCAATACAGCTATTGGTGATAACGAAGATATACCCATTTTAAACCCTACGGTAGACTTCTTTGCTGTAACTGGAGCCTTATTGTCAATTGTGTTGTTGGGGACTTTAATAGGTCTTATTCCAGCGCAAAAGGCAGTAAGTGTGAGACCAATAGAAGCATTAAGAGAAGAATAAAATAATAATTAGAATAATCAAATCAATCATAAATCAGATGAAAAAATTTTTAAAAATCCTACTAGTTGTTTTGTTAATAGTCGCACTGGGTTTTTCAGGAAAATATCTAATAGATTCTAATAGTAAGTCACCTATCGTGTTTACAACAGAAAAAGCATTTAAAACGTCAATTGAAGAAAAAACGGTAGCTACAGGAAAAGTAGTTCCAGAAGATGAGGTAGAAATTAAACCTCAGGTCTCAGGAATTATTGAAAAAATTTATGTTGAAGAAGGTGCTGCAATAAAAACTGGAGAATTGATAGCTAAAGTAAAAGTAGTACCTAATGAGCAATCGTTAAATAGTGCAAGAGGACGAGTGAAAAATGCAGAAATAAGTCTGGCTAATGCAAAACAAGATTTTGATCGTAATAAAGCACTTTTTGATAAAGGGGTAATAGCTACTCAAGATTTTCAAAATGTAAAGTTACGCTATGATCAGGCTCAACAAGAAGTTCGTAATGCAGCTAATGATTTGCAAATCATTCGACAAGGATCAACAGGTGGAGCAAAAGCAATTACAAATATTAGATCTTCAGTTGCGGGAACTATTTTAGAAATTCCGGTTGAAGAGGGAGATCAGGTAATCCAAAGTAATAATTTTAATGACGGAACAACCGTAGCAACTATAGCTGACCTTAATAAAATGATCTTTGAAGGAAAAGTAGATGAAGCAGAGGTAAATAAATTAAAAATCGATATGCCCCTCAAAGTAAGTTTAGGAGCTATTAGAGATAAAGAATTTGATGCTAAGCTAAAATTTATAGCCCCTAAAGGAGATGAAGAACAAGGAGCTGTCCAGTTTAAAATTGAAGGCGAAGTTTTTCTTGATGAGTCATACTTTATTAGAGCAGGATACAGCGCAAATGCTTCTATTGTATTAGATGTGAAAAAAGATATTCTAGCCATAAAAGAGGCGTTGTTACAATTTGATAGAGAGACAGAAGAAGCTTACGTAGAGGTTCAGACCGGAGATCAGGAGTTTGAAAGGAAGGATATTGAAATAGGATTGTCTGATGGTATAAATGTCGAAGTTTTATCAGGAATAACTGAAGAAGATAATATCAAGGTTTGGAATAAAACTGAACCAGTGAAGAAAGAAGGTGAAGAAGGACAAAATTAAAATACTTTATGAAAATATTCATAAATCTGTAACAACATCAATCAAATATATACATATACGTAGTATGAAATTAATATTAAAAGATTTAAGCCGAGGTAGTGCTTTAAATTTTAAACTTATGAGAATTAAAGTCTTAGTTTTATGTATTACACTCTTTGCTGGATTGGGGAGTCAAGCACAAGAAAAGAAATGGACATTACGCGAATGTGTAGAGTATGCCTTAGAAAATAATATCACCATCAAACAATCAGAGCTTGATGTAGAAGCTACAAGTATTGATAGACTTGAGGCTATTGGAAATTTTCTACCCACTTTAAATGCAGATGCATCAAATTTCTGGAGCTCTGGTTTATCAACAGATCCAATTACAAATGAAAATAGAACTCAAACCTTTAGAAGTTCAAGATATGGGGTAACTGTAGGAGTAACTATTTTTTCAGGACTAAGGAATATAAAAAGATTTCAGAGAGCTAAACTTAATAAGTTACTTAGTCAATATAATTTAGGGAAATCAAAGGATGATATTGCTTTATTTATTGCAAATAGTTATTTGCAGGTACTATTAAATAAAGAATCATTAAAGGTTATTGAAAAACAACATGAAATTACTTTAGAACAATTGCAACGTACCAAAGACCTTGTTGATGCAGGTGTGCTTCCACAAGGAGATCTTTTGGAAATAGAAGCTACTTCTGCAGATGAGTTAACTAGAATTGTACAAGCAGAGAATGCAGTGCAAATCGCATTAGTAAGTTTAGCTCAGACATTATTGATTAAAGATTACGCGAGTTTTGATATTGCAGAACAGGAATATTTGGTTCCTGGATCAGAGATGATGGATAAGCCAATAGATCAAGTGATTGCTAAAGCTAGAGAATCAAGGTATGAAGTGCAAATTGCAGAACAAAATAAGCTTATAGCAGAAAAGGATCTTGAGATTGCAAGAGGAGCATACTATCCAACCCTAAATGGATCGTTTGGTTATGATACAAGAGAATCAGGAGCTAAAGGTTTTGGAAGAGTGTTAGATGAAACTAATCCTGTATTGACTCAAACCATTGGTTTTGTAGAAGGAACAAATCAAAATGTTCTTAATCAATCTCCTAATTTACTTCTGGTAGAACAGAATCCTAGTTCATATTTTAAGCAGTTGTATACTAATGATGGGCTGCGATACGGGTTGTCAATAACAGTTCCAATATTTAATGGGTTTTCTGCAAGAAATGCGGTGAAAAGAAATAAGGTAAACGTAAAACGTACAGAATTTCAATTAGAGCAAGCAGAATTAGACTTGGATAGTAATGTATATCAGGCTTATCTGGATGCAAAAGGAGCTGCAGAAGCATATGAAGCAGCACAGGTTTCAGTAAAAGCTCAGGAAAGAGCCTACGAATATGCAAAAGATCGCTATGATGTAGGATTAACAAACGCTTTTGATTTTAGCCAATCAAAATTTAGATTAGAAAATGCGCAAAGTCAGGAAGTGCAAAATAAATTTGATTATATCTTTAAGCTAAAAGTATTAGAGCTTTACTTCGGAATAAAGATCGCTGATATAAAATTATAAAATAGTAGTATCTCTTTTTTGGCTGCTACATAGAAAAGATTGTATTTTCATACAATAGAATTAACGTTAAAGTAAGTCATGAATAAAAAAACTTTACTCTTTATTTTAGGAATAGTTGTTGTTTTAATCGTATCGCTTGTTTATGGTAAAAAAGCAGGTTGGTTTGGAGAAAATGGCAATTTTAAAGAAGTGTCAATTACAAAAATTGAAAAAATTGATATTATCGAAACCGTTTCTGCAACGGGCAAAATTCAACCTGAAGTAGAGGTTAAACTTTCATCAGAGGTGTCAGGAGAGATAATAGATCTGCCAATTAAAGAAGGACAGCAAGTTAAGAAAGGAGATGTTTTAGTGCGTATAAACCCAGATATAATTCAGTCTGGATTAAATAGATCGCAAGCCGCATTAGAAAATGTTAGAGCAGGATTACAACAAGCAGAAGCAAGCCTCAAGGAAGCAAAACTTAGTTATGACCGAAACAAAGAACTATTTGAAAAAGGAGTGATTTCTAAAGCTGAGTGGGATAGAGCTGTATCTGCATTTGAAGGAGCTGAAGCAGGGAAACAATCTGCTTATTATAATGTTCGAAGTGCTCAGGCAACTGTTAATGAGGCGAAAGATAATTTAAGTAGAACTACTATTTATGCTCCAATGGAAGGTACAATTTCTAAATTATCGGTAGAATTAGGAGAAAGAGTTGTGGGAACGCAACAAATGGCAGGTACCGAGATTGTAAGAGTTGCTAATCTAAGTAATATGGAGGTCGAAGTTGATGTAAATGAAAATGATATTGTTAAGGTCACTATCGAAGATTCGACTATTGTTGAAGTAGATGCATATTTAAAAAAAGAATTTAAAGGATTAGTTACAGAAATAGCTAATTCTGCAGAAAATGCAGTAAGCGCAGATCAGGTAACTAATTTTAAGGTTAAAGTGAGGATTTTAGAAGAATCATATAAAGATTTGATTGATGGTAAACCAGAAAGCTATTCTCCCTTTCGCCCTGGGATGACTGCTACTGTTGATGTTATTACTGATAAAAGAAAAGGTGTGATAGGAGTCCCTATAAGTGCTATAGTGATTAAGAATGATACCTCTAGTGTAAAAGAGACCGTATCAAAAGATAAAATAACATCAAGTACCGATAAGAAATTCGAATGTGTATTCGTAAAGAATGGTGAAGTTGCAAAATTAAGGGTGGTAAAGACTGGGATTCAAGACGATAGTAATATTGAAATTATTAGTGGTTTGAAAGAAGGTGATGAAGTGATAACCGGACCATATAATGTAGTTACGAAGATTCTTAAAACCGGAGATAAAGTAAAATCAGAAACCGATAAAAAACCAAGTAAATAAGTACTTGTATTTGAGATTTCTCTCAGTATAAAACAAGTAATGAATGATGGTTGGGGAGATAAGATAATTTATCTATTTAGATTATCTTTGCCCAAATTTTAATCAATGGCCTATATTCTCTGTATAGAAACTTCAACAACAAATTGTTCTGTAGCTTTAGCCAAAGAAAGAGAGATAATTTGTTTAGAAGAAGATTATAATACATCATATTCTCACGCAGAAAGATTGCATAATTTTATTAATAAAGTTATATCAAGGGCTGGTATATCATTAAAAGATATTGCGGCAGTTGCAGTGAGTAAAGGGCCTGGTTCTTATACAGGATTAAGAATTGGAGTTTCTGCTGCAAAAGGACTGTGTTATGCGTTAGATATTCCATTAATTGCTATATCAACATTACGGTCATTGGCATTACAAATAGACTCAGAAAACGAAGCATATATCGTCCCTATGATTGATGCACGAAGAATGGAAGTGTATTCTGCAATTTTCTCTAATCAGAATGAACAGCTAAGGGATACAAAAGCAGAAATTCTCACTGAAGATTCCTTTAAAAAATATCTTGATAAGAAGAATGTGTATTTTGTTGGTAATGGCGTAGAGAAGTTTTCTGCCATATGCAATGCAAGTAATGCGATTTTTGTTGAAAACAAATTGCCATCTGCACAAGAGATGGCGGTATTGAGCCATTCTAAATATCAAGACAAAGATTTTGAAGATGTAGGGTATTTTGAACCTTATTATTTAAAAGATTTTGTAAGTGGTTAACTCTTTTCTTGTAGAGCTCTACTATTCAGTATTTATTAAAATACATTGTCATTTGTTGAAAATAAATGACAATGTACATACATGTATTTTCTTAGATATTTAATTTGCTCTATCGGTATTGCTTAAAAGGCTGTGCGAAGGACTAGAATCAGAGCTTTTTAAAGCATTGTATCTGGCAACAAAGCGAATAAGGTCCTCTTCCTTTTTTAAACGAATTTTTTCTTTCTTGAGGTATTCCTTGAGTTCATTTTCTTTATCGCTAAATGTTGCTAACATTTCTTTTTTATTTAAAGGGAGTTCCATGATCACTCCTGCTTCTTCTATATAATAGGTGATAACTTGTCTAATTTTACCAGGTTTAACAGCACTGCCACTAATTCCTTGATTCTCAACATCAGTTATGCTAAGAGAGTATTTTTTGTAAATACTATATAAATCTGTCAATTCTACTAATACATAATATCCTGGTCTGCTCAGGCCTCGTTGATTTTTAAAATTACAGTAGTAGAAATAGTTTTCCTCAATTCTTACATGAGTAGTTTGGTTTTTGACTAGTTCATATAATGTTGATTGAGACTTGTATTCTATAGCATCAGTTTGAATGTTATATCTTAATTTTGCATGATATGTAGTTGACTTTTCATGTATAACGCTAGATTCTTTATAGCTAGGATTCATATAAACAGATCCGGTATAATCACTATATGTATAATCTTCTTGAATGTCTGTAACTAAACTTTTCGGTAATTGGGCAAATGATAAAGATGATATTGTTAAAAATAAGAGTAGTGTTTTTCCCATAGTTTGTAATTTTAGGTTGAGTTTGTTAAGCGTTTGATTAAGAGCAATGTAGTTTTTTTAGTTTAATTGTTGTTGTTTGATTTGAGAATTTTTTAATTTTTTTGAATATTAAGATAAAAAGGTATTTGTACTAATAAATCCATATAATTTTAATCGTCTAACTACAAATTTCTATTTATAGTTAGACGATTAAAAATAATTGTATTGAAAAATAAGAATCTATATGGTCTAAGATCATTTCAAGTAAAAAAACAAAGTATTCATTAATTTCTACCTGAAGTAGCATTGCTTAGGAGACTTCTATTCTGGGAAGTTTCATCACTTTTTAATGCATTATATCGGGCAACAAAGCGAATAAGGTCCTCTTCCTTTTTTAGACGAATTTTTTCTTTCTTAATATATTCCTTAAGTTCATTTTCTTTATCGCTAAAAGTTGCTAGCATTTCTTTTTTATTGAGAGGCAATTCCATAATCACTTCAGCCTCTTCTATATAGTAAGAAGTAATAGTTCTAATTGATCCTGGTTCTGCAATACCACTGCTTACTATTGCTTTTTTTTCAGGGTCTTTAATTTCTAGCGTAAATCTTTTGTAAATACGATATCTATCTGTTAACTCTACTAATAC
This sequence comes from Aquimarina sp. AU119, assembly GCF_900312735.1. Lineage (NCBI taxonomy): Bacteria > Pseudomonadati > Bacteroidota > Flavobacteriia > Flavobacteriales > Flavobacteriaceae > Aquimarina > Aquimarina sp. AU119. The sequence continues at coordinate 140,759 of NZ_OMPF01000013.1, read as the reverse complement.
ATAATATCCCTCTCTATCAAGTCCTCTAGGACTTTTAAAATTACAATAGTAAAAATAATCACCATCGATTCGGGCATGCACGGTAGGTCTTTTAACTAATTCATACAATTCACCTGATCTAGATGTATGTTCTAATCCATCGTTATAAATGTTATATTTTAACTTGGCATCATAAGCGCTGGATTTTTCATCAATAACGCTAGATTCTTTATAACGAGATTTTAGATAAATACTTCCATCATATTCATCAAAAGTGTTTACTCTTGAGGTAGGTACGAGCAAACTTGTTGGTATTTGAGCAAACGAAGCAGAAAATGCTGCTAGGCATAAAACAAGTAGTATTCTCTTCATAATTCATCGATTTAGGTGTGATAAATTTAAAAAAATAACACTTTAAATAAAATTTTTATGGTTTTTTAGTACAATTTTTACGGATTATTCATTGAAAAGGCATTGCTTAATCAATTATTATGAAAAAAATAAGCAATTTAACAGAAAATTCACATAGATTTTTTACGTTAAAACCGTAATTTTTGTAAGATTTAAGTCACAAATACATGTTAATCAGCAAGTTTAAGAGATTAAAATCATCTATTATCTGCTAATTTTGATGCATTTTTAGAGAAATTATAAAAGCACTAGTCGATCATTTTAAGGACCTCGTTTGTGTCTTCAACCGGAAATTTACATGCATTATTTACACACGTATAAATCAATGTTCTATCTTGATCAAATCTATTTTTAAGTAATGCCTGGTCAGAATCAGATACACTTCCTGCCAATAACTTGTTGGGGATGTATGTTTGATTTAATTCTTTTAACTTATTTTCAGCATCATTTCCAACAATCACTAGTTCATAGAAATTAAAAGAAAAATTAAGCATAAGATCTAACCAATTAGAATATCCAGAAGCATACGATTCAATTTGTGGTTGAATATTATGAAGCATTTTCTCGCTTATTTCTTTATAATCAGAACGGTCATAATAATGAGATAGTAGAAATAGGTTTTTACCCATTATAGAATTGGATGCAGGAATTACATTGTCATTATATTCTATGGTTCGTGAAATAAGTTCTGGATCTTCATCTGAAGTGAAGTAGAATATATTTTTTGTTTTATCAAAGAAATGTGTTAACGTGTATTCTGTAAGTTGATTCGCTATGTCGAGCCATTCAGAATCAAAAGTATTTTGATAAAGAACAATAAATGCTTCGATAACAAGTGCATAATCTTCTAAGTAGCCATTCACTGTGCTTTTACCATTTTTATAATTATGAAACAATGATTGGTTATTTTGAAGTTGATTTTTTGTAATAAATGTTGCATTCTTTATTGCTGCATTAAGAAATGCTTTCTCCCCAAAAACACGATAAGCATCGAGGTAACCTTTTAACATTAAAGCATTCCAGGAAGTTAATGTCTTATCATCTAATCTTGGTCTTGAGCGTTCTTCACGTTCTTGAAGTAAAACTTTTTTCCAATTTGAAACTTTTTCAGCAAGTATTTCTGAATTTATATTATTATCATCAGATATTTTTTGATCAGTGTCCTTTCTTATTAGGACATAATTTTCTTTTTCCCAAAAACCATATGCGTTTATGTTGTAATATGAAGAAAAGAGCTCATAATCTTCTTCTAAAAGTTTTTTAAGCTCTTCTTTTGTCCATACATAAAAAGCACCTTCTTCTAACTCGCCTTCTGGAGTGTTGCTATCAGCATCTAATGAAGAATAAAAAGCACCCTCTTCATTAGTGAGTTCTCGTGATACAAAATCTAAAGTTTCATATACAACAGTTTTAAACCATGGATCTTTAGTGATGAGATATGCATCAGAATATAAACTTACTAGTTGAGCATTGTCATATAGCATTTTTTCAAAATGCGGAACGTGCCATTTGTCATCTGTAGAATATCTTGAAAAACCTCCTCCAATATGATCATAGACACCACCGTATGATATTTTTTGTAATGTGTTTTTTACAAAAGCTAATAATTCTTCATCATTTGTTTGGTAGGCGTATCGAAGTAAAAACTGATAATTATTTGGCATCATAAATTTTGGAACACGTTTTGTCCCACCTTTTTGATGATCAAAATTTGCACTCCATTCTTTAACAGATGAGGCAATGAATTCTTTTTCAAAATTGATTTCATTAGTATTTACATCAATAACATCTACGGCTTTTATACCTTGTTCAAGTTTATCAGCATATTCTACAAGTTTATCAGGTTGTTTTTCGTGTAATCCAGCAATTTGTTTGAGTGCGTCAACCCAGTTTCCTTTAGGAAAATATGTTCCTCCCCAAACGGGTCTTCCATCGGGTAACGTTATCATATTAAGTGGCCATCCACCACTACCGGTCATTAATTGTACCGCATTCATATATACCTGATCAATATCCGGACGCTCCTCACGATCGACTTTAATATTAATGAAATTAGTATTCATGATCTCTGCAACCTTTGGGTCTTCAAAGCTTTCATGCTCCATCACATGACACCAATGACAAGCTGCATACCCAATACTTACAATGATAAGCTTATTCTCTTTTTTGGCTTGATCCAGTGCTTTTTCTCCCCAAGGTTTCCAGTTTACAGGATTATGTGCATGCTGTAATAAATATGGACTGGTTTCATGAATTAAATCATTAGTGTATTCGTGTTCCATGGGTTGTGGTTTGTTTTGACTTGTGCAAGAGATATTTAAAATTAGTAAGATGAGAAACCAATATTTCATTTTTGTTTGACTTTAGTAATCCTTAAAAATATAAAAAGCATCCCAAGAATATTGAGATGCTGTCTAATTTTATGAAATAAATTAGATTTTCTTCATTTTAAGTATATCTAAACTTCAATATACAAATATGGATTATCTTAGAAAATACTATTGAGAATACTATTTTATTTCGAACGATACTTTAAGGTTTACTCTATACTCTGAGACTTCGTTATCTTTTATCATAACTTTTTGGTCAGATACCCAAGCTGATTTGATGTTTTTTACCGTTTTTCCAGCTTGTTTTATTCCATTTCTAGTTGCATCTTCCCAACCTTTTTCAGAGCTTGCTATTATTTCAATTACTTTAACAATTGCCATTTTAATGATTTTTTAGTTAATGTTTTACGAATAATCTCTAAGATACGAGATACTTTACTCTTTTGAAATAAAAAACAGGTATTCTTTTAACAGTTTTTTCGATGTAATCAAAGGTTTTTCGATGAACTACCCATTGATCGCTTCAACGTACTCTACTTTATCTTTCAACATCTCCTTCAGCATATTTTCAATTCCATTTTTTAAAGTAAAAGTGGAGGAAGGACATCCACTACATGCTCCTTGTAAAACCACTTTCACTCCTTTGCTCTCTGGATCATAAGAATCAAATAGAATATTCCCTCCATCACTTGCAACCGCTGGTTTTATATATTCTTCGATAATATTTATGATATCCTTAGAAACGTCATCTAGCTTTTCAAAGTCAACATCAGCTTGTTTTTCTGCTTCGCTTTTGGATACTGCGGCATTAGCAGATAGTACTTCTTTGCCTTGTTCGAGATAATTGCGTAAAAATTCTCTTATCTCTGTAGTGATATCATTCCAATCGGCCATATCGTACTTGCCAATAGAAATATAATTTTCATCTATATATACCTCTTTAACAAAAGGGAAATGAAATAATTCTTGTGCGAGAGGAGCTTCTGTCGCCTCATCTATGTTTTTAAATTCGTGTCCCGTAGTTACTAATTTCTTGTTTGCAACAAATTTAAGGACGGCTGGGTTAGGAGTACTTTCTGCATAGATTGTAATAGGAACCTTTTTTGTGACTTCGGTTTCTACTTCATTGATTACAGGTTCTCCGCTATTAAGATATGTTTTAATCTGTTCTGCTACCTCTTCTTGTACATCTGACCATTCTACAATATCATACTTATCAATGGCAACAAAATTTTGTGCGATAAATACTCTCTTTACAAAAGGTAAGTAGAACAATTGTTGGGCTAGAGGAGAGTTTTTAGCCTGATCTATATTCTCAAATTCATAACTAGTATGTTGAGTCAAAAAGTAGTTTGCTTCAAACTTAACAATTCCTGGATTTGAAGTCGCCTCTATTTTTATTTCAAAGTTCTTTTCCATGCGCTAATTTTTGGCAAATTTACTAAAAAGCAAAACGATATAAGTAGTGTAATTATATTGCTAACACTTTTTAACGTATTGTTCTTATAAAACTGTAAATCTGGTATTCTGACAAAAATTTATATCTTTGGAGCTGTCGTTAAGTAGCGATGAAGTGAAAAAAAAATGTGAATCCCTACAATATAAGCTGTTTTTATTAGTTAAGGTTAAATTCACAAATTCTATTTAGCCCCGTAAATGATAGAGCCCAAATGAACTTAAAAATATTTTATGTAGTCTTCTTAGCGTTAGTGTTTCAATTTGGATTTTCGCAAGAAGGAATACCTATATACTCTGATTATCTTTCAGATAACTTATATCTGGTGCATCCTGCAATGGCAGGTGCAGCCAATGCCAATAAGATCAGACTTACAGCTCGTAAGCAATGGTTTGATGTAGATAATGCGCCTAGCTTACAAACATTGAATCTTAATTTTAGAACCGGTGATAAATCTGGTTGGGGAGGAATCCTGTATAGAGATGAAAATGGAAGATTTTCTCAAACAGGGTTTTATGCTACGTATGCGTATCATCTATTATTTTCTAGAGATAGAACAGATTTAAATATGCTATCATTTGGTATGAGTGCAGGCTTCATACAATCTAATTTAGATTTAAGAGGGCTTGATGATCCTTCTGATCCTGATCCAGTAATATTGGATAGAGTTCAAAAAGATTTTTACTACAATGTAGATGTAGGATTGTCATATAATTTTTTAGAATGGTATGCTCATTTTACAGTCAAAAATATCTTACCGACAACTCGAGATACTTTTAATAATGATACTCCGGTGCAGGAATCTAATAATCAACGTAGATATGTATTTTCACTGGGATATTTATTTGGTATTGGGAATATTTTGAGCCTAGAGCCTTCTATTCTGTATCAGGCTACAGATGAAACCAAAGAAAGTACTATTGATGCTAATTTAAAAGCATATAAAGATTTTAACTTTGGAACTTTATGGGGTGGGATTTCTTACAGACGTAGTTTGGATGGAGCAGAATTTTCTCAAAATGGAACCTCGGTAGAAAGTCAACAATTACAGTATATAACACCATTTGTAGGGGTGAATTATAAAAAATGGTTGGTTGGATATACCTATAGTTATCAATCTAATTCTGTTGTACTTAGTGATGGTGGTTTTCACCAAATTACTTTGGGGTATGATTTTGGAGAACGTAAGGAAAGATGGAATTGTAAATGTCCTGCCGTTAATTCTAAATAAAATCAGAAACAGGTTTGCTGAAATTTTGTAAATCTAATTACATAAATTATTCTTTTAGGATATTTATTTTTCATGATTAAAAATCATATTCGCATCCAATACTTTTAAATCTAATATCAATACATTGTGTTGGGGTTTGCAGAATCTTTAGGGATTTGTTGAATTGAATCCCAGTGCTCACATATTTTTCCGTTCTCATCAAACCGAAAAAAATCCATGGTTACATACTCATCATTGTCAGGCCATTTTTGATGTGTGTGAAGCGCTACTAGATTTTCTTCAGCAATACATCTCACAAATTCAATTGATTTATCAGGATATTCTTTTTGCATTCTTTCAAAATATGCTATAAATCCTTCGATGCCATCTGCCACATCAGGATTGTGTTGAATATATTCTTTACCTACATACTTAGTGATGGCATCTTTTGGGTTTCCTTCATATGCCGTTTTGTAAAATGCAATTGCATTTTTTTTGTTTTCCTTTAGATTCATGTGCTATATTTTATTAAAGGATTAATTTTTTAAATCGTATAATAACAATATAAACATATTACGGTTCTAAATTATTAGAAGCGTAATATGTTTCAGAATTCTAAAAAAGTTACTTCATGTGCTGCGATTAAACACTACTTTTTTTATTGTAGCTTCAGTTTTTTCTTGTTATTTAGGCATTATTGGAAGGCGATTTCCTTCAAGTTCTACTGCACTATCAGAAGACAACAACTCATCCAATTCGTAAACATTTGTATAACCATAACCAAATAGATTTATAAATGTTGGAATATTTAAAGCCAATGTTTTTTCGGGGAAAGGTTCATTTTTTGGTGAAGTCTTTTTTGGTGATATCTTCTTTGTGGGGAAAGCTTCCAAAAAAGGATATTTCTGTTCAAAATTGTTATTACAATAAATTAATATTCTCGTGTCTTTAGTAGGTATAATACGAGATAAGGTTTCTATTGTGAAGTCAGAAAAATTGAGATGAACAGCACCTTTTATATGCATCTTATCGTACATTTTTTTTGAACGGGTATCCAAAATTATAGTGTTTTTATTTTTTGACATTTTATTGAATTTTGCGAAACTTATAAGTCTGTTTGCTCTGTGCAATTTTGCATCTTTTACAACTTCTTCAAAAAAACTAAAATTTACATATGCTTTAGGATACTCTCTGTTTTTCTGTGATAGCATGGATAATGGCATTAGCGTTAGTATCATTATGGTTATTGTGGCTCTCATAGTTATAGTGTTTTTTAATTTTCCCAAGAAAATGATTTTTCTCTACCTTGTTTTTTTATAGCATTTAGTAATGCGGTTTCCAGATTAGAATCGTCTTTTTTACTGTTTTCTTTAATGTATTGCATACGTTTCTTATTTAGGTCATTTATTTTGCCTTGTATTTCTTTACGGGCATTACTTTTTTCAGCTATATATTGCTTTAATTCTTTCTCAGACTTATCCTTTAACTCTACAGGTAATTCTTCTTTTGCTACTTTTTCAACTTCAAAACTTTCATCTTCCACAGCATCAATCAGGTCCCAACTTTTGTTTTTGTAAAAACCAGAGCTCTTACTTACGGTTCTGCTTACCGCATTTGCAGGACTATATGATCTAGCATTATGATCTTGTTCTGCCTGTAACTCTCTTTTTTGAGCTCCTCGATGACCATAATAGATATATGTACCGTTTAGTTTATTGTTTAACTCAAGAATGATATCATCATATGGTGTTGCAATATGAATAGTTTCTCTATTATGGTCTATTGCGCTATATTCTCCACGAGTTAGATCTGCTCCGTGTTTCCACATGGTATCTATCCCTTGTCTAAAATTACCACAAAAGATAGTATTGATTGTAATATCTTTTTCTGACGCATCTGTAGCAGCATCTTTATAATTTACAGGTCCTTGAGTAAAGGGTTCGTTTCCTGCTATGAATATCAGTTTAAGATGATCATTATTCTTTTTCCAATTTAATTGATTGATTGACGTAGTGATCACTTTACCACAATATTCATTTCCGCCATTAGTAGTTAATGCAAAAAGCTCTTTTGATATTTCATCTAAATCATTAGAAAAAGGTAATACCTGTCTTATAAAACCTTCTTGAGAAGGTAAGCCATCGTTGCCGTACTCATACAATGCAATCTCTAGTTTTATTGTATTATGACCACACTTGGCATATGATAATTCATTTACAATTTCCCAAAGCTGTGCTTTGGCTTGATCAATAAGACCATCCATACTGTTACTAGTATCTAATAATAGTGCTACTTGTATATTACGTGTATTTGGATCTGTTTTGGTGGTTTCAATTAAATGATTTTTCTCATTTTGAAATGCTAGTTCGGAGTTTGATTTATGGTTTGCATTACAAGAAATAGTAATTAATACACTCAGCATACTCCATGTAAAAAATGTCTTCATAGTTTCTTTTTTTAATTCTGGATAAAATTATATCGAACTTTTCTGTATAAAAACCTATAATGAGGGATTGCGTATGATGGATGAGTGAACACTCTTATATAATTAGCGAGTTATCTTTTTTATGCTAAAAAGCTGCTATAAAACGATATAATCTGTAAATGCTGATTTTATTTTCCCAGTTAAATGGATTAAGTTTACCTAGATTTAATAGTGAATAATGAAGAAGATAGGTTTAATAATAATATTTCTCTTGTTTTTGCCAATGTTGATTTTGGGGCAAGAGAATGCTGCTGCAAGACGATCTGCATCCATGAGTATTAAGGGCTCGGTTAAGGAGAAAAGTACTCGAAAAGCTATCCCAGGTGCAGAAGTTACAATACTTGGAAAAGGAACAATTACAACAGATATATTTGGAGATTTTAAAATTCAAGCTCAGGTTGGTGATGAACTGGTGATTTCTCATGATACTTTTAATACCGTAAGATATACTATTGTAGATGGACAAAGGATTGATATAGAGGTTGATGATCATCCGGTTGTAAAAAAATCAAAAATTGCTTCTGAAAAAAAACGTGAATCTACGTATCAGAAAAATCTAAAAGCAGCAAAAGGCGCATTAAAAAAGGATGCCGCAACGAGTATCGAATATATAACGAATGCACTGGAAACAGTACGTGATGATGATCCATCATCAGATAATAAGAAAGCCGAATTGTTTGAGACGCTTGCAGATATTTATAGGCATTGGAAACAACCTGATCTGGCTGAGAGTAATTATTTGATGAGTCTTAAAAATAGAGCAAATACTACAGTAAAAATCAAATTAGGGAACGCTCAACTCGAAAACAAGAATTTTCAGGGTGCTTTAAATACATTTTCTCAATTAGAACGATCTAGATTAAATTCTGAACAAAAAGTAAAGGTATATCAAGGTTTAGGAGATAGTTATAAGGGGTTGCAGAATTTTGCTAATGCAAGATTAAATTATAATAAAGCATTGTCTATAAGTCAAAGAAAGGGTTTTGATGATATTGTTATTTCATTGAATTCTTTACTGGCAGGAGTATTACAGGAAGAAGGGAATACAAGAGATGCAGAAGGATATCTTGATAATTCGGTACAGTTAGCTGATCAAAAGGATAAAAAAACATCTGCCAGACAAAGAGCTGTGGCTGCAGATTTTTATAATAAGAGTAACCGTTTTGATAAAGAAATACAATTGCGAAAAGAAGCTCTTGAAGATATTGAAGAGATACAGGAGCAGGAGATCACCAGTGGTGTCGCTCCAGTGGAAGAGGATAATGCATTGACTCCACAAGTACAAAATTATAAAATAGCTAGAGCTTTTGCGGCGCAAGAAGAGTATGATGAGGCGATTCCTTATTTGGAAGAAAGTATTAAAGAGGCAGAATCAAAAAATGACCTGATTGTCCAAAAAGATGCTACTAGAAAATTAGGAGAAGTATATCGAGAAAAAGGAGAGTTAGAAAAAGCATCTAATGCGTTTAAAGAATACGAAGTAATTATTGATAAGTTATATATTCAAAAGGATCAAGAGATCTCACAAGCGGCTCGTTTTAGTAGAGAATTAGCTCAAAGAGCAAATCGTATTACTACCTTAGAAAAGGATAGGGAACTTAATGAAGCAAGGTATGAATTGGCATTTGCCTCACAACAATTGATAAATCAACAGAGTCTTAGGCAACAAAATGTGATTTATTTTTTAATTGGGCTAACATTATTATTACTTCTTGCAGCGTATTTGATGTTTCGTAACATGAAACAACAACGTTATGCTAATAATCTTTTGGCACTTAAATCATTGCGATCCCAAATGAATCCACATTTTATATTTAATGCCTTAAACTCTGTAAATACATTTATAGCAACAAGTGATGAGAGAACAGCTAACAGATACTTAACAGATTTCTCACTATTAATGAGAGCTGTTTTAGAAAATAGTGAAGAAGATTTCATTCCGCTAGAAAAAGAGATAGAACTCTTAAGGCTATATGTACAACTGGAACATTTTAGATTTCAAGATAAATTTGAATATACGGTTGAAGTAGATTCAGAAATTGATGTTAATGAGTATATGATACCGCCAATGCTGTTACAACCTTATGTAGAGAATGCGGTATGGCATGGATTACGTTATAAATCTGAAAAAGGAATTTTATCGATACGTTTTCAAAAAATTACTTCAGATAGTATAGAAATTACAATTATGGATAATGGTATTGGGCGTAAGAAATCTAAAGAACTAAAAACACAAAATCAAAAATTACAGAAGTCCAGAGGAATGGGTAATATAAAAAAGAGAATTGCAATCCTTAATAAAATGTATAAAGATAAGGTGGATGTATTTATATCCGATTTAGAAAATGATCAAGAAGGAACTCAGGTAAAATTAATGCTTAAGAAAGATAAATAAATGAACTTAACTGCAATTATAGTAGACGATGAAGCAAATAGTAGAACTATTCTTAGAAATTATTTGGGTAAATATTGCCCTTCGGTTTCGATCTTGGGAGAAGCTGCAAGTGTGAAAGAAACATTAGAACAGTTAGAATCTCATACTCCTGATTTATTGTTTTTGGATGTAGAAATGCCTTACGGGAATGCGTTTGATTTACTGGAGCAAGTTCCTGATCGTACATTCGAAATTGTTTTTGTGACGGCATATGACCACTATGCGGTAGACGCTTTAAATGCGCAAGCAACATATTACTTGTTAAAACCAATTGCGATAGATAACCTTATTAAGGCTGTTGATCATGTTACTCATATTAAACAACGAGAGGCGGTGCTTCAGGATGCTGTTCTAGTTCCTAAAGTTACTGCTGCAGAAGGTAAAATTACGATTCCTCAACAAGATGGTTTTGAGGTGTTGCAAATTTCTAACATTTTGTATTGTGAAGCTGATGATAACTATACCAAGATTTATCTTGACAAAGGTCAGAAGCTGGTAAGCAAAACTCTTAAATATTTTGAGGAATCTTTGAATCTTCATGGATTTGCACGGATTCACAAAAGTTATTTGGTTAATGTAAGTAAAATTATACGGTATAGAAAAGGGAAGGGAGGGAGTATCGAACTTTCCTCGGGTAAGGAGTTACCTGTGTCTTCTTCTAAAAAAGGAGCTTTATTAGATTACTTTAAATAAGAGTTAAAAATCTAAAGCATTTACGGTATATCTAATGGAGTGATTTGTGTTGAGTATTGCTTTTAACGTTTTTGTGTCGCTATTCGTATATAAGCTATGATTTCCAATCTCTGATTTTTGATTCAGAAGATTGTTTTTGATTAATATGGCTTTTGTTTGTCTTGCTACAGCTTCACCAGAATCAATGATGGTAACCTGATCAGAAAGCATATCTTTTAAAATAGGTATAAGGTAAGGGTAGTGTGTGCATCCCAAAACGAGATAATCAATATTTTTGTTGATCATTGGAGTTATATACGAATATAAAAGGGCCCTCATTTCCTTAGTGTCTTTCTTGCCTTCTTCTATTAGTTCTACTAAGCCGGTACCTATTACTTCTATTACTTCTATATTTTGAGCATACAAATCTGATGTCTTTGCAAATAACTCACTAGAAAGGGTGCCTTTTGTGGCAAGAACTCCTACTTTTTTTGTTTTTGTATTAATCGCCGCGGGTTTTATAGCAGGCTCTATTCCTATAATAGGGATGTTGTAAGTCGACCTTAATACTTTTATTGCATTGGTGGTAGCTGTATTGCATGCAACTACAATAATTTTACAGTTTAACTCTAGTAATTTCTCAGTATTCTTAATACTTAGCGAAGTTATTTCTTCTTTGCTTCGTTTGCCATAAGGGGCATATTTACTATCGGCCAAAAAAATAGTGTCTTCATGAGGAAGTAGTGATATGATTTCTTTCCAGATAGAAGTCCCTCCAACACCAGAGTCAAATATACCGATAGGCTGTTTTTGCATTAGTACAAGATAGTTTATTCCAAAAATAAAAAAACAGTGAGAAGAGACTCACTGTTTTTCTAAATTTTATAAAAAGATAAAGTTATACTTATATTCCTAGATCTTTCTTTACATCAGCCATAAGATTCTTACCGTCAGCCATAATGACTCCTGTTCCTGTGGTTGAATCAAGTACATACTGAAATCCTTGTGCTCTAGCAACCTTTTGGATAGATGTACGTGCTTTTTCATATATTGGCTTTAAAAGCTCAACTTCTTTCTTTTGAAGATCCTGTAAAGCATTTTGTCTGTAATCATTAATACTTTTTTCTGTAGTTTGTATTTCTTGTTGTCTTTTTAGGTTCTCTTCATCAGTTTTAGTTTCTGCTTCTTGAGAATATTTCTTTATAGTATTTTGCAGCTCTAGTACCATATTTCTTATCTCTGCATCATAAGTCTTATTAAGTTTCTCCACTTCACTTTTGGCTGCTTTAAAAGCAGGCATTGCCTCTACAAGCTCTTGGGATGCTATATGTGCTACTTTTGATTGAGCATTTACAAAACTTGATGTTCCTATAGTAATCGCAATAGCTACTAGTAATGTTCTAAATTGTTTCATTTGTAAGTAATATTAAAGGGTGTTATAAATTTATAAAATTAATTTTTTAATTATTGTTATCTTCAGCATTGTTATTATCCAGATTCTCTTTTTTAGCTTTTAATGCTTTTATAGAATCTTTTTTTCTTTTTTGTATTTCTAACAATTTTGCTCTTCTTGCTTCAAACTCTTTCTTTTTTGCAGCTCGTATAGAGTCTCTTTCTGCCTTACGTTCTGCTAGAAGTTGCTCTCTGTCTGATAGCCTTTTTTGAGCCAGTCTTTCTCTATCTGTTACTTCTTTTTCTTGTTCTGCATTTCTCTTTTCGGCTCTTTCCAGAGCTTTCTTTTCTTGTTTGCTATTAAGTTGTTTTCTTTTTGAAACTCTATTTATTCTTAATAGTACCTGATCACTAATATCATATCTATCTGCAGAATATAACATTACTAAATCGGCAGTTTTATCAAAGATAAAATCATATTTCTTATTTTTTGCAACTTCTTGCACTGCTACAAAAACCTGATCTTGTACCGGCTGTACTAGCCTCTTTTTCTGGATAAACAAATCTCCATTAGGACCGAAACGTTTTTGTTGATATTCTAATATTTCTTTTTCTTTAAAAAAGATATCTTCTTCTCTTTCTTCAATTAATTCTTTGGTTAATAGAACCCTTTCACTATTTAGGTCTTTTCGCATTTCTTCTACTTCTTTAAGCTCTGCTTCGATTTCAACTTTCCATTTTTGAACTTTGGTTTCAAGCTCAGAGGAAGCTTCATTATATTCAGGAACATTTTCAAGGATATAGTCCATATCTATATAACCAATCCTGATACCTTTCTGTGCGTTTATTGCTTGTGTAAAAAATAGCCAACTGATTGCTGCAACTAGTAAAAGACCCTTTGTTTTCATAATTTTGTGTATATATTGAAATAATCGTGCCAAAACTAAAACTGTTGTCCTATAATGAAGTGGGTTTCCCATCCATTTGGTTGATTTGTTCCAGGAATAGGGTCGAAACCATATCCAAAATCTATACCAAGTAATCCAAAAGCTGGCATAAAGATACGTAAACCTGCACCAGCTGAACGACTTAGTTGAAAAGGGTTAAATCTCTTAAAACTATCATAAGAAGCACCCCCTTCTAAAAACCCTAACATATATATGGATGCTGCAGGTTTTAGCGTTATAGGATAACGAAGTTCTAACGAATATTTATTATAAATTGTTGCCCCATCGGCATCAAAATCTTGATTATTTGTTCTGCTTTGAGGAGTAATCGACTGATTAGGGTATCCTCTTAATGCAATAACTTCTCTACCATCCAAACTCGTTGCGCCTAGACCATCTCCTCCTAAGAAAAATCGTTCGAAAGGAATATTACCTCTATCATTGTTATAAGCTCCTAAGAACCCATACTCTGCTCTTGTTCTTAAAACTAAAGGTTTTGTCCCTATATTAATTAAACTAGTATACCAGGTTCCATCAAATTTAAGTTTATAGTATTCTAGCCATTTAAAACGTTCTTGATCAATTTCTCCAATCTCAGTAGATATTTCAGCACTCCTTACAACATCTCTAGTGTCAGAAGGGTTAAGGTTAGATCTTTCTTCTTCTAAAGCATCTCTTTGGCTGGCTAATTCACTATAATCAACTCCGTCAAAAAGCGAGTAAGGAACAGATAGTTTAGCTACAATATTAAACTCAGATCCTCCCGTTGGGAAAATTGGGTTAACTGTAGTATTGTTTCTGTTTATACCAATGGTATAGGATAAATCATTAGATGAACCATTACCAAAGGTAAATAATCTTGTGTTATAATTTTTTAGATTATAATGTCTTACACTAATAGCTTGAGATAGTGTGAAATAATTATCGGGCCAATTTAATCTTTTTGCAATACCAATGGATCCACCTGTGATCAGGAATTTACTATCTCTATCCACATTCCTTGTTCTATTATTTAATAAGAATTGTATGGTGTGAGAAAATGAAGTAGAAAGCTGGTAAGGTCTTTTTCCTCCTAGCCAAGGCTCAACAAATGAAAGGCTATAGGTTTGAAAAAATCTACTTGCCTGTGCTCTAACTCTAAGTGTTTGACCGTCACCCATCGGTAAAGGACTGTATGATTCTTTATTGAAAATATTACGTATAGAAAAGTTGCTGAAGGCCAGTCCTAGTGTTCCGACGAAACCACCACCACCAAAACCACCTTGAAGCTCAATCTGGCTGGATCCTTTTTCTACAACCGGGTAATTGATATCGATAGTACCTGCTTGTGGGTTTGCATTCTGGAATTGAGGTTCTAATTGTTCTGGGTCAAAAAATCCTAATTGACCTAATTCACGAACTGTGCGTACTACAAGATCTTTACTATATCGTTGACCAGGTTTGGTTCTTAGTGTTCTGTAAATTACATGGTCATTTGTTTTATCATTTCCTGTAACAGTAATATGATCAAAATACGTAAGCTTTCCTTCACGAATTCTTATCTCAAAATCAAGAGTGTCATTGTATACTTTGGTTTCTACTGCATCAATAGAGGAGAATAGGTATCCATTATTTTGATATAAGTTTGTCAAGTCGTTTGCATCTGGTTTTGTGTTGTCTGCAATTTGTTTTTCCAAAAGTACACCGTTATACACATCCCCTTTTTTGATAACCAGTTGTCTAGCCAATTGCCTGTCTGTATACACACTGTTACCAAGAAATGTAATATTACCAAAGTAATACTTGTTTCCTTCCTCAATGTTAAGATTTAAAGATATGCTATTGTCATCTTCTACGATAAGGCTATCAGAAGTTATACGAGCATCTCTATAACCTTTTTCTTTATATTTTGTTATGATATTATCCTTATCTTCTTCATAATCTGCTTTGATGTATTTTGAGCGTTTCCAGAATCTTAGAGGTTTCTTACGTTTTGTGTTTTTCATTGCCCTGCGCACTTTAGCATTAGACAACTGTTCGTTTCCTTCAATGTTGATTCTATCTACCTTTACGCGATCACCTTTGTCAATGCGGACAACCATATTTACTTTATTACTAGCCACAGTATCCTTTACTGGGATGGTATTAATCACAACTTTTGTGTTAAGATAACCATCTTTTCTGTATTTGTTGGTAATAAAGTTACGTGTCGTAGTTGTAAGGTTTTCGGTCACTTTGGCACCTTTTGTAAGTCCATTGTCTTTGATTAATTCTTCAGACTTACGTTTCTTTATTCCTTCAATACGTGCTTCATTTAATTCTGGAACTTCTTGTATATTGATTTCAAGATTTGCAACCTCTCCTTCTACATCGGTGATGTAAAAGTTAATGTCACTAAATAGCTCTAAATCCCATAATTTTTTGATGACTTTACTTATTTCGTCTCCTGGTAAAAAAATACGTTCTCCTTTTTGAAGGCCTGTAAAAGTGATTACAGTATTCTCATTATAACTGGTAATACCGGTAACTTTAATATCTCCAATAATATATTCTTTCCCGTTAGCACCAGGTAAATTTTGTGCAGAAAGTGATATTGAATTTATTAATAAGGCGAGTAACGTAAAATACGTAATAGGTAATTTTTTTGTCATTTCTTTAACTGAGCTGCTCACTAGTTTTTCCAAATCTTCTCTCTCTTTTTTGATAATTGAATATGGCTTCTAATAAATCTGATTTTTTAAAATCTGGCCATAAAATTTCTGTAAAATATAATTCTGCATACGCAATCTGCCAAAGTAAAAAATTACTAATACGTTGTTCCCCGCTGGTACGTATTAATAAATCCACATCTGGTAGGTCTTTAGTATACAAATGCTCATTAATGACTGATTCATTTATAAGATGTGGCGAAATTACACCATTTTTAACTTTAATACTTATTTCTTCAATAGTTTTTATAAGCTCCTCACGGCTGCCGTAGCTAAGGGCAAGAGTAAGTGTCATGTGGTTATTGGACTTAGTTTTTTCAATAACTTCTAATAGCTCTGTTCTTGCTTTTTTAGGAAGTGTTTGTAAGTTACCAATAGCATTAAGTTGGATGTTATTGTCCTGAAGTGTTTTGATTTCCCTTTTTAGTGAGCTTACGAGAAGCTTCATTAAGGTTTCTACCTCAAGTTTTGGTCTATTCCAGTTTTCGGTAGAAAAAGCATATAATGTAAGATATTTTACTCCTAATTCTGCACAACTTTCTACAGCTTCCCGAACTGCTTTGGTTCCATTTTCATGGCCAACGGCTCTAAATAGCCCTTTCTTTTTAGCCCACCTTCCATTACCGTCCATAATAATGGCAACGTGCTGAGGAATGTTAGAGTTTAATTGTTTTTTATCGATCATTTTTAGAAAGCACAATAACAAGGTACCCTACCCCAAGTGTAAGATATTGTTATGCCGGTAAATAAATACCAGTCGTTATTTTTTAAATTACCAAATCCGGTACCGAATCTATCATCGGGGTCACTACCGTCTAGATTATCTGTAAATGTATACCGAGCACCTATTTCGGCACCAAGTACAAAATCTCTACCTAATGTTTTTTTAATACCTAATACCATAGGGATTGCAAAACTCCATTTATCTGCATAAGCGTCAATCTCATTATTAAGATCAACAGCTAATGCTCCATAGTTAAATGCAGTTATTCCAGTATATAGGTAAGGGGTGAATTGGGATTCTCCGTCGTAAAGATACCAATCCCAGAAGTTAAATTCCATTCCTAATGATAATTCTTTTACAGAATTGTTAAAACTTAACCCTCTTTGTTTTCTTCTGTCATCTCCTTTGTCGTCATCAGCATTAAGTTCTGCATATAGAAATGAAGCTCTAAAAGCGTGTCGTTTACTTCTATTCCATTTTCCAATAGCTCCAAAAGCAATATCGTTTGGTGAAATGTAGTAGGTAGACCCCACGTCTCCTACATAATTAGAACCTCCTAACATCAAACCTACTTCATAAGTTTGTGATGCTATAGATTGTGTAAAAAATACTACAATTATAAGTGATGCTAAGTATCTCATAGATTTTCAAAAGTTTGCAAATATAACAATTAACTTTACTACACAAGAATTTGTGTAAAATAGTATGAATAAAAAACACTTTTTAATCAGTTTTATTGTTCAATTACGTTTATCTTCTCCCCATAACATCTTTTTACGTAATGTTTTTAGAAAACTATTGTCTTGAAGAACTACCATGTTAATTTTAAAAGATGCTTTTTTAATAATAATAGTAGTATCGTTTGGTAAAGTGTGAATTCTTGAGTCTAAAGAAACTAAATAAGAATCCTCTCTTCCAGAAACCTGTAATTCGATTTCTTGATTATCAGGAATTACTAAAGGTCTGGCATTAAGGTTGTGCGGTGCGATAGGGGTGAGGACCATACTTTCTGCATCAGGGGTTATTACTGGTCCTCCACAACTTAATGAATATCCTGTAGAGCCAGTAGGGGTAGAAACGATTAAACCATCTGCCCAGTATGAAGTTAGAAATTCGTTATTAAGGCTAGTGTGTACTGTAACCATAGATGTCGTATTTCTTCTACTTACCGCGATTTCATTCATGGCAAAATTTAAAACGCCAAATTCTTCACTGGACGGAGAGGTTTCTATGGTAACCAGGCTTCTTGAGGATATATAAAATTTTTTATCAAGTATTAATGCTATACTATCTTTGATTTCTTCTTTTTGAATAGTTGCCAAAAAACCTAGTCTCCCTGTGTTTATTCCAGCTATTGGAATTCCTAAATCTCGAACATATGTTATGGTTTTAAGGATAGTGCCATCTCCTCCTATACTGAAAAAAAGATCATAAGAAGTGTCTAGTTCTTCAAAAGTGCTAAAATGAGAATAGGTCTTGTCGATTTCGTCATGAAGGTTTATCAATTCAAGAAAATTCTTCTCGATTACGACTTCTGCACCATTTTTATCTAAAGTTTCTAATAATTGCTGTATGTAGATTCCAGAGTTTTTATGATAGAACTGGCCATATATACCGATCTTCATTATATTTTGATTTGTGTTAGTATTGGTTAGCTAAATAGCACTATATATTAAGGTATTTTTCTAAATATTGTGATCTCTCTTTAAGGTTTGTTAAAAATGAATCTTCATGGTGTTTGGAAACAATGTTGTAGCTGTATCTTCTAAATGTTTGTACAATGTTGTTGATATCGCTATCACTAATTTTTAGTGTTATTTGTGCTACGTCATTTTCCATTTTAGAAATAAATAACCCTAACACTTTGGCGTTATTAGATTCCACGATCTGCGAAATTTCACTGAATGAATAATCTAAAATCCCTTTTTCTACGATTAAAATGTTTCCTGGTTCACTTAAAAAAGGAGTTTCGTTAAAAAGATTAATGATGTCTCCAAGTTCAAAAAAACCTAAATATCTATTGTCATCATCAAGTATAGGCATGATGTTGGAGTTGTTCTGAGCAAACGACTCTAGAATGTCTAACCAATTATCATCTTTTCGCGCATAGAAACCTTCAAGGGCATATTGATATGCATCTAGATTTTTGTCAGTTTCAAAACACCTAATGTCAGCCTCAGAGATGCATCCAAGGTAAATGCCTTTCTTTAAAACTGGAAAATGAGTGTAGGTAAGCTCATTAAACAACAGTTGTGTGTCTGTAACTTTGGCAGACACATCTAGAGGCTCTATTTCATTAACTATATACAAATTTGTCTTCATAATTTATGGGGAGCTATATTATGCAAAATAATCAAAAAATATACAATCAAGGCGTTCTCAACTTTGTATTTTTGCTTTTTTAGATAAAGACATCAAAAACCATGACAAAGTTAAGTGTTAACGTAAATAAAATTGCAACCTTACGAAATTCTAGAGGAGGAGATACACCAAATCTGATTCAGGTGGCGTCTGATATTCAGAATTTTGGAGGGCAGGGAATTACAATACATCCAAGACCAGATGAAAGACATATCAGATATAGAGATGCATATGATTTGAAGCCTATTGTAACCACAGAATATAATATAGAGGGAAACCCAATTCCTAAATTTATAGAATTGGTATTGGCTGTCGCTCCAACCCAGGTTACTTTGGTTCCTGATGCAGAAGATGCTATTACTAGTAATGCCGGGTGGGATACAAAAAAGCATAAAGATTTTTTGATAGATGTGATATCAGAATTTAAACGTAATAATATAAGGACTTCAATCTTTGTTGATCCTGTAGAAGAAATGATCGAAGGGGCTGCAGCTACCGGTACAGAAAGAATAGAATTGTATACAGAGGAGTTTGCTTCGTCTTATGCAAAAGGAAATCTGGAAGCTGTAAAGCCATATGCATTATGTGCTCAGCGAGCTATCGATTTGGGTATAGGGGCTAATGCAGGGCATGATCTCTCTTTGGATAATATTAAGTTTTTTAAGGATAATGTTCCTGATTTGCTTGAAGTTTCAATTGGTCACGCTTTAATAAGTGAATCTATATATCTAGGATTAGAGAATGTGATTAATATGTATTTATATCGACTCAAATAATAATAGTTTGTTTTATGAAATTACACGCTAACGTTTTTGGAGAAGGTCAACCATTTCTAATCCTTCATGGGTTTTTAGGGATGGGAGATAATTGGAAAACACTTGGTAAAAAGATTGCTGAACAAGGTTTTCAGGTGCATCTTATTGATCAGCGTAATCATGGTAGAAGCCCACATAGTGATGATTTTAATTATGAATTGATGGCTAATGATTTGGCTGAGTATTGTGAAATACATCATTTAAAAAATATTAATCTTTTAGGGCACTCAATGGGAGGGAAAACTGTAATGCTTTTTGCAGTAAAATATCCTACTCTTATTGACCATCTTATTGTTGCAGATATAGGACCAAAATATTATCCATTGCATCATCAGGACATTTTGGATGGATTAAGTGTTTTGGATTTTGAAGTATTAAAATCAAGAGGAGAAGTAGATAAGGAACTTAGTTTGTATGTTCCTGATGTAGGAGTGCGAATGTTTCTATTGAAAAATTTGTATTGGATAGATAAAGGAACATTAGGATTGCGAATACACCTTGAAGCGTTGATGAAAAATGCTTCTGAAATAGGTGTGGAACTCCCTGAAAATTTAAACTACAATGGTAAAACCTTATTTCTAAAAGGGGAGAAGTCTAACTATATTGTTAGTGAAGATGTAATTAGGATTAAAAAGCAATTCCCGCATTCAGAGATTGGGGAAATTTCTGCTGCTGGGCATTGGTTACACGCAGAAAATCCAACGGAATTTTTGACCAGAGTGTTAGAATTTATCAAAAAATAGATAAAAAATGCTATGTATGCATAATATTTTGATGATTTCGTTGGATAATTAGTATTTTCTATTAAATTTGGAAAATCAATTTTACATAATCCTAAAATAACAAAACAATTCTAAATTAATTATGAGAAAACTTTTATTATTAGTTCTATTCGTCTCGGTGACTATGGTCACATATGCAGGTGGATATAGAGTTAGTGTACAAGGTCAGCGAGCAATGGCTATGGGACATACGGGAGTAGCGGTGGTGAACAGTGCTGAGCTTGTGTTCTTTAATCCGGCAGGTCTTGTGTACTTAGAGAACAAAATTAACGTGAGTGTTGGTGCGAGTGCGATTTTTACTGATGTAATTTTTCAAAACGAAGAACTAGGAATTTCTGCAGAAACCGATAATTCTGTAGGGACGCCTCTTAACTTATATGCTTCATATCAAGTAAATGACTGGATGTCTGTTGGACTTGGAGTGTATACGCCTTATGGTAGTGAGGTTACCTGGCCAACTGATTGGGCTGGATCTCAGTTAGTAAATAATATTGATTTGGCAGCTATTTATATTCAACCAGTAGTATCGTTTAAACTTTCTGATCATTTTAGTATTGGTGGTGGTCCTATTTATGTTACGGGTAATGTAAACTTTAACCGTAATGCCAGTAGAACAACAACAGATATAGAAGGTGTTCGTTCGAATATCACTATAGACGATTCTGGTGTTTCTAATTGGGGATGGAGTATTGGTGCAATGTTTAACCCTGTAGATAATCTTAGACTTGGATTTAGTTACCGAAGCGAAATTATATTAGAATCAGATGGTGGGGAAGCTACTTTTGCTAATTTCCCTAATTCTACAGGAGCTCCTGCAAATGGAACAACTTCTTTTAACGCAGAATTACCATTACCAGCAGAATTAACTGTAGGACTTTCTTATGAGTATAACAAATGGTTGTTTGCTTTTGACTATAATAGACAATATTGGGATGTCTATGAGTCTTTAGATATTAATTTCGGAAATGGTAGAAATTCTATAAACCCTCGTAACTATAAAAACTCTTCTGTGTACCGTTTTGGTGTCCAGTATGCGGCAACAGAAAAGATTACATTAAGAGCAGGATATTACAGAGATGAAACACCAGTACAACCTGGATTTTTTGCTCCTGAAACGCCACGTAATGATTCTGATGGATTCTCTGGTGGTTTAAGCTTTGCTGTAACATCTAAATTAGCAATTGATGCTTCTTTCTTTTACCTAAGATTTGAAGAAACTGATGCTTCTTATGATTTTGGTACAAGTTCAACAGGAGGTACAGAAACTTTTGGTGGGACATATAAATCAAGCGCATTTGCGCCTGGACTTGGTTTAACTTATAAATTGTAATAAAGATGATGAGGAAAAATATAAAATATTTGGCAATTCTGGCATTAGGATTAGTAGCTTGTGAACCAGAATTTGATAATCCAATTGATGAGGCAGGAACATACGCAAGTGGTGAGGCTGATTTTAGTAATTTTGTTGCATTAGGAAATTCGCTTACAGCAGGTTTTGCTGATGGAGCATTATATATTACAGGACAAGAAAATTCATATCCTAATATCTTATCTCAACAGTTTGCATTTGCAGGCGGAGGAGATTTTACACAGCCATTAATGGCAGACAATGTAGGAGGGTTTAGTAATGATCCTGTAAGTTTCCCTCCAAGATTTGTATTGGTGTTTGATGCTGATGGTAATCCTGTTGGGCCAGCTACATTTACAGGAGCTGCACCTTCTACAGATTTTACAACTAGTCTGGGGAGTTCTTTTAATAATATGGGAGTTCCGGGAGCCAAGAGTTATCATCTAGCTGCTCCAGGGTATGGTAATGCCGCGGGTGTAAGTGCTGGATTAGCAAATCCATATTATGCGAGATTTGCTTCTTCTGCAACATCAACTGTAATTGGAGATGCGGTTGCACAAAACCCTACCTTCTTCTCTTTATGGATCGGGAATAATGATATTCTTAGTTATGCAACTTCAGGAGGTGTAGGTGTAGATCATAACGAAGTCCCTAATCTTGATCCGTCAACATATGGATCTAATGATATTACAAACACAACTACGTTTGCAGGTGTATATAGTCAATTAATAGATGGGCTTACCGCAAATGGTGCTAAAGGTGTGGTTTTAAATTTACCAAGTGTAACCTCATTACCATTCTTTACGACGGTTCCTTATGCGCCACTAAGTCCTTTGGACCCAAATTTTGGGCCTCAAATACCAACACTTAATGGAGTATATTCTCAATTAAATATGGCATTTACATTTTTAGGTTTTCCTGAAAGATCAATTGAATTTTCAACAACTGCTGCTAGTGCAGTAGTGATTAAGGATGAATCCCTTACTGATATCACTACTAATCTTTCTGCGGTTCTTGCAGGGGCTTTTGGTCCTCTGGCACCTATTATTGCTGCTCAATTTGGACAAGCAAGACAGGCTACAGCTGAAGATTTATTAGTGCTTCCTAGCTCTAGAGTTATTGGGCAATTAAATACAGATAGGGTGGCAGAATTAGTAATGCTTGGTGTGCCACAAGAAACAGCGGCTCAATTTTCTGTTAGCGGAGTATCATTACCATTAGGAGACCAATATGTATTAATACCAGAAGAACAAACGGCAATAGAAAATGCACGTGTGGCATTTAATGCTACTATTTCTGGACTTGCAACAGCTAATGGGCTTGCTTTTTATGATGTGGCAAGTGTTCTGGAGCAAGCATCTAGTGGTGGTATTCGTATTAATGGCGGAACAGTTACTTCTACTTTTGTAAGTGGAGGAGGATTTTCATTAGATGGAGTACATCCTACTCCAAGAGCACATGCCTTGGTTACAAATGGTGTTTTAGATGCTATTCAGGCTACGTATGGTTCGGTTTTACCTAGGGTGGATCCAGCTGATTATGGTACAGTTACATTAAGTAATGAGGTGAATTAATTTTTTCCTCTTTATATAGATATATAAAAAGCCTGCTAATTAATTAGCAGGCTTTTTTTTAAAGCAGATAAAGTTTATATTTGAGATATGAATTTTTTACTTAAACTTATTTTAAGCGCTGTAGCAGTAATTGTTTTGGCTAAAATCCTACCTGGAGTTGGAGTGGATAGTTATGTGAGTGCGTTAATAGTTGCTCTTGTTCTGGCAATTTTAAACAGTATAGTGAAGCCAATATTAGTTATTTTAACATTACCCGCTACTGTGATTACATTGGGGTTATTTCTTCTCGTTATTAATGCTGCAATTATTCTATTAGCAGATTATTTTATATCTGGTTTTAGTGTTAATGGGTGGTTGTGGGCACTGATCTTTAGTGTTTTGCTATCAGTATTTCAATCGATACTACATTCTATTTTAAAGAAAGATAAAAGCTAACTGTTTTTCAGGGAGTTAAAATTTGTTGTGGTGTAAAAAAAGTATTACTTTTGCAACCCAATTTTTAGTAGTAAACGTAGAGATAATGAATATTTCAAAAGAGCAATTAGACGAATTAAATGCTGTAGTAACTGTAGATATAGCTAAAGAAGATTATAGCGATAAAGTAGATAAAATTCTTAGTGATTATCGCAAAAATGCTAACATCCCTGGGTTTAGAAAAGGACATGTTCCTATGGGGCTTGTTAAAAAGCAATATGGGAAAGCTGTTTTAGTCGATGAAGTAAATAAGCTATTACAAGATGCGTTGAATAAGTATCTTACAGAAGAAAAACTTGATGTTTTAGGCAATCCTTTACCAAAGGAACAAGAAAATTTTAATTGGGATACGGATAACTATTCTTTTGAATTCGAACTTGGATTAGCTCCAAAGTTTGAAGTTAAGCTTAATGGTAAAAAAGCAATTACACATTATAAAATTGTTGCAAATGATGAAATGATCGATAATCAGATCAAAACCATCCAAAAACAATATGGTAAACTTATTTCTAAGGATACTGCAGAAAAAGATGATTTGATTGCTGGTACTTTTGTTAATGAAGAAAAGGAGATTGATAATGCAACTACAGTTTCTTTAGATAAAATCAAGGGAAAGAAAAACTTAGATAAATTCATCGGAGCAAAAGTTGGTGATGTTATAAAAGTAAAAACAAAAGGATTATTTAGTGATGATCATGATCTAATCAGTGCTTTAAAAATAAATCACGATGATGCTCATGATTTAAATGTAGAAGTGGTTTTTACAGTTTCAGAAATCAATACTCAGGAGCTTGCTGATTTAGATCAGGACTTATTTGATAAATTATATGGGCCAGGGACTATAAAAACGGTTACTGATCTTAGAAATAAGATAAAAGAAGATGCTGAGCGTCAGTTTGAGCAACAATCAGAACAACAGTTGCTTAATGATATAACAGAAAACGTATTGGAGAATACTAAATTTGATCTTCCAATTGAGTTTTTACAAAAATGGATTCGCGCGACAGGAGAACAACCTTTAACAGAAGATGAGGCTAAGGATGAGTATGAAAAAAGTGAAAAGGGATTGCGTTATCAATTAATTGAAGGAAAAATAATTAATGATAATAATCTACAAGTAACTTTTGAAGAATTAAAAGACTTTGCAAAGGAGTTGATTAAAGGTCAAATGGCTCAGTTTGGGCAAAACTCACCCGAGGATAAAGAATTAGAAGATATTGCGGCTAGAATACTATCTAATCAAGATGAGGTGAAAAGAATTTCTGAACAAATGATGAGTAAAAAACTTCTTACTTATTTTAAAGAAAATGCTAAATTAAAGGAGAAGGAAGTTAGCTTTGATGAATTCATAAAAGAAGTTTACAAATAGTAAATGTTGTAATTTACTAACGAATTTATACTTATATTTAGGGCGTTAAACTATCTTTAGATTAACGCCTTTTTTATAAATAAAATTTTCAGAAAAAGAAATATGGATTACGGTAAAGAATTCGAAAAATATGCTACAAAACATCATGGGGTTAATAGTAATTACTATGGTGATATTATAAGTAGTATGTATCCAGCTGGAATGACTCCCAATATTATTGAGGAGCGTCAAATGAATATAGCTATTTTTGATGTTTTCTCACGGTTAATGATGGATCGTATTATATTTATGGGAACAGGAATTAATGATCAGGTGGCTAATATTATTCAGGCACAATTATTATTCCTAGAAAGTGTAGATTCAACAAAAGATATTCAGATATATATTAATTCTCCAGGCGGGAGTGTATATGCAGGTTTAGGTATTTATGATACAATGCAATTCATAAAGCCAGACGTTGCAACGATTTGTACAGGTATGGCTGCTTCTATGGGTGCTGTGTTATTATGCGCTGGACAAAAAGGAAAACGCTCAGGATTGCCGCATAGTCGTGTTATGATTCACCAACCATTAGGAGGTGCTCAAGGACAAGCTAGTGATATAGAGATTACGGCACGTGAGATTTTAATATTAAAAGAAGAATTATATAAAATTATAGCCAAACATTCTGGACAGACCTACGATAAAGTTTATCAAGATAGTGATAGAGATTATTGGATGAAAGCTGACAAAGCATTGGAATACGGAATGATTGATGAAATTTTGACTAGAGAATGATGTGATTTTTTCTGTCTTATAAAAGGGAATTTATCCTTTATACTTGTTGTATAATAAGATAGAAGAATTGTTATGAAATAGAAACTAAATAACTATGGCCAAAGAAGACTTAGAATGCTCTTTTTGTGGGAGAAAAAAACCTGAAACTAATTTACTTATCGCTGGGTTAGATGCTCACATATGTGACCGTTGTATTGTACAGGCGCATGGTATTGTTGTAGAGGAAGCCAAAGATGAAGAAACAGGAGAACTTAGCAATGAGTTAATGTTGCGTAAGCCAATGGC
Source organism: Aquimarina sp. AU119 (assembly GCF_900312735.1). Taxonomy (NCBI): domain Bacteria; kingdom Pseudomonadati; phylum Bacteroidota; class Flavobacteriia; order Flavobacteriales; family Flavobacteriaceae; genus Aquimarina; species Aquimarina sp. AU119. The sequence continues at coordinate 114,247 of NZ_OMPF01000013.1, read as the reverse complement.
AATTAAAAAGTTCTTAGATGAGTATGTAATAGGACAGGAGTTTACTAAAAAGATAATGTCTGTTGCAGTATATAATCATTATAAGCGTCTGTTGCAGCCGCAAACAGAGGATGATATAGAGATTCAGAAGAGCAATATTATCATGGTTGGTCAAACAGGTACTGGTAAAACATTAATGGCAAAAACTATTGCCAAGATGCTTAATGTGCCTCTGGCAATTGTGGATGCTACTGTGCTTACCGAGGCAGGTTATGTAGGTGAGGATGTAGAAAGTATTCTTACCAGATTATTACAAGCCGCAGATTATAATCTTGAGAAAGCGCAAAGAGGTATTGTCTTTATTGATGAAATAGATAAAATAGCACGTAAGAGTGATAATCCGAGTATAACCAGGGATGTTTCTGGTGAAGGAGTTCAGCAGGCACTTTTAAAGCTTTTAGAAGGTACTGTTGTTAATGTTCCGCCAAAAGGAGGAAGAAAGCATCCGGATCAGAAATTTATCGAAGTAGATACAGAAAATATCCTCTTTATTGCAGGAGGAGCATTTGATGGAATCGAAAAGAATATTCAGAAACGATTAAATATGCAAGCAGTAGGGTATAGTGCTTCAAAAAGTGAGGATACTATCGAAAAAGATAATTTGCTTCAGTATATTATTCCGTTAGATTTAAAAGATTTTGGATTAATCCCAGAGATTATAGGGCGACTCCCGGTTCTTTCATATATGAACCCTTTAGATGCAGATACGCTTAGATCAATTCTTACTGCTCCTAAGAATGCTATTATAAAGCAATATAAGAAGTTGTTTGAGATGGATGGTATTACGTTTTCGATTACCGATGGAGCATTAGAATATATTGTAGAAAAAGCAATGGAGTATAAGCTTGGAGCAAGAGGTTTAAGATCACTTTGTGAAGCGATTTTAACAGATGCTATGTATGAGATGCCAGAGAGTGAAGAGACTGAGTTTAGAGTAACTAAAGATTATGCAGAAAAGAAACTAAATAAATCTACTATTAAGAAGCTTAAAGCAGTTTCTTAGTATATAGTTTAGTAGCTTTTATATAAAAAATTAGAATAAAAAAACACCGTTATACAATTGTATAACGGTGTTTTTGTTGGTTGATTAGTTGATGTGATGTTTACTATTTTCTATTCAGAGTATGATATACGTTCTTTATTATTAGCAATAATATCTTCTGTGTTTTTTAATGCTATGATATTATTTTTTTTGAGGTTGATATCAAATCCATTTTGACGAATTAAAGCCTCATAAAATGCTACTTTAGATAATTCTGCATGACAAACATCTTCTTCTGGTGTTACATTAACATCAGATTCTGAATCTTTATCAGATGAAGAAATGTCATTGTTTACACTTGCCTTATCATTGTTGTTTGTAGTTTTGATTTCTTGTGCAGTAACTCCCGCAATTAGGAATAAAAAAAGAATGCAAGATATCGTAGTTTTCATATTATGGGGTCTTGAAAAATTATAACTATCTGAGAACAAATTTAATATGAAAATAAGACGCTAAAAAGTGATTTTATATTTTTTAGATAAAACGCATTTTTTGGACGATGAAATACTGATAATTTTGTTAAAAAAGACAATTCTTACATAATTTTTTTACGGTTAAACCGTAAAAATATATCTTCTTTTGTCTGTGTTTTCTTGAAAAAAAGTCAAATTGATGAAGAGTTTCGTTATTTTATAATTGAGCCAATAGGGCTGACTTGATTAAGTTCAATTAGTTCTTCAATGTAAGTCCTCTTATTCGATAGTCTAGGGATTTTGTGTTGTCCTCCCAATTTGTTATTCTTTTTAAGCCAGTCATAAAATAGATGCTGTCTTGCTTCTCTTATTTGAAGTAGGTTTAGGGTGGTGTTATTATATCTTTTGGCTTCATAATCACTGTTCGCTTGCTGTAGATTTTGATCCAGGATATTTGTAAATTCTTTAATACAATTAGGTCGTTTTTTAAATTCTATAATCCACTCATGTGCACCTTTCTCTTTTTCTTTCATAAAAATAGGAGCAACGGTATAATCTACAATTTCACTATTTGTGCTTCTGGTTGTTTTTCTAAGGGCTTCTTCTGCATTTTCTATGATAAGCTCTTCTCCAAAAACATTAATATGATGTTTGGTTCTTCCTGATACCTTAATCCTATATGGTGAGATTGATGTAAATCGTACAGTATCTCCAATTTTATAACGCCATAACCCGGCATTTGTAGTTATAATTACTGCATAGTTTTTCCCAATTTCTACTTCACTTAGTGGAATAACTTTTTCATTATTGGTTCCATAAGAATCCATTGGGATAAATTCATAAAATATCCCATAATCCAGCATTAATAATAGTTCTGAGGAGTCGTTATGGTCTTGAATTGCAAAAAAGCCTTCAGAAGCATTGTATATTTCATAATATTTAAAAGAGCTTTTTGGCAAGATTTTGTCATATTGATCTCTATAAGGAGCAAAATTAACCCCTCCATGAAAATATACTTCTAAATTATTCCAAACTTCAAAAAGACTTTCTTCTCCAGTGGTTTCTAGTACTTGGTTAAGTAAAACCAGCATCCATGAGGGGACACCAGCTAGGCTTGTTACATTTTCCTGAATTGTTTCATTAACAATGGCCTGCATTTTAAATTCCCAATCGCTCATTAGAGAAACCTCATTACTAGGAGTAGAGCTAAACTCTGCCCAAAATGGCATATTGTCGATAATAATGGCAGAAAGATCCCCAAAAGACGTTCCATTTTCTTTATACAACTCTTTGCTACCTCCCAATCTTAAGCTTTTGCCAGTAAACAGTTTAGAATCTTCATTATTGTTAAGGTACATACATAAAAGATCTTTACCCGCCGCAAAGTGGCAATCTTCTAAGGACTCCTCGCTAACCGGAATAAATTTGCTTTTAGCACTTGTTGTACCACTGGATTTTGCAAACCACTTGATAGGCGTGGGCCAAAAAATATTATGTTCTCCTAAACGACTTCTTTCGATCATAGCTTCATAATCTTCATAAGATCGTATTGGAACACGTTCTTTAAAAATTTCGTAATTGTTTATTGTTGCAAAATCATAAGTTTTTCCAATTTCCGTACTTTTTGCCATATCTAAAAGTACATGTAATAACTCTAGTTGTACTTCATTAGGGTATTTGAGAAAAAGCTCCATTTGATGAAAACGTTTTTTCAAGAACCAGCTGGCAATAGAATTAACTAATGGGATTGGCATTTTTTGATGTATATTTAAACAGGTGTACTCGGTATACCTTATCTTTGGTTGTTGTCAACTAAAATAATAAAAATAATTACATTCTTCTTATAAGCTTGTTATATAACAAAATTTTATGCAATATCAGGGAGCACTTACTAAGATGCAGACAGAAATAGGAGATCCTATTCAATACTATTTGATTTTTGAGTCTGATTTTATACAAGTTAATCAATTATTAAATAAAAAAATACAAATAGAATTTGTGGGTTACAAATGTCTTGCTTGTGGCGAGAATAAAAAAATATTTAGACAAGGATATTGTTATGATGATTTCTATAATCAGCCTCAGGTAGGAGATTGGGTTATGAGGCCAGAATTAAGTACTGCACATTTAGGTATAGAAGATAGAGATCTGGATTTTGAAAAAAAGGCTCAACTTCAACCTCATATAGTGTATTTAGCAAATTCTAGTAATGTCAAAGTAGGAGTAACCCGAAAATCTCAAGTGCCTACTAGATGGATAGATCAGGGCGCGCATGAAGCTATAGAGATTGTAGAAGTGCCAAATAGATACTTAGCAGGGATTACAGAAGTAGCATTAAAAGAACAAGTAGCCGATAAAACAAATTGGAGAACAATGCTTAAGAATGAAGTGGTCGATGAAGATTTGATTGCATTTAAAAATAAAATCAAAAATTTTGTTCCTGATGAGGTTAAAGAATATTTTATTGAAAATGGAAAAGAAACACAACTTCATTTTCCTGTACTTCGATATCCGGATAAGTTAAAAAGCTTAAATCTTGAGAAAACACCAGAATTTTCGGGAATTCTTAAGGGAATTAAAGGCCAGTATCTCATTTTTGAAGATAATACGGTCTTTAACGTAAGGAATAACGAAGGGTATGTGGTGAGTTTGACAATTTCTTAACAGGATTGCTGTATAATTACCAGCTCCTCTTTTCCGTGAATTTCACATTTTTCTAGTGTATCTTTTATATCCTCTATAGTTGTTCTAGGATTTATTAAACACATTCTTAGAACAATTTGACCTTGTAATATGGTAGTAACTAATAATGCTTCTCGCGAAGTAACGATTTTATTTGAAATATTCTGATTAATCTGATCTAGCTCTTTTTCTGATAAATGTTGACCTATTGGATTGTATCTGAAGTTAATTATGGCAAGTGTAGCGGGGGATGTAATTTCCCAGTGACTGCTCCTTCTTAAAATATCCTCTGTCTGCTCGGCAAGATCTATGTTGTATTGAATAGCTTTTCTAAAAGAATTTAAGCCAAATGTTTTTAAGGACATATAAAATTTTAAGGCACGAAAACGACGCGTTAATTGAATACCATGATCATAAAAATTAATTTCAGATTCATTTCCTTCTATGTCTCTGAGGTATTCTGGTTTTTCGCTAAAAGTACTGCTCAACCAATTATGATCCTTAACTAATAGACACCCTATTTCATAAGGTTGATAAAACCATTTATGTGGATCTACAGTTAAAGAATCTGCTCTTTCAATTCCATTTAAAAGAGTCTTTCCTGTATTGGCTAAAATTGCCGCTCCGCCATAAGCACCATCAATATGTAACCATAGATGCTCTCTTTCACATATGGTAGCAATATCGTTTAAAGGATCTACTGTTCCCGTATTTGTAGTTCCGGCAGAGGCAATAATACAAAAAGGCTGCAATCTTTCTAAACGATCTCTGGCAATTGCATTTTTTAATTTGTTTATGGATATTTTAAATTCCATATCAGTTGGAATGATACGAATTTGTTCTTTTTTGAATCCAAGTACTTTGATTGCCTTTATATTTGAAGAATGGGCTTGATCAGAAAGATAAATTATAGCTTTTGAAAAATCATCTCCGCATCGTATTCTTCTTGCGGTAGCTAATGCCGTAAGATTAGCCATCGAGCCTCCGCTGGTGAATATACCTCCTCCTTTTTTGGTAGGAAAACCAAAAACATCCAGCAACCAGTTCATCGTTATTATTTCTAGTTCAGCCGCTGCTGGAGATGCTGCCCAACCTCCCGAAAATATATTAAAGCCAGTAGCAATTGTATCAGCCATTGCACTTATGTAATTACTTGGTCCAGGAACAAACGAATATGATTTTGGATGTGATACTATATTGCTATGCGGAATAATCTGATCCATTACAAAATCTAAAACCTCGTTTGCAGGTGTGGGTTGATCAGGAATCTGTTCTGTCAATAGGGCATCCATCTCCTCTCGTGATGCCATCGTAACTGGTTTTTTTGAATCCTGATTTTCAAAATGTTCTACAATATGATCTATGATTTTATATCCATATTGTTGCATTTCTTCTTTTGACAGCTTTAGTGTAGAATTGAGGTTATCTTTGATCATCTTGTTGCCATTTTTATCGTACAGAATAACAAAAGTAGGATACTTAAATAGAATTTACTTGTATAATCTTTTAAAAAAATGGTATTTTAATAGTAAAGAGAGATTTTATCCAACTAAGAAATTAATGCCTTGAAAAATAGAGAGAGTTACTAATACTATTCCAATGATTTTGGATAGTTTGTTTTTAGAATCCTCGGATTTTTGGGCCATTTTATTTCCCCACCTTCCATAAAAATATAATGTTCCTATTTTACCCAAATATATACCAAAAAAGAAAAGAAAAAGAGATGTTAAAGGGTTTTGACTAGTGAGATCAAAAATATACTTGTTTACTAATGAAATAGCTAAAATCCAATAGATAATTACAGGTGGGTTTAATATAGATAGAGAAAATCCGGTAAGAAATTTGGAGCTGGATATTTTTATTTTCCTGGTATTATTTTTTGTGTTTGTTTTGGTTTTGAAAATTAAAAAATATAATCCGATACTAAAGAAAAGAAAAATAAATACGATTTGGATCCATTGGTTTGCCAGAAAAAAATCTGATAATTCCATACTACAGTGTAAAGCAAAGAGAGCGAGTACTACTTCACCAATTCCTGCAGCCAAAGCTATGTATGATGCGTTTCTGATACTTTCTTTTATAGAAGTATTGATAACGGCTAAATTAACTGCCCCAAGAGGTAAGGCACCTACTACAGCAATAAGAATTCCAAATAGAAGATATAATAGTATCATGGTTGATTAGTAGTTGCAAATATAATAATCTTACATATTTTGTTTTATAAAAAAATAGAAGCGACAATTGTCGCTTCTATATCTACCCTTAGTAAAAATGATAATTTGAATACATTACTAATTTATTTTTAAAAATTTCCGTCGACTCCGATTCTTATTTTTTTTATGATTTCTTCATAATATAAAATCGTCGATATAATTTTTTCGGTATCAGCGTATGGAATTAATTCTTCGACCATTGTGTCTATTGTTTCCAGATTATCACGTATCGATTCTGTAGTGTTTTTTAGAACTTTAAGGTGCCTTGAATCTTCTTTAATACCAATATCGCCTAATCGAACACCGGCTTCATTGGTGAGTGATAAGAATGGTAGTATCGTCATGATTTCTTTTACTCGATCTTGATACAAATTAATTAGTTCTCCTTTTTTTAATGATTGAAGATCGCTTATGGTATGAAATTTATTGATTTGATCTCTTTGGGTAAAAAATACAGCTGGGTTCGCTTGTTGCCCAAAAGTTATACTTGTTGTTATAAATAAAATAAAGCTTGTTAAAATTTTTGACATAGTGTATACTAAATTATAGTGTTGAATTGACCCTATTATATAAATCAGTTCACATTTTTTATTGCATTACCATATAATTGTTTAAAGACTGCTTCAGTTTAAATTTTGGAGATATTGAATTATTCGGATCACTAAATAGATTAGCAACTTCGACAAAGCTTTTTGTAAACCTATTATATTTTAAAATATCTAAAGTGTTGTTAATTGTTTTGTTGCTCGAGTCTACGCCTTCGCCATGAATATTAAAAAAGCTATTATCCATCATAAATGCTTTTTGCATTACCGCTAATGATGTAAATGATTTATCAAATTTTACAACATCAGAGAAACCAGATATCTTAGAGTTGTGAATATACGTTAGAGCAGAGTTTGATGCAAAAATAGCTGCGCTTGTATGTTGATAGTTAGTTTTGTCAGATAGATTTACCAGCGTTGCATTGCTAATAGTAACATCTGTTACAGTATTTGGTCTTATGTAACCAAGTTCTTTATTATAACCGTCTACTTCTATAGCATAAGATCCTTGAGGGCTATTAATGTATGGGTGACGTACTGCGATGATACTGCTTAATGTTCCTTTAAACCCTTCTGAGATATGATAATCATTCTTTTGGGCTTTAAGAGATATTAGGTTTCTTATGCTGTTTTTTCCTCCATGAATGTTATATGAATCTTGACCTGAATAGCTAACCATGATGTCTTCTATGATTGATGTGGTGCCAATACCATAAAGTGATAATCCACTTGTGCCTTTTTTTCTCTTAGCTGTATTACCAGAGAATTCAATTCTTAAATACCTTAAAATTGTAGTTTCCTCGTCTGGCATATTTCCTCCATATACAGAATACTGAGGATTGAAATTCCCCTCGATTATACCATTTCCAGAAACAGTATTTACTTTTCCAGATCCAGCAATAGTTATACCACCCCAATCTCCACTGTTTCTTGATTTAGATGCTTTACTAGATGTAAATACAATAGGATACGCTTTTGATCCAATTGCGATTAATTTAGCCCCTTTAGAGACAATAAGATTTGCAGGATTCTCATAATCACAACGGATTATAGTTCCTTCTTGTATTGTTAATGATGCACCTGGAGTAACATATACATCTCCAGACATTAAGTAAACGCTATCATTTGTTAAATAAGTATGATTAGAAATAACGTTAGGTAATTTCTCATCGGCTTCTGGATAGTCTACTTTGTTAGGAGCAAAGCTTGTCCAGCCTTTAGTCCATCCATCGTTATTCTCGCTAAAATCTTGTGCTGTGGTTAAAAAAGGAAATAATAGTAATACAAAAGCTGTTAAAAGAAAACATCTTTTTTTCATAATAGGTTATTTTGGGGTTAAACTTTTGGAAGAAATTTCTTTCTCTCAATTTTTCGGAATACTAAGATATGGGAGTTTGGATCAAAGTTGGTTACGTGTTTACCGTAAACTTTGTACGTTGGTCGTTATTTTAACTTAAATTAGTAAAATATTATGAGTAAAATTCCTACTAGATAAATATTTATTGATCTTAATATCAGTAAATTAGGTTGTTTAGGTGTTTTTGTTGTAAATGCTGAAAGTAATTTGTAAATGTTAAAGGTTTTTGACAAAAAAGGGGTCTTTTCCCCTCATTTTGAACCTTTTTATGCTCAATTATCTTCTTTAAAAAGGTGTTTAATCGTTAAAAAAACGAGTATTTTTAACACTAATTATTCAAAAATTATCTTAAAATGGTGTTTTTTGTGATAAAAATGTAACTTTTTAAGACTCTTTATTTGAGGTGTACTTATAAAAAAACAGCACTTATCGGCGCTGTTTTTTTATAAGTACATAAAAGTTGTATATGTCTTACGGTTTAGTTGTTTCCATTTGGTCCTAAACGCATTTTTTTTATCATCTCTTCAAAATATAGAATTGACCAAATTATATCACTTGTATCCGAATATGGAACAAGTTTTTTGACTGTGTTTTCTGTGTATTCAAAGGCTCTACGAGCTATCTCAATATTTTTTTCAACCACTTTGATATTCTCAGAGCTTTCTTCAATACCAAGATCACTTAGTGTTGTTCCTGCGGTATTAGTAAGGGATAGATACGGTATTGCAATAAATATTTCTTTAGTTCTTTCTAAATACAGCTGAATTAAAGCTCCCTTATTAAGTTCTTGTAATTCGTCAATAGTATGAAACCTTGTGACTAATTTATCAGGAGTGTACAAGACTGATCTTTGATTTTTTGTTTGGGCATTTATTGAAGTAATACTTAGTAATAGTAATACTATAGTAGTTAGTTTTTTCATGTTAGTAGTATTATAATCAGGTAAGTTGTTTATTCTAGTTGTTAGATTTTTTAAAAATGATATACGTTTATTGAATGACCATATAGTTATTTAATGAATTCTTTAATGTGAATTTTGGATTGCCTTTATCAAAAGGATCTTCAAACAATTCTTCAGGATTTTGAAAAGTCTTAGTAAAACGATTGTACTTAAGTAAATAAAAAGTAGCGTTTGCTATTTTATTTTCAGTATAGACACCTTCTTTATGAACATTTAAAAAGCTATTATCCATTTTAAATGCATGGTCAACCATTTTTAGAGTAGAAAAAGTTTTATCTAATCGAACTACATCAGAAAAGCCAGAAATAGTCGAATCATTAATATAAAGTTCAGCAAGATTGTTAACCGATATAGCAGCTCTAGAATGGCTATAATTCATTTGATCAGTCAATGATATTAAAGTTGCTCCCGTTATATCTACAGTGGTTAACTTTTTTGTATTCTTAAACCCAACTTTATTGTCATAACCATCAATTTCGACGGCGTAAGAACCATTATCACTCGTAATGTATGGATGTCTAATAGCAAGAATGTTTATTAATTCTGATGTATGGCCTTGAGTAAAATCAAAATCGTCATCACTCGATTTAAGGGATATTAGATTTTTAGAAACAGATTCACCGCCAGTCCATTGAAAAGAATCGTCAGCAGAATAGCTAATCATTATATTTTCCATTATAGATTTCTTTCCTAATGCATATAATGAAAGTCCGTTTGTTGATTTGCCTGCGTATTCGATTCTTACAAATCTTAACACTGTTGTTTCTTCATTTTCATTTGTTCCTCCATAAGAAGTGTAAAGGGGATCAAATTTTCCTTTGATTACTCCTTCTCCTTCTGTGCTATAAGCATTTCCTGAACCTATAATTGTAATACCTCCCCAATCACCATGACTTCTTGAATTAGGAGATTTGTTAGATGTAAAAACAATAGGATAAGCCTTACTGCCATTAGCAATAAGTTTAGCTCCTCTGGTTACAATCAGATTAGCGGAATTCTCAACATCACCTCTTAATACAGTACCTTCTTGTATTGTAAGGGTGGCATTATTAGTTACATAAATATCACCCGACATAAGATATACCAGATCACTTCTTAAAAAAGTATCTTCGGATATTATATTTGGTAATACTTTATCGTAATCTTCATAGTCGGTTTTATTTGGTTCGAAATTAGTCCATCCTCTTAACCATTTCATACTAAAAATATCATTTTGAGAAAATCCATTGAAGGAAATGGCTAAAAGTAATAATCCGGTAATTATGTATATTTTTTTCATGATTTAATCTTTTGGTGATAGTTTTAAAAGAAATCTTCACTGACTTTTCTTAGTAAACATCAATTCAAATTTTACAATTCGTAGTTTGTAAACTTGTTTATGTTGTCGATATTAAAAGGCTAAGATTACAAGGTTAAATAGGTATTAACATTTTTTTGTGTTAACTCAAGCTTAGAAAAATAAACTAAAACGTATGTTTTAGAACAAAAAAAATCAGCGGTACGAGCTGACTTTTTTTATTCATTTTTCTTTTTAAAGTTAAAAATTTCCGTTGGCGCCTATCCTAATTTTTTTGATTACTTCTTCATAATATAGTATAGTCCAGATAATTTTTTCAGTATCGGCATACGGAATAAAATCAGAAATCAAAACTTTGGTGTTTTCAAAAGTTTTTAGAGTACTTTCTCGGTGTTTATTGAGTGTTTTTAAATGATCAGAATTTTCTTTGATTCCTATATCAGATAGTTTAACATTAGGTTCATTGGTCAAGGCTAAAAAAGGTAAAATCGTTACAATCTCATTAACACGGGCTGTATATAGTTTGATGAGCTCTCCTTTTTTTAAATTTTCTAGTTCATCTATAGTGTGAAATTTACCTATCATGGCTTTTTGATCAAAAAAAACATTTTTGTTTGTTTGAGTATAACTAAGGTTTATGATAAAACAGGTGAGGAAAATAGTATGAAGTAGTTTCATTATGGCAATAGTTTTAAGTGTGGATACTCAAATTTACTGCATCACAATATAATTTTCAGATTCTTTTGATGTAAATTTTAGATTTTTTTTAGTTCTGCGAACTTGTAAATGCATCATTAACAATCCTTAACTAATTTATATTGAGTTAAGGATTGCAGTTAGATATCAAATATTCTATTCTCTAATTCTTTGTTTTTGTAGAATCTTTCTTCTTTTTCTTTTTAAGAAAACCTCCTAAAATATTTTTGGCAGTGCTTTCTAATGTTTCTTTAGTATTGTTAGCATTTGTTTTAGAAGAATCTGTTGATTTTTTTGAACCCCCCAATAAATTGGTTAATGCTTCTTGACCTTTACCTATTAATTCGCCCTTAACCTTTTGTTTTTGTTTATCGACTATTTGTTGTGTTAGTTGTTTTACAGCATCACCGGTATTAAGGTTGATTTTTGGATTTTTGAAATTACCAGAAATGCCTATAGGTAGTCCAACAGTCATTGCATCTGCTTCTTTTGCATCAAGTTGAGAAATCAAACTTCCTACTTCACTACCTAAATATTTAGCGGGAACATCAAGTTTAATATTATAATTTATATTCTGATCAAAATTATGATCACCACCAGCAGTAATTTTTATGCCTTCAACATCAAATTCGAAAGGTTTTACATTAATTTTTCCGTCATCAAAACTTAGTTTTGTTTTGATATCTTTTAGATTTAATTGGTCTAATTCTAAAAAATTAAGCTGATTATCCAGGTTAGAAAGGAATGGGGTTTTTGTGGTCGATACTTGTGCATTAAGAATCTCTGCAAGCGCCTTCCCTTTCAATGATGTTAAGATCGGAATGAGATTTTCATTAAGGCTACCATTTAAGTTTATTTTTGTAGTGAGATCACCGGTTAATGCTCTTGCAATCGGAGCCAGCCCTTTTATCAGTTCTAAATTGTTGAAAGATTGTACAATATCAATCTTGCTTAAATCTAAAGCCATATCAAAAGTCGGAATTTTTGATTTGGTCGATACGTTACCATTAAGTGCCATACCTCCATCAAAAATATTAGAAGTTATATTGTCCAGATATGCAGTTTCATCCTTTATTCTTACTGTACCTTTTGTATTTTTAAGTTCCAGATTGTCATAAAAAACAGTTTGGGTATCAAAATTTAAAGTAGCATCCAGAAAAGAAGGAATTCTCATAGTGTCATCCTCATTACCTTCAGTGCTTGTTACTTCTTCTCCTTCTTCTGATTCTTGTTCGTTGACCATAAAATCATCTACAGCGAATACCTTGGAGTTTACATCAAAGTTTCCTTTTAAGTCTTGTTCTGCAAATAAAAATCCCATAAGATTATTGATCGTACCAGTGGCGGCCAGATCTGATCTACCTGTAGTCGCTTCCATTTTATCAAGTGAAATGGTTTCTGGATTAAAACTTACGTTGGCATTTTCAATTTTTATTTCATTAGGGACATCAGGCGAAGCATATGTAAATTGAGAAATGCTGGCAGTTCCTGAGCTTTTTATGTTTTGATATTGTTCTTTTTCTAAAGATTGCATATCAAACTTGGTTTTGATATCAGCTTTTACAATCCCATTTAGCTCTTGTTCTAATTGTAGAGGATATGCCTGATTTATATTAGCAAGATTTAATGTACCCTTTAGCATCATGTCAACAATCATATTTTTGGTAAGATTGCGTAAACTTCCTCTGGCTGCAAATGAATCCTGGTCTATTTTAAACGTTAGGTTGCCAATTTTTATATAAGTGTCATCAACCAGGCCAGTTTCATTTATAATTTGGGTATCTATATTAATGTTTTTTACTCCTTTGGGTAAATCGGGATATTTAAAAGAAGCATTATTTGAAGCTATTTTGATATCCATTTTTGGAATATAAGTATCATCAGATTTCCCTTTAATTATGCCATTAATTGAGAAATCACCACTTGTTTGTACACCATCTAGATTTTTGGCGTAAGTTTCAGGAATCACAGCAAGAAAATTCTTAAAATCTGAAGAAGGAGTTTTAAAACTAAGGTCCACTTCGGTATATTTTTCAAATAATTGAACAAACCCTGCAAATTCTAAAGGTAATCGATTAATTTCTGCTTTATTTTCTTTAAAAGAATAGCGTTGGTTTTTAAGATCCAGCTCTATTTGTGCATCAAGTTTTAGCTTATTTTTATTTAGATATTTTGAGTTATCTAGACTAAAAGAGGCTTCAGATGAAGTTTGGGTGTCAAGAATTATTGTTGAACCAGATACAGAGCCATCACCACTATGATTAAGTCCGGTCATTTCTAAAATGGTTTTACTTACATCATCTTTAAATAAAATTTTGCTTTCATTGATTTCATAATGATCCAAAGCAAAAGTAAAAGAATTACCTTCTTCTTCTATTGGTGTTTCTTCAACGGTATCATCTTTTTTGGTAATATCTACATTAGAATTCCCTAAAGAATCTGTTTTAATGGCAATGAGCGCTTCATCAATAATGATTTTTTGTACACTAATAGATTCTGAAGCATCTTTAAATAATTCATTTATCGACATGTCCAAAGCAATTCTTTTTGAATATGCAAGTGTATCTCCTTCAAAAGGAGCGTAATTAATAATAGAAAATTCATCAATTACAACAGACGCCTGAGGAAAACTACGGATAAGACTAAGGTCTAAACTAGCAAAATCTACTTTTGCATTTACATGTTCGTTTACAAGATATCGTACTTTGTCCTGTATCGTTCCTTTAAATAAAAATGGAATAGAAATAACGACTATAATGAGAAGTAGTATAAGGATACCAAGAACTTTTAGGGCTTTTTTCATCGGTTTAAATTTATTATTTTTCGAAGATCAGACTTGTACTGATGTATAATCGATATAAAATGATCCCTTTAATGAGATCAGCTCATATCGTGATGACATAACTTTTATATAAAATAACGATTTACAAAGATACTATGTTACGTATTTTAAGTTAACTATTTGTTAGATTTTAAATTTCCATATCCAATTCGCCTCCTTGTTGCAGTTTAAATCGTCTTCTTATTATATATACAGCTAGATATAAAACAGGCGTATCTAGTGCAGCAACAAGTACTTTGAATAAGAATCCATTAAGTAATAAAACTCCAAAACGATCCCATTCTATGATGCCAAAAGAACATAGTAATAGTAACACAGTTAAAGTATCTATAAGTTGTGAAGAAAAAGTAGAAAAATTATTTCGAAGCCAAAGATGTCTTCCTTTGGTTAAGCGTTTCCAGAAATGAAAAACCTGAATGTCTATATATTGTGCAAAAAGATAAGCCATCATTGAAGCAAATACAGCAATTACAGTGGCTCCAAAAACCTGGTTAAATATATCATCATTTATTGGTGACCAAGCTGTGGCGGGAACATATGATGAAGCAGATACAATAAGTAGCGAAAAGAAAGAAGCAAAGATTCCTGCTGTTACTATCTGATTTGCCTTTTTTTTACCAAATATTTCGCTTATGATATCAGTAATTAGAAAAGTAATAGGATAGGGTAGAATACCCACAGAAATTTCAAAAGTATACATCCCAAAAAAATCCCAATAAAAGAATTTTTGAAAAATAAGATTAGAGACTACCAATGATGAGATAAAAAGTGCTCCCAGAATAAGGTATATTCGATAAGCTATACGTTTGTCTTTTAAATCCAGAAGAGTTTCGTTCAAAATAAAATAATAGTTAATAATAGTTCACGCAAAAATAAGGTGAAGTGGTTTTGTTTTGCTTAATTTGCTCTTAAAAATAAGGAGTTCTTGCCAGAATATAAATATCCAGCCTTGAAAACACCTCATCAAATACATATTTCGTTAGGAAGTAATATAGGAAATCGTCTAAGTTTTCTTCAGAATGCAGTACATGAAATTTATAAACGCATTGGAGACGTGACTTCTACTTCTAGTGTATATCAAACACCAGCCTGGGGGTTTAATAGCGATGACTTCTATAATGCATGTATATGTATTCACACAATTTTTCCATCAGAAAAAGTATTAAATTTTCTTTTGGAAATTGAAAATGATTTAGGTCGAAATAGGACGGAAGGTAATGGTTATGAAGCTAGGACAATTGATCTGGATATTATTTTTTCTTCCGAAGGAAATCTATCAACTGCAGCATTAAAAGTTCCCCATCCGGCAATGCAAGATCGAAAATTTGTTTTAGAGCCATTAGCAGAAATTGCAGGAAATATAATGCATCCAACTCTGAAGAAAACAGTAGAGCAGTTATTGAGAGAAACTTCTGATGACTCGCAAGTAACATTAGTACAGGATAAAATAATAAACCCAAAGGATAGATATGCTTTGTCAAGATTTCAATACCTAACAATTGAAGGAAATATTGGAGCAGGTAAAACAAGTTTGGCACAATTAATAGCAAGAGAATTTAATGCAAAATTAATTCTGGAACGTTTTGCTGATAATCCTTTTTTACCAAAGTTTTATGAAGATATGGAGCGATACGCTTTTCCTTTGGAGATGTCTTTTCTAGCAGATCGTTACCAACGTTTACAGGATGATATTGCTCAGTTTGATTTATTTAAAGATTTTGTAGTAAGTGATTATGATGTTTTTAAATCTTTAATTTTTGCTAAGGTGACGCTACAGTCAGAAGAATTTAAGTTATATAAAAAGGTGTTTGATTTAATGTATAGAAACCTGGCAAAACCAGGTTTGTATGTGTACTTATACCAAAATACCGAACGTCTTTTGGAAAACATAAAAAAAAGGGGTAGAGATTATGAGCAAAAAATCCCTCCAGAATATCTTGATAAGATTAATAAGGGATATTTACAGTTTATAAAATCACAACCAGAATTTAATGTAAGGGTAGTGGATGTTTCAGAACGCGATTTTGTGGCAAATCGATCTGATTATATTTCCATTCTCGACGAGATTTCTAAATAATTTTATGGTAACGATTATAAATCCTGGGCAATTTTTTGGACTTCATCCAGAACTCGGAGTAAGTTGCCACTCCAAAGTTTTTCGATTTGCTCTTCAGTGTATCCTCGTTTTACCAGTTCCAGGGTTACATTAAAGGTTTCAGAGGCATCACTCCATCCTTCAATTCCACCGCCACCATCAAAGTCGGAGCTAATCCCCACATGATCAATTCCGATTTTGTTTACCATGTAATCAATATGATTTACAAAATCCACAACATCTACAGCAGGAGGGAGGTCATTCATATTTTTTATTTTACCTCTTCGTATAGCCGCCATTTTCCCCAAGAAATCATAATATTCTTCTTTCTCTTCTGTAGTTAAAACCATGACTTCTTCTCGTTCTAGCCATTTTACATTCATAGAATCCGCAATTTGCTTAGCGATCTGAACTTCTATCTTATTTCTTTTTTCAAATTTTTCTGTATTTAGATATGAAGTAAAAGCTACAGTTTGCACTACACCTCCGTTTTCTTTTAACCATTGCAGTTGTTCATCATCCAGATTTCTGCTATGATTGCATAAAGCTCTCGCAGAAGAATGCGATGCTATTATCGGTGCTTTAGAAAGTTCAATGATCTGTCGCATAGATTCTTTAGAAGGATGAGAGACATCGATCATAATTCCTTCTTTATTCATTTCGACAATTACTTCTTTACCTAATTCACTTACTCCATTATGTAACCAAATACCATCTGCTTCACCAGTATTAGAATCACAAAGTTGACTGTGACCATTATGAGAAAGTGACATATATCTGGCACCGAGATCATAAAACTTCTTTACATTTTTAATGTCTGTGCCAATAGGATACCCGTTTTCGACCCCTATCATTGCCACCTTTTTACCATCTTTATGAATTCGTCGTACATCATCAGAAGTAAGTGCTAGTTCAATTTGGTCTGGAGCAATTTCTTTGGTTAGTTTATGTATCGCTTCAAATTTAGACATTGCAACCTCATATGCTTTCTCATAACCAATGGTAGTAAGAGAATCCTGACCAGTATACACAATGAACCAGGCGACATCCAGTCCTCCTTTTGTCATTTTTGGTAATGTTATTTGAGAACTAAGGTTCTGGGTATAGTTTATAGAATCTGTAAAATTTTTAATATTGATATCGCAATGCGTGTCTAATGTGATGACATTATTGTGAATTTTTTTTGCTTTGGCTATGAGTTGATCTTCGGTTGGTTTTTCTGTCATGGTAGTTTCTTGTTTACAGGAAACAAAAAGAGAAATAAAAATGATAAATAATGAAATGTGTCTCATGTTGAGTGCTATTGTCGTTGAAAATTAGTTAACTATAAACATACGAAACAAATTTTAGATCATCATTTCTGAAACTAAAACTGCCTGAAAAGGGATTTCGGACAATTTAAAAATTGTTGATTGGATGAGTATTCATTTTTCTTTATAAAGCATTCTTGTTTTTCAAAGAAATGATTGGTTGACGACTTTTTTTGAACCCTTTAAAAAGTAAATGTAAAAGATTAAATCATGAGTTTTAGCAAGGGATTTTTATTTAAATTTTATTGAATATATCCCAAATTACAACTCCAGCACTTACAGAAATATTTAAGGAGTGTTTGCTTCCATATTGAGGAATTTCAATTACATCATCGCTTTCTGAAACCACATCTTGTTGCACACCTTTTACTTCATTTCCAAAGATAACCGCATATTTTTGATTGGGTTGTGGGATAAAGTCATTTAGTAGAATTGCATTTTCTGCTTGTTCTATCGAAAGGATTTTTATGTTTTCTAATTTTAAATCTTCAACTAATTTCAATGTGTCTTCATGGTGTTCCCAATCCACTGTTTCTGTTGCTCCCAGAGCCGTTTTTTGAATATCTTTATGAGGTGGAGTTGCAGTAATACCACAGAGGTATATTTTTTCGATTAAAAAAGCATCTGCAGTTCTAAAAACAGATCCGATATTATTCAAACTCCTGATATTGTCTAAAATAATAAGTAATGGTGTTTTTGTAGATGCTTTAAATTCTGCTATTGTTTTGCGATCGAGTTCGCTATTTTTTAATTTTCTATTATTTTTCATTGCTGCAAAAATATCATTTATTCACAGAAGAGAAAAAGAACGAGGAGAAGTGTTTTGTGTCCAATGGGAGAAATTTAAGCCACTGTAACATCAAAAATTGATCAAATATACAATTAGCTTCATCGAATATAAATTGATGATTCTCTATTTGATAGTTTGCTATTTATCTTTAGGGTGTTCAAATAAGATATTTGTAATGAAAACGACTTTTATTTTTAAAGATCACGAGAATGACTAATTGTAGATTGGTTTTTAGAGCATTATTTCTTGTAAATATAGTTATCATGCTTTGTCAATGTAAAGAAAATGATACTAAAGCTAATACCAAAGAAAATAATGACCTCGAAACTTCTGAAAAAGACATAAATATTCCTTCTAAAAAGACATGGATGGGGAGGTATCATCTTGATTTGGAGGATATACCTCATATGGGGGAAGCTAATAGTGTTTATTTGACTTTTGATGTCAATGAAACCAGGTCTAGTCTAACGGTTCGAGTCAATGATGAAAAACCAGTTAAGTACTTTGGCGAAATAATAAAAAAAACTAATGATACTCTAGTTTTACAAGTTGTTGAAGACGGAGAAGATATTGACTATTATATCTGCCAATATGAGCCAGGTTATTATCAGGTTAGTGGTTCTGAGATTTATATGATAAACCCTCCTAATGATCAGTATGATTTGGTTAAAAGCAAAACATATAAGGATCAAGGAGATTTAGGTATTTCATTGTTGTATGAAGGATATGTAAATTCTGAAAATGGATTGAATATTAGAAATGAACCAAGTCTAAAAAGTGATAAAATAGGAACAATTCCCTATGAAGCAAGTGTAAAAGTATTAAGAAGAACTAATAATTTTGAAAACCTAAACTTAGGGAATGGACGTATTGCCCATGGACAATGGGTTTATATTTCTTTCTTTTCTTCAATAACTAATAAAGAAGTTAAAGGCTATATCTATGATTATTTTATTAATTACAGTGTAGATAGCTCAATACTCTATGATTCTTTGGATCAGGCTAAAAAATCGTTTAGTTTGGATAAGCAATGTGTTATGGATAATGCTTCTAGTAATTTTATCTATAGTATGCAAGCGTTAGTGTATAATGAAGAGGATCGTCCGTCCAAAGTAAGAATAGAAATTCAAGGAATTACGGATGAGAATAGTATTTTTCAACGTTTGGATTATTTTCCTTCGCTTTGGTATTCTTATGGAGAAGTGTCTTGTGATGTTAGAAATTATTTTGAAGTCAGTAGTGATAATAGATCTATAGAGATTGGAGCGTATGGATATTTTATTATTTGGGATTTTAATATGGATGGTTTAGAAGATTTTGCAGTTTTACATGATGTGGGAGGAAGTGCAGGATCTATTTATGATTTTTTCTTGCAACAAGAAAATGGTACTTTCTTAAGAGAGGATTCATTTCCTTTTCAACTCTCTTTTTTTCCAACTTCTATTGATTTTGAAAATCAAACGATTACCGAAATGCATCCTATTGGTTGTTGTAAAATAAGTACCATAACCTATAAGAAAATAGCAAAGGATGAGTGGGAATTAGTAACATCTACAGTTGAAGAATTATAGGGTGTATGCTTTTGCCAAAAAATCTAAAAACTAGAGATGAACCCTATTTATAATAGTTAGTATCAAATATAAAATCATTTTTTAATATTGGGTGAGTTGGTGTACTGTTTTGGGATACTTAAATAAAATAAACTAATGAAGAGAATAATAGTAGCAATGAGTTTTTTTATTGTACTTGGTACAATAGCACAAGAGGATAAAATGTTTCACTCTTTAAAAAAGGCTTTGCGACATCCTAATAACGTGTATAGATTAGATTTATCGGGTAAAAACCTTAAGGTTCTTCCTGTAACGATAGGGCAATTAACGAATCTAAAAACCCTTAGCCTCAAGGATAATCAATTAACAAGCCTTCCTTTAGAAATAGGACAATTAATCAATTTAGAAACTCTTAATATTAGAGGGAATCAATTAACGAGTCTTCCTGAAGAAATAGGGCAATTAACCCAATTAAAATCGCTTTATCTTTTAGAAAATGAATTAACAAGCCTTCCTGTAAATATAGAGAAGTTAGTTAATTTGAGAAACCTTCATCTTAAAGAAAATCGATTAACAAATTTTCCAATAGCAATATGTAAATTAACTCGTTTGGAAGTGCTCGATCTTGATGATAATCAACTGATAAATATTCCGGTAGAGATTAGCCAACTAATCAATTTAGAAACGCTTTATCTTAAAGGAAATCAATTAACAAATATCCCCGAAGATATAGGAGAGTTAACTAGTTTGAAAAGCTTTAATCTCAGGAAAAATCAATTAACTAATCTTCCTATGACGATAGGTAAGTTAATTCATTTAGAGTCACTTTACCTTAGTGAAAATCAATTAACAAGCCTTCCTTCAGAAATAGTGAATTTGGTTAATTTAGGTTTTCTTACTGTTACAGAAAATCAATTAACAAATCTTCCTGAAGGAGTAGGGCAATTAACGAATTTAAGTAGTCTTCATCTTAGAGGAAATCAATTGACTAATTTTCCTTATGAAATAGAGCAATTAACGAATTTGAAAGCACTTGATCTCAGCAAAAACCAATTAACGAGTATTTCTACAGGAATAGGGGAATTAACAGTTTTGAGACATCTTAATCTTAGAGGAAATCAACTAACAAGTCTTCCAGGAACAATAGGACGATTAACTAATTTGAAAAGATTTTTTCTGGAAAATAACCAACTAATACATCTTCCTAATTCTATAGAAAAGTTAACCAATTTGGAAAAGTTTTTACTTCAAGGAAATACGTTTTCAGAAGAAGAAAAAAGTAAAATTAAAAAGCTTGTTCATAAAGCAAACTTCAATTAATAGTAGTGTTTAAATCCATAAATCATTACGTATATAAAACCATACTCTACGAATATTGATAGGTGTTTTAATGAAATTAACCTTCACTTTACATTTGTCAAAAAATAGTAGAAATGAAACAATTCAAATTTTTAATACTCATAGCATTAGCATTAGTAAGTATAACAGTAAGTGCTCAGGAAAAAGGGAAGCCACGTCCAGAATTTAAAGAAATATATTTTGTGAATCGTTATAATGAAAGAGTTACAGAATTAAGAGTAGAGGACGAATTTATGTATATGGTGGTAGAAACAGCTAACGCTATAGGAGAAAAAGTCACACTAAGTTTGGATGAAGAAGATGGAGATTTTATTTATAAAGGAAAATATGTTTCTGCAAATGATGATATTAAGTTGAAAATCAGAAAAAATATCCAAAAAATAAAGTTTATAATCTATAACTCCGCTCTTAAAAAACATAGAAAACTTAAAGAAAAAGCAAAAGCAAAGAAAAAGGAATAATTTTTTTCTGAGTATCAGATCGTAATTTGTTTTTTGACCAGACAAAGGAAGTGTAAGAAATTTAGCAATAAAACCATATTATAAGTAGGGTAGGGATTTATTTTTTATTCAAAAAAATACAAAAACTATTTGCTTAGAAAATTGTGAATAAAATTGAATAACTCATAATGTGGATATTTCAAAAAAAATAGAAGAATAGCTACTTTAGCGGTATTCATAAATACTATTCTTTTGGCAGCAAAAAACGATAAAAAAGTTACTCCGTTAATGAAGCAATATAATGCAATAAAGGCGAAATACCCTGATGCATTGTTACTGTTTAGAGTAGGAGATTTTTATGAAACTTTTGGTAAAGATGCGATCAAAGCAGCAGCGATTCTTAATATTGTTTTAACCAAAAGGGGTAATGGTAGTGAGCAGGAAACAGCATTAGCTGGATTTCCTCACCACTCTTTAAACACTTATTTGCCTAAATTGGTAAAAGCTGGAGAACGCGTTGCTATTTGTGATCAATTAGAAGATCCTAAGCAAACCAAAACCATTGTTAAGCGTGGAGTGACCGAGTTAGTTACTCCGGGAGTTGCTCTTAATGATGAGGTGTTACAAAGTAAAACCAATAATTTTTTATGTGCATTACATTATGGTAAAAGAGAATTAGGAGTTGCTTTTTTAGATGTTTCTACTGGTGAATTTCTAACGGCGCAGGGTGATGCTTCTCATATGGATAAGTTAATGCAAAACTTTAGGCCAAGTGAGGTTTTGATTAGTAAACCAAAAAAGAAAGATTTTGAAGAGGATTTTGGAAACGATTTTCATACGTTTTTTTTAGAAGATTGGGTTTTCAAACCAGACTATGCAGATGAAACTTTAAATAACCATTTCGAAACCAAAACTCTAAAAGGCTTTGGTGTAGATCATTTACAAGAAGGTGTCATTGCAGCAGGGGTAATTCTTCATTATTTAGGTGAAACGCAACATCATAAATTACAGCATATAACGGCAATCCAGCGTATTGTAGAGGATCAATATATCTGGATGGATCGATTTACTATTCGTAATCTAGAATTGTATAATCCAAATGCGATCAATGCAGTAACCCTTCTAGATGTTATTGATAAGACGATTTCGCCAATGGGAGGACGTACACTAAAACGTTGGTTAGCGTTACCACTTAGTCAAATTACTGCAATTCAAAAGCGTCATGAGGTTGTTCAATTTTTTCTAGACAATTCAGCTTTACATCAAAAAATTCAGCATCAAATTAAGCAGATTGGTGATATTGAGCGATTGATTTCTAAAGTAGCTACCGGAAAAGTGAATCCGAGAGAGGTAATTCAACTTAAAAACTCTTTGGAAGCTATTGTCCCCATAAAATCTCAGGCGTCTCATAGTGAAAATGAAGCGCTAAAAATTATAGGAGATACACTTAATGATTGCGAATTGTTAAGGGATAAGATCAAAGAGACATTAAATGAAGAAGCTCCTGTAAATGTGTTGAAAGGAAATACTATTGCTGATGGATATTTGGATGAGCTAGATGAATTGAGGTCAATTGCTTACTCTGGAAAAGACTATCTGGATAAAATGTTGGAGCGCGAAACAGAAAGCACAGGGATTACATCTTTGAAAATCGCATCCAATAACGTCTTTGGGTATTATATAGAAGTAAGAAATACGCATAAGGATAAAGTACCCGAGAATTGGATACGTAAACAAACATTGGTAAACGCAGAGCGATATATCACAGAAGAACTTAAAGAATATGAAGCCAAAATTCTTGGGGCAGAAGAAAAGATTCTAGCGTTAGAACAGCAACTATTTGGTGAACTGGTCGTTTGGATGCATGAGTATATCAAACCAGTACAACTTAATGCAACTTTGATAGGTCAATTGGATTGTTTGTGCTCTTTTGCTCAATTGGCTCAGGAAAATCAATATGTAAGACCACTAATGGATGAATCTTATGATTTAGAAATTAAAAATGGGCGTCATCCGGTTATAGAAAAACAACTTCCTCCTGGAGAACAGTATATTGCAAATGACGTATTGCTAGATAGAGATCATCAACAGATCATCATGATCACAGGGCCAAATATGAGTGGTAAGTCTGCGATCTTAAGACAAACTGCTTTGATTGTATTGTTAGCACAGATGGGATGTTTTGTCCCAGCAGAAGAAGCTAGAATAGGAGTAGTAGATAAAATATTTACAAGAGTAGGAGCCAGTGATAATATCTCTATGGGAGAATCTACTTTTATGGTAGAAATGAATGAAACTGCAAGTATTCTTAATAATATATCAGATCGTAGTTTAGTATTATTAGATGAAATAGGTAGAGGGACCAGTACTTATGACGGAATTTCTATTGCATGGGCAATTAGTGAGTTTCTTCATGAATATCCAGCCAGACCAAAAACTTTGTTTGCTACACATTATCACGAATTGAATGAGATGTGTGAGACATTTGACCGTATTAAAAATTATAATGTATCCGTAAAGGAGCTTAAAGATAATGTACTTTTCTTACGTAAACTAGTTCCTGGGGGGAGTGAACATAGTTTTGGGATTCACGTAGCAAAAATGGCAGGAATGCCGCAGCAAGTGTTGCATAGAGCAAATAAGATGCTTAAAAAGCTTGAGAAATCCCACAGTAGTGAAGAATTAACAGATAAGATTAAAGGATTGCAGGAAGAAGATGAATTACAATTAAGTTTCTTTAATCTTGACGATCCATTATTAGAAGAAATTAAGGAAGAAATTCTGGATATTGACATAGATACGTTAACTCCGGTAGAAGCATTAATGAAACTTAATGAGATTAAACGTATGTTAACCAGGAAGAAAGCATCGCAAGTGTAAATTTTTTTATTCTTTTTTGCGAAAAGACTTTGGTATTACTAGAAATGTTTTAAATTTGCATCCGCAATAACGATTGCGAAGTTCTTAAAAAACTGCGAAAGTAGCTCAGGGGTAGAGCATCACCTTGCCAAGGTGAGGGTCGCGGGTTCAAATCCCGTCTTTCGCTCTGAGACAATATATACCATGCTGAAGTGGTGGAATTGGTAGACACGTTGGACTTAAAATCCAATGGCCTGTAAGGCCGTGCGGGTTCAAGTCCCGCCTTCAGTACTTAACCCTCTTAATCGTAAGATTTTGAGGGTTTTTTTATGTAAATATGTATAGGTTTTGTTTTAAGAATTCGAGTAAGAATCAAGATCCATAGTTTACTTTTTATTAATACTATCATTAGTTCAAATAAACAGAACTCTACATTTTTAATGCACTTTAGAAAAGATAATTTCAGATCAAGATTAATTTATAAAATTAGATAACTTATCACCTAACTTCAATTGTTAAGGTTATAATTTCTACTGTTCATCTTCTCCTTCAATTTATATTTAGTGGTGCCAAATTATAAATTGAAACTCTTTTCAGGCTATTCTTACCTAATTTTCCAATTCAAAACTCTAAAAACCAAATCTAGTGTCTTTTGATCGCTTATATCATCTATTCAGAAAAAAAACCAAATCTGTTTTAGCTTTTTTTCAAATGCTTGTCATTCATGCAAATCTTAAGATCTTTATAAGAATAAGATTACTTCAACTCGTATGCGTGCTATTACCGGTAGCAATTTATTCATCAGGAGGTGACACATTAACTGTTAAAAATACGGGTAATGGTAGGATGTTGAAGAAAAATGAACCCATTTCTCAGTCATTTCATTTTCCTGAGATAGATAAAAAATTCCCTCTAAAAAAAAATATACATACGATAGCTGCAGGTCCCGAATTTACCTTTGATAATATACACAAAGAATTTCCTATGATGCCAGAGATTGTGAATGATGCAAGATCAGAAGCGGCTCAGGGGTTTAAAGAAATTGACAGTACAGGAAAGTGGATTTCATCATTTTCAAATGAAGATATTCAAGTCTTACCGGTAGGAATAAAACATAAGATTAACGAAGTAGAATACCAAATTGGTTTTATGAAAGCCGGTTTTACAAAAGATTATACAGAATTGTTGGTATTTGTTAAGGTTATTTTACCGCAAACAGACAAAGATGGATTACCAGTAGAGCTTTTTTTTGGAGCAAATAATGTAAAACTTTCTCATCAAGGAGGTATTATAGGTGGTGGAGATCTGGTTCTACTGGGGGATATGTTCATTCCATTTAGTGGAGGTAACTGGTTACTGATGCTTAAAGGAGGATTTGATTATGAAACAAGTGACATTGAAAACCGAACCTATGTTACGATTGATTGTGATGGGGTAAAGGAAATGCAGATTGAAGGTGAAGTGCAATTTTCTAGAAAAGTTGTATTACCACTGGATAAAGAAGGTAATTTAGACAAAAGACCAACTATCCCATATGAAGGAGCACTTAAAGAAACTATACAAATACCTAACAGGGTCAGAGGAGAATTTAAAGCAGTAGCTTCTGATTGGAATGATTTTGTGGTAGAAATTAGTATTACCCCTTTTGTAGTAGAAGGCCAGGAAGAATTATTTGCATTTTCTGCTAATAAAGCAGTCTTTGATTTTAGTACATTAAGAACCGAAAATGTTACTTTTCCACAAATATATCATGATAAAGGATGGTTGTTGCCTAATCCTGATACCTGGAGAGGAGTGTATATAGAATCTCTAGAGATTGGTCTTCCAAGAGCATTTAAAAGTAGAGAGAAAAAAGGACAAAAAAGAGTGTCTTTTGAGGCAGCTCACCTCATATTAGATAGTCATGGAGTTTCAGGATTCTTTTCAGTTAATAATTTAATCCCTCTTAATTCAGGAATAACATCAGAGTCTAATGCTTGGTCTTATTCTGTAGATAAAATGACTATAGAGTTAGTGTCTAATCAATTGGTTGGAGCAGGATTCGAAGGTCAATTAGTACTTCCAATTTCAGATAAAGAAACCGAGGCAATTCAAAAGCAACAAGATAGTACACAAAACACCGAAATTGGGTTAAAATATAAAGGTCTTATTTCTGAAGAAGAGTTTATGATGTCTGTAGCTACTGCAAAAACTATAGATTTTAATGTATTTAGTGCTAAAGCACAGTTGCTTGAAGATTCGAGGATAGAATTAGCAGTAGTTGATGGAGAATTTAAGCCAAAAGCAGTTTTAAATGGAAGAATGGTGATTTCTGCAAGTCAGAAACAATCATTAATTGATGAAGGCAAAGAAATAGAAGGAACTGATGATGTGGTTCAATTTAAAGGTATTGAATTCTCAGGATTGGTTTTACAAACTGAAACCCCTTTGATATCGGTTGAATATTTTGGATACAAAGACACCGCAGAATTGGCAGGTTTTCCTGTTTCGATAGGTGATATTGCATTAAGAGCAAATGATGATGAGGTTCAGTTAGATTTTGATCTAAGTATCAATTTAATGGGAGAATCGGATAAAGGTTTTTCTTCTACTACTCGATTAGGAATTGCTGGTAAAAATGTGAAATCAGATGGAAAACAAAATTGGAAATACGATGGTATAAAATATTCAAAAATAGAGTTGGACGTAGATATGGGGCCTGTAGCTTTCGAAGGATTTTTATCTATTAGAGATAAAGACTCTATCTATGGTAATGGGTTTACTGGAGATGTAAAAGCCAAATTTGCTGGTTTTGGACCGATTCAATCTACAGCTGTTTTTGGGAAGAAGGATTTCAGGTATTGGTATGTAGATGGCGCAGTGCATGGGTATACTATACCTTTCGGAGCATTCACAATGACTGGATTTGCCGGTGGCGCATTTTATAAAATGACGCGGGAGTCTAGTACCAAAAAGGTTTTTGCTCCATCTGGATTATCCTATATTCCTAATAAAAATACAAGCCTAGGTGTTAAAGCAATGACTTTTGGATATATGGGAGCTCCAGGTGCAGTTTCTTTTGGTGCAGGTTTTGAAATTGAATTTAATAAAAGAGGAGGCGTAAATCGATTAGGCTTTTATGGCGAGGCCCAAATTATGAAAAAATTTGATTTTGCTAACCCCTTGGTTGAACTACAACAAAAATTAGCCAATCTTGTTGATTATGAGGTTATCAACCAGATAGAAGATCATAAAGTAACAAAAACATTTTTTGATAGATCCACAGATGAATATAAATCAAATATAGAAGGTACTGCAAATATAAGTGGATTTATGGGCGTTGAGTTTGATTTTGCGAATAATGCTTTTCATGCAACTGCAGATATTTATATGGATGTAGCAGGGGGAGTATTGCGTGGACGAGGAAAAGGAGGAAGAGCGGGATGGGCAGAAATCTATATTGATAAAAATGATTGGTACGTGTATTTGGGTACACCCAAAGATCGTATGGGTATTAAAATGGGTATTGGTCCTTTATCCGCCGGTTTGGATGGATATTTTATGACGGGATCCAAAATACCAGGAAGTCCACCACCACCAGCTGTGGTAGCAGAAATTTTGGGAGTAGATGCTAATTCTCTAGACTATATGAGAGATGAAAATGCATTGGGTGAAGGTCGTGGTTTTGCCTTTGGTGCAGGTCTTAATTTTGATACTGGTAATATTCGATTTTTGATGTTTTATGCTCGCTTACGAGCAGGTATAGGTTTTGATTTAATGATGAAAAATTATGGAGATGCAAGGTGCTCAAATACAGGAAGAAAAGTAGGGATCAATGGTTGGTACACGAATGGACAAGCATATGCATATTTGCAAGGAGAACTCGGGATTAGAATTAAGCTGTTTTTTAAGAAAAAGAAAATTAGGATATTCAAAGGAGGTACTGCAGTTTTGATGCAAGCCAAATTACCTAATCCTTTCTGGATGAGAGGATATATGTCTGGAGATTTTGATGTCTTAGGAGGATTGGTAAGTGGGCGTTTCAGGTTTAAAGTAACTATTGGTGAGAAGTGTGATTTTGAAGATGAGTCACCATTAGGCGGAATTAAAATGATTACAGACGTTTCTCCTGTAAAAGACGAGCAAGAGGTTGATGTATTTACAGCACCTCAAGCAACATTTGCTTTAAAAGTAAACCAACCCATCATAATCCCAGAGGATGATGGAGATAAAACATATAAAGTAATTCTGGAAAAATTTACACTTACCAATGAAGCGCAAGAAGAGATCAAAGGTAAATTAGATTGGGGATCTGGTAGTGACCGCGTCACATTTATAGCCGAGGATATTTTGCCTCCAAAAACCAAATTAAAAGCAAAAGTACAGGTTAGTTTCCAAGAAAAAATAGGAGGAGTTTTTAAAACTATCATGGATGATGGTAAAAAAGCTTTAGAAACAGAAGAAAGAAATTTTACCACCGGTACTGCGCCAGATCATATTCCTCTGCACAATATTCAGTATTCATACCCTGTAGTGAATCAAGAACACTTTTATAGTGGCGAATATGATAAAGCATATATAAAACTTAAGCAAGGTCAGGATTATCTTTTTGAAAATACACAATGGAAAAGTATGGTGAAATATATCGGTCAGAATGGTGATATCAAAAAAACTCAACCTAATTATAACAATGGCGATAATAAATTGTACTACAATATCCCAGGAACGAATAGAGATGAGGTATACAAAATGATCATCACCAGTTTTTCTAAATCCTCAAAAGACAAGGGTGTAGACCAAACTACAATAGAAAAGCAAGAATATGATGATGATAATATAGTTGAAATTGAGAGAAAATCTGCAGAAAACACTTCAATAGATGGTGAAATAGAAAGACTTACTTATAATTTTAAAACAAGTAGTTACAAAACTTTTGCAGATAAGATTAAAAGTATTGATATAAAAGAAGATAATTGGGGTAAAATTTCATCTGATGTGATTTATTTATCGTCCAAAATTAATACTCATGAAGGATTTGATCTAGTAGAGTTAAAAGGTACTGCTTATACAGAAAATAAGGCATTGATTAGTATAGAATCAGATCTTAAAGATGCCTATTTCAGAGAAGATATAGATCCTATACTGTATCAAAAATATCCAATAGGAGGTAAATATACTATTGATCGCAACCCTACAGTTTTGGGATTTAGACCAAAAAGAGCATTACCTATTTTGACGAATTATGTAACTAGTCTTGAGAATAAGGTGAATTTAACATGGAGAGCCACCAGATTCCCATTTCGTTATAATCTTCCGCAAGCCTATTACAATGATTATAAAAGTATAAGAGATAGAATAATTAATGACTATGCCAATGGGGTAATTAATAGCGAAGCTCCAGAATTAAGTATTATGGGAGAAGATTATAAGCTAATGCTTTTTGGTAAGTATAGTGTAAAGCTACAATATAGTTTACCCGGAGGAATATTAGGATCTTCTGCAAATTATAAGTTTAAGAATCCACTTTCTTTAAGAAAATAAATAATACGTAACAAAAAATGCTTTTTCATCTAAATGATAAAATACACAATTTAAAAATCTTGTTTTGATGATAATTGAAAAAACTCGACATACAATATTACAAAAGTGCTTATGGGTACTTGTATATTTTGCTGTTTCATTTCAGGGTTTTTCCCAAAGAACAACCGAAGATCCGAGCATACAGGTAATAGCAAGAGTTCAAGGAAGTAAAATTCTTTTAAGATGGGCGCCTACTACACCTTCATCATGGCTAAAATCAAATAAATACGGATACCAAATTCAACGTTTTACTATATCACGCGATGGAAAATTAGTTTCTCCACCAGAAAAGAAAGTACTGACAACTACCCCAATAGTTCCAATGGGGCTCGAACGGTGGGAGTATATAGCCAGTGGTGATGATTATGCTGCAATATTAGCACAAGCTTTATTTGGAGAAGGTTTTGAAGTAGAAGGTATGGAAGAAGAAGGTGCATTGGCACAAATTGTAAATAAATCAAGAGAAGTCGAGCAGCGATTTTCATTTGCGGTTTTTGCAGCAGATATGAATTTTGAAGCTGCAAAAATGGCTGCTTTAGGGTATGAAGACACTACTATCGTTCCTGGAGAAGAATATGTTTATAAAATAACTACAGCTATTCCCGAAGAATTGCTAAAAGTGATTCCAGGGTCAATAGTCATAAAATCTCAGCAACCAGAACCTTTACCTGCTCCAATTGATCTTATCGCTGTACCTGATGATAAAATAGTTCTACTAACCTGGGATTATGGAATGTTTAA
This sequence comes from Aquimarina sp. AU119, assembly GCF_900312735.1. Taxonomy (NCBI): domain Bacteria; kingdom Pseudomonadati; phylum Bacteroidota; class Flavobacteriia; order Flavobacteriales; family Flavobacteriaceae; genus Aquimarina; species Aquimarina sp. AU119. The sequence goes on along the minus strand of NZ_OMPF01000013.1, from coordinate 83,457 downwards.
ATCGATTTTCACTACCTATTATTTAGAAAGATCAGAAAATGGTAATGATTTTAAAAGGTTGGGAGACCTCCCTTTAGTCAACTTAAACGATAAACCTGATGCGGCTAAGCAACGGATGCAATATATAGATACCCTGTCCCAAAACAATAAAGAATATTATTATAGGGTGAAAGGTATTTCCCCTTTTGGAGAAGAGAGTTTGCCTTCAAAAGTCGTTTCAGCAAAAGGTATTAAAAAACTAACCGCCACACCTCATATTTTAAAATATACATTAGAGGATTCTGGAGCTGTACTGATAGAATGGGAGTTTTTAAAAGAAGCCGAAAATGAAATATTAGGATTTGAATTGAATTGGTCAATGCAGAAAAAAGGCCCTTATACAGTTGTGAGTAAGGGTCTTTTACCTAGTTCTCGAAAAACAAGATATCAGAAACTTGCGGCTTCAAATTACTTTACAATTACTGCAATAGGAAAAAATAATCAGAAAAAAGAATCACTATCGGCTTTTGTACAAACTATTGATGAAACTCCACCAGCAGCGCCTTTAGGCTTAACAGGAACCATAGATACATTAGGTATCGTGACTCTAAAATGGGATGCAAATACAGAAAAAGACATGCTAGGTTACCGTGTATTTAGAGGGAATTTAGCAAAGGAAGAGGTGTCACAAGTAACAATTTCTCCAATAAACAAGAATGTTTTTCGGGATACAGTACTGATTAAGTCGTTAAACAAGAATGTTTTTTATCAAATAGTAGCAGTAGATCAGCGATTTAATATGTCTGAGTATTCTGAAAAAATAGAACTGAAGAAACCAGATGTAGTGCCACCTTCTTCTCCAACATTTTCTAACTATAACGTAAGCGACGAAGGCGTATTTCTAGAATGGATCATGAGTACCAGTACTGATGTCAAATATCATCAGCTATATAGGCAAAATGTACAAGAACCAGATAAAGGATGGCATTTGTTATTTGAAACTGAGGCAGGAACAACTTTTACTGATAATACGATCGAATCAAATACAAAATATAGATATGCAATTTTTGCTGAAGATAATAGTAAGCTCAGGTCTGAGCCATCAACACCTATTACTATTGTGTATAAAAAAGCCACTCCTGATGAAAATTTAGTAAAAGGATTCACAGCAATAGCTGATAGAGAACATCAGAAAATAGATCTGAATTGGAGAAAAATGCCGTCAAAGGTAACCGAAATTTTAATCTATAAAGCTATTAAAGAAGAAAAACCTGTGTTATGGAAACAAATATCAGGATCAATGGATTCATTAGAAGATAGATCTGTATCTCCTAATACGATCTATGTGTATTATTTACAAGCAATGACTGATAGCGGAAGTCATTCTGTTATACAAACCAAAGAAATAGAATTTTAGATTATGAAAACTAATAGCAAAAATTTATTAACGTTTCTTTTTTTACTATTCTCATGTATACTCTTTGCACAGCAAACCAGTATTCAGATTACCAACTATAACTATACTGCAGATTTTGATGATGGTAGATGTGATGATGAAATAAGAATGACGGCTTACTTTAGAGGAGGAGGTTCTGAACGATTTATTAGATATAGAAATAGACCGGATGGTCCACGTGCTGATCGTGAGCTTATTGTAAATGGAGATGTAACTCATATAGATGTTTATATCTACGGTAAGGATCAGGTAAGTGGTGGTATTTTTGGAGATTTCTGTGCAGGAGGATCTTTTGGAGGAAGAGCTCGGGGAACATATCGTATAAATCTTCCAAATTATCCATGCAATCAAGGTTCATTTGATGAAAGACAAAGTGATAGTAATGTTTTTAATGGAAGTAACGAAGTACGACAACGACTTCGTTTCAATTACGAAGTTACTCCATTACCACGAGTGCAAAGAACATCGCCTTCAGATATTGTTGGGTATGAAGATGCTTTTCAGGTACAGGGAGATGAAGGTTTTAGAAATGATGCCTACAATTGGCAATATAGTTTTTTAAATGGAAGCACCCCGCTTGTTTGGCAGGAAGTTCCTGGCGCGTCATTTGATCCGTTATTGAATATTAGACTAGAAGATATATTCGATGAATCTGCTATAGGAAGAGATATATTGTTTAGAATTGCTGCATGCGATTATGATGGTCCAGAAGGGTATGAAGTAGTAAGCTACAGAATAAGAAAATCTGCTCCCAAAATCATTGATGTATCCACAACACCAGTAAGTTGTTTTGATGCAACAGATGGTGAAATAACAATAACATTTGATAGGCCACTTATAGGCGGAGATCTTTTTGGATTTAGTATATCTGATAGATCCGATCCTGATGGAGATGTTGTGGCAAACGCCAATAACATCACGACTTTGGATGTGGGAAATACCTTAACGATAAGGAATCTCCCACCTAGCAATACCGATTTTTTAATTGAGGCTATTGGTACATATGATGGTGAACCATATTATACAGGAGAAGCAAATCATTCTGCTGTCTTTACAATTGGTAGACCTGCACCGGTATCATTTGTTGAGGAACCAAGAGATAATGCAGTAAATGTATATTGTTTTGGAGGACAAGATGGAACCATTGAGATAAACGCAGCGGGTGGAGACGGGAATTATGAATATTTAATGAGAAAGGAAAATGAAACGTGGGATGAAAATGAATGGATGCCTTTTTCTTCAGGCAATACGCATACGATTCGAGATTTGTTTCCTGATACTTACTACCTTAAGATAAGAGATGGTAATGAATGTGTTGCCAAAGAACAAACATTGGTAGATGGAGAAATAGCATTAGGAGAAGAAATTATAGAACGAGTAAATATTACTCAACCAGATGCTCCTTTATTTATAACAACAGAAATTTTAAACCCTCCACAAGCATATGGTTTTGAAGATGGAAGAATTTTGGCGACGATTACAGGAGGTACACTAATTGATGGTGATTCTTATGAATTTGAATGGAGAGATGAAAATGACAATATAATTAATACTACTTCTGCTATCTATAATGCTGGTCAGGGATACTTAGTTACTTTACATAGTGTTGGAGGTGGACAATATACAATCACTGCAAGAGATGCTAATTATAGTGGAGCAACTAATAAAGAAGGGTGTACTATGGTCAGTGAATCAATTACACTAATACAACCATTGCCCATAGAAATAAGTATAGAGGTATTCCCTATTTCCTGTAATGCAGGAAATACCTACAGCGATAATATAGATACTAATTTTGATGGAGTTGCAGATCAATTTCAGGACGGAGTGTTGGTTGCCACAGTTACTGGTGGTGTGCCTTTTGATATTGAAAACCCAGATTATAGTGTACCTGTTCCTGCAAACAGTAATGGTGATCTAGTACCATATTTTTACGATTGGAAAATACAACAAGGTGATGGAAGTTGGATAGAAATTCCTATAAATAATAATCGCATTGACTTTTTGGATACTGCAACCAATTATTCTTTAAATGTGACCGATAAGAATGGTATTGTGCTGGGAAGTTATATCGCTATAATTGAAGCTGATGGTTCTCGTAGCTATAGTTTGGTACAAGCTGAAGACGTTGTAGAATACTTGCCACAACCTGAAGTACTAGCACTGGACTTTACAAAAACAGATGTTACTTGTGCTAATGGAGATGATGGAGCTTTGACGGTAACTGTAACAGGAGGTGTTGAACCTTATACTTATGAGTGGAGTAATGGTAATACTACTATGGCCATATCTGATCTTATTGCAGGGACTTATCTTGTTTTTATTACCGATGCCAAAGGTTGTCAGATAGAAGGTAATGTAGTGGTTGAACAATCTAATAATATAGAAATAGAACCTATATCTGTGGTTTCTCCTACATGCTTTGAGGGAAGTGACGGCCAAATCGGTATAAGTGTTAACGGGGGTGTACTTCCGTATACTTATTTATGGAACACAGGTTCTGTTTCGAGCGATATTCGAGGAATACCGGCAGGAACTTATAGAGTTGAAATAACAGATGCAAGTGGATGTAAGGCCTTTTACGAGGAAACACTAATTAATCCCGATCCAATAGTAGTAAATATTGAAGAAAAACGCTCTCTATGTGGAGAACAATCTTTAGCGCTTGATATTACGATTGATGATCCAGAGGCAATCTATTCTTGGACTAGTACAAATGGTTTTGCTAGTTCTGAGTCTAGTGTGACACTTACTGAAACAGGTACATATGTGGCTATGATAACAACAGGGCAAGGATGTGTAGGGATCGGCGAAGTTATAGTAGAATCTTTTGATAGACCAATAGACTCTAATTTCTACATTACTACACAAGCCTATTCTAATGAAGACGTAATTCTTATCAATGTGAGTAACCCTATCGGAGAGGTAGTAGAATGGAATATTCCAGAAGGAGTAGAAGTAGTTTCAAAAAGTGATGAAGAGTTAATCGTAAGGTTCGAAAAAGAAGGAACCTATGATATTAATTTGGTGTCGTATCAAGGAGATTGTTACGAGAGTTTTGAGAAAACTATTTTGGTACAACCTGCAATCGAAGCCCCTCAATTAGATAATATTCCAAGAAATTTTATTGAAGAATTTATTTTATACCCAAACCCTAGCAAAGGAATTTTTAAAACAAAAATTAGCTTAAAAGAAGCTTCAAATATCACGTTAAAAATCATAGATCTGGTATCAGGTGCAACTATAAATAAGCGTGAAGAAAAAGATAGTCAAGAACTTTTACTAGAGTACTCTCTTTCTATATCTTCAGGAGTGTATTTAATGCTATTAGAAACACCAAATGGATCAGAAACTCGCAAATTAATAGTAGAGTAAGTAGCTGTTAATACTATCGTTTTAGATAAAATTAAAATGAAAAAAATAATAAACATAATCGTGATATTCTGTTTTTTTGGCTGTGTCAAAGAAGAAGCAGTACCTGTTGTTGTTGATTTTAATTTTGATGTGTTTAATAATGATTTTTCAATTCCGGTTCAGGTTGTTTTTTTTAACAGAACCGAAGGAGCAGAAGATTACGAGTGGAAATTCGAAGGAGGATCACCATCAAGATCTATAAATCGTAACCCTGGACTTATACGATATGAAGAAAAAGGAACCTATAAAATTGAACTTATAGGGACCAATCAAGATGGTTCCAGAGATAGTAAAATAGTTGAAATTAAAATAGATAATCCAGTATTTATTGATTTCGATTTTAATAACCTGGTGGATAATTTTTCTCCGGCAATTTATACCTTTGATAATCAATCTTCTGGTGCAAGCACGTATTTATGGACTTTTGAAGGAGGAACTCCCTCAAATTCCTCTGAAAGAGATCCTGGAGAAGTAACTTTTGTGGATCCTGGAAATCATAATGTTACTTTGGTTATTGATAATGGAAGAGAAACATTTGATCTTCAAAAAACAATTACTGTCGCTCCATTTTTAACTTCAGATTTTGAATATCAACCTGCTTTTGAAGATGATGATTATCAGATACCAGTTCGTGTTCAATTTGATAATAATTCGATAAGTGCTACTACTTTTGAGTGGAGTTTTACAGGAGCCTCCTCTATATTTTCTGAAGCTGAAAGCCCTGAAATAGTTTTTACCGAACCTGGAGTACAAACAATAACATTAAAGACATCTAATGGAAAAGACACTAAAACAGTTGTAAAGAATATTGAGGTCTTTGCAAATACTAACCTTAGAGTTTTTGAAGATGTTAAACTAGGAATTAATACAGCGCATACTTCTAATGTATTGGGGAGTTTTTATAGTATTTCAAATCGTAGTGTATATACTAGTAATGAAATTAATAACGAAACTGGAAAAAATGTTGACTTAGTATTTTTTGGGTTAAATGAAAGTTTTACCCGTAATAAGTTTGTAAGTCCAAATGGATTGTCTGAAACTACTTTTACATCTCTGCAAAACCCTAAGCATACCATATTTATTAATTCACAAGAATTGTGTAATTGTGCAGCTTCCTTAAGTGCACAACAGTTTGATATGATGCAAGATGATACCCTTTTGAAAAATTTAATGATTGAAGAGACTCCGGGAGGATTGCAAAGCTTTGATAGCACAATGACACCTCGAATTATTCTTTTTGAAACTCAGGAAGGAAAAAAAGGTGCAATTAAAATAAAGGAGTTTGTACAGGAAGGACAAAACTCATATCTCCTTGTAGATATAAAAGTACAAAAGGAATCCATTTAGCCTATGAACTCATGAAACAATAAGCAAAATCAGATGAAACTATACACACAGCAATTTCTAATCATACTATTTTTTATTCCTGTTTGGATGAACGCTCAGGTTTTTCCTGTACAAGTTACTCCTCAAGTTTTACCGCCATATAGTTTGAAACTTTCAGAATATGGAACATCAGATTCAGAGAAATTAATACTTAATTTATTATTTACTGATATTACAGAATCTAATGTACAAGTTCGGTTAAAGTTTTTTTTAGAAAATAATGCAGGATTATCAATCCAAAGCAATGATTTTGTAACAGGTGCTAATCCAATTTTCCTGGATGGAGGTATACCTTTACGTTTGACCAATATTGATTTGCAAGCCTATTTTTCTTTGCAAAACCTTCTGGGTATAAGTCCCCAGCAGTATAATACTCCTTTGCCAGAAGGGCTATATAATTTTTGTTTTGAAGTATATGATGTCTTTTCTGATCGGCGAATCTCTCGTAAAAGTTGCGTGCCGGTATATTTAGTACTTAATGATCCTCCATTTTTAAATTTACCTGGTCGAGGTGAACAAGTATTGCTAAGAGAACCACAAAATATCATTTTTCAGTGGACTCCTCGTCATCTTAATGCTACTAATGTTTCTTATGAATTTACGTTAACAGAATTATGGGATACTCAAATGGATCCACAGGCTGCTTTTTTAGCAGGACGACCGCTTTATCAAACGAATACTTTTGCGACAACATTATTATACGGACCTGCAGAAACCCCTTTGCTACCTGATAAAATGTACGGATGGCGTGTTAGGGCTTTGGTTAGTGATGGGATTAGTGAGACTTCTGTTTTTAAAAATAATGGTTTTAGCGAGATTTACTACTTTACATATACAGGGAGTTGTGCAGAGCCCGAGTCTATTTTGGCAGAAGCAAAGAATAACACCACAGAAAAAATTTATTGGCAAGGAGTAGATCATAAATTATATGATATACAATACAGGAAAAAAACATCTTCGGCTTCAGGGAAAAAGAACTCTAGCGAAGGAAATATGTGGTTTAATGCAGGGACCCAGAATGAATATACAACAATTTATAACCTTAAGCCAGGTACTACTTATGAGTTTAGAGTAGGAGGCCAATGTATTGAGAATGGCCCTTATACGTATTCTCAGATTTACGAATTTACAACCACCTTACCGATTGATGACAATGACAGTACATACAATTGTGGGATTACACCAGAGATTCTAATAACCAATCAGGAATCTATACAACAATTGGTTGTTAATGAAACGTTTACTGCAGGGGATTTTCCGGTAACGATCAAAGAAATAACACAAGGTAACGATGTGTACACAGCAACCATTCCAGAAGAACCCGATGAAGACAGTGAAGAGAATAATGATTCGATAGATGAAGCACTTCCGTCAGGAATTCAAGATAAAACATTTTCTGGTTGGGGATATATCGTGGTACCTTATTTGAATGATACTAAAATTAAAGTAAGTTTTGAGAATATTAAAATTAATACAGACTATCAATTGATTGATGGCATGGTAGAGACCGATTATGATAAAAATTGGGGAGGGCTGGCCTCTGTTAATGAAATACTAGATGTATTTGAAGGAGATAACGATTTAAGGAATATAAACCTTGATTACGACATTACTATCGATAATATAAGTATTGCAGATGATGGTACTATCGAAATCACTCATCCTATAAGCGGCGCAATACGAAGAGAACCGGGAGGAGATGATGTTACTATTATGGATACTAATCCCGATGGTAGTAGAGATATATTTCATGTTGATGCCGATGGAAATATTAGAGAAGGAGGGCAAATGGCTCCTGGAGGTCCAATACGTTCACAAAATACTGCGGGAGTTAATAGTAATGGTGAAGTTACAGAACTTACTGCAAAAGGGATTAAAGTTGAGTTTTTAGAATATACAGATTATACATATGGTTTTGATAGAATTCCTAATGGTCAAGAAACCAAATTAGGTAAATATTATAAGCAGATAAAAGATACTGAAGGTAACCCTTACAATATAATCAATAAATCGGTAGGCAACGGAGATGAAGATATAATAAGAGCGAAGGTCACAATAACCGATAATAGTCTTTCTGTTCATGATTTGGTTATAAAAACAATACATGGGGAAAAGGTGGATTATGACGTCTCAGGAAATGAGATTACACTAAAATTAAAAGGGTATTACACCTTTGAACATGAAAATATATATGCTACAATACAGCCTAAAAAAAATAAAACCAGTAAGCAAACTGTAGCAGGAGTGTTTTCGCAATGGCATTTAGCTAATAAAGATGTCAACGTAACGATTATACCGGTTAATGGAGCTTCATTACCAAATAGTGATGTATTAGGTTCACAAATCAATAAAATATTTAAACAAGCATCCGTTACTTTTAATGTATCTGTTGCTCCAGAGATGAGCATAGCAAAGAGTCAAATTGGTGTGGGAGAGAGTGGAGCATTTTCTAATTATACAAGTGATCAAAAAGATATCATTAATCAATTTAAATCAAGTGGTGTTACAAATCGTAAATCCTATTACGTATTTGTATTTGGTGATGGCATTAGACCTAGTCGACCTAGTGTGGCGGGCTTTATGCCACTAAAACGCCAATTCGGATTTGTGTTTTCTAGCAACCTTTCTCAAAAAGAGGAAGGTAAATCATCACTGGCTGGTACGTTGGCGCACGAATTAGGTCATGGTGCATTTGCGTTGCAACATCCGTTTAAAAAATTAGGGACCACTACTTCGGGAACCGATTGGTTGATGGATTATGGTAATGGTAAACGATTATCACATATCGATTGGTCACAAATTCATAATCCAGAGTTTAGATTGTATTTGTTTCAGGACGAAGGGGATGCTGCTTTAACAATTTCTGCATTAACACCTGGATGGAAACCTTTTACATATACAGGCGAGGGAGTTTTTGTTTTTAATGATACAATACCTCAAGAGTCTAATGGAGCTGTTTTTGGAATCTTAAAAGATGGAAAGCTTTATAAATGGGAAAGTAATTCCTCTGGAAACTTAGGTTATCGAGGGGATTACAGGTATAATGGGAATAAACTTTCAGGAGTAATTCAGTGGTATGATAATCCTTCAAATTCCTTTGATATTAATTCGCCTATTCAACTTTATTGGAACAAAGGAGATTGTACTAAAAATGAAATTTATAAAACGCATTGGAATTTTATAAAGGATCATAGGAATTTAGACTTAAATAGTGGTGCTGATTCTTATGGTGTTGATGATAACAGAACCAACAATATAAGTTTTCTTAGTAAATCTGGTTGTTCTTCGAATTCATCTTGTGATAATGTGGTTATAGCTGATTTACAACCAGAAATTGATGATCTTACTTTAATTAGTGATGCGATCAATATAAAAACCAATAGAACATCTACAGAAGATATTATAAAAAAGATAAATGATTTAAATATATGCGGAATAAAGCAACTGGATTATAAAGTTATTAAAACACTTGCAACACAATTAGTAGTACAATCAGAATTTGATAATGAAACAAAACTCGAAAGAGCTCTTGTAAAGCTTATGTATAGTATTCCAAAGCATAAGAACGAAGATTTTTGTAATACCGTACTATTTCGTAGTAATGGGTTAATGCTAAGAGATCTTATAAAAAAAGTTACAAATACTGCATTTGAAGGACTTACAGAGGACGGAACTGATCTTTATTCTCTAAATGTTATTGCTAGTATAGTTTCTAAACTACTTAATGATGATGACAAAAAGTGGTATATGTTTAACTCTATTATACAGGAGAAATATTCTACTTTAGATGACCCGGTACAAGTGCTAGCTCTGCAAATTTTATTAAAATCATTAAAGGAACAAAGTGAAGAGGAGCAGCAAATACCCTCAGTATTAAATTTCTTTCTTGATATGTTAAAGGGTCCTATTGCAATTCCTGTAATGGAAAATTATAAAGTGTTAGTCGATATAGCAACCCTTAGAAACGCCCACAAAGAAAAGTTTGCAGGTTTTACATTTGTTGATGTTATAAGTCTAAAAACCAGAGATCCTAATGACGCTGAGATGGCTAAGGAAATTGTTGCTATTGATACTAATGAGACACCCACTTCCTGGATATTGCCAATTCCTAAATCATATATAAATAAATATGATAGAGTATTGTTTCATAATATACAAGAAATAGATTTACTTGAAAATTTTCCATGGTTTAGATATGTCAAAACTAAGGCTATGACAGTTGATACTCTTAAAAACAACCCTCAGGATTTTTTCAATGAATTTTATACACAGCTACAATATTATTTAAGAGTTGGACAAGAAAATAACTCCGAATTTTGGAGTAGAATTATTACGATAAATTGTGATAATATAAAAGAAGCCATTCATCATATAAACCTTAACGAAAATTCACAGTCTCTGGGATCCGTAAATAGAGAAACTAGGTTGTCATTTTTAAAAGCTTATTTCAGTTGTAATGAAAGTATACTTGAAGATAACTTAACAAACAATATTGAAAATACGGACAATAGTCTTATGAAAATGTTGAGTAGTTTTTCTCCTAACGACGAAGGAATCCTTGATGAAATTGAAAGAATAGGTATAACAAGGATAAACAGTAAACTAATTGAAAAACATTTTAATGAATTTGTAATGTGGTTGAGTATGCAGATTCTAATCTCTGAAAGTGGAATACCTTTAAAACCGATGAAATCAATAAATGGAGTGAGTCCAAAAAATGACAACTACAGGTTTGAATTACTTCAATTAGAAGCAAACATATTTCAAAGACAAAATTTGGCAGGAAACCTTAATGGAAACAAAATTACAGTAAATGGAAAAGAAATGTATTATAATCAACTTGTAATGGTTCATGTCGGTGGTAGTTTTAATTTCAAAGGTCAACGATACAAACAGGGAGATTTATTGTTAATTCCAATTATTCAAGCCTATGCTATGAGTGAGACTAATCAAACAACTGTAATTTGGAATAGTGCATTTTTGACAGCAGATGTGTTATCAGTTGCAATACCTATCATAGGTGGTACGGTTAAGGCAACTTTTAAATTAGGAGGACACTACTTTGCTAAGGCAATCATGGTTAGTGATTTAACAGCTTCTAGCGCAAGTGCTTTAGTTACAGCGCTAAATGAAGATGCAATAGATCCAGATTTAAGATTTAGAATACAAATGACGGCACTTGCTACGGCAATACCTAGTTTATTGTCCTCGGTACCTACAGATGCGATAAGAGCAATAAAAGCAAGAACTGATAATGAATTAAATACATTGAGTATGGATCGAAGGATAAGTACAAGAGCAAGAGACCTTTTACAAAGTTCTTATGGTGGTGGTTTGAGTACTACAAGAATTCCAGGTGTGCCAGATGAACTAGCGAGTGCTTTTAAATCAGATTTTCCAAACCTAAGTAGAGCTGATGATTTGGACGAGGATTTTTTTAACGGTTGGATAAAATATAGAAAAAGACATCCCAATGCTGTTATTTGTCATTAAGTACAATAAAATCTAAAAGAAAGAAAATTATGTGGAGAAAAACTAGGAAGTATATCGTTTTACTATTTCTGCTTTTTGGAATAGGTCAAGGTTTTGCATGCGGAGATTGTTGGTTTTCAAAATTAGAGGCTATTTTAGAAACCTCAGGTAATAGTACTTTTAAAAATTTCATTAGAAATGATGCAGATGGTTTTGCAAAATTTGAAAATCTATATAAAACTGTTGGGTCAAGTAGAATTGATGACCTTTTAGATCCTGATGTTTTACGTTTGTTTGATAGATTAGATGAGAATTTAAAAAATAATTTATCTCGACAGCTTAATAATACTGAACTTTTAAGGTTTTCAAATGATTTTGCAAAGGCTTCGAGCAATACGATAAATGCATTTAAAACAAATTCTGGGTTAATTGATAGCTGGAAAACACTATATAATGTTGGTCATGATTCGCGATTAAATATAACCTTACTATATAAAATATCAAGACTAAATCCCGAATTGAGAAAAAGTGTTGGGGATTTATATAGATATTTAAAAGCTCCAAAAGGGTATACAAAAAGAATAGATTACTCTGTTAGTAAAACGATAAATGGTAAAACGATTACTGTTAAATATGATAATGATGGTTTTCCTGATTTTACTCCTTTTATTCCGAGAGAAGATTTTTTATTTAGATCTAATACTCTTAAAGGTAATGGGACTGATATGACTGCAGCTAATAGGTGGATTAGAAATAATGTTGGGGATGTTAATAATATAGAACCATTACCTAATGGTACGATTAGAATAAATGGAGTTGTTCATACATGGCATCATCATCAAGATGGAAGATCAATATTTCCGATCCCTTCAAGTATTCATAATGTTGGTGGGGAATTTAATGGTTTTGCTCATTCCGGTGGAGCAGCAATAATTAAACGTGGATTACAAGACCTATTTGATAGTCCTGCTTTTAAATAAAATTTGATATAGAATGAATAGAGATGAAATAATAGAAAAAGGGAGGTTTATTTATAATAATGAGTTTCCAGAATGTTCTTCATTTGAGTTAAACCTGAAAGTTCCTTTTTTTGATTCAAAAGTTAAAATTTTAGCTTTAAATCTTACCAATATGGAATCAGAGAAAGAAATAGAGTGCATAGTTAATACTATCAATAATCTATTGGATTTTGATACTAAAAATGAAGTTTGGCTAAAAAAAGCTATATGGGAACATTACGAAGTATCCATGTCAAACACTAGTTATAGTATGGTAAACAAAGATGGATTTGATAATGAGATAGAAGCAAATCAATCTTACTTTAAGATTTTTAATCAAATTGATGCATTTAATAATGTTAAGCTAGAAATGATATGGTTTGATTTGAGTTATCTAGACTCCAATTATTTCAATTTTGAGTATCACTGCCCTTGGGAAGATGAACACGGAATTAATATAGGCATTCTAGATGGTCAACTTGATAGTATTCAATAAAGATAATGTAAAGCAAAAAATTAAATAAAATTGTCTATTGCAATGTTTTCTAAAGTAAACCTTTCCCCGCTTTAAAGAAAAATACGTAACAAAAAACAACTCTTGAAAAAGCTAGTATACATACTGATGCTTATCTCTTCTATTGCCTACACGCAATCGTTGGACTATGATGCTATTACTAATGCTAAACCTTTTAAGGTTAGTGGGCAGATCGCAGCAAGTGGTGTATACTACAATTCTAATTTAAATAATAGTAGAGAGCCATACACCTATTTTTTGCAAGGACTGCTTAATGTGAGTATATATAGTTTTTCTGTACCGATTTCGTATAGTTTTTCTAACCAGGGAGAAAATTTAGGGTATCAATTGCCTTTCAATTTTAATAGATTAAGCCTTCACCCAAAATATAAATGGATAACCGGGCATATTGGTAATGTAAATATGACATTTTCACCATATACCCTTAGTGGGCATCAGTTTACAGGAGTAGGTGTAGATCTTACCCCAAAAGAAGCTTTTAAAATTAGTGCTATGTCTGGTCGCTTACTCAAAGCTACAGAGGATGATGAGGATGCCAGGACTATTCCAGCTTTTAATCGTATGGGATATGGGATCAAAACAAGTTATAAAAAAGAGCGGTATACGTTGGGGGTTATTGGATTTTATGCAAAAGATGATATTAATTCACTTAATGTAATTCCAGAAACAAAAGGAGTATTGCCTCAAGAAAACCTAGTTCTTAGTCTTGAAGGAGAAGTAAAATTAGGGAAGTATTTTAATGCTCAGGCAGAATATGCTACAACTGCGATTACCAAAGATACACGGGCAGAAGAAGTAGATGCTTCAGAACTTTCTCCGATAGCGTTATTTTTTAATAATCGAGCCTCTACAGAATACTATAATGCAGTTCGTACCCGCTTAGGGTATACCATAGGAACGGTAAATCTTGGAGTAGGGTATGAGCGTATTGACCCTGGCTATGAAACCTTGGGAGCATATTTTTTTAACAATGATTTTGAAAATATAACCATAGATGCAGCAAATACTTTTTTTAAAAATAAATTGGCCTTAGCCATTAATATCGGGTATCAGAGAGATGATCTGGATAAGCTTAAGGCAAATAATACAAATCGTACTGTGGGCTCGCTAAATGCAAGTTTAGCCTTGTCAAAAAGACTAAATATAACGGGTTCTTATTCAAACTTTAGTACTTTTACTAATGTTAAACCAAATCAATTTGATGAGATTAATGATAGTGATCTTTTGGATGAACAAATTGAAGATTTAGATTACAGACAATTATCACAAACCGCTACACTTACTGTTAGTTATATACTTTCAAACAAAAAAACAGCAAGGCAAAACCTGGTTACAAACTATTCTTTAAATGATGTATTTAATGAACAAGGTGGTATTGTAAGACTAGGAGATGCTTCTACTTTTCATAATATGAATATCGGACATACTATAGATTTTTCAGAAAGGAATCTTAATATAACAACATCGGTAAACGGAACCTATAATACTATTGGTAGAGAGGAATCAACAACTTGGGGACCGACTATTAGTGTAGGGAAACGATATTTTGAAAAAACATTAAACACAAGGCTTTCTATAAGTTACAATAACACTAGGAATAAAGCATCGCAGTCAAATATTACAAATCTTAGAGGTACAATAAGTTATGTTTTAAAAGATAAACATAATTTCAGTCTCAATGCAATTCAATTGTTTAGGAATAGTAATAGTACTGATAATCTAAGTGAGATTACTGCTACTTTTGGATATAATTACGCTTTTGGTTTAAAAAAACCTAAACTTAATTTTAAAAAGAGAACAAGGAAGCCAAAAGAAGAAAATGATTCTATTAAAATTCAATATCGAAGCTATCGATATGAGGGATTACCAAAAGAAATTACGCCAGAACTATTGGCATTGCCAGAAAAAGAAGGTTTTGCACATATTATTAAAGATAAAAAAAGAAAACTAAGCGAACTAGGCGAACAACTAAAAGAAACAGAGGAGAAAGATAAAAGAGTCTATAAAGAAATAGCTTTGAGATATCTTATGGCTTTAGATGAATATCTGGATTTTGCTGCGTTCTACAACCAGAAGATATATGAAGCTTACCTTAAGTTAGTAAGAGAGGCCAAAGAAATTGATCGTCAAATACGAGATGAGTTTACAGTATTAAGCGGAAAAATTAATAGTGCCAAAGAGAAAGATCCTGAAGATCTTGAACGACAAAAAGTATTAGAAAAACGTTATGAATCTCATAAAGAACTTTTACAATCGTTGTTACGATGGGATTTAAAACCTGAAGATATTGAAAACCCAGAAGGTGAAATAAAAATATTTAAAAAACAGAATGCTTCAAAAGTTTTTTCAATGTACCAAAACAAAAAATCTGAAGAGCATATAATTAAATTTATAGAGATTAGATTAGCCGATTTGTTTCATAAAGTACTTGAAGATTAATAGATTATTTATCAAAAGATAAAGGCAAGTAACATCTTAAAAATTTTTGTTGTTTTATTGTGTACAATAAAATTGATCGCAGAGATATTAACTTATGAGTTATTTCCCAAATCGAGGAAATATGTTTTTAATCGAAGTTTGATCTTTTTTGCATGTATATTTTTCGTTTTTAGAGAGTTATAATTCTACTTTCATTAGATATTCCTTATAAGATAATCTAAAAAATGAATGTCATGAAAGAGAATTTAGATAGTAGAGAAATACAATTAATCATACGCAATCTGATCACTTTCATTGTGATTGAAGGAAAGGAGTATGTAAGTGATGCAAAGAAAAAAGAGTATGTAGCCGGATATATACAACTCCTCATTAAAACTATTCATCTCATTGGAGAGGAAGAAGAGTTTTCGATAGTAGAAGATATAGCAGATGATCTCTCAAAATATGTAAAATAGAAAGTATTTTGTATTATTTTTTTGCACTAATGAGACATTTTTTAGGACTTAAAAAGAGCTTTCTTTTTCCTAAGTAATAATAACTTTTATATCTTAACCGTTTTTAATACCCAAATTCATAGCACCGTGAACGAGCAAGATTATATTGAAAGGCTAAAGAAAGAAAACCAATTACTCCAGGATAAGCTGGACAAAATTAATAAGGGGAAGCAGAAAAAAAGGAAGTTTAGATGGTGGTTGTTAAAAAAATCCAGCACCCCAATTTTTGGAGGGAGATTGAAAAAAAGCATTAATAGTGCTATAACAGAATATAAGGAATATAAAACGGTTTCTGTTGATACCGTATCTGATGTGTCGTCGAGTGTGATTTGGCGTATTACAAGAATAGGCTTATTTGCATTTATGGTTGCTGTAATACCAGCGGCTGTTCTTGTTTTTCAGACAAAATTATTGATGAATCAAAATAAATTTATCGAAAACCAAAATAGTTTGGTAGAAGCTGATAGAAGATCTTCTTTGGTTTTTGTTATGGATAACGTTTTAGGAGATCTAAATGAAGAATTAAAATATAAAGGTGTTAATTCTAAAAATAATATTAGTAAAACTCTAGAAGCAAGAATTGTAAGTTTGTCAAGAGCCATGAAACCTTATCAATATATTGAAGATGGAAAGTTAACTAATAAAAAAACAAGTTCTGAGCGAGGGCAATTATTATATAGTTTAATAAATAGTGATATAGGAAATCAATCTTTAGGAGATATCTTTGTTGACGGGGATTTTGAATATAGTGACTTAAACGAAGTAACATTAGGAAGAGGAGTTTTCCTAAAATATGCCAGACTAAATTTCTCAAATCTGGAAAATTCGAATATGCCTGCTGCTGATTTGGGAAATAGCGAACTCAGAAATGCAAATATGAGTAAGGTTAATTTATCTGAAGCAAATCTTAAAAGAGCCCGGTTAATGAACTGTAATTTAAGAAATGGAGAATTGGCAGGTGCCGATTTAACAAATGCAAACCTTTCTGGGGCAGATCTTTCCGGAACAGATTTTTCTGGAGCGATATTATGGGGTGCAAAATTAATAGATGCTAATCTTTCTGATATTGTACTTGATAATGCAATAGTGGATAAGCAAGATTGGATATCCTATATAGATTCTCTGGGATTAGAAGGAGCTGATGATATAGAAGATAAATATAGAGTGAAAAAACAAGGGAAACAACAATTCATACTTGTTCCTAAAAAATAGTATTATTTATTTTTTTGTGAAGATTAATCGGTGGATTTTATCAACTAACCAGTTTCCTGCAGGAAAGTACAAAGCAAAAAATAACGCCATCCCTAGACTAAAGTTTTGAGGATTAAATAGTTTGTCTAACATATTCTCTGGATATACATATGACGTTTTTAACCAATATCCTAAGAATTCTAATATTCCCATAGCGACTAGTCCATAAGCATATTGCTCAAAGAAGCTATATTTTTTTAGCAGAATAGAAACGGGAACCATATATAAAATGTAACACGTAATCACTTGCCACCAATATGTAAATCGTGCAATCTCCATTTCTGCTCCAAAACGATTCATTCCCAATCCCCATAAAAAATAAGTAATGACATAAACAAGAATTAGTGTTTTTGGTGATTCTTTTAATGTATTTATATGTCTAGATAGTATTTGTTTCATTATTTGTATGGATTTTGACGATCATTCTAAAGAAAGGTTTCTTAATAATCGAATATTTTTTTATACCGCTATTTTCTATGATTTCCTTTAATTCCTTGACAGTGAAAGCTCTTTGAATAGCTATTAAACCATCTTTTTTTGCCATATCAGAAATAGGAAGTATGCTGCTTATACGTTTAAAAATGTAGTATGCTACTTTACTTCGATATAGTTCGCTAAAAATAACATGTTTCACCTTTTTAGACTTTATTTTTTTTAGAAAATCAATAAGATCTTCATTTTTAAAATGATATATAAAATGACTACTGATTAAAAGATCACAATCTGGTATAATAAACTTTTTGCTTAGGATATCTGCAGTACTATAATCAATAGATAGAGGATCTGGGTTATTTTGTAATGCGTAAGCAACACTTTCTGGATTACCGTCAATCCCTTTAAATGAAGCAGTTATTCCTATTTTTTTTAGCTTTTTCGAAATCTTTAGAATGCAATCTCCGCCACCACAGCCTAAATCAAGAATATGTATTTTTTTTGTACTGGGATATGTTTTTGTGTAGTGTACTACGGCTTTATTCAACTGTTGGTGATTTCCCAGAAATCTATTGATTATCCCTAGACTACGTAAAGTTGTATTTAACGCTTTTCCCGACAGAGACAGGTTATCAAGCTGTTCTGACGTATGTAATCGAACCTCTGGATTCACAATATTATATTAATTAATAAGATCTCGATTTTTAGTCCTTAGAATAATAATAACTTTACAAAAAAAGTAAAATTATATGATCAAAGAAGATATAAATGAAATAATTCGAAGTAGACGATCTGTTTTTCCAGCTCAATACAACGATAAAGTCGTTTCTAAGGCATTTATAGAAACCTTATTAGAAAATGCCAATTGGGCACCAACACATAAACTTACACAGCCATGGAGGTTTAAAATATTGCAAGGAGATGCCAAGAATCGATTAGGGATGTTTTTGTCTGATACCTATACTGATATCACTCCTAACGATGATTTTTCGCCATTTAAACACAAGAAAATCATGAATAATTGTAATGCGGCCAGTGCGATCTTAGCGATTTGTATGCAGCGGGATCCAAAAGAACGTATACCAGAGTGGGAAGAGGTTGCATCAACGGCTATGGCAGTGCAAAATATGTGGCTAACCTGTGCGGCACATCAGATAGGTTGTTATTGGAGTACCCCTAAATTAATACAGTATATGGATGGTTTTTTTGATTTTGAAGAAGGGGAACGATGCCTTGGTTTTTTCTACTTGGGAAATTATAATCCAGAAGACTTAGGTGAATCAAAACGAGATCGGATTGAAAGTAAAGTAGAATGGCTAGAATAAAAAAACCACCTGCATGCAGGTGGTTTTAAACATCATAAAGACGTTATATTATCTTAAATTGACTACTGCTGAGTCATTGCTTTAGCATAAGCTGCCATTTTCTCTGAAGCAGCAGTCATATATGCTGTCCATTTTTCAGCATCTTCACCAGATAATTTACCAGCAATATCCTGAGCTTTTGTTGCAAGTTCTTGTCCTTTAGCAGAAAGTCCAGCAAAAGCTGTCATATCTTTACTTTCAGCGATTTTCTTGTACTCAGCCATATACTCTTCGTATGCATTAACATACTCTTGTACAGCAGGGTCACTAAAACTTGGAACCCCATCAGCAGCGGTTTCTACAGCTTCTGCAACTTCTTCAGCTGCTTCTTCTACTTTCTCAGTTGCTTCTTCTGCAACTTCTTCTACGTTATCTGCTGCGTCTTTTGCTTTGTCTGTAGCCTCTTTACAAGAGATTACTGTTAAGAACATTAGAGCTAAAGCTCCTAAAAACATTTTTTTCATAATAAATAGATATAGTTAATTTTGGTTATTTAACGCCAAACATAATACTTTATTTCGTCTATTCGAAATTTAAGATGGGTAAAAAATACACACTGCTAGGGGCTAAATGCCTCAAATAAGCTTATCTATTGAAGAATTATATCACATTATTTATATGTTAACAGATTATAATGTTGTGTTTTTTTCGGTTAAATACTTCCAGTAACGCTTTGGTAGATGCTGTTTGTGTAATTTATTGTTCTTACGGGATTTTATATTGACATGGTTAAAATATGTGGTCCAAAGCATTTGAAACTCTAGTTCAGAACTACTTAATTTTTCGGGTGAGATTTTTGTATTTCTTCTTGAAAAATCATCAATAGTTATTATTTGCACTGTTTTTAGATCATAATAAATACCATAACTTCGCTTAAGATCATAAATAAGCCATTTTTGATCAGCATAACGATCTTTAAAATGAAAAATGATAAGAGGCAGCACATTAAAATCGGGTTCAACGGTTGCTGTGTAAATAGAATCAGTAGTTAGCTGAAACCTAACAAATGCTTCCATTCTATGTTTTTCGCGCTCAACCATTTTGGAGACCTGGCTCATTTTTAAAATATCAGTATTACTAAAATCGATATTTCCCCCTTTCTTTTTTATAAAAACATTTCTAAGATAATTTAATAATGTATTCTCGACACCTTTGATTTCACTTAGAAAAACTTTGAAGAAATCTTTTTGTTCCTTACGAGTTGTTTTTAGTTTAACACCTTTCCAAACCCTGTTGGCTTTGTGCTTTTCGGTAATGACATGTTCTGTTATGGTAAATAATTGATTGTTAGTATCAGATTCCTTTCTAATAATAGCATCTGATATTTTTTGTTCATAGATCATAAAAATAGAACATAAGAATCCATCAAAACTTCCATCATATATTATTATGGTTTGAGGATTCATGATTCTAGATTTATGAGAACAGACTTAGTTGATTATTAAAATAAGTATTGTATTTACTTTTCGAGGTTTTAAGAATTTTATTTTTTAATGTGAGAGGAGAAAACTCTTTTCTATAGAATTCTTTGGAGTTACAAGTAACAAAATATTGTGCTCTATTTAATGCAATACCGATGGCTTTAAGGTGAGTCCAATCTAGTTTTCTAAATTTTCTTGCTTGTAGTATTTTAGAAACCGATTGCATTCCGATGCCAGGAACTCTGGCAAGCATTTGTTTTTCAGCTGTATTTATGTCAATAGGAAATAGATCAAGATTGCGTAATGCCCAACTTAATTTTGGATCAATATCCAAATCCAGGTTTTTATGAGAATCATTTAAAATCTCATGGACAGAAAATCCATAAAACCTTAAAAGCCAATCGGTTTGGTATAAGCGATTTTCTCTTAAAATGGGAACTTCAGTTCCCAAAGATGGTAGTCTATTATCTGGTAGTACCGGTATATAACCAGAATAATACACTCTACGCATATTAAATTGCTTGTAATAATAGGTTGCAGAATACATGATGTCACGATCACTTTCTCCGGTAGCACCAATAATCATTTGGGTACTTTGACCAGCTGGGGCATATCTAGGAGTACTTTTTATAATTTTACGTTCTGATTTATATTGAATGATCTCATTTTTGACTTTTTGCATGGGTTTGATAAAGTCTTCATGTTTTTTGTCTGGAGCTAATAGTTTCAATCCAGATACTGTTGGGATTTCAATATTTACACTTAATCGATCGGCATATAACCCCGCTTCACGCATTAATTCATCACTTGCTCCAGGAATCGATTTTAGATGAATATACCCATTAAAATTTTCTTCTAACCGAAGCTTTTTGGCAACGGCAATTAACCGTTCCATAGTGAAATCAGAATTTTTAAATATTCCGGAGCTCAGAAATAGCCCTTCTATATAATTTCTTCTATAGAAGTTAATGGTTAAATCCACTACTTCTTGTATCTTAAACGCAGCGCGCTGGATATCGTTACTTTTTCTGGTAACACAATATGCACAATCGTAGATACAATGATTGGTTAGTAAAATTTTTAGTAAAGAAACACAACGACCATCCTCTGTATAACTATGACAAATACCCATTCCGGTATTATTCCCTAAGCCTTTATTGGAGTTTGAGCGTTTACCACCACTGCTGGCACAAGATACATCGTACTTAGCGGCATCTGCCAAAATGGATAGCTTTTCTCGTATTCTTTCAAACGACATAGATACGTTCGTTTGAAGTACTTATTAAACTTTTTACAGTTCTTGAAATTTCTTCAATATCCGTTAAAATCTGATAATCTGTGAACCTAAGTACGGTTATGCCTAGTGAAGAGATGTATAGTTTTTTTGGAGCATCAAGATTATGGATATCCGAAAATTCATGCGCATAGCTATCAATTTCTATAGCAATTTTTAAAATAGGACAATAAAAATCAAAAGTGTAATTGTTAAGATTTTGATTTCGAAGGAAACGGAATCCTTTTTCGGCAAGTTTCTGTTGGAGTTGATCTACTGCAGTAATTGAGCTATCCAAGGAGTGACGGATAATTTTCTCAGATACTTTTTGATACAGCGGGATGCTTTGTGAAGACATAATGATGGATTTAGTTGTAATTTTTCCAAATTTATGGAAAAATTCCATAAATATTAAAATAAAATTATGTTAAAATTGGAAATATTCCAAAATCTATTATCTTTGTTATGATTATCCCAAGTACAGGTGCTGTTTTGTAAGATAATAATATTAAAATTTCGATTTCATGGATAATTCAACTGACCAAACCATTAAGCGATTTAAACAAATTCGCGAAGAGAACCATTATACCCAATCTGATTTTGCCAAAGTTTTACAGATTAAAAATTCTACAGCTGATATAGAAAGAGGGAAGACTAAAATTTCGGGAAGAGTAGTGGCCAGATTACTTGATAAGTTTAATATTAATCCGTTATGGTTATTTGGTGAAAGTACCCAAAAAAAGATACAATTACATCTTGGGGATGTTTCTCCAAAAGTGGTAACCATAGATTCTGAGAATAATGAGAACATAGTTTTAGTCAATGTAAAAGCAGCTGCAGGATATCCTCATAATGTTCAGGATTTGGATTGGTATCAACAATTGCCTGCTTTTGATATTCCATTACCAGAATATAGAAATGCCACGTATCGTGGATTTCAGGTTGAAGGAGATAGTATGTTACCTTTATTTGAGCCTAAAGAGTGGGTAATAGGAAAAGCCGTGAATAACTTGTCTGAGGTAAGTAATAATACTATTTGTGTAGTTGTTCTAGAGGATAGTGTGGTAGTGAAAAAGATTAGAAAAAATGAAGATGTCTCTGTAATAACATTGGTTTCTTTAAATTCAGAATATCTTCCTTATACCATTCAAACCCATCAAATTACAGAACTTTGGGAAATTAATAGTAAACTAAGTTTTAACATTGATGCAAATTCTGATACAGCAAGTATTAAGAAACTACAGGAAGCTATGGTAGCATTAACTTCTGAGGTGAGAGGCTTGAAGATTTAATGAATAAAACCTGATGTTTTAGCATGTGCTATTGCTTCTTCTGATGTATGAATTAGTAAAATAGGACATACGTTAAAAGCGTGTATAATTTTTTTGATGCGCTTTTCTTTGCGACGATGCTTTACATTTCTTAAATATATAGCAAGAATTCGTCTTGGATACTCTTCTGCGATCTTTGTATAGATATCTGCATCTTTTTCTCCACTGTCTCCAATAAGAATAAAGTTTAAATGTGGATACATCTTTAAAAGATTTAGAATCTCAGATTGCTTATGAGGTATTTTAGGTTTTGGTGTTTTATCAAAAGGAGTTCTAAAATCTCTAAGTAAAATCGGACCTTTAGGAAAATGATTTTTCTTAAAAAATGCACTCAGGTAATCGTATAAGTTCCAAGGGCTATTACTAACATAAAAAAAAGGATTATTAGATGATCCTTTTATACCTAGATGTAGTTTTTTATAAAACTTTACAGTACCTTCTATTGCTGTTCTTTTATCAAAATTTTTAAAAACAGTATTGGCGATTACTCTCCACTTAAATAAAGATGCCACTCCTGTATGTAGAATAGTATCATCAATATCACTTATGATTCCAAAATCAGCCTGATCTGATGGAATAAGCATTTCGCTTTTAAACTCGTTATTACTACTTATGGTTTTATATTTATTTTCTTTTTTATATGAAGCAGTATAGGGTATCCAACCTCTATTGTTTTTATGTTCAAAAAGAGTATCGATGTCAAGTTCAAGATGATAATATCCTTCTTGATCTGTTTGGGTTTCTATGATTTTACCGTTGGGTAATTTTATTTCTATTGGAATATTTCTGATTTCGTCACTTTCAAATTGTCTATAAATATTACGTAATGTTTTGAAGACGCTCTGATTTGTACTAAAATCAACATTTTCATCTTCAAGAGCTCTTCCGGTGGCACGAAAAAGAGTGCTTGTGCCATACCCCAGATACGTATTAATTCGTAAAGCTTTTTTCTTGAACATGAAAAAATATAGATTTTAAATAAAAATAAACAACCTCGCCCAAAGAGCGAGGTTGTTTAGACATTAATTTTTATGTTTTTACTTTAAAGAAGCTCTTATTGCTGCGATTTCGGCTTTTATTTCTGATTCAGATCCTTGTAATTCTCTTACTTCACGTTTTATTTTTCCGTTTTCTGAAGTATTTATAGTTACTGTAGCTATTGCCAAATCATTTTCCACTTTCATAGTTACTTCCATTTTCTTTTCAGAAGTATTGTCCTTAGATTGTAGTACTTCAATTTGATCTTCAGCAACAGCAGTTTCTGAAGTATGACCTCCTAAAATAGGTGCAATTACGAGACCAATAAGACATGTCAATTTAATTAAAATGTTCATTGATGGACCAGATGTATCTTTAAATGGATCTCCAACAGTATCTCCGGTAACGGCTGCTTTATGAGCATCAGAACCTTTATATGTCATTTCTCCATTAATCTCAACACCAGCTTCAAACGATTTTTTAGCATTATCCCATGCACCACCTGCATTATTTTGGAAGATGGCCCATAATACACCACTTACGGTAACTCCTGCCATATATCCACCTAGCATTTCAGCAATTGCTAAGGTGTTCATTCCAAATAATAATGGAACAAAAGCTATTACCAAAGGAAATCCGATGGTTAATAAACCGGGTAACATCATTTCTTTAAGAGAGGCTTTAGTAGAAATAGCAACACATTTATCATATTCTGGTTTTCCTGTACCTTCCATAATTCCGGGGATGTCCTTAAATTGGCGACGGACTTCCTGTACCATTTCCATAGCTGCTTTTCCTACTGCATTCATAGCTAAGGCAGAAAATACTACAGGTACCATACCTCCAACAAATAACATGGCTAAAACCGGTGCTTTAAAAATATTAATACCGTCAATTCCTGTAAAGGTAACATAAGCAGCAAATAAGGCCAAGGATGTCAATGCCGCAGAGGCAATTGCAAATCCTTTTCCTGTCGCTGCTGTTGTATTACCAACAGAATCTAATATATCTGTACGTTCTCTTACTATAGGTTCTTGTTCGCTCATTTCTGCAATACCACCAGCATTGTCTGAGATAGGTCCAAAAGCATCAATGGCTAATTGCATTGCTGTAGTAGCCATCATTGCAGATGCTGCCAATGCAACTCCATAAAATCCTGCAAAAGCATAAGATGCCCAAATGGCTCCTGCAAACAATAATACAGAAGGGAATGTAGAAATCATACCTGTTGCTAAACCAGCAATAATATTGGTTCCAGCACCTGTACTTGATTGTTGTACAATTTTAAGGATAGGTGACTTCCCTAATCCTGTATAATATTCGGTTACTGATGAAATTACTGCTCCTACGATCAAACCAACTAAAGTTGCATAAAAAACTCTCATCGAAGAAATCTCTACAAGTCCTTCTCCAAAGAATTCCATTTTCATTGTTTCGGGTAGCATCCAGGTACACAGTGCAAAACAAGCTGCTGCAACTAAGATAATTGATGTCCAGTTCCCCACATTCAGCGCTCCCATTACTTGAGCTTCTTTGGCATCATTACTTTTTATTTTAACAAGCATTGTACCTATTACTGAGATAACGATACCAACACCTGCAATTGCCATAGGTAATAGAATCGGTCCAATACCTCCAAAAGCATCTGTAATAGAGCCTCCCATATCCTTAATTACATAATTTCCTAATACCATTGCTGCAAGAACAGTTGCTACATAAGATCCAAATAAATCAGCCCCCATACCAGCAACATCACCTACATTATCTCCTACATTATCTGCAATAGTAGCAGGGTTACGTGGATCATCTTCTGGGATACCTGCTTCTACTTTACCTACAAGGTCAGCTCCAACATCTGCAGCTTTTGTATAAATACCTCCACCTACACGAGCAAATAAAGCAATGGATTCTGCACCTAGAGAAAACCCGGCCAATGTTTCTAAAACTATGGTCATTTTATCTGTAGAAACCCATTCACCTCCCATAAAGACATGATAAAATATAATAAAGAATGCGGTTAAACCTAATACGGCTAATCCTGCAACTCCCAGTCCCATTACCGTACCTCCTCCAAAAGATATTTTAAGTGCATTTGGTAAACTAGTACGAGCTGCTTGGGTAGTTCTAACATTTGTTTTGGTAGCAATTTTCATTCCTATATTTCCTGCAAAAGCAGAAAATACAGCTCCAAAAACAAAAGCGATTACAATTAACCAGTGTGTTGTATCAACTACGATAGAAACAATAAATAATAATATACTGACTATTACGACAAATATTGCAAGAAGTTTATATTCTGCATTTAAGAAAGCCAAGGCACCTTCATAAATATGATCCGAAATTTCTTTCATCTTGCCATCACCGGCATCTTGTTTCATTACCCAAGATTTCTTAATAAGCATATAAATTAGCCCTAATAGTGCCAAAACGATTGGCACATAAATCATATTTGATTGCATAAATGTCTTTTTAGTTTAATTAGTCGCTAAATGTAGTAAAAATACCCTAAATACAAAAGTATAGTTAAATAGTAGAGAAAATGATAATCGAACGCTGGAAATATTGATAAAACTACGGTTTTCAGGGAGTTTTTCTATGGTAAAGATATTTTAATTTTATCAACATTTTTAAAATATGTTTAATATGCGTATACCTATTCAAAGAACTTTGTTTCTAATACTATTTTTCACTTTTTTTTCAGCAAACTTTGTTGAAGCTCAGTATCCATTTGAGAGTTATTCGTCACCGAACTATACAATGCATAGAGATTGGAAAATTTATGATAGAATAGACACAAAAGGGAGGTATGATTGTACTTTATCTATAGATCATTTCTTTAGTAATGAAGATAAACTCACTATTCAATTAACTTGGTTAGAGAAGACGACAGCTATGGGAGAGATTAGGGTTTTTAGAAATAAAAGTCAAATTCAGAACATAAAACAACCGGGTTCTTTTTCGCCATTAACGATGAATGGGACACTTGTGATTGTTTCAGATATCAATGGAGATGGTCTTAAAGATGTGAAATTGGTGCATCAAGGTACAGGAAATGGTATAATGGGTATGCTGGTTAAGGTGATGTATTTATTTCAAAGGGAAGATGGTTTGTTTAAAAAAGTGTCTTTTTATGATATGATGATTGATGAAAACCGAGTAGAAAGAGATGTTGATAACGATGGAAATTATGAGATTGTAACGATGAATCTAGAACGTACTAATGCCCATAGTTATTGGGCTTTTAATGTTTTTGAATATGATGATGGAAATCTGATCAATGTAAACTACAAGATAAATTATCCAATACTTATCCAATATAAATATAAAAGAAATTATAATATTACAGAGCATATGAGTAGATCTCAAATGAAATTATATGAACGGGAGTTTCCAGATGAGTATGATGTAAAATAAAAGACGTGATATTTCATCTGAAATATCACGTCTTTTATTTTAAAGATTGTATATAGCTTACTTAAGAAATGCTAAATAATCCTTCTGGTCTATTTTCAATTTCGTCAAAGCGTTTAACACATGCTTTGATAATTTCTTTAGCTTCGTCAATATTACCCCATCCACCAACATCAACTTTTTTTCTTTCCAGATCTTTGTACACTTGGAAAAAATGCTCAATCTCTTTGATAAGGTGAGGGTTCATTTCCTTAAGATCAGCAAGTCTACTTGCTATTGGATCAGCAATTGGGACACATATAATTTTTTCATCAGGTCCTTTTTCGTCGGTCATGTGGAAAACACCAATAGGTTTTACTTCCATTACACAACCAGGGAATGTTGGTTCTGTAACAAGTACCAAAACATCCAGTGGATCTCCATCTAATGCCAGAGTTTCTGGAATAAATCCATAATCTGCTGGATACATCATAGATGAAAAAATCATACGATCATACCGTATTTTTTTTATATCAAAATCATATTCGTATTTATTTCGACTTCCTTTAGGAATCTCGATAAGTACATCAAAGCTTTCGCTGTTAGCTGCGCTCATAAGTTTATTCTCTTTTTATTGGGCGGCAAAGATAGGTATTACAAGGGGTTAGTTAAAATTTATAAGGAAAAATTATTATATTTCTTATGAAATCTTAACGTAGAGATAAACTATAACGTTTTCAGAAAAAAGAACCTATACTTTGCTAAGTAAAAACAATAGTTTATTATTTCTATATTATAATTTGATTCCCTTTGTTTTAGAAGTAAAAGCCAAAAGACCCTGTAACTCCAAATTTACGTGCGTCAGGATTATCAAAATAGTTTCCTCTAAAATGAAAGTCTATTCTAAAAATTTTAAAAATATTTCCAACACCCAAACTATACTCCCAATAAGCCTCGTCTTCTGGAGCGATTAAGATTTCATTGGATGGAGCACTTAATAAAATATTGTCATTTGATAACTGGCCCCATGCTGCACGTACTCCAACTAACTCTCTAAGATTTAACTTTCTTAAGAATGGAATTCTTGAAAATATTCTTCCGTTGAAATTATGTTCTAAGTGTAACGTAGCATAAGTATCGGTTACAAATTCATAAAAATTAAGTAAAGGAAATGTATTGTAAATAGATAAGTAAGTTTGATTTCCAGGGATAACACTTAATAACCCAAGAGGCACATCTCCAAATGTTTTACCTACTTCTAAAGTACTATTTAATCGTCCAAAACCACCTATGTTCCAAGGTTGTTGATATAAGAATTGAATTTTTTGATATTCAAAATCACTATCGATAATACCTTGTAAACCTGCGCTGTAATTAAGGAATAAAGTAGCAAAATCACCTTCATTTACGGTTACTCTATCTACACCATACCCTGTAGTCTTTCGACCCGGGAAATACGCGAGTGACGTTGCTATTTCGGTCTGTTGTATTTCAGATTGAAGTTCATTAGTTTCTGGATCTACAAAATCGAGACTAAATAACGATCGATCTGCAGGTTTTAAATTTCGATATGAACCAGTGACTCCAAAAATAAGATTCTTTCTGGGTTCAATAGCCAACGAGAGCGCTGATAAATTGATAGAAGTTAACCTGTCATTATCACCAGTTGCTATAATAGATGATGAAGCAAGACTTCTACCCTCTACATCATTTGTGTTTGTTAAACTTGCTCCTAACTGTTCTACATCCCTTCGATTTCCTCCAGAAACAATAAGTCTGGACTTTCGATCAATAAGGTATTTACCAGAGATACCGTATTTAAATTTTTGGTCCTTAAATCCATATGCTCCATATCCTTCTATACGCCATCTGTCATTAGATGTAAAATAAGTTCTACCACCTGCTCTTAATCTAAATCCTTCAATATCATTATATCCAATAGTGGAAAATAGAGGACCAAAATCAAAACCATTAAATTCTACATATCCCGTAGCTAATATGGTTCCTATATTATAAAGACGTTTAAAAGCTTTTACAGTTCTAAGCGTGTCTAATAATTTATATACTTTTTGTTCATCCTTGTTCAATTCTTCCATTCTGGCATTTTCCCAGAAAGAATCTTCGCGATTATAAATATCCTGATCATAGGGATCTACCTGGGTTTGGTAAAATTTTCTATCCTTTTTTATGTCAAATTTATACTTGTCATATAGGGTCGTCCTTTTACCATAGACTCCACGAGATTTTTCTTTTTTACTAAAAGCAAAATCGGATTGGAAATAGTCTTTGGTGATTAAAAAAATTGAATCGTTTAATACATCAAACTCCTGTTCAATATAAAGGTCCTTTACCCAGTTAATATTTGCACTTTTTGTGATTTCCAGATTTATTTCTTTAATAGCCCATGTAGTATCATTTACCCAGAAATCTCCTTTAAAGGTTAGTTCATTTTTCCTTCTAGGGTAATATATGATGTTATAACACCATTTGTTACCAATATAAGCGCTATCTGAAAGGACATAATTATATACACCAACACCAGTTCTAGATAAAGGACTAGTAAAACTTTTATCAAAGAATTTTAGATAATTATCATAAATGTCGTAGTCTGAATACAAATCTTTAACAAAAGCAATTAATGTTTGGTTATCACTAAAACCTGCATTTTTATTTCCTGTTAGAACTTCTTTAGATTCATTAAGGATATTATCTCCATACACTTTTGAACTGGCTTCATTCAGGAAAATAGGTAAATAAGTCTTCCCTGTTATTCGAGAAGTATCTACATCATCAAAAATGAATTCCATACCATTAAAAATTCTGCTATTAATCAGAGAGCTATCTATGGTATTTAAATCAAATTCTAGTTTCTCGTATTTATCATAAGTGTATTGCTTAAACTTTTTTACACCATTTTCTCTTCGGTTATCCCAGATTTTCTTTAGAATATCTATTGCAGGATTATTTTTTTTAGAAGTTTTTCCTTTGTAAATAACAACCTCGTCTAATGTTGCAGCTTCCTCTTCAAGAAGGATTTCCATTTTGTATGTAACTGCTTTGGTGAGCTTGATAGTTTTGGTTTTAAAACCAATAAATGAAACCTTTATACTAGAATAGTTATTTTCAGATTCCATATAAAATCTACCATTCTCATCTGTAATCGTACCAATTGTAGAGTTTACAAATACGATATTGGCAAAGGGTACAGGTTGTTTATTACTATCGAATACCTGTCCGCCTATTTTAGTTTGTGAATGAATGAAAGTTGAGCAAAAAAAAGTGAGAAATACTCCTAAAATCAAATGTCTCATCTAAAGATGTTAAGATTAATACTTGTGATAATTAGTGGATCACCTCAATTTTTAGGCCATTTTTTACATTTGGTGATGTTCCTGAAATTGAAGAAACGCAAAATAAAGGAGTTCATTTTATTTATACATCACTTTTTTGACAGCTTTAACAACATCTTTACTATTTGGTAACCATTCTTCTAATAATACAGGAGAATAAGGTGTTGGTGTATCTGCAGTATTAATTTTTACAATTGGTGCATCTAGATAATCAAAAATATTTGCTTGAACCTGATAAGTAATTTCAGAAGAAATATTAGCAAGAGGCCATGCTTCTTCTAAAACAACTAAACGATTGGTTTTTTTTACAGAAGTAAATATAGCTTCAAGATCCAAAGGCCTAACAGTTCTTAAGTCGATAACTTCACAAGAAATATTTTCTTTTGCCAGTTCATCTGCAGCTTTGTAAGCTTCTTTAATAATTTTTCCAAAGGAAACGATGGTGACATCACTACCTTCTCTTTTAATTTCTGCTACTCCAAGAGGGATTGTATATTCTCCTTCAGGAACTTCTCCTTTATCCCCATACATTTGTTCGCTTTCCATAAAAATAACAGGATCGTTATCTCGAATTGCAGATTTTAGTAAACCTTTGGCGTCTTTAGGATTAGAAGGAACGACTACTTTAAGACCAGGTGTATTTGCAAACCAGTTTTCAAAAGCTTGAGAATGCGTAGCTCCCAATTGACCGGCAGAAGCTGTTGGACCTCTAAATACTATTGGGATATTAAATTGACCGCCTGTCATTTGACGCATTTTTGCTGCATTGTTAATGATTTGGTCAATACCTACTAATGAAAAGTTGAAAGTCATAAATTCGATAATAGGCCTATTACCGTTCATTGCACTTCCTACACCAATTCCAGAAAACCCTAATTCAGATATAGGAGTGTCCAAAACACGATCAGGACCAAATTCATCCAACATTCCTTTACTGGCTTTGTATGCTCCGTTATATTCTGCAACTTCTTCACCCATTAAATATATGGATTCATCTCGTCGCATTTCTTCACTCATTGCTTCGCAAATTGCTTCTCTGAACTGTATCGTTTTCATTGACTTTATAATTATTTTGTGCTACACGAAAGGCAAAAGTAGCAATTAAAACCCTTTAGTAGGGGTGTAAAATTGAAAAATTTATTATGCACGCATAGTAAATTTGACTTTT
The DNA here is from genome assembly GCF_900312735.1 of Aquimarina sp. AU119. Lineage (NCBI taxonomy): Bacteria > Pseudomonadati > Bacteroidota > Flavobacteriia > Flavobacteriales > Flavobacteriaceae > Aquimarina > Aquimarina sp. AU119. The sequence goes on along the minus strand of NZ_OMPF01000013.1, from coordinate 51,326 downwards.
TATTTGTACCTTCGCTTTTATTATTAAATTCTCAAAAAATACCTATATAAAATGAAGATATTAGTTTGTATTAGCCATGTGCCGGACACAACTTCCAAAATTAATTTTACGGATGGTGATACTAAATTCGATACTAATGGGGTGCAATTTGTAATCAACCCTAATGATGAATTTGGATTAACAAGAGCAATGTGGTTTAAAGAAAAGCAAGGTGCGTCTGTAGATGTCGTAAATGTTGGTGGTCCAGAAACAGAACCTACTTTACGTAAAGCGTTGGCTATTGGTGCAGACAATGCAATTCGCGTTAATGCAGAAGCTACAGATGGTTTTTATGTGGCTAAACAATTGGCAAAAGTTGTACAAGATGGAGGATATGACCTTGTGATCGCAGGAAGAGAGTCTATAGATTATAATGGAGGAATGGTGCCTGGTATGGTAGCTGCGATAACAGATGCCAATTTTGTAAATACATGTATTGGATTAGAAATAGAAGGAGATACTGCAACTGCGATTCGTGAGATTGATGGAGGGAAAGAAACTTCTACTGCCAAATTACCTTTGGTTGTCGGAGGGCAAAAAGGATTAGTTGAGGAAAGTGATTTGCGTATTCCTAATATGCGTGGAATCATGATGGCTCGTAAAAAACCACTTACAGTAGTCGAACCTATCGAGGCAGGTCAGGAAACAAAGGCTGTCCAGTTTCAAAAACCAGCTCCCAAAGGAGATGTAACATTGGTAGATCCTGAAAATATTGATCAATTAGTTTCTTTATTACACAATGAAGCTAAAGTGATCTAATCCGGCTTAAAAACAAAATTTAAAATAAATACTGAGATCAGATCAGTAGCAAAAAATAAGAAATATGTCAGTTTTAGTATATACAGAAAGTGAAGGTGGAAAATTTAAAAAAACCGCTTTTGAAGTGGCTTCTTATGCAAAAGAAGTTGCTAATATGCTTGGTACAACGGTAACAGCAGTGAGTGTTAATGGTGGTGATAGTAATGAACTAGGTGCCTATGGAGTAGATAAGGTGTTAGAAATTAAAAATGATAAACTTACTGCTTTTAATGCAAAAGCATATGCAGATGCAATTAAGCAAGCAGCAGAAAAAGAAGAAACAAAAGTAATTGTGGTAAGTTCTACTGCGGATAGTAAGTTTTTAGCACCGTTATTAGCTGTGAATCTTGATGCAGGATATGCATCAAATGTAGTTGCATTACCAGAAAGTACTTCTCCTTTTAAGGTTAAACGTACGGCATTTACAAATAAAGCCTTTAATATCACCGAAATGACTACTGATGTTAAGGTAATAGGATTATCTAATAATGCTTTTGGACTTAAAGAAAATTCTGGAGCAGCAGCTGCAGAAGCATTTGAACCAACACTTTCTGATAATGACTTTACAGTAGAAATAACAGCAGTTGATAAAGCTACTGATAAAGTTTCTATTGCAGATGCAGAAATTGTTGTGTCTGGAGGTCGTGGATTAAAAGGGCCAGAGAATTGGGGGATGATAGAAGAACTTGCAGGTGTACTTGGCGCAGCTACTGCTTGTTCTAAACCAGTAAGTGATATGGGATGGAGACCACATGGAGAACATGTTGGCCAAACAGGAAAACCAGTCGCTTCAAACTTATATATAGCAATTGGAGTTTCTGGTGCTATTCAACATTTGGCAGGGATCAATGCTAGTAAAGTAAAAGTGGTAATTAATAATGATCCTGAAGCCCCTTTCTTCAAAGCGGCAGACTATGGAATAGTGGGAGATGCTTTTGAAGTAGTGCCAAAACTTATTGAAAAATTAAAAGAATTTAAAGCGAATAACGCATAATTTTCATAAATTGTGCCCAATTCAGGGCTGTTTGAACTGAGGTAAAAGTCCATATGTTCAAACAGCCTTTTTTTATTGAGAGCAATATGAGTTTAGTTCGTCTGAACATAAAAGGAATATCATACAGTCAAACCCAAAATGGTGCATACGCACTAATTTTAAGCGAGGTGGATGGAGAAAGGAAGTTACCAATTGTTATAGGAGCTTTTGAAGCACAGTCTATAGCTATTGCTTTAGAAAAGGAAATTAAGCCGCCTAGACCACTTACCCATGATCTTTTTAAAAACTTTGCAGATCGATTTGACATTGTTGTAAAACAAGTGATTATTCACAAGTTGGTAGATGGTGTTTTCTACTCTAGTATTATCTGTGAGCGTGATAAGATAGAAGAAATTATAGATGCAAGAACAAGTGATGCAATTGCTTTAGCATTGCGATTTCAAGCACCCATATTTACATATAAGAATATCTTGGATCAAGCGGGGATATATCTTAAAGTAAACCCGAAGAAGGATGATGAAAATGATCCTGAAAGCTTATTAGTAGACGAACTTGTATCTGATGATATTGAAATGGTAGGCAAAGAAACTAGCTATAAAGATTTGTCTCTGGAAGAACTTAACCGAATGCTCGACCAAGCTGTTAATAATGAAGATTATGAATTAGCGGCAAGAATTCGAGATGAGATTTCTAAAAGAGGATAGTTTTATATGTCGATATAAAAAAATCTAATATGTTTTTTTAAATGATTTCAATATTTATGAAGAAAGGAGTACTTACTTTTCTGTTTTCACTATTTATTTTTACTGTATTATCTGCACAATCAATAGAGAAAAGATGGGTTTTAGAAAAAATTGATGGAGCTTCAGAAGAGGTTTCTAATGTAGGGAAAGATGATTATCTTCAATTAGAAAAAGGACAATTTTCATATTCTTTTAATGAAGCTTCAGAAATACTCCAAGGGGATTATATTCAACAAAATAATATCCTTTTGCTTTTTCCAGAGACTGCTCAGGATTCTCTAATTCGTTATAAAGTAACTACTTTAACAGATTCTATATTAGTAGTTATTAAAAAAGGAATTACATATACTCTTACTACTCAAAAAGAAATAACTGAAGTAGCGCCTGTAGTGGAGGTAAATCAACTGATACCTAACCAGGGCTTCTCTTTTAGTAGTTTATGGAGAGGTGTTTTGGGAATGATAGTACTTCTGATTATTGCATTTTTATTTAGCAGTAACCGAAAAGCTATTAATTGGAAAACAGTTGGATTAGGTGTTGGATTTCAATTAATAATTGCTATTGGAGTTTTAAAAGTACCGTTTGTTCAAACGATATTTGAATGGGTTGGAAGCCTATTTGTTAGTGTTTTAGATTTTACTAGAGCCGGAAGCAAATTTCTGTTTGAAGGTTTGGTTGTAGATATGGATACCTTTGGCTTTATATTCGCTTTTCAAGTATTACCAACTATTATATTCTTTTCAGCTTTAACTTCTTTATTATTCTATTTAGGTATTATTCAAAAAGTAGTAAAAGGCTTGGCTTGGTTGTTGACCAAAGCACTCAAGATATCTGGAGCAGAAAGTTTAAGTGTCGCTGGTAACATCTTTTTAGGCCAAACAGAAGCGCCTCTGTTAATTAAAGCGTATTTAGAAAAAATGAATAAATCCGAAATGTTATTGGTTATGATCGGTGGCATGGCAACTGTTGCTGGAGCTGTACTGGCAGCATATATTGGGTTTTTAGGAGGAGATGATCCGGTTTTACGATTACAATTTGCAAAACACCTATTAGCAGCATCAGTAATGGCAGCTCCCGGAGCAATTGTTATTTCTAAAATACTATTTCCGCAAACGGAAGAAATTAATATAGATGTACATGTTTCTTCAGAAAAAATAGGATCTAATATTTTAGACGCTATAGCAAATGGAACAACTGAAGGCTTAAAGCTAGCTGTAAATGTTGGTGCTATGTTATTAGTGTTTGTAGCTTTTATTGCTATGCTTAATGGTATATTGGGTTGGGTTGGAGATATTACTTCTATAAACACTTGGATAGCATCAAATACAGCTTATCCAAGCTTATCTCTTGAACTGATTTTAGGCTATCTTTTCTCTCCATTAATGTGGCTGATTGGAGTCGCTAAAGAGGACATAGCCTTGATGGGTCAACTCTTAGGAATAAAACTAGCAGCTAGTGAGTTTGTTGGATATATACAATTAGCAGATTTAAAAAATGTAACAAATGCAACACATTTAACCTATAATAAATCGGTTATTATGGCAACATATATGTTGTGTGGTTTTGCAAATTTCGCCTCAATAGGAATTCAGATTGGAGGGATTGGCTCTCTTGCTCCAGGACAACGAAAAACCTTGTCCGAATTTGGTATGAAAGCATTACTTGGAGGTACTATAGCCTCTTTATTGTCAGCTACTATTGCTGGAATGATAATAGGGTAAAATACACTCGTTTTTTTTATTGAAAATATAATTTATGAACTTGTTTAATAACTATTTCATAATCTATATTGTAAACAATATCTCAATACCTATTTTTTGTATATTTGACTTACATTAGAATAATTTTAACAAATATCGAAGGAGTAAAAAATGAAACAATATCTTGACCTGGTACATCATGTATTAGAAAATGGGAATGAAAAAGGAGATAGAACAGGGACGGGGACAAAAAGTGTTTTTGGATATCAAATGCGTTTTGATCTTAGCGAAGGCTTTCCTATGGTTACCACAAAAAAACTCCATCTCAAATCTATAGTTCACGAACTATTATGGTTTTTAAAAGGAGATACAAATGTTAGTTATCTACAAGAAAATGGTGTTCGTATATGGAATGAGTGGGCAGATGATAAAGGGGATTTAGGTCCGGTATATGGCCATCAATGGAGAAATTGGGATGGTAATGAGATTGATCAGATTCAGGAAATAGTAGATACCCTTAGAGAGAATCCTAATAGTCGACGTATGTTAGTGTCTGCTTGGAATCCAAGTGTCTTACCTGACACATCAAAATCTTTTTCAGAGAATGTAGCGAATGGTAAGGCGGCCTTGCCTCCATGCCATGCCTTTTTTCAGTTTTACGTTGCAGATGGCAAATTATCTTGTCAGTTGTATCAACGTAGTGCAGATATTTTTTTAGGAGTTCCTTTTAATATTGCATCTTATGCCTTATTTACTATGATGATGGCGCAGGTTTGTGGTTATGAAGCAGGTGAGTTTATTCATACTTTTGGAGATGCACACATATACAATAACCATAAAGAGCAATTAGAATTACAGCTATCAAGAGAACCTCGAAAATTGCCTAAAATGATAATCAATCCAGAGGTGAAAAATATTTTTGGCTTCGTTTTTGATGATTTCAAGTTAGTAGACTATGATCCTCACCCACATATTAAGGGAGCGGTCGCAGTTTAAGCCCAAATTTTAAATGAACTACAATGAAGAGACTATTACTAATATTAACAATTTTGTTTTCAACATTCTCCTTCTCTCAGGATGCGATAATTTTATCACAGGAGAATGCGAATGAAAAGGGAATTACGCCAATTTGGCCAAAGTGCGATAGATCAAGATTGGAACCTGCAAATTGCTTTGATCAGAAATTAAGAAATCATATCATTCAGAATTTTGAGTATCCTGATGCAGCTCTAAATGATGGTCTTAGTGGAACGGTTACTGTAGAATTTATCATAAACAATAAAGGTAAGGTAGAAGTACTTGAGGTTACGGGTGCTCATCGATATCTACAAAGAGAAGCTATTAGAATTATAAGAGCAATTCCTAAAATGCAACCCGGTAAGTGGGGTAATAAACCTATAGCTGTAGCGTATACTGTGCCAATTACTTTTAGAAAACCACAGTAATTATATGTTAATTTTAACATTGGATTAACCTTGTTAAAGGATCAGAAAAAATAAAAATCAGTAAATTTGAGTGTATTCGTAAGTCGGATACACTCTTTTTTTATGATCGTTACAGATAATTTACTCACTACCTTTTTAAAAACACGTTCTGATACTGAAGAAATATGTGCACCTCTTCAGATAGAAGATTATGTAATTCAACCCATAGTAGATGTTTCCCCACCAAAATGGCATATGGGGCATACAACATGGTTTTTTGAAGAATTTATTTTATCTAAATATGTTGAAGGCTACAGGCGTTTTCATCCAGAATATGCTTACGTTTTTAATAGTTATTATGAAAGCATTGGAAAACGAGTGGTACGGACTAATAGAGGTAATCTTTCTAGACCCACGGTAAGTGAAGTTTATGAGTATAGAGATTATGTTACTACACATTTACAAGCTTTTTTAGAAGAGAATGACGATCCAGAAATTTATAAACTTTTGGAAATTGGAATTCATCATGAAAAGCAACACCAGGAACTATTACTTACTGATATAAAATTTATATTGGGTAATAACCCATTGCTTCCAAAATACAATGATACATTTACAGAAAATCCTGTATCAGAGCAAATTTCAGAATATATAAGTATCGAAGAAGGGATTTATGAAATTGGATATACTGGAAATGAATTCTGTTATGATAATGAATTAGGTGTGCATAAGGTATTCCTTAATAAATATGCTATTGCCAATACTCTTGTCACAAATAAAGAATATTTGGACTTTATCAATGATGGAGGTTATAAGAACAGCTTGTTTTGGCATGCCGAAGCTTGGGATTGGATACATACCGAAAAAGTGAAAGCTCCATTATATTGGCATGAAATAGATGGTAAGTATCATCAATATACTCTTAGAGGATTAAAAGAATTGAGGATGGATTCTCCAATAACTCATATTTCTTATTATGAGGCATTTGCTTTTGCTCAATGGAAAGGAGAACGTTTGCCTACAGAGTTCGAATGGGAAGCTGCTCAATCCTTTTTTAAATGGGGAGCACGATGGGAATGGACAGAAAGTGCATATTTACCATACCCTAATTACAAAAAAGCTCCAGGAGCTCTTGGAGAATACAACGGAAAATTTATGGTCAATCAGAAAGTACTTAGAGGTGGTTCTGTTGCCACTCCACAAAATCATACAAGACCAACATATCGCAATTTTTTTCACCCTCACTTAAGATGGCAATTTACTGGATTGCGGTTGGTGAAAGATTTATAATCTATATTTTCAATGAATTCCAAAGATCAAAAAGTTTTAGTTTCCACTTTTGAAAAAGAAGTGTGTGAAGGCTTAACTGCTTTTCCAAAATATCTATCCTCAAAATTTTTTTATGACGAGGTAGGAGATGAGCTTTTTCAACAAATAATGGCTCTGCCAGAATATTATCTTACACGTGCAGAATATGAAATTTTTGAAACACATACATCAGATATTCTTCAAAGTTTTGATGCAACCAAACAAGGCTTTGATCTTATCGAATTGGGAGCAGGAGATGGAAAGAAAACCAAAGTGTTATTAAAAGAGTTGCTTCATCAGAAGTATGATTTTAATTATAAACCTATAGATATTAGCGAAAATGCTGTTGATGGATTAGTTAAAAATCTTAAAGAAGAAATGCCTAAAATTGTTGTGCAGGGGCAAATAGGAGAATATTTTGAGATTTTAGACCGTCTTAAACATATGAGTGATCGCAAAAAGGTTATTATGGTTTTGGGATCTAATATCGGTAATTTATTGCATTCTAGAGCAATTCAATTCCTTAAAAAATTATACAATGCAATGCATCCTGGAGATCTTCTTTTTATGGGATTTGATCAAAAGAAACACCCGCAGAAAGTTTTGGATGCTTATAACGACAAAACTGGTGTAACAGCAGCTTTTAATAAAAATGTTTTGGCCAGGATTAATAAAGAACTGGATGGTAATTTTGATTTGGATAAATTCATGCACTGGGAAACTTATGATCCCGAAAGTGGTACCGCCAAAAGTTATTTGGTAAGTAAAGAAAAACAGACCGTAGATATAAATAATTTGTCTTTACAGGTCCATTTTGAAGCTTGGGAAAGTATTCATACAGAGATTTCTCAAAAGTATGATGATGATACCGTAAAGTGGTTAGTAGAAGAATCAGGTTTAAGTATTGTTCAAACTTTTTCAGATCAAAACAATGATTATAAAGACTATTTGATTACAAAGACTAAATAGTAGAAAATATAAAAAGAATTTTAAAATATAGTATATGAAAGCAATATGGAATGGCCAGATAATAGCAGAAAGTAATGACACCAAAGTAATAGAAAATAACCACTATTTTCCGCCTGAGGCAATAAAAAAAGAATTTTTTAAATCAAGTGCAACGCATACAAATTGCCCTTGGAAAGGAATGGCTTCGTATTATACGGTTGAGGTAGATGGAAAAGAAAATCAGGATGCAGCATGGTATTATCCAGAAACTAGCGATTTAGCAAAACAGATCAAAGGATATGTTGCTTTTTGGAAAGGTGTTGAGGTTGTAGAATAGTATACAAACAACCCCAACATTTTTTAATATGCTATAGCAGAGATGCTATTCTAAGTTATTTTCTTTTTAGAACTCGTATTACGGTAGGAGATAATTCGTTGCTGTTTCCAGAGTTGGCAACACAATTAATATATATGTGCTTACCGTTTGGGCTAAATGCTAAATCATTTGGTGTTCTTAATCCAGAAGTTTTGGCATTTCCATCAGTATTAACAGCATTGCCATCTCCAGCAATTACTTCTACTGATTCACCATCCAAACTTACTTTGTAAATTTGACCTAAAGAAGCAGCTGTAAGATACAGTTCCCCCTGAAATGAAGTGATATGTGCATTTCCGGTAGAATTTGGGATTGCTGTAAGTATAGAAACATCACCAGTAGGTGTAATCTGTAATACATTACCATCACTGAAATTTACGACATATAGATTACCAGTGTCTTTTACCCAGGTAATTCCGTTTGCGCAAGCAAAATCACTACTGCTTGCTAATACATTAGAGTCTCCACTTGGTGTAAATTTAGTAATTGTACCATTTTGACAACTTAAAATATAAATATTTCCTCTGTCATCTATAGTTATCCCTGTGGGTAAAGCTACTGCTTCAGTAAAAAGCTCAGGATTTCCATGGGGATCTATTTTAAATACTTTACTTGATCCAAAATTTGACTGGTACAGATTACCCTCAGTATCAAAATGATTGCCTGTAAGACCAGAAGGCTCTAGACTGGCAAAAACTTCTGAATTTCCAGTATAAGGATTTATTTTATAGATATCAGAACCATTAATGTTAGCTAGCCCTACTCCAAAATCTCCAGCGTAGATATTTCCATAGGAATCAACGTCTAGTCCTCCTGTTCCTATAGGCAATGTGGTAAGGGTGGATAAGGTATACTCGATGGGTGGTATAGAATCATCATCAGAAGGAATGAAATCGTCAACTCCGCATGAGTAAAGCGAGATTGATACGATCAATACTAATGTAGTTACTGTTTTCATCATGTTTGTTTTTTTAAATTTTCAATAAATGATTTGTATTGTTACAAACAAATGAATATAAAACTTGAAGATGATGTGTTACTTTTTAGAAGCGTTTTATACTTCCCGCTAAGGGTTTACATAATTAGTTTACAAGGTCATAAAATAAGTAGATGTATTAATTAGGTCTTATATAATAAAAGAGGTTAAAGATTATTTTTTGAAGCCATTTTTAAGGACTCTTTTGATTTGAGTAATTTGTATTCTGATGGTGTCATTTTGGTGAACTTTTTGAAAGCTTTGTAAAATGATACTCTATTGTTAAAACCACATGAATATAGTATTTCAGTCATATTTAGGTTATTGTCTTTGGTTAGCATATGTTTAGCTTGATCCACTCTATATGTATTGATGAAATCAAAAAAACTAAGATCAAAATGTTCATTAATAACTTGCGACATATGATGTTTTGAGATATTAAGTTTTTTGGCCAAATGACTTATTCTTATTTGGTTGTCTAAGTAAGGTTTGTCTTCTTTCATAAAATCGATCAGTATGGTTTTTAATTCTAAAGAATATTTTTTAGAAAGCCCTGTCTTTTGATACTTTTTAAATGGAAGCACTTTGTCCATTGATAACCCATCAAAAACTTGAGGTTGAAGAAAACCAAAATATGAAAGTAATCCAGTAAAAAAGATCATAGAAAAACCGATAAAATAATCAGATCCAGGGTTTAGTAAATTAAAATAAACCAAAACAAAATAAGAAGAAAAAGAGAGTACATAACCGCAAAAAGAATAGCTTAACCAATTTAACCACCTGGAGTTATTAAAACTTTTAATAACAGGTCTAAACGAAAAAAATAGTAGTCCGCAATAAAAGAGCATTAATGCCACAATAATTGTAATGGAATATGGGGTGTAGAAATATATGTAATCTCCCATTTTACCGTTTATAAGTGTTTCGATTTTTTCATTTACAGTAAGAAAATAAAAAGGAGAATAATTTATCAAAGCATAGAATAGAGGTATAAAGTGAAGGATGTCAATAGGTCTAAATTTATTTTTGTAAATCACCCTTCTTATATAAAGAAACAAAATTGGACCATATAAAACCCATAGTATTCTATTGGTGTACGTTAGATGTATATATTGGAGTGAGTTGAGGAGGTTGGTCCAATATAATACATTGTATATAATGTTATAACTAAATAACAATATGTAGGTACCCAGCAATATATTAGCAATTCTATCACCTTTCTTTTTGAGGAAAAACAAAATTGAAAATACAAAAGCCTGAAAAGCAAAAAACAGAAAAATGGTTTCCAAAAAATTCATGACTTAAAACTAAGACTATTAATTTAGATTCTTAAAAAAAGTAATATCCATTGTATTAGCCTAGGTGTATGGTCAATACCTTTATTATGGTAGGGTAGTGCTTGTGAAAATGATAAGGAGGTGTTGTTTTATGGGTGTAAGGAAAGTAAACAGTAATAACCCTATGAGCTACTAAAAAAAGCATAAGGTTTATCAAAATATATCAATGATATATTTGTTTTGAGCAAGGTGCTGAGGGTATAAAATACCCCCAACATCTCCATTTTTTTTATAAAATCAATAAACTATTATCAGCTGCTGCAAAGTCATTCCACAAATACCCATCAGCTTCCTCTTCATTGGTCCATTCGCCATCAACAAGATATTTGAATTCAAAATTATTATCTTTTGGAAGATCAATCGTTCCTTTAAAATTCCCATTCTTTAGTTTTTTAAGAACAGTAGCTTCTGCGTTCCACTCGTTAAACTCTCCGGCTACACTAACATTAGTTGCTTCTTTTGCAGGAACAATAAAGGTAACTTTGCAAATAGGTTTAGATTTTAAATATTGTTTTGTAATCGCCATAATTTTAAATACTATTTATATTGGTTAATAAAAATCAGCATTAAATTAATACAAAACTTTATAATTAAAAAGAGAGAAGCATCAGATTGTCAGTTATTTATTAACGATAACGATGTAGTGTGTTAAATAATTTATCTAGATCTTCAATAGTGTTAAAAAAGTGAAGACTTATACGAATACCAGATCCTCTTAATGAGGTGATAATATGATCTTTTTGTAGTTGATTAAATAACCTATGATCACCTTTTAAGTTAAAAATAGAACTATGTTTGGACCGTTTGATAACGTCCTCTTCTAAGAGTTGTAAGTTGGCAAGTTCTGATTTGGCATAATCACATAATTCATGAATATGTGTTTCGATATTTGGCAATCCTATTTTAGTGAGAAAATTGAGAGAATATTGTAAACTTCCAAAATTGAATGTATCCAGATGACCACATTCAAATCTTGCTTGTAAACTGGTGTAAGAGGAATCGTAGTCAGTATTGGATGCAGCATTTTTATAATCAGAAGGCGTGATGTTATCCAGAATGTTATTTTTGAATAACATAAAACCATTACCATAACCACCTAATAGCCATTTGTAACCACTACATCCCATAATATCAATTCCCGAGGTATCAAAGTTAAAGACCTTTGTTCCGCAGAATTGTGTAGCATCGGCAATAATGAGAATATCAGGGTATTTATTTTTTAAGAAAGCAAGAAATTCATGATCAATTGCAATACCATTAATATATTGTACTAAACTAAATGCAAAAATATCAGGCTTGTGTTTTTTTATGGCATTTTCAATGTTTTGTTCCAGAGTTGCATTCACTTTTGCATAACAAATTTTAAACCCTTTATTAGCAACCGCAAAATTAATTGATGGATAATCTTCATCTAATAAAAGTACTTTTTTACTCTTTTCAAGTCCGTTTAAGATCGTATTAAACCCGAGTGAAAAATTAGGAGTCAATATTGTATCACCTTCAGAATTCTTAAAAAAAGTAGCTATGGTTTTACGCACATTAGATAGAAAAGTGGCTTGAGGATCTCTAAATATGCTACCCGAAATCAGAAAATCTAAATCATGTTCTTGTCTAAAATCAAGGAGTGAGTCATATAGTAAACCAGAAGAAGCTGTGTTGAGATATGTATTCTGAGCTAAAATTGGAAATTCTTTTCTTAAATTCTTCATAAGTAACTTTAGGGCATTTTACTAAAAACTATATCTTTACTAAGTGAAACTTTATTTTGAAGATTTGCTGTAAGCAACGCATTCAAAATGATTAGTTGAACTTATCCCGCTATAGAGCGGGATCTGTTTTAATGTTGTTTATTTACAGATACTAAGTTAGCATTAATATGTTTTCAAAAAAGAAAGAAACTTTACAAATTGATCCTCAACAACGAGAACTTTATGAACATGCACGTAAACGTGTTATTCAGAAGAAAAGGCTTTTTCAGCATTTTATAGTTTTTGCAGTAGGATCTGTTTTTTTTGCCATTTTAAACCTGGCATTTGGTTATGGAAAAGATATTACGTTTTTTGGTGTATCATGGTCTGTTGTAGCCATAATATGTTGGTTTTTTCTTTTAGCTATTCACTTTTGTAATGTATGGTTGTTTAGTACATTTATGGGACAAGAATGGTCTGATCGCCAGATGGAAAGATTGATTACCAAACAAAAAGAAGAGATAGCTTTAATCCAAAAAGATGTGGATTTAATGTATCCTAAAGAAGAACTCATAAAGAAAAAAGAAGAATTCATTAAGGGAAAGACATCTGAGATTGTGGGAGAACTAAAAGCAACTAAGAATATGGTTACAATGATTGCCGCTGCAGGAGAAAATAATGCCTTGGGAAAGGATAATGATTTGGTTTGGCATTTGCCAGATGATTTCAAAAGATTTAAGAGCCTCACTTCTGGGCATAATATTATTATGGGACGTAAAACCTTTGAGACTTTTCCAAAATTACTTCCAAACCGTGTGCATATTGTGATTACCCGAAATACATCATATCAAGCAGAAGGTGCAATTGTGGTTCACACCATAGAAGATGCTCTGGAGGTTGCTAAAGGAGATGCGCAACCTTTTATTATTGGTGGTGGAGAAATTTATACAATGGGAATGGATCACTCTGATTGTATCGAACTCACCCGAGTACATGAATCTTTTGATGCAGATGCTTTTTTTCCAGAAATTGATACCGAAATATGGAAACTAGAAAAAGAAGAGTTTCATGATATCGATGAGAAACATAAGTATCCTTTTACCTACTTAACGTATAAGAGAAGATAAATAATATCAACTTTTTGTCGTATTTAGTAGATTCCAGGTATAGTTGATCATATAACCTCTAGGCTTTACTGGAGACTAAAGAGTTCGTTATGATATCAATAGAATTCAAAAAGTATTTAGAAGATCTCCTTTCAGAAACCATTATATCTATACAGCCCTTATCTGGTGGCGATATTAATGATGTCTACTTATTGATAACGAAAACACAAAAGTGTGTAGTTAAACGTAATACTGCTTCAAAGTTTCCAGGGATGTTTGAAGCCGAAGCTTATGGATTAAAAATTCTTAAAAACTCTAATACGTTTACAGTTCCTGAAATTCTTGATTTTGGTAGGCATGATGACAATGGTTTTTTGATACTGTCCTATATTGAAACCGCACAACCAATTCCTAATTTTTGGGAAGTATTCGGAAGAAAATTAGCTGCGTTACATCAATGTGATATGTCGTATTTTGGCTTAGAACAACATAATTATATAGGAAACTTACCTCAATATAATTCAAAATGTAATTCTGCCGCAGAATTTTACATCTCTCAACGTCTACAACCTCAATTTAAATTAGCAATCAAGAAGGGTTATATTTTTTCAGGTTTGGATAAGTTTTATCAAACTATCGAAAGTGAAATTCCTAATGAACAACCTAGTTTAATTCATGGGGACTTATGGAGTGGTAATTATATAATAGATAAAAATGGAAGCCCTTGTCTTATCGATCCAGCAATTGCATATGCCCCAAGAGAAATGGATATCGGTATGATGCATCTTTTCGGAGGTTTTAATGCGAACCTGTTTGAAACGTATAATGAAGTTTTTCCGCTTGTTGATCATTGGAACAATAGATTACCCATCTGGCAATTGTATTACCTTTTAGTACACCTTAATGTATTCGGGAGTTCCTATTATAAAGGCATACAGAAGATTTTAAGTCGATATATATAGAATAGAAAACCTATGTTGTTTAGAGACTTTATATCTTTAACCATTTATGAGTTTTAATCCTTACTTTTGTCAAAATTTTAAACACACAATTTCATATGAATGCATATGTATTTCCAGGTCAAGGTGCCCAATTTTCAGGAATGGGTCTTGATCTATACGAAAACTCAGAAATTGCCAAAGAACTTTTTCATAAAGCCAATGATATTTTAGGTTTTGAAATTACTAAAATCATGTTCGAAGGTTCTGCAGATGAGCTAAAGCAAACCAAAGTTACTCAACCAGCTATTTTTTTACATTCTGTTATTTTAAGTAAAGTATTAGGAGATAGTTTTAAACCAGATATGGTTGCAGGACATTCATTAGGAGAACTTTCTGCCTTAGTTGCAAATGGAACTCTTACTTTTGAAGATGCACTACAATTAGTATCCAAACGTGCGATGGCAATGCAAAAAGCATGTGAATTAAAACCATCTACAATGGCAGCTGTTTTAGGGTTAGAGGATGAGGTTGTTGAAGAAACTTGTGCCGAAATTGATGGAGTAGTAGTAGCAGCAAATTATAATTGTCCAGGACAATTAGTGATTTCGGGTGAAGTTGAAGCGATCAATAAAGCTTGTGAAGTACTAAAAGAAAAAGGAGCTCGAAGAGCATTGGTATTACCTGTTGGTGGAGCATTTCACTCACCCTTGATGGAGCCTGCAAGAGAAGAATTGGCCGCAGCAATAGAGGCTACTACTTTTAGTACTCCAAACTGCCCGGTGTACCAGAATGTAACTACAAAAGCGGTTACAGATCCTTCTGAAATTAAAAAGAATTTAATTGCTCAACTTACTGCTCCAGTAAAATGGACTCAAAGTGTGCAAAATATGATTGAAGAAGGAGCAACAGTTTTTACAGAAGTTGGACCAGGAAAAGTATTATCTGGATTAGTGAAGAAAATAGATCGTTCTATGGAAACGATTTCAGCTTCAGTTTAAAATAATATTCAACTTAGGATAAGTTTATTGTCATAATATTTTACCCCTAAAGATTAAAAAACTTTAGGGGTTTTTTGACCCAAATTCTATGATGTAAAATGATGGTATATTATAGTATTAATACTACTATTGTTATTAATGAAGCGATACTGCATAATAGGCAAAAGCTTGCCAGAAACATATAATTCAATTTTATTTTGGTATCCATAATTGAAAATTTTAATAAAGTGTGTAGTTATCTATGAATAGCATGACTACAAGCTTTAGGAAGCTCTGACAATATATCCATGATAGCTTTTAAATTAAACCTGAATTTAGTTTTAAATGAGTTCATAGTATTTCTTTTTTATAGTTTATGATTTTAGCTATTATTAATTAATGAAACAAAACTATATCATATTCTCATAAAAAAATATTTCATCCTATTGTATGAGAAAACCATTTCGTTATTTTTGAAATGCACAATGGTTGTTTTTAAGAAATAAAGAAAAGAGGTTTAAATACTTGAAAATAAGAATTTTACAAGTTTTTTTTGATGAGCTTATTTTGACTTTTTCTTTTCCTAAAAATGCTAAATTTTCTACTTAAAACCATCATCAAAAATGAGTTAAGTGCTAAAATAGGTGCAGTTTAGTATGACTTATAATCAAATTATATAGCAATTTAGGAGTACAACAATTTGATTTTAATTAGGAATATAAAGGTAGGTTGGTGATCATTTAAGTTATAATTTTTAGCTCATCTTTCATGAACTGATCTATGTATTGTGCTATTTCTTCTCCTTTTTCTTCTTGTAAAAAATGTCCTGCATTTTTGATTATAATTTTTTGTTGTTCTGCGCTAGAAGGGATTAATCGATAAAAGAATTTCTCAAGTCCTCCCAGGATTTTATCCTTATCAGAAAACAATACTAATGCAGGTTTTTGCCATTTAGAAAGTACATCTCTCGCTTTTTGTATAGGTTTAACCGCGGGATCATTAACATTAGCAGGAACCAGTAAAGGAAAAGCTACTGCTCCTCCTTTATGTTTCTTATTAGGGAAGGGAGCGTTATAGGCTTGAAGCACTTCTTGAGATAATTTTTGATATGAACCATGTTTAAGAATACTCGGTATAGACAGTGATGGATGATATTTTGCATATGCTCTCCAGATTTTAAAAAAGAAAGACATCTTTTTACCTACTGGTAAAAAAGTATTTAGTATAACAACTCTTTTAAATTTTTCTGGATATTCTGCCAGAAGAGATAACCCTAATATCCCTCCCCAATCTTGCACTACTAATGTAATATCATTAAGGTCTAGTTTCTGAATTAGATTTTCAAGAGATTTAAAATGAAGATCGAAGCTATAGTTTTTATAACCAACAATTTTATCAGATTTCCCAAATCCAATAAGATCTGGAGCAATAAATCGATAGTTTTTTAAAATGGGTATAAACTTTCTATAAAGATAAGACCAGGTAGGTTCTCCATGAAGTGCCAGAATAGTTTCACCTTGCCCTTCATCAATATAATGCATTTGTAAATTATCAAAACGTATAAAATTCTCTTTATAAGGAAAATCTTCAATTGATTCAAAACGAGAAAAATCAGGTTGTACTATTTGCATGAGTTTGTATTATTAATGATGAACCCAAGGATTAAAGATATGTAAAAGTGATGTTTTAATCCAATATGGTTTTTAGTCGTAAATAATATAGTTACCTAATGAAAATAATAAGATTAATCGGTATTAAGCAAAATGGTAATGATCAATATCAGTTGTTTTTTAAACCAGATAAATCTTTTTCATATTCTTCTAATCTCCAGTCAGAATTTTTCTTTGCAAGGGTGATTGCTTGTTTGTAGTACGCTCTTGCTTTGTCTTTATTTTTTAAAGTTAGATAGACATCTCCCAATCCATTAATGGGGCTTGCCAACTCGGGAAACTTGTTATTAAAAAATAAATACAACTCTTCGGCTTTCTTGGGTTTATTATGTTTGAGGTAAAATTCTGCAAATACACATCCCCAGTTTGTTCTTAATTTTTCTAGAAATCCTTTTGATTTAAATTGGTTTATGAATGTGTTAAATGCCGTATAATCATCTTCATCTGAAGCCTTTTTAACAAGATTCCACATGGTGCCTTGTGCAATTCCTTCAGGAAAATCAAATTGTTTTGCTCTTTTTTTGTAGTACGTAATAATATTATCCATTCCTCCAGAGGACTCATACTCTTTTAAAGAATTAAACTGGAGTTCTGGATAGTAATGATAATAGCGTTTTAATCCATGATATAAAGTGTGATACGAGGTAGAACGATGTTCTTCATTTTGTAGATAAATATATTCCCAACGTAATGTTATTGGAGCTTCAGATTCTAATTTCTTTTTAAGATATTCAGTACCTTCGGTAACCACACCTTCATTGTTGCTAGATGAGAAAAATAAAAAAGTATCAAACTTCTTTTTTACTCTAAGTATACTATCTAATGACTTCATTCGATTTGCAGATATCGGAAGGCCAGGGTCATGTATTGGAAAAGGACTGGCAGCCAAGTAGCCATTAAACAATTCAGGTTTTTTAATCATTGCTTCGATGGCAAAACCTCCTGCATATTCCCATCCAAATAATAGGCGTTCGCTAGAAGTTCTATATTCTTTATCTAGGTATGGGATAACTTCTGTAGAAAGGAAATTAAAAAAAGGCTTTGTACCCGAGCTAAAATGACCAAATCGTTGGGGGTATGAGTTACTTATACCTACTACGATAAACTCTGGAGTGAGTTTAAATTGTTTAAATGAGTGCAATAAACTTACCGTATGAAGGAAAAGCCGTTGTCCATCTAATACATAAATAACTGGATATTTTTTTGAAGAATCTTTGTAAGTATCAGGTAGAAAGATTTGTATTGTTCTTTCTTCTTTTAGAATTGAAGAATTGATAATTACGTTTTTCCCAACAATATTCTCTGTCGTTTTAATTTGTGTATACGCAGTATAATGGGCAAAACCATGTAGAAATAGAAATAGGAAAATGGTTTTGATATTCATAAATTTTATTTTTCTAGTTTATCTTTAAGTTTGGATAATTGTTTTTGATATTCAGATACATATTGGTTGTCATACTCTTTGGCTAATTCAACAGCTTTTTGTTGTGCTTCTATTGCGGCTTTGAGTTGATTATCTTTTTCTAATACTTCTGATAAGCTATTATATGCCCATGGGGACTTAGGACGATATTCTACTCTTCTTTTAAAAACTTCTATAGATTCCTTAATTCTTCCATCTTTTAATAATTTTCCTCCTATGAATCGCAGAGAATTTACACTATTCCACCTTTCTGCTTTCGGAAGAATAGGAAAACCATACATGGTGGAAAGTTTTTGGTGAAAAGCATCTATATTTTCTAAGGCATTTCCTGGTTGTTTTATGATATCTCTGAATTTTGGAGACCATTCTTCTATTGGAAAAATCATTTCTATTGAAGATAGCATCGCTTTTATAATACAATCATAATGTTCTTCGTTGGGTATGGTTTCTACCTTTAATATTAGATTTTTGGATTGAAACGGAGCCAGACGTTTTTTTAACTCATCAAGATTGTTTTGGTATTGCTGCTTTTTGCCTTTAAGATCTGATGATGCTATCCCAAGATATAATTGTCCTTTGCGATTAGGGTTTTTAATAAAACTTTCTTCAAAGGCATCTATAAATGTGGTATTGGGTCGATATCCCATGCCAATCATATCTGCAGAAGCAACAGTAATATGTGCCCGAAACAGATCAGGTTCTTTTGCAAACGTATGTAAAGGAAAAACACTACTTCCTGATACGCCAATAATCATTCTGTAGCCATTAGCACGATACTGTTTTTTTAAATAAGGAAATAACTCTTCTTTAAGATGTTTTACAAATTGATCAGGGTCTGCATTGAATTCTAGTTCCTCTGTGCTTCCCCACATACCATTAGTATACACATTTGGGGCATAATGTTTTTCTTCATCAAAACTAATAACGATGGCTTCAGGCATACGAGTGACAGAACTAAGATGTTTTACAACACCAGATATCATTTGAAAAAACTTAACCCCGTGAGAACCACTTATCATGATTATTGGGTATGTATGATCTTCAGAAGCGTCATGAAAACTTTCTGGGAGATATATGTTCATTACTCTCTTCTCATCAAGAATTTTAGAATGAAAAGTAATTTTTTCAGCATGCGAAATAGGTGCAGTAGAGATTTGTGTTAATGATGAGTTATTAGCTTGTTGAGCTCTTCCAGAAAAAACAGATGCTAATAGAAGAGTGATGATTATAAAGAGACTATTCGTTTTCATAATGTGATGAATTCTTGATTGTGATGTTAAATGATATATATTATTTTTTAATGTTCTGCTCTAATTCTTCTAGCGACTTTTTGTATGTAAGCAACTCAGGATTTGATTCTTGTTTTGCAATTTTAATAGCTTTTTCATAAGACTTTATCGATTCTTTTTTATTTCCTGCTACTTTTAATGCTAAACCTAGATAGGCATGTGATGTAGACGATAATGGATAAAGCTGTGTCCAATATCGATACAACTCAATTGTTTCAGTTATTCTTTTTTGGCTCAAAAGTCGATTACCAATGTTTTTAATACAGTTCATACTATATAATCGATTCATATTTGGATAAATCGTAAAACCATATTCTTGAGAAAGATTATTATAAAAAAGGTCAATATTTTCTTTTGCATTTCCAGAGGTATTAATAATATCGATATAATCAACCACCCATCTTTCTTTTGGGAAAATAAAATCCATTGCGTTAATCAGTCCGGGGAGTAAAACATCTGTATGACCTTCGCCATCTATTATTTCTGCTTTTGCTTTAAATTTATTTGTGATAAATGGAGATAACCTTTGATTAAAACTTGTAATATTGTCTTTGATGTCTGGGTGATCATTCAAATCTTTACCACCAGAAACAACATATAAATAAGCGTTGTGAGAAGAGTTATGTGCCAAAGAGCTTTCGATAGCATCGATAAGATTCTTATTTTTTACATAACCATCGCCAATAATGTTTCCCGAGGCAATTGCTATATATGCCTGAAACAATTTAGGTTGCTTGCAAAAAATGTCTAACGTAAAAACCGAAGAAGGAGAAAACCCTATCAAGGTTTTAAAATTTACTGTTCGATATGTAGAAGCCAATTTTGGAAACACTTCTTTTTCTAGGAACATTTTAAATTCTTCCTGATGATTACCATATCCATAACTTCTTTTTTTGTGATTGTCATACAAATCAGGGGCATAGTACGTTCGATGCTTGTTTCCTTCGGTTATGGCAAACACTATAGATTCTGGCATTCTAGAGGTAGAACTTAGTTGATTGACTATTGCTGTCATTGTTGGAAACATCAATTGATGATCAAGAATGAGGATAATAGGGTAGGATTTAGTTGATTTATGGTACCCATATGGTAAGGCGACTTTTACGTTTTGAGTTTCTTTTAAGAACTTTGACTCAATTTCAAAAGTTTCTATGTCGTTAGAATTATCAATTAGTTGTCCTTTAACACGACATATTAATAATAAGGAAATAATGATAATATAATTTTTCATCTTAATGTTTGATACCTGCTAAATCATAAATATAGCTTGTAACCAAAACTCTAATTATAGAATACTGATGAATGAGGAGAAAAAAGAGGTAAAGCGTTTCTTTTTGTCGTTAAAGATAAACTAAAATTGCACCCACTTTCTGAAGGCCGGAGTTGTGTTAGAACTGGTGATAACTCCTTGTTCTATACCGTCAAGAATGATTAGTAGTCTATTTTTACTATGACTATCCATTACTTTAATATGATTAATATTTATTATTTGGCTTCTATTGATTCTAAAAAACATTTTAGGATCTAATTGATCACTCAAAGTACCAATGGTCTGTGATATACTATTGATATTTCCGTTATGATCAGTAATTTTACAAAAATCACCACAAGCATCAATTAGGGATATTGTTTCTGTATCAATTAACTTAATGCCATTTCCTTTTTTGACAACAAAACGTTTTAAGAACTGCTTATTTTCGGGAGTAATTAGTTCTTTAAGCTCTTTAAAAACTTCTTTATTTAACGATCGTGAGTGTTTGGGTAATGCAATGAGTGTTTCATATTTTCGAAGTGCCTCAGAAAGTTCTTCTTTTGAGTATGGTTTTAGGATGTAAGCAATCCCATTAGTTTTAAAAGCATCCAATAAAAATGTATCATAAGCAGTGCAGAAAATAATAGGAGAGGATATATTTATATGGTCAAAGAGGTCAAATGCAATACCATCTAATAATTGAATATCTGAAAGGATGAGGTCATATTGGTGCTCAGACAACAATACTTTTGCTTCTACTACAGATCTTGACCAGTCCTGCATAAAGTCAGTTCCAAAATACTCAGCAAGATATAGCTTAAGTTTTTCGTAAGCCGGAATCTCATCTTCTAAAATCAGAATATTCATGTATGTTGTATATTATTTAATGTTCCAAATTGAGAAGAGGCAATAGAATAGTAAAATGTGTATCATCTTCTTTTATGGCTACTTCTTTATCAGAAAGTAAAAGATATCGTTTTTTTATGTTTTGTAATCCATTTCCCGAATAATGATCTGTTTCAGAACTTTTTGAGGTATTATTTTTAACTAATATATCGTTTTTACTAATGGTGATTTGTGTGGTAATAATTAGATCATTAGTTGGTTTGTTATGTTTTACAACATTTTCAATAACCGTTTGTAAAGCTCCTGTGGGTAAATATTTGTTTTTTGGAAGATCAACCTCTGATACGTTAAACTCATAGGAATGTCCAAATCGTGTTTTAATAAGAAAGAAATAATTTTCAGCTAATTTCATTTCTTCTTCCAAAGATGCCACTTCTTGATCTTTGGTTTGTATAAGATATCGATATAAATATGCTAATCGAGACAGGTATACTTTTGCTTTTTCTGGAGAAATATCTATAAGTGCGTCTAAAGTATTTAGACTATTGAACAAAAAATGAGGATCAAATTGTGAACGTAATACTTTAAGTTCTGTTTCTCGTTGTTCCTTTGCAATTTGATTGATCTGGATAGAATTTTCGTAGTATTTTTTACCAAGTAATAAACCAAGAGGTATGGCAACATCTACAGCAGAATTGTAATAGCTTTTGAATACTAAATTAGTAGTCATTTCTGATATCTTTAATGGGTTGCCAGACGACCAAAATTGAAGAAGAAGTGAGCCAAATCCTATGATAATAACACATCCCAAAGCAGTAATAAAAAACAAGTAGTATTTTTTGTTTTTAATCAATAATTCTATAATTAAATACCTAAAAACAATAAGGAGTAGTATCGTTTTTATCCAAAATAGTGGTATGTCCACGGTGTATTTTAGTATAGGTTTTTCTAAAATATAAAACTGAGCAGCATCCCAGACACTTGCTAACAAAAAGTAGAACCCTAGAAGTCTATAATCTGATGAGTTAAGTTTTAGATATGTCATACACTATTATCTAGTTTTTATCCAGGCAACTCATTTTTTATTTTGCTTTTGCGAAAGCAATTTTTACTGCCAAGCCACTTAATACAGAAGCCATGAACCACTTTTGAACTCTAACCCAGATTGGATTTTTGGCAAACCAGGAAGCCATTTTTGCTGCAGAAATAACAATGAGAAAATTAATACAAAAACTTATAATGATTTGAACGATTCCTAATTGAAAACTTTGCGAAAGGATTGAGCCGTATTCTGGTTTAATAAACTGAGGAAAAAAGGATAAATAAAATAGAGCCATTTTTGGATTGAGAATATTGGTTAGGAATCCAATATTAAATAGTTTAAAAGGATTGTCCTTTTTTAGGTTGTGATTTTTTTTGTCAAATATTTTATTACCATCAGACTTAACTGTGTTGTATGCTAAATACAGGAGATAGCCCACACCCAAAAATTTCACAACTATAAACGCATAAGGTACAGCAAAGAATATAGCAGTTAATCCAAATGAAACCATGAGAATATGAAATAGAAATCCACAAATCACACCAAATAAAGAAATAATTCCTGCTTGTTTACCTTGTGATAAAGATCTTGATATCAAATAAATCATATTTGGTCCAGGAGATAATACCATAATAAGCGAGGCTAAAGCAAATACTAATAGTTCATGTAAGGGTATCATATACTAGTTTTATAAATTAACTGCTTAAAAGTATTATTTTTTTTAATGCTGAAAATCAAATTAACACGATCTTTAGATATGCAGACTCCTCAAACACTTAATTAAACACTATTTATATGATATTATGAATTTTTGCATGTTGTAATAACATAATGGTTTTACCATCTTTTATTTCTCCTGAGTAAATCATCTTATATGCTGTGTCAAAGTCTAATTCTAGTACTTCTATATTTTCCTGTTCTTCTGATAATCCACCTCCATCACTTACTTTCATTTCTTTAGTATATTCGGCAATGAAAAAATATAATATTTCTGTAACTGATCCAGGAGACATATAAGATTCGAATATCTTTTTAACTTTAGAAATTTTATAACCTGTTTCTTCTTCAGTTTCTTTACGGATGCAGTCCTCTGCATTGTCCTGATCCAGTAATCCGGCACAAGCTTCTATCATCATACCATTTTTGTTTCCGTTTACATAGGTTGGTAATCTAAACTGTTTGGTAAGAATAACTTTTCGGGTATTAGCATTGTAAAGCAAAATAACAGCTCCATTTCCTCTATCATACGCCTCTCTCGAATGTGTTTCCCATTCACCATTTTTGTTTTGATACTCATAGGTAACTTTATTGAGGGTATACCAGTTATCTGATAATACTTCGGTTTTGGTAATTTTTATAGCGTCATTAGTCATTCCTTGGTAGTTGTTTTTTTATTTTTGAAATTGTTTTTCCACTAGATTTAGAAGGCTTGTCCATATCATTGATAGCAAAATTTATTGCTGATTTCACTAAGTTTTCTACATCGTCGTTTTGATAATCTTCTTTTTCTGTAATAGGTATATGCCGTATTAATTTCCCTGTTCCGGTAAGTAATGCATGAGGGTCATCGATTAAAACCCCTTTATTAAAACCAAGATTAAGATGGTTTGTGTATATAGGAATCATACAAAAAGCATCAGATAATTTCTCTGAAATTGAATATACAGTGGTTAAAGCATGTGTGTGGTAAAGTAGTTCGTTACTATCTGGATATATCGACAAGATATAGTTTCTTACATCTTTAAAGAGGTCAATTAAATCAGGTTCTTTTAATGCTAAGAAGTAAAGAAAATCAGGATGTATTTCTCTGTTCTTATTCATATTTTCTTTTTGTATGAATGATATAAAGTCACATTTACTGATTTGTAAAGGTAAACATAAAGGGTGCGAAACACACCCTTTAATATTTTGTAATATGCTTTTATTAAGCTAAAAAATCAAAACATTCCATTGAGATGTGCCATCTCTTTAGGAATTTTTTGAGATACAGACCAATGCTCGGTTATTATTTTATCTTTTAACCTATAAATATCGTATACTACAAAAGGAACAGTTTCAAAGAAGACTTCGGATTGAGTAACAACAAAATTTCCTTCCCCTAATATTCGATAAACTTTTTTGACATCAATTTTTTTATAATATTGAATCAATGCTTCGCGACCATTCTCGATTTTTGGATTATGTTGAATCAAATTTGTTGATATATAATCCACCCACAAGTCTGAGGACTTATCCAGTAGTACATGTTTTGTATACTTATGAATGATGTTCTTGTTCTCCTCAGTTGAATTTATGTTCTCAATAGTTGTTGTTCCCTCAACAACAGGATTAGGGTTTGAACTGAATCCAGTTATATCTTCTGAAGCATCCCAATGTTCTGCAAGAAGGCCATCTTTTAGCCTATACAAATCTAATACAGCTTTTTGTTGCCCCATAAATTTGATACTTAAATGAACAGCAACGAAATTTTCATCACTAATCAACCGCATAAAAGGTTTAACAGGGTTTTTGGGTTGAGGTAACTGTTTTAGAAAAGACATAAACTCTGTAAAGCCATCCTTTCCTGTTTTTACCGTTGGACTATGTTGTATATATTCGTTTGTAAGTATATCATCTATTAGACTTGTATCGCCTAGACCAAGTACTTTGTTATAAAAATCTAATACTACTGTTGTATTTGAATTAAATGGCTCTATTCTACTATCCATTTTTTATGTTTTTTTAGTTTTTAATTGCATGATATTTTATACATATCGTGCATATCAATGTTCGGATTGACGTCATATTCAATCCCATTTTGAATGATTAAAAAAATTTGAATTTAGATCGGAGTGGACACAACTATGCCATTACATTAAACTTAGCATAGTCTAATACAATATCTACCCCAAAAAAGAGGGAGTCTTTTGGAAAGACTTAAATGATATGTAAAAACGAATAATCAGATGATAAAAATACTAAATAAACATGAATGTTAGGATAGCTTTAACGATTAAGGTTGTATTTGTTTTTGAGATATAATTGTAATCATCACGGTATAAAGAAAAACTTTTCTTTCTTCTTTATACCATAATGATTTTAATGGAATGACTATGAAGTATTAGTTTATTACTCTAGTATATATTTGATCTTCCCAAATAGCCTGTTCTACTTTTCCTTCATTGACAATAAATTGGATGCCAGAACCAGACCCTGGAACCATCTCTACTCTTATCGAATTCGCATTTTTATAGGGTGTAGCATCAACAGATTTTAAATTTCCAGAACTGGCAATTAATCGATTTCCCCCAAGATGTTCGATTATTAATGTTCCAAATAAATCACTGGTATACTTTCCTGCATAAGAAGAAAAAGGTAATTCTAATTGCCATTGTCTTTCTACTAGTTTTATATAGTGTTCTTTAACGTTCTCTTTGAATGTAGCTATAGTCTTGCTATATTCTTTTAATTTATTTTGATAATAAACATCAATATCTTTTCGTCCCGAAAAATAATCAATAGCATAAGATGTAAGTAAGAAACTGAGATATCTACCTGTGTCAGATTCGTTTGCCATGACTACAACTCCAACTTTTTTGGATGGCATAAATGAAACTTCAGAATGGAAACCTACATATCCCCCAAAATGATGAACTAAGGTATCTCCATGATTAGTGGTCCCTTGATTCCATCCGTATCCATATCCAAATCGTTTTAGCTCCATATATTTTCTATCTTGACGGACATGAGATAACACACTTTTTTTTATTAAATCGGTATCAAAGATTTGCTTATTATCAATTTTTCCGTTGTTAAGCTCCATAATCAACCATCGAGTCATATCGCGAGAGGTTGTAATCATACCTCCGGCAGCGTGCATTGTATTATCTTTTTTTTCTAATAAAAGTCGCTCTAACGTATTCTGATCATTTAACTGACTGTGAGGCTTTGCAACTTCCCATCCATTCTGATCTGCGGTCGACATTCGTGCAGTTGTACGGTTCATTTGTAAAGGATTAAAAATTTCTTTTTCAAGTACAGATTGCCAATCCATATCCAGTTCTCGCTCCATAATCATACTTAAAATATTATACCCAAGATTTGAGTATTGAAATTTTCCGTGAGGTGCTTTTTTGTTAACTTTTGTAAGTTGAGATAATTGTTCTAATAGTTGATTTTGATCATGAATTCCTGTGTATGCTGTTGAATTTATGATTGGCCAGTTTTTTATACCTGAAGTATGTAGAAGTAAATCGTGTCCGGTAATATGATCTGCTTTGAGTTCTGGGGCAAAATTCACTTCGGGGAAGTATGCCGATAAAGATTTATCTAAATCTAGCTTACCTTTGTTTTCAAGAATCAATGCAGATAAGGCTGTAAATGATTTGGTAGCAGAAGCAATGTAAAATAAGGTGTTCTCATCTACTTTTATGCCTTTATCTATGTTTGCAAGCCCATGATAGTGTTCAAAAATAACCTGGTCATCTTTGACTACAGCAAGAGATAATCCATGCTTTGTTCCTAATTCTTTTACTGCTGATTCCAGGAATTCTGAGTATGACGTATTGAACTCAGAATAATCAGGTTTTTTGGGTGTAGTACTACAGGATAAAAAAAATAGTGATAGCGTTAATAGGCTAATTGAAAAGATCTCTTTCTTCATTGATATAGAATTTACATTTCAAACAAAACTATATGCTGTAAATGTTAAAAAATAGAACAAATTAAACATTCAATAAGGAAGCAATTTTTTTTGGAGAAAAATCGGTTGATTTTTTAAACTCTCGTGAGAAATGACTTTGGTCTGCATATCCTGTCGAATGTGCTATTTGGGTGAGATTATTATTTTGGGAAATCATTTGAGAAACAGCAAAATGCATGCGTAATTGCTTTTGATATGCTTTAATATCTACTTTGTAATAGTTTTTAAATGTTCTTCCTAAATGTACAGGGTGTACATTGACTTTTTTGGCTAGCTCCGAAATTTTGAGAGGCTCTAAAAATTGAGTATCAATAATGGTTCGAACATGTTTAACCCATTCGGGAATGCTTTCTTGTATATGTTTTGTATCCGCGATAGGTGATAGGTTAGATTTTAATGCACTCAGGCTTTGTTTTTTATCTTTATCCTGAATAATTCTTAAGAAATATTTCAACAACATATGCTGTTGAATGATATTCCAGTTTTTATAATCAAATTTATAATACTCCCAATCATATATATTTAGTGATAAAATGGTGCAACTCTCTGTGAAAATATTACTATGTTCGAGTAGAGCAGGTTTGATCAAAATACTCCCTGGTTTTACGATTCTTGTCCCTTTTTCTGTATGTTCTATTAAACTACCAGACAACATTAGACTTACAGATAGGAAATCGTGATCATGTGGAAGCATGTTATTTTCGAATTTCACGTAATTTTTACGAGTAATTCGTATAGAATTATCTTCGTAATACATAACATCTTGATCTCTTTTTTTCAATTGATTGAATGTTTTGGTAAACTATAAAGAGTACCACTATTGATTGAGGATTAAAGTTAGTGTTATTTTTAAGTTCTATTACCTTATATATTCCTTATTTCTTATATACTTTCCCGTCTTTCATTACAAAAACTATATTTTCCATAGTCTTTATTTTTTGAGTAGGGTCATCATTTACGGCTACAATATCAGCCAAAAAACCTGGAGCAATTTGCCCAAGTTGATCATCCATATTCAAAATTTTAGCATTGGTAGTGGTTGCACTTTGTATAACTTCTATAGCTGGCATTCCCGCTTCGACCATATAACCAAATTCTCTTGAATTTTGTCCGTGCTTATACACTCCGGCATCTGTACCAAATGCAATACCAACACCACGATCATACGCTTTTTTAAACGTATTTTGAATTTTTGGTCCGATCTCTAATGCTTTAGGAACTATAATAGAAGGGTAATATCCTTCTATTGCTGCTTTTTCTGTAACCTCTTTTCCTGCTGTTATAGTGGGTACAAGGTATGCATCATGTTGTTTCATGAGATCCATAGTTTTCTCGCTCATGAGTGTTCCGTGTTCAATGGTTTTTACTCCACCTAGGACTGCACGTTGCATTCCTTCATCTCCATGTGCATGAGCAGCTACATGAAAACCATAATCTTTAGCTGTTTCACATATAGCTTTAATCTCTTCTACAGTAAATTGTGGATTAGAACTGCTCTTTGCTACACTAAGTACTCCTCCCGTAGCAGTAATTTTAATAAGATCAGCACCATTTTTATAGCGTTGACGTACGGCTTTTTTGGCATCTTCTATACCGTTAACAACTCCTTCCTTTGGTCCAGGGTCGCCTACCAAAGCTTTTTTGCTGCCATTAGTTGGATCACCATGACCACCAGTGCTTGATATTATTTTTCCAGCAGTAAAAACTCTTGGGCCATCAATTTTATTTTGTGCAATAGCCTTTTTTAAAGCAATATTTACACCACTACCACCAAGGTCTCTGACTGTAGTAAATCCAGCCATAAGTGTTTTTTTTGCAAGCCCAACAGACTTATATGCTACATCGGCTTCATTATCTGTATATCGCTCAAGGTAAGCTTTTGGGTTTGATTCACTTTCGATATGAACATGCATATCAATCAATCCAGGCATTACCGTTTTATCTTTCAGATCAATAGTGGTGTCATTTTTTTTACCAGCAACATAACCATTTTCAATTTTTAGAATTTTATTTCCAGAAACAACAATAGTTTTTTCAGTCAGTATTTTACCTGTTTTGGTATCTATAAGTTTACCACATTGAATATAGGTGTCTTGAGCAGAGATGGTTAAAGATATTAATGCAATAAATAAAGTATAAAAATATTTCATGAGTGAGCTGTATTAAAAAATTGTATGAGTTACTTAATGGGATCAATTTAGTATAATTACTTGTATCCATTAATTGTATTAAGATTTTTTTTAGAATCTAAACGATGAAAATATTGTAATTCAGAATTGTTTCAGCGATTCTCATAATTCCTCATTAATGAAATCAGGGATGGTAGCTGTGTTTATTTAGAATTCAAAAGTCAAGATCGATATTTAAAAGAATTCTTAAACTAGTGCTTCTAAATTTTGTCGTTAAGCTACAAATTTTAACCGTTTAGCTAAAAAAAAGGTTATAGTGAGTCTTGCATATTACCTTTATGTGATTTGTACCAGTAAGCAATTATATGATGACCAATATGAATTTAAATATAACAAACTTACTATAGGTTGTTTTTGTTTGAGCCTACTAATGAGGGGATATTAGATCCCATTAATTGAGGTTTGTTATTCTTTTTCCTAATTAATATTAACTCTAAAAACCATATTATTATGAAAAAAATTTATTATCGTTTCCCGCTAATCTTTTTGATGACGTGGATGTTTGTCCAGCCAATCTATGCACAGAAAAGAGTTGGTTACATGCAGAGTTGGAAAGCTCAAATCACTGCTGATCAAGCTTCGAAATTAACACATGTTATTTATTCTTTTGCGACTATTCATCCTGATTTAGATGGTAAGTTAAATGCTATAGATGGTGCTTACCTTAGTACCATGACATCAATAGCTCATGCTCAAGGTGCTAAAGCTATTCTTGCAGTAGGAGGTTGGTTTCCTTGTAGCTATGCGAATCAGTCTGGTCCCTGTGCTGCTGATGCCAATCCAGAAGCATTCAATTCGGTCGCTCAAGGGAACTCAAAAACAAATTTTGTAAACAACCTTTACAATATGGTTGTGCAATACAACATGGATGGCATTGATGTGGATTGGGAATACCCTAGTGCCAGTAGTCAAGGACTGTATGTTGATCTACTGGCGGCACTTAGAGCTAAGATGAATACACACCCAACAAAACAATTAGAACTTTCTACAGCTGTTCCTGCGTCAGCATTTCGTGGTCAACATTTTTCATCTGCCGCTTTTCAATATCTTGATGGTATTCATATTATGGCTTATGATAATAGTCCTCGAATAAATCATTCGACGTATACTTTTGCTGCTGGAGGTATTGATTATTGGCAAAGTCGTGGAGTCACTAACTCTAAACTACAATTAGGTCTTCCTTTTTATGGCTGGAACTCTAGCGGAGCATCAATGGCATACAAAGATATTGTAGCTGCAGATAGCAGTGCTCCAAACAAAGTCTATCCGAACAATAATACTTGTGATCAATCAAACGGTTATGGCTACAATGCAAAGAAGTTGATTGAGGACAAAGTACAATTGACTTTAAATGAGAATATTGGAGGCGTTATGATCTGGGCCGTTGATCAAGATCACGCTAATCCTTCCTATTCTTTGCTTAATACAATTGATGCCAAATTAGACGGGGGAAGTGGCCCTGGCGGACCTGGTGGAGGTGGTTCTTGTACGCAATGGTCAGCTGGTACGCAATATTATGTAGGTGATATCGTAACATATCAAGGTAGTAATTATATCTGTGTAAACGACAATCCAGGTTATGATCCTGTAATTAGTCATTGGTTCTGGGATCCTTCTTCTCAAAATTGTGATGGCGGTTCTGGAGGTGATGGTGGAGCCTGCGCACCTTGGACTGCCGGCGCTCAATATTATACAGGTGATATTGTATCCTATGGTGGGTCTAACTATATCTGTGAACATGATAATCCAGGTTATGATCCTGTAATTAGTCATTGGTTCTGGGAACCTACATCTGCTAGTTGTAGCAAAGCTACTCGTTTGAATACTGCCAGTCAAGCAAGCAAAAATATGAATGTACGTATTTATCCAAACCCATTGAGCAATAATGTTCTCAACTTAAGTGTTGAATCAAATAAAATCTCTCAAATTAACGTGAGGATTTTTGATATTCAAGGAAGAATGATCAAGGAAATAGATTTGGGGAAATTAAATATAGGAGGTAGTAATTTTCAGTTGGATGCTTCTGATTTGGGAAAAGGTTCTTATTTAATTTATATTATTTCTGATCAGGCCACAAAAATTAAACGATTTAACGTGATATAATTACCCATAAAATAAAAATAGATTGATATAAAGAAGGTGCCTGAAAAGAGCACCTTCTTTTCTGAAGATTAAAAATGTGAATTTTATCCAAGAGAATTTATGTTAGTCTGAATGGTTTTCTATCGAAAATTATATTGAAGACAAGGAATTTTCTCTTTCAAATAGTCATATCTCTATTGTGAGATTGATATTAAAAAACAAAAGCTTTTATCATTATTTCTGTATAAAAACAATGATAAAAAGACATAGTGAATAAACCTTCTCGAATACTTGAAAAATTAGAAGACATTATGTTAATAATTCTTCCAAATCCTGTTCTACATACTGTGGGATGGCATTTACATCAATAATTTCATCAGATAAGTCTTTTTTCTTTTCTTGTAATTGTAATATCTTCTCTTCGATGGTATTTTTAGTAATAAATCGAGTAACCATAACATTACTGGTTTGTCCGATTCTATGTGATCTCGCAATGGCTTGTTTTTCTATAAACGGATTCCACCATGGGTCTAATAAAATTACATAAGAAGCTTTTGTAAGATTAAGACCAACTCCACCAGCTTTTAGAGATATAAAAAAGACAGATGTCGATTCGTTTTCCTGAAACTGATTAACAACTTGTTCTCGTTCATCCCCTTTTGTTTGCCCGGTTAAAGTAACGTATGTAATATTTTGAGTATCACACCATTTTGTATATAATTGTAAATGAGATACAAAAGAACTGAAGATCAATACTTTTTTATTTGCTTTAACCAATGTTGTGATGTAATTGGTTACATCTTCGAATTTTCCTGATGAGCTATCAGTATCTGAGTTGATTAACTTAGGATGGTTTGCTAATTGTCTTAATTTGTTAAGCGTGTTAAGGATATGAATTTTATTACTGGTTTGACTATCAATTCCTAACAATAGATTTCGTGCTGCAGATTTTTCAGATACATATTGTTTTTCCTGACTAGAGTGCATTTCTGTATATATAATCTGTTCTGTAAGTTCAGGTAAGTCTTTGGCAACTTGTTCTTTGGTACGTCTGAGAATAAAGGGATCAATAAGTGTTTTGAGCTCTTCTATTCTTTCCTGGTTTCTATGTTTTTCAATTGGAATTTTAAAATATTCTTTGAAAAAAGGAAAGCTACCTAATATACCAGGGTTTATAAATTGCATTTGGGACCATAGATCAGATAATGAATTCTCTATTGGAGTACCACTTAAGGATATTTTATGTGCCGAATTAATTTTGTTTATAGCCGAGAATAATTTAGAATCTTTGTTTTTGATTTGTTGACTTTCATCTAAAATGAGGTAGTTGAAATTAATTTTTTCTAAGACACTTATATCTTTGGTTGCGGTAGTATACGTGGTAAGAATAACATCATAACTTTCTAAATAAGGAGCTATTTTTTTTCTATCAGAACCGGTATACTTTATAATACTGAAATGTGGTGCAAATTTTAGAATCTCTTGTGCCCAGTTAAAAATTAAAGAAGAAGGCAATATAATTAAAGCTTTAAGAAAGGTTTTTATTTCTAACGGATTACTAAATAAATCTAGCTTTATCTTTTCTACTTCATTTTCCTGTGGAGTAAGTTGGTCTTTAGTGAAAGCTAAAGTAGCAATAGTTTGTAATGTCTTCCCTAACCCCATATCATCTGCCAGACAAGCCCCTAAGTTATTGCTGTTATGTTGTACCAGCCATTGCACCCCTTTTTCCTGATACGGGCGTAATCTAGCTTTAAGTAATGGTGATTGGGTATATGAAGTTTCTGTTGGATTTTGTATGTCAATTTCTTCTGGAGTTAATACCTCCTGTAGTATAGTATAATTACTCTTGTTAATAATGATTTTTTCTTCTTCTACTTTTCCAAAACTAGCTAACTTTCTATATCGGGTCATCCAAGAATCCGGAATTAGAAAAATAGTATCGTCATCAACAGAAAAAAAACGATTATTCTCTTTGATATGATTTACAAATTTTGAAAACGGAATTTGTAAACCTCCAATAGTGATCACTCCTTTTATGTCAAACCAATCACTTTGTTGTTGATTATCAAACTGAATGGCATGAGGAGCTAGAAGAATATTTTTATTATCAATTTTAGGAATTATAGATTTAAAACCTTCTTCAGAAAGTTGTGACTCATGATTTGTGTACCATTGAAATATAGAAAAAGAATCTTCTGTTGCTGTTTCTAACAGTAAATTATCATTTAAAGACAATCCTTTACTTGTAAGTAAATCAATAATCTTATTTTCTACACCAGTATCTCTTCTAGTCTGAATAATCTGTAACTCCTCTTCTTTACCAAAATGTACATGAGAAGCAGTGCTCTTTTGGCTATAATGATCAAAAATATCAGTATCATACTCAAAAATAACTTTAGCTACATAATTTCCTTTGATAAAATCTTCAATAATTTCAATAGTATAACCGGTAATGCTATTTTTTATCTGGATATCAAAACCAACAGCAGAGATATCTATATTTTTGATCACCGGAATAATGATTTTTTCTACATACGTTTTAATATGTTTTTGAGCAATGGTAATTACTTCTTTGGTAAAGAAAGGTTTTAGCTTATTCGCATTAATATTATTAATTTGATATACTTTTTTGTTTAAAACAATCCATGCCGGATCATTTAACAGTATGGTTATATCATTTTGCGAAGGAATATATTCTTTCTCGTGATCACTGAGAGAGAAAGAATATTCGATACCATCATTAGTTTTTTTAAAGGTTAATAATGGATCTAACGCAGTATTTGAAAAATGAATTTGAGATACTGAAACAGGATCTTTTCTATCTGCTCGAAAACAAAGGGGGTATTGATTTTCATAAACCAGATTATAAAACAAAGCTAATTTTCTATTGATGAAAGCAACTATAATTTCTTTAGTTTTTTTATCCTTTACTAATTCTGATAGCTTTAATTTTTTTCTGCTTTTTTTAGGTTGAAATCTTTGCTCTAGATTTATAGGTTTTAAAAGATTACATATACCTAGTATTTGTTCATGAGGTGATTCATAATAGCTGATATTAAAGCTTTCTAAGGTACTTGGAATCGCCTGTTTTTCTATATAGCCTAAATGGTTTTCTTTTATGGCTACTATATATGCCTCTGGCAGAGGAGGGAGTTCAATATTGGGATAAGAAACAAGGTTGTAACAGATGCAAAAAGAATCCATTTTTTGAGCAGGTTAGGGGAGAAATTCAGTTAATTTATAATGTTATGGTTTAGATAATATTATCTAAACCATAACATGTGGTATATATTATGAGTATGATTTATTTTGTTACAAAATCAATAACAGTTTTAGTAATAAAATCTATTTGTTCATTATCTAGTTCTGTATGCATAGGTAAGGAAATAACTTCTGTAACCAGCTGATTCGTTACAGGAAAATCAGCTTCATTATATCGTGAGTCTTGATATGCCTTTTGACTGTGTAATGGGATAGGGTAGTAGACCCCACAAGGAATTGCATTATCATTAAGATGTTTGACTAAAGCATCACGATCAGTATTAATTACTCTAAGGGTATATTGATGAAATACATGACAATTACAAGTATTGCAAATTTTACCTTGGGACACATCACAAGTATTTCCTTTTGCTGATGGGGTTATGATATTTTTAATTCCTTCAAACGCTTTATTATATTTTCTTGCGGCTGTTCTTCTTGCATCATTGTAGCGATCCAAATTAGGTAATTTTGCTCTTAAAACTGCTGCCTGTATAGAGTCTAAACGAGAATTTACACCAACAACATCATGATGATATCGCTTGTACATTCCATGATTTACTACTCCTCGAATAATATGTGCTAGCTCATCATCATTAGTAAAGATCGCACCTCCATCACCATAGCATCCTAAGTTTTTAGAAGGAAAAAAAGAAGTTGACGCTACATGGCCAATAGTCCCTGTTTTTACAGATTTCCCATCTTCAAATGTATAACTTCCGCCAATACCCTGAGCATTATCTTCGATTACGTATAAATTATGGTCTTCTGCAATTGCCATTATTGCATCCATATTGGCTGCTTGACCAAACAGATGCACAGGCACAATAGCTTTGGTCTTTGGTGTAATTGCTTTTTTTATGGCTTCTGGATCAATATTAAAGGAATCAGGCTCTACATCTACTAATACTGGAGTAAGTTGAAGCAATGCGATTACTTCTACAGTTGCGGCAAATGTAAAATCTGCTGTAATCACTTCATCTCCTGGTTGAAGACCAAGTCCCATCATGGCAATCTGCAATGCATCTGTCCCATTCGCACAAGGAATTACATGTTTTACATTTAGATAATCCTCTAGTTCTTTTTGAAAACTATGAACCTCGGGTCCATTAATAAAAGCTGTGGAATGTATAACGTTAAGTACAGATGAATCTACTTGTTCTTGAATTTGCTCATATTGACCCTTAAGATCAACCATTTGTATTTTCTTCATGAATGTGTTTATTGTAACCTCACGAAAGTACAAAATATTGATACGATTGCCAATGTGAACTATAGTTTTGATATATTTTTTATTAACTGCAAAAAATAAAGTGAAATGTATCTAGACATACATTTCACTTTACATATATATCAACTCACTTATTCTTTATTAAATTTTATAGTTTTAAAATCATCAACGTTAAGAAGATAAATGCCACTACTTAATGTTTGTAATTGTTCAGAGATATTATATTGTAAACTCTGATTTGTTCTTATCGTAAAGCTTTTAATATCTTTTCCTGTGATATCATATATCTTTACATTTAGCCAATTATTTAGAGTAGTGTATCCTTTTATAAATAAAACGGCTTGGTCTTTAACCGAGTTTGGTGTAATCTGAATTGATTTCTCTGGTTTTTCTAAAGTATTTTCATTTTCTATAGTAGTTAAATTATTTTTGATATCTCCCACAACGAATCCCGAAATAATACTTCTTCTAAAATTTCCTTTATTTTCTGAATTTAGAAATAAACTATATACACCTTCTTCCAGATTCCTGGTGTCGAAATAAAAACCATCTTTATCTTTCTCAAATATGATTACTTTAGAATCATTTTGTAAAGGTGTTCCATCAATTTTTGAAGTTTTGGTTATCACAGCTCGTACTTCAGTATTTAGAAGCGACAAAAAATCTTTTTTATCAGAATAAATCTTAACTTTTAATATTTGATGATTCTTTTCTATAATATGTTCTAAAGACATTTTTACTCCGCTATTTTGTTTTACAAAAGCTGCGAATCGAGAGTCACTTTTTAATGTTAAGTCATGTTGTGAAACCGGAATAGTAGTTTTATGACTTTCTGTACTAAAGCTTTTTGATAGATTTAATTTTTTATGATTTTTATCAAAAACCTTAAATTCTGCAGTTGGATTTTCATGAATAACTTCGGTTACTGCATAACTAGAGTTTTTATCTAATACGATGCGATCATATTCATTTTCAGATTGGATAATATAATAATTACTTTCTATCTTAAAATTATTATGGTTGGTATCAAGAGTGATGGTGTTTTTTGGAGCACGATTTTCGATATATGATTTTATATATGACCAACTAAACTGTCCCAGACTAACATCAAGGTGATCAAAAATAGCTCTCGAATCATTTTTTCTAAATACATACTCGGCACCAGGTCTAAGTGTACTCCTGTAAGGAGCCACACCATCATTTATTCCCTGGACTGGAAGCAAAATCCCTCCTGTAAGTAAAAAAGCAGGAGCTGCAATAGTAGACCCTTTATAATAACCTGACGCTCCTAGTACAACAAACTTTTCTGGTTCATTATTGGGATGATTATCTAAAAAAGGTCTTATAACATCTCTACAATAGTATGTTGTTGAGGTTCTGGCGCCTTCATTTAACCCAGTAAGTTTCCAAGCCCAATTTAACCAGGGCATCTGTGAAATATCTGCTAAATATGTACCCCAAAAAGGAGTGCCAAGAGCAAATGCTTGCGCTACTTTGTTCTTTTTTCCATAATGAAACATTGCGGCTTCTGAAGCTTTTCCGCCATTGCTATGCGCTATTAAATATAATTGGTCTACGTTGAATTTTTGAGTAACAATATCAATAGACTCGGCTAATAATTTTCCATTAATCCAAATTCCTTTTCCTCGCGTAGTCGCTACAAAAACAGCTTGGTACCCTTCATTGTAAGTTTCTTGATAAAAAGAATTGTCAAATAAGAATTGGGATTGGTTGAGATCAATATATCCATGATTAAATAGAATTACTTTACCATTAAAATTTGGAGGTGTAACTCCATAATGAATTGTAGACTTAAGTAGAGGGCCAATAAAAAAAGAGCTTAGGTTTTCAGGTTTAGG
Source organism: Aquimarina sp. AU119 (assembly GCF_900312735.1). Lineage (NCBI taxonomy): Bacteria > Pseudomonadati > Bacteroidota > Flavobacteriia > Flavobacteriales > Flavobacteriaceae > Aquimarina > Aquimarina sp. AU119. Next base: position 13,143 of record NZ_OMPF01000013.1, on the reverse strand, counting down.
AAGTTGTACCTCGCGGAAGCTTTGAGAGCATAATATAGCACATGAGAATAGCGCAATTAAAGTAGTTTTTAATTTCATAAATATTGAGTTTGTGTGAATATTGATATCAAGTTATTTAATTTTTAAGACAAATAATAGATTATACGCATAATATTTAGATTTAAATTGTTGATTCTTTAAAAGAATTAAGAGGCTTCTTTTGAAATTTTCCATGTTGTTTTACAACAAAGAGCTGTATTTTAGCAATTCATAAAAAAAATCATCATTCTTGAGCGTTTTATACAACTTCTTTATTGCGATATTTGAAAATATACTTCCGATTATAGGAATGTTTAGTCCTAAACTAAAATTGTTTGTAGAAGGAAGGAAAAACGTTTTTCAAATAGTAGATGAAAAAATATTCGCCGAGGATCGTGTCCTCTGGTTTCATTGTGCATCTTTAGGTGAATATGAACAAGGAGTGCCTGTGATGGAAGAGTTAAAAAAAGAATATCCAAATCATAAGTTATTGGTTACTTTTTTTTCTCCTTCAGGATATGAAGCTAAGAAAAACAGTACGCTAGCTGATCTCATAGTATACCTTCCGATAGATACCAAACGCAATGCCAAGAAATTTATAGAATATGTACAACCAGAATTGGCAATTTTTGTAAAGTATGAATTTTGGCCTAATTACCTTAAAATGCTACAAACAAAAAATATTCCTGTGGTATTTATATCAACAACATTTAGAGAAGATCACTCTTTCTTTAAGTGGTATGGTGGTTTTATGCGTAAAACACTATTGATGGTGGATCATTTTTTTGTTCAGGATACAGAGTCCAAAAATTTGATCGAAGGGCTTGGTTTTAATAATGTTACATTAAGTGGAGATACACGTTTTGATAGGGTATCGCATCAGATAGAGATGGATAATCATGTAGATTTTATTTCAGAATTTATTAATGATCGACTCTGCATTGTAATGGGGAGTTCCTGGCCTCAAGATGAAGAGGTGTTTATAGATTTCGTAAATGAAGCATCAGATAAAATTTGTTTTATTATCGCTCCTCACGAAATTAAAGACAGTAGTGTGAATGGATTGAGAGGGAAAATCAAAAAGAAAACTGTTGTATATTCAGAAAAAGAAGGTGTAGATCTAAAAAATCAACAGGTTTTTATTATGAATACAATAGGGTATTTATCAAGAGTATATAGTTATGGAGATATTGCATATGTAGGAGGCGCTATGGGAACTGGAGGATTGCATAATATTCTAGAGCCAGCTACTTTTGGAATTCCTATCATAATTGGTAAAAACTTCGAAAAGTTTAGAGAAGCAAAACAATTACAAAAACTAGCCGGACTATTCTCCATTACTAATGCTGTCGAATTTACCAATGTGATTCTGAAACTTGCAGAAGATAAAAAGTTTAGAGAGAAGACAGGAATGATTTCTGGACACTTTATTAATAGCAATACAGGAGCGACAAATATAATTGTCGAATATTTATCTAAGAAAATAGATTAGATTTTTCAGAATTGTTGCTTTTTAACGGGGCTACGTTATACAGTTACCGCCTCATTAAAATATCGTCGAAAAGGAAGCATTTCTTTATAAACTTCTATGACTTTATCCATAAAATCATCGCTAAGAATATCTTTTTTGGTTAAGGGATGAATAACTGCAAAAGTTCGATGACGAAGTAAATCAATATGCTCATGATCTACAGTATAACCTTTTGGAGCTTTTTTTAGTTTATCTTCGTCAGGAAGCATTCCGCCAAAAGTACGCTTGAAACTTTTTTTATTTATGATTTTCACTAATTCTTCTCCATTATAATCAATGGCTTCTCGAATACTATTTAAAATCTTATTATCAGGTTTCCAGTACCCACCAGCTAATAAACACTCTGAGATTCCGATATGAACATAAAAATCTCCTTGTTTGGTACGCTGATCGAGTCCTGCCCCAAAATGATCCTTATACACAGGCTTGTTTGGGTGAAAAAGTAAGTTATTATTGATGCGATTAATCCCTTTTTTTCCTGGAGTTGGAAAGTAGTCAGGGTCAATACCTGCTAATTTCGAATCCAGATCATCTAACCATTGAACAAATGAATTTCGAATGGTTTGATACTGTTTTCTATTAGCATCCATCCATTCTTTATGATTGTTGTTTTGTAAGTCTTCAAGGAATTGAAAGAGCAAATTAAAATCCATATCGCTACTCAAAAGATTAAAATAATCCGTTTAACTCTGCATCGATACGATTAATAATACTTCCTAAATCTTCAGGGTTATCTACAAAATTGATATGGTCTACATCAACGATTAAAAGGTTTCCTTTATCATAATCATGCGCCCAGGCTTCATACCTCTCATTAAGTCTACTTAGATAATCAATACTAATTGTATTTTCATATTCTCGACCACGTTTATGAATTTGGTTTACGAGATTAGGAATACTACTTCTCAAATAAATAAGAAGATCCGGACCTTCAACAACATTTTCCATAAGATCAAAAAGTGACCTGTAATTTTCAAAATCACGATTGGTCATCAATCCCATTGCATGTAAGTTAGGAGCAAAGATATAGGCATCTTCGTATATAGTTCTATCCTGTATAATATCTTTTCCGCTTTCGCGAATATCGAGTATTTGTCTAAAACGACTATTCAGGAAATAAATCTGAAGATTAAAAGACCAACGTTCCATTTTGTTATAGAAATCTTCTAAGTAAGGATTTTCTAATACATCTTCAAAATGGGCTTCCCATTTATAATGTTTAGCAAGTAATCGGGTCAATGTAGTCTTTCCGGCACCGATATTTCCAGCTATAGCTATATGCATATTCGATTATTTTTCTCGGGGTGTTCTTGTAAAAAACGTTGGTTCAAGTTTGGGCGTAAATATAATAGAATTTATGAGGAACATAAAAAGGATGGAAAAGAATTTCAATAAGATTTATGTTTTGAAACCTAGTTAATTACCTAATTGTGGATATAGAATCTAAGAGAATTAGCACTAACAGACGAGTTTATATCCATACCCTCTTACATTAATGATCTGTATAGAATCGTCGTTTTTTAATTTTTTGCGAAGTTTTGTTATAAAGACATCCATACTTCGTCCATTAAAAAAATCATCATCACCCCATAATTTTTTGAGTATCATGGATCTATCCAGTACCTGATTTTTGTTTTTTACCAAATGAAATAACAGATGTGCTTCTCTATGAGTAAGTTGTTGATTTAGTTCTTGATAAGTGAGTGTTTGTTTTGGGAAATCAAATATATAGGCCCCAATAGTAATTATCTCTGCACTTTTCTGTAGAGTGATACGGTGTAATAAATTATTGATTCTCACGATCAATTCTTCCATACTGAATGGTTTTTTAAGATAATCGTTTCCGCCAATAGTAAATCCTTCAACTACATCCTGAGTTTGTGACTTGGCTGTTAGAAATATAATAGGAATTGCATTATCCTCTTGTCTAATTTCTTTGGCTAGTGTAAAGCCATCTTTTTTGGGCATCATCACATCCAATACCAATAGTTTAGGAGCTTTTGTTTTGTAGAGAGTGTATGCTTCTTCGCCATTTTGGGCAAGATATACTTTGAAATTTCTAGTTTCTAGACTCTCTTTGATGATTTGACCTAAAGAAGGTTCATCTTCTGCAATTAATATTTTGATGATCTCAGCCATTAGGTAATATGATTTTGAAATTTGTTACTCCTTTATCTAAAGATAACTGTATGATTCCGCCATGTTTTTCGATAATGGTTTTGGTATAGAATAATCCAATTCCAAAACCCTTAACATCATGAGTGTTTCCTTTAGGTACACGATAAAACTTTTCAAATATTTTCTCTTTATGTGCCTTAGTAAGTCCTTTTCCATTGTCTTCAATTTCTATCAAAATAGAAGAAACTATTGCGTTAATATTTACCTTAATCAAATTCCCTCCATATTTGATGGCGTTGTCAATTACATTATTAATAGCATTCTCAAAATGAAATACATCAATTTTTAATCGTATATCTTTTTGTGTACTGTTGAATATGATTTTTTTTTCAGGTGAATTTACCTGATGTTTATCTGTAATCGTTTGGATATAATCTGTGAGATATATTTCTTCTGTGTTTAATTGTAGTTTATCACTGTCTAAAGTGGCAGTTTCAAGGATTTTTTCTACCATTATATTAAGCTTGCTCAATTGATTTGAGGATATCGTTGCATATTTTTTAGTCTTTTCTGGATCGTTTTCCTGATTAAAGTTTTGAATGCCTTCAATTGCAGCGCTTATGGTAGCAATGGGTGTCTTAAATTCGTGTGTGATATTACTAATTAGATCATTTTTTAGTTCTGCTAATTGTTTTTGGTGATTAATGATTCTTAGTAAAAAAAGCAGGCATCCAACTACAATACCCATTAATAAAAAAGATAAAAGAATACCTAACAGATTTTTTTTAAAAATAGTTAGTTTTTCATTAGTGAAGAATAATTCTAGAGAGCTTACTTTAGGGAGATATATGGATTCTGAAGAAGTGCTTAAGACAGCAGTATCTACAATTTTATTTTTAGTTTTTGTTTCCTTACCAAATGGGTCAATATATTTTAAACCGTAATCTACAGTAATGTTTTTTCTAAGAAATTCTTGTTGTATTAAAGTATCTATTTTTGGAAGTCTAAGAGAATCCTGAGTAATTGAAATCACAATTTTAGATGTTAATTGTTCGAATATCTCTTTTTGGTGTATACTGTCGTGTTTTCGTAATAGAGTCAATTTTGCTCTGTCAGATGAATTATTATTTGCTGTAATAAATAAGCGCTTAGGAGGGTTGGATATACTTTCTTTTGATAAACTTCTAATTATTGATATATCAGCCGTATCAATACTATCAGAAAAATTATAAGTTTTAAAATCAATACAATCAGAGTCCATATCTCGCATAAGATTTCTAAAATTCCCTTTTCTTAAAAATTTTCTAAGATTAGCAGAGTCTGAAGCAAAGCGTATTGTGTTTTCTTCTGCGAGTTCAGTGTAATATTGGTTTACTGCATTGTCCAAACTGATTTGTACTTCATTAATCAGTTGTTGTTTTCCAGATTCATAGTTTTTTAAATTCCAGTATATCTGAATATCAAGTGTAATAACAATTACAGCAATGATAAGATATAGTATATTCTTATAACTTCTTCTTCGCATAATTCAAAAGTAAGACTCTTATCTTATATAAAACGAATCGGTTAACACACGTTAACACTGGTTAACTGTTCTATTAATGTTTGGTTTACATATTTGTACAGTAATAATCAAAAACAATAGTTATGGTACGAATTTTAATATTGATATTCCTTTTTGTATTTGAAAGTTTGTTTGCTCAGGATTTTCAAGGTATAGCAACGTATAAGACAAATCGCAAGGTAGATCTTAATATGGATGATTCCAGAATGAATGCAGATATGCAAAAACAACTTCAGGAAATGCTCAAAAAACAATTTCAGAGAGAATATACTTTAAACTTTAATGGTACAGAATCTGTCTACAAAGAACTTCAAAGCTTAGAGGGGCCAAAACCTGCTAGCGGTGTACGAGTTATGATAGCGGGATCTGGGCCTTCTAATGTTTTATATAAAAATAGTAAAGAAGGAAGATATGTAAGTAAGCAAGATATGATGGGTAAATTATTTCTGATAAAAGATAATCTAGAAAAGCTAGATTGGATATTAGAAGATGAAACCAAAACTATCGGAGCTTATACCTGTTATAAAGCAACTGCAAAACGTATGGGGCAACGTTTGAGAAATATAAGAATTGCTACTGATAATAATGAGGAGAATACTGATGAATCCGAAGAAGAAGAGATTGCAATTACTGCATGGTATACTCCAGAAATCCCTGTATCTAATGGCCCAGGAAATTATTGGGGATTGCCAGGTTTGATATTAGAAGTCGGTGATGGTGATGAAAATATATTATGCTCTAAAATTGTTCTCAATCCCAAAAAGAAAATAGAAATCAATGCACCGGTCAAAGGCAAAGTAGTTTCTGAACAAGAATTTGAAGAAATTATGGAGAAAAAAATGGAAGAAATGAGGGATCGTATGTCAAGAAGAGGTGATGGAGACGGTTTGAGAATTCGAATTGGAGGATAAGAATTTTAGGTAAAGCAATAATCTGATGAGCATATACATTAGATTATTGTTTTACAATAGGAACTCACAATGTCACGACTATGATTTCTGCACATAGAAACGGATAAAATCAATCATAGAATGAGTAAAAAAATACAAGTACTGGTATTCCTTTTCGGAATAGCACAGGTAGTTAATGCCCAAAAAAGTCAGATTATAGGATTTGTAAAAGATTCAATTGGCAATTCAATAGAAATGGCAAATGTAATTGCATATAAAAAATCTGATAATACAATGGTTGGATATGGGATTACTAACGCAGAAGGAAAGTATAAAATTTCGGTACCGCAAAATAATGTTTACCTTCTTAAAGTTAGTTTTATTGGGCTTTCTACAGAAGTGAAGTCAATTGAGGTAAACGCTAATAATGTTACTGTGGATTTTGAGATGAAATCTCAGGAAAATAATTTGGATGAAGTAGAGATTGTATATGAAATACCTGTGGTTGTTAAAGGAGATACATTGGTTTATAATACAGATTCTTTTGTAAATGGAACAGAAAAAAAGTTGGGTGATGTTTTAGAAAAACTTCCAGGTGTTGATGTGAATGAAAATGGTGAAATTGAAATAGAAGGAAAAAGGGTCTCAAAAGTGATGGTAGAAGGAAAAGATTTTTTTGATGGAGATTCAAAATTGGCAACCAAGAACATTCCTGCTGATGCATTGGATAAGGTAGAAGTGCTTCGTAATTATGAAGATGTAGGACAGATGAGAGGTCTTCGCAATTCACAAGATCAGATTGCAATTAATATTAAGCTTAAGGAAGGAAAAAAGAATTTCTGGTTTGGTGACATTACTGCAGGATCCGGAGTTGGAGAAACAGAACGTTATATCATTAAACCCAAACTGTTTTATTATAGTCCGTCATATAGTTTAAATATTATTACTGATTTGAATGACATCGGTGAAGTTCCGTTTACAAGAAGAGATTATTTTAATTTTACAGGAGGATTTAGAAATTTGGGAAGAGGAGGAACGTCATTCACAATTTCTACAGATGATCTTGCTTTTGCAACACTACAGAATAATCGTGCAAATGAAATAGATACCAAATTTGGAGCTGCTAATTTTAGTGTTGTTGCCAACAAAAAATTAGACCTTAGCGGTTATGGTATTGTAAGTAATACCGAAACAGATTTAATTACGAATACACGCAGAGTTTATATTGATGATACTCCAGACGCTTCAGATAATACTGTTGAAGAAACTTCTGAAAATACACAGCAAAAAAGCACTTTAGGATTACTAAAATTAAGCGCGAGTTATAGTCCCAATACCAATTTTAGATTAGATTATGATATTCTTGGAAAAGGTTCCAGGCAACAAGAAAATGATATTTTCCTTTCTAGAAGATCAACCATTTCTGAAGATATAAATGAAAGGCTCGAAAATACTCCGTTTTCTATACAGCAGAATGCAAATGCATATTATACGCTTAACGCTAAAAATATATTTTCTCTTGAAGCACAGTATCTTTTTCAAGAAGAGGATCCCTTTTATAATGCGATTCGAACAGAAATTCCGTTTAGAGGTATTTTTACTCAAATTAATGATCCCTTAGATCCTGCCTCGGATATCTTTGATCCTTTAGAAGAATCAGATCAGTATAATATCAATCAGGAAAAAAACACGAAAACCAGCAAATTAGATGCAAAACTGGACTATTATTATGTGTTGAATAAAAAGAGTAATCTCAATTTTACCTTAGGAACTATACAGAGTGCACAAAACTTTAATTCTAATATTTTTCAAACTCTTAATAATGATAGACGTAATGATTTTGAAACCGAAGAATTTGGTAATCGAGTGAAGTATAATTTTAGTGATGTTTTTGCAAGTATGCATTATAAATTTATTACCGGTATTTTTACAATTAACCCTGGTGTCAGTCTTCATAATTATGACTTAAGAGACCGACAATTAGGAACTGTTATTCACCAAAATGAGTGGAAGATACTACCAGATTTCTTTGTTCTGGCTCAGTTAAAAAGTAGTGAAAGTTTTAGGTTGAATTATTCGATAACAGCAGAATATACAGATGTCAATAGATTGGCAAGGGGATATATATTTAATAATTATAACTCCTTAATACAAGGAAACCGTAATTTAGAAAATGCTTTGTATGATAATTTTTCTCTAAATTATTTTAGCTTCAATATGTTTAATTATACCAATGTTTTTGCTAGAATCAGTTATACTAACCGACGTAATCCAATTAAAAACACAAGTGTTATTAATGGAATTAATAGAGTGAATACTTCTGTGAATTCTAATTTGGCTGATCAGGTATTTTCTGCTAATGGAAGGTTTAGTAGAACATTTGGTAAAATGAAAGGGGAATTAGATGTAAATATAAACTGGTCTAGCTTTAATAATATTATAAACACCCAACCTAGCGAAAGTATAAGTCTTACCCAAATGTATAGGACAGAATGGTCAACTAATTTTAAGAAAGGACCAAATTTTGATATAGGGTATAGTCTTACAATAAACGACTATGATAATAATGGAGCAGAAACGACATTTTATACCAATCAACCCTTTGTTCGTTTAGACTGGTCATTTGCCAAAAGTTTTTTGATAAAATCTTCATATAATTATTATAATTATAAGGATACCCAAACTACACTTAATGAATATAGTTTTTGGGATATTGATATGTTGTATCAGCAATCCGATAGTAAATGGGAATATAAATTTTCTGTAACTAATGCATTAGGTACAAAAAGTATTAATAGGGATAGTTTTAACGAATTGTATAATAGTACCTCTAGCTATGTTGTTCAACCTAGATACTGGATATTAAGTATAAAATATAATTTGTAATTATCGTATAGGTTATTACGACCAATAAAAAAACAAACCACCATGACCATTTATAAAATATTTGGATTTCTTTTGATAGTATTAACAATTACTTCTTGTAATCAAAGTCAAAATGATACGTCTAAGGACAAAGAACAGAATCCTAAACAAGAAATGGAAATAGATAAAGCGCAAGGTGTAATTACAAAAGTAAGCTCTCAAAATTTTGAAGATACATATAATACATTAGTAGAAATTATTACTAATAATCCAAACCTTAAGATTGTAGCTCAATTGGATCATCAAGCAAATGCAGCATCTGTTGGTTTAGAGCTAAACCCTACGCGAGTGATTATGTTTGGTAACCCTAAGTTAGGTACTCCATTGATGCAAAACTCGCAAATCACAGGGTTGGACCTTCCACAAAAAGTACTGGTATGGCAAGATGATGAAGGAGTTGTAAAGGTCTCTTATAATGATCCGGAGTTTTTAAGGCTTCGTCACGATATTAATGGAAATGAAAATATATTACAAACAATTACGAAAGCTTTGGATAATATTTCAAAAGGAGCTGCGGCTTTGTAGTATAAGATAATAACAATTTAGTTGAGTTAGCCTATATTTTACTGATGTTATTATCAGGTTTTAAGTATCCTCTTGAAAAAGCTAATATTTTAGCTTTTTCAAGAGGATTAATTTTGAATCTTCACTTTGATAGGTCCTCCACTAGATACATAACTACCCCCTATTTCATCAATATTAATATTTAGTTCCTTGTCTGTATTGATATCTGTCAAATCTACTTTGAGTTTATCATAAGTGTCAATGCTTTTGATGTTTACATCAATTTCATCTGTATTACTTAAACGAACAGTGATAGTGCCGTCGTCATTAATTGGTAAAATACCATATTTTGACTCAGAGCTATTATTGGCATGAGCTTTTGGAATGATATCCATATCTCTAACTACTATAATAACTAGGCAAATAGCAATTATACTCATTATAAATTTTGTATAAGAATCAGTTTTCATACTATGTTGTTTTTATTTATAAAAATGCACCAATAAAGATGCCAAAATAGAAAAACATATTAGGTTTGATTTTATTAATTAGTTATTATTCTTCAAATGTTGATATTTGATTTTGAGAACTCTATCAGTATAGCGTGACATTATCAATCAATAATTCTGAAAATTCTTCCTTGTCAGAATGTTTTTAATATAATATACATCAATAAGTTTTTGAAGTATATCCGAATTCTTTGAAATTCAATTTTTTAGGATATTCAAATTTTTTAATCCTGTTAGATTTGTATGATTTGGTACATAAAATAGCAGAAATAGACTATAAATTAAATGGTTTACTTCTTTTTTTAAGTAATATTAACATTCAAAACCCGTTTTGAGGGAAACAAACTAACCAAACATTTCAATCATGACTAAACAAAGTAGTCGGTTGCATTTTCTTGATGCAATACGAGCATTCGCTATTATTATGATGCTTCAAGGGCATTTTGTGCATACTCTTTTAGGAGATACATATCGAGATAGAAACAATTTAATATATTCAATTTGGGAATACTTTAGAGGAATGACCGCTCCTACATTCTTTACCATTACAGGTTTTATTTTTACGTATTTATTACTCAAACAAAACTTAACCGGATTAGAAAACCCTAGGGTGTTAAAAGGAATAAAACGGGCAATTAAAGTGATTTTTTGGGGATATTTATTACGCCTGAGTTTTTATGCGATCTTTAAAGGAACGGTAAATCCTTCATTTTTCTTTGTTGATGTATTGCAGTGTATGGGAACGTCTTTGTTGCTGTTGATAGGAATGTATCTTTTATTATATCGAACAAATACTGCTTGGTTTCAAAATACTGTATTAGGTATGGGAATCATTATCTTTCTATTGCAACCAATATATGGAAGTTGTATTTTAGAATTTTTACCAAAAACTGTAGCAAATTATTTTACGAGTAAAAATGGATCAGTTTTTACATTGTTCCCATGGTTTGGTTATGTATGTTTTGGTAGTTTTATAGCTAGTCTTTTTCTTAAGTATGGAAAGCATAAAGTATTTTATCCATTTGCCATTACGTTACTTTTTTCTTTAGGAGCAATATTAGTTTTTTATTCTTCAAGCATATTAATGTTGTTTTATGACTTGAGTGGTATTACTGTATTTAAATCTGTCGCATATAATAATTTTTTATTTATTAGATTGGGTAATGTGTGTATGCTTTTCTCTGTATTTATTCTTATGAGAAATTATTTTACAGGTAAAATAATGACCAAAATAGGAGGTAGAACACTCTCTATCTATATTATTCACTTTTTTGTGCTTTATGGAAGCTGGTTTGGGTTAGGGCTTAACAGTTTCTTTTACCGCACATTAACTCCACTACAGGCTTTTATAGGTGCATTATTATTTGTTTTTGGTATTTGCGCATTGGTTTTGTATTATTATAAATATGAAGAACAATTAAAGCTTCGTTTGCATTATATAGTAGATTTAATTACCAAAAAAGTAATAATGTCTCTACCAGAAATACTTCTTTTACTTAAAAATGATATTATTCGTCTTTACAGAAGTATTCGATATGCGAGGCGTTAGTGTTGTTTGATTTTATTACTTTTTTTTATTAGGTTATAAATCAGTATCTTATAGAGGTGTAATCAATATATGTATTATTATGCCAACAATAAAATCATTAAATAAATGGGCTAATGCACATACGTATTACCCATTAGATTTATTAAGAGTTGCTCTTGGGGTATTTTTATTCATAAAAGGAATAAATTTTATTAGCAATAGCCAAATTCTTGTTGACCTTATCAAACCTGTTCAGAATCTTGCAGGTTCTATGATTATTATTCATTATGTTGCTCCCGCTCATTTAATAGGAGGGATACTTATCGCATTCGGTTTACTCACTAGGTGGTCGGTAATGGCTCAACTTCCTTTACTTTTTGGAGCTGTTATTATTAATTTCATAGGAGAAATGAATACAGCAAATTTAATTGTTGCCAGTACAATTTTACTGTTATGTGTATTTTTTCTGTTCTATGGATCCGGTAAACATTCTGTAGATTATTATTTAAAAATGGAGCAGTAGTGTATATAAAAAGGCTACTCATTATGAGTAGCCTTTTTATATATGTTTGTCCCGTCCTGAAATAAGTTGACACAAAATTGACTTATTTATGAAACATTCAGAACAAGCAAGGAAGAAGCGTACACAACGAGATTACAATTTAGGCTTTAAATTGGCAATAGTTTCTCAAGTAGAAAAGGGGGAGATGACTTATAAACAAGCCCAAAAAGCTTACGGTATACAAGGCAGGAGTACTGTTTTGGCTTGGTTACGAAAACATGGTACCTTAGACTGGAGTAAACCAGCCCAAGATCAAATGTCTAAATCAAAAGAAACACCAGCACAAAAGATCAAGCGATTAGAACGTGAACTCTCGGATGAGAAACTAAAAAATGAGATTCTCAATACCATGATTGATATCTCAGATAGACAATATGGTACTGCGATCAGAAAAAAGTTTTTACCCAATCAATCAGATGCATCCAACAACAAAGACTAATAAGTTTGTCACGTTGTTGTCGATTGTTTGGGATCAGTAGACAGGCGATCTATCAATCACAAAAGCGATCATTAACTCGTAGTAATCAACTTATTCAGGTAAAATATTTAGTACAACAAGTTCGAATGGATATGCCTAGGCTAGGTACTAGAAAACTATATTTTTTATTGAAAGAAGAGTTTGATCGTCAAGGAATCAAAATAGGAAGAGATGCTCTATTTGATTACCTAGGTAGTGAATCCCTGTTGATAAAACCAAAGAAAAACTATACAAAGACCACGAATTCCAAACATTGGCTTAGAAAACATCCTAACTTAATGAAAGATACTAGTCCTTCAAGACCTGAAGAGTTTTTTGTTAGCGATATCACCTATATTAAAGGCAGAGAAAGAACTCATTATTTATCATTGGTTACCGATGCTTATAGCAGAAAAATAATGGGCTACCACCTTAGTGATGATATGAGTGCAGAAAATGTGGTACAGGCCATAAAAATGGCAACTCATAATAGAAAAACTACTAAAGATCTGATACATCATTCCGATAGAGGTTTAC
>NZ_OMPF01000012.1:0-1166 GCF_900312735.1 Aquimarina sp. AU119 | reverse complement strand
GCAGGTTCAGGTACTCCTTTAAGTATTTCCATAGAATCAGAGGCAAACATATGAGAGTATCCTATTTTAAGTGTTGCAAAAGCTAATAGTTTTTGTGTAAATACAATATCTATTTCAGTTCCCAGGTAATCATCTACATTATCTCCCAGGCTTTCGGCTCCAGAGAAATAATGAGCTTTGAGTAGCAGGCTAGATTTTTCACCGGTTTTTATCACTGTTTTGGCATAAATATCATTGAGTCCAACATTATTGGCATGATTTCCTACGTAGAAATAATCCATATACCCATTAAATTTATGATTGGTACCAAAAATAGGAAAGAACGATTCGATTTCTCCATCTGTACCTCCGTTTTCATCACCACTTAAAGTTTCAAATCCAAGTCCAAAAAGTGTTTTTCCTGGTTTATATGTTACTTCTAACATAGCATTGTATGCTGATAGATCAATATCTTCTGTAAATTCTCCTGTTTGTCCATATACGTTGGCTGCTATCGAGAGTCCTTTGGTTGGTTTGGCTACTAGGTGTGTTCCAAAAGTTTGACGATTCACATTTCCATCCACCGGAGTTTGACCATCATCTCCCAAATTTTGATAGGAGTTATTTGCAACCAATACACTTGCAGAGAATTTCTCCCAGTCTTTATGTAACCAAGCATATACCATTCCTTTATAATCAAAAACAGCTCTTGCATTACCTGCATTATTAGGATCAAATAATGTCGTTTGTCTACTCACACCATTTTGATTAAATGCAACTCCAAGATCAAATTTAAATCCTTCTTTGGAGTATTTAAGTAGAGCTGCATCATGAAAACGTCCTTGCATCGCCCAATCTAAACCTCCAAAAATTCGTTGATCATCATAAGATAAGGCTTGTCTTCCTAGTTTGGTGGACCATCCACTTCCGAATTTAAAATCTATCCATGCCTGTGCCAGAGAAAAGCTATTATTGTTATCTGCTGCTGCAATTTGTGGAGTATCCCCCCAAACGCTAACATCCTGAACACTTAGGTAGGTAGAGAATTTATCTGTTGTATATCCAAATTTTAAACGCGAACGTTGTTGTACAAATAATCCTGCATCAACTCCATCTGGTAAAAGGCTTCCAAAACCATTTAAATATTCTAACCGAGGCCTGATATCTGCATCAATACTTAATTCTTG
>NZ_OMPF01000031.1:0-109922 GCF_900312735.1 Aquimarina sp. AU119 | reverse complement strand
CCCGTAATCAGTCCAGTGCTTGAATTAATCGTTGCAATAGTAATATCGGCCGAACTCCAGCTTCCTCCAGCCTCTGTTGAACTAAAGGTAGTCGTACCGGCAATACAGGCTTCCTGAGTTCCGGATAAAGTTCCTGCTGTGGGTGGTGCGGTAATGGTTACATCTCTAGTCGCAGTAGCATCAGGACATCCCCCTGTACCACTTACTGTATAGGTCATCGTCACCGTACCGGCTGCAACTCCGGTAATCAGTCCAGTGCTTGCGTTGATGGTTGCGATTGATGTGTTAGCTGAACTCCAGCTTCCTCCTGCCTCTGTTGAACTAAAAGTAGTCGTACCGGCGATACAGGCTTCCTGAGTTCCCGATAGGGTTCCAGCAACTGGTGCAGCTGTAATGGTTACATCCCTTGTCGCAGTAGCATCAGGACATCCCCCTGTACCACTTACTGTATAGGTCATCGTTACCGTACCTGCTGCTACTCCGGTAATCAGTCCAGTGCTTGAATTAATCGTTGCGATTGATGTGTTTGCCGAACTCCAGCTTCCGCCGGCCTCTGTAGAGCTAAAAGTAGTCGTACTTCCTGCACAAGCTTCGGTAGTACCCGATAAAGTCCCAGCCGTTGGTGCCGCTGTAACGGTTAATGTTCTTATTTCTGAAGTAACCGAGCTACATATATATGTAGAACTAGTAACAATAACTTGATATTGATTCCCATTGTCAAATGTTGTAGGCCCTGTTAAAGTCAATATTGCAGTATCACTTCCGCTATAAATATCACCTATGTTTGCAGGATCAATATTAACAAATCCACTTCCGGAATCAACTTGCCATTGATATGTATCTGCATCAGAAGTAACTACAGTAAACGTAGTATTTGTTCCTGAACATATAATTGCATTAGATGGTTGTGTAGTAATTGATGGTGAAACACCAGATGTGGTCACATTTGCATTTGTACCTGTATACCCATCAGTTCCAGAAGTAACTACTCCATTCCCATCAACGGTAAGACCAGCACCAAACGTACCACTTCCTAAAAATCCATTATTATCTCCATCGGTAAACCCTGCTTCGGTGACATCATTACATCCATCATTGTCACTATCTAATTCTAAGAAATTATCATTATCATCGGTATCACTATCTGCAAGAACATAGTTTATTGTTCCGCTATCCTCATTTCCTGACCCTTGAACAGCATCTGGAATACCATCTGCTCCTACTGCACCCGATACTACTCCATTAACATGAGCTTGATTATGTCCAGCTTCTACAGCATCATAAATCCCATCATTATCACTATCCAAATCAAGACGATCCACAATTCCATCACCATCAAAATCTCTATCATAGCATAATTCGAATGAATTTGCCTTAAAAACTAACCAGGAATCAAAAACATTATCTCCATTATCTGCTACACCAATCTTAATTGTATTATCTCCAGCAGTAAGTACAGCTGAAAATGTTATTGTGGTTGTAAATCCGTCAGCTTCAATATTTACTGCTGTAGGATCAGTTTCATTATCTATAAAAAATGCGCTATCAGTGGTATTATTTACCGTGTTTATACTTATTTGCGATCCTGAAGGTGTTAGCGCTACATTGGTTCCATTTACAAATATTTTGGCGGCATCATTTAGACCCGTATTCACAAAATCATTATATTCTTCTGAAGCAAATACAAACTCACCGATAATTGTTGTTTCAGTCGGAACATTAACAACAACTTCTAAACTAGCGACATCAAACTCTGTACTACTACCTCCTGCAAAATCTGAATCAGTTCCTCCTCCTGCAACTCCAGTTCCATTTCCATTAAATCCTAAAGCAGGTCCAAATGTAGAGAATGGAGGTGTTGGTTCATCTTCATAAAATTGGTTAGACAAATTATCATCTAATTCGAGGACATTCCCTGAAGAAAATATAATTCCCTTATCAAATCCTACGAATGCATTAGGACTCCCACCACTATCTGTTATTTGGTCTCCGTCATCAAATGTTCCAATTTGCGGTACTGTTCCATTACCAACATTAACAGTTGAAGAAACCAGAGTAAGATCAGAGTTTGGAGCGAATAATAGATTTGCTAATGTTATTGAATTGTCCTCAGCAGTAATTTCAAAATTTGTATCTGCATCATCAACTAATTCAATTCCAAAAGAACCACCTCCAAAATCACATTCTTCGATATCTGGGATTCCATCATTATCATCATCTTTATCATCGCTATCGGCTACACTATCATTATCTGAGTTTATAGTTAATACTGCTGGTCCTGCCGGATCAATAATTTGTCCATCAGAAACTGTATCATCACCAGGTTGACCATCCTGAAGCACATATGAAGCTGTAGGAACTGTATTTGACCCAATAACACTAGTGTTATATGTAGTGGCGAAGTTTTGGAATATATCAGTCAATCCTCCTGGACTAGCCGGACCATATTTACGATATGTATATCCTGATAAAGAGTTAGCTACATGCCAATAATATGTCACGGTTACATCATCATTTGCATTGACACAGGTCAATGTAAAATCAATCAACCCAAAAGGATAATTATATCCAGTATCATTTGCTCCCAATTCAGACTCTAATACTGTGTCTATGCTCGTAATCTGTATACAATCTCCTGTCGTTTCCACTGTAACAAACCCTGTTCCGTCTGCAATCAGCAAAGTAGCTACATTACCTTGTAAAGAGTCTAAAATACCATCTCCATTACCATCACCTCCATTAGGTCCCTGATTCTCTTCGGTTCCCTGAATACCATCTCCATCATCACATCCAGTTGCAATAGCATCATTAGTTACAGCAGCAACTATTCCTGTATTATAAGGAGCTGCTACTACTATTCCTTTAGAGTTTACAGTAGCATTCGCTACTGTTAATGGTTCGGTTGCTGTATTTCCCGGGTTATATACTCCACCATCTCCTCCATCTGCATTAGGGTTAGCATAGGCCTCATTAGCATCACTACACCCATCAACATCACTATCAATTGATTGAAAATCTGGATTTCCTGCAACATTTGCATCAGCAATTGTGTAATTTAGCACTGCCGCATCTGTATCCACATCTTCGAGCGCATTAAAAAGACCATTATCCCCTGACCCTGTATTGGCACCAGTTATTCTCCCGTCTGTTCCCACTGTTTGCCCATGACCGGCTTCTACTGCATCATAAATCCCATCATTATCACTATCCAAATCAAAAAAGTCTGGTACACCGTCCCCATCGGTATCAAAACTAGCCTGAATAGCATCATCATCATTTCCTACTAAATTGTTGTTATCATCATCATCCAGATATGCAAAAACATTATCGGTATCTACATCTGCATAAGGATCGGTTGGAGATTCATCTACATTAGGAATACCGTCATTATCTACATCCAAATCTAGTGGATCAAGTACTAAGTCCTGATCTTCATCAAAAGCAGAAGTTGCATCTGGACAAGCGAACCCATCATTACTTGTGGTAGATATTGTAGAATTTAAAAAAGAAGCCGTTGGAGTAGCAGTATCATAATCATTGATTAAATACATGCCTCCATCGTTATATGATACATATAGGCGATCTTCTGCATCGGTAAATGCGGCTCCAAAATTAGTTGCTGTAGGTGTTGCTAAACCACCTATTACCGTTTTTTCTAAGGTAGTAAGATCCCATATTACTAATTCACTTGCATTAGTAACCCCATATAGTTTACCGTTAATAAAAACGACATCATTTGTTCTTTGACTAGGTACTGCAGTTCCTCCGGGACCTGTAAATGTTACTGTTATTACGACTGGATTTCCTCCTTCTGGTAATGTTGATACATTTGCTATTCGATCATAATGATTTCCTCTATTAATCCATAAATTATCACTATCATCTACATCTCCAGAAATACCCCCTCCTGCAAAACCTCCACCTAAAGGACCAAGATCTTTTATAGCTCCATTAACTCCTACTTTAATAAGGTGATTATTAATTGGGCTCGAACCTCCTCCTTTACCAATACCATATACAAAATCGTCTAAGGTATTATATCCTGTTGCATTATAAAATTGGGTAATATTAATGGGGTCAGAATATTCTCCTGTTATAGGATCATAGCTTTTTAATTCTCCTGCAATAATTTGATAAAATGTTTGTGGGCAATTAAACGGAATTAATACACAAGCAGTGGATATTTGATCATCCAAATAATCTCCTCCCGGAGCTGTATATCCATCGACTCCACTAGTGACAACTCCATTCTCATCAATTGTAATTGGTGAAGACCCTAAAACTCCATCAACATCACCATCAGTAAAACCAGCTTCTACTACATCATTACATACATCTCCATCTGACTCTAAAGACTGAAAATTGGGATTTCCTAAGCCGTCTGTATCTGTAATTGTATATCCAAGAGTTCCCGAATCGGCAGCGCTTTCTGCTCCATCAAAAAGTCCATTGGTTCCTGATCCTGTTTCATGTCCTGTGATTCTTCCATTGGTATGTGGTAATCCATGTCCCGCTTCTACAACATCATAAATTCCGTCATTATCACTATCTAAATCAAAGAAATCCGGGATTCCATCGGCATCAGTATCAAAAATAGCTTCAACAACTCCATCGAGGTTTCCAATGGCTCCCATAGTATCATCATCATCCAGATAGGCAAATACATTATCAGCATCAACATCAGCAAATGGATCTGATGGGGATTCATCCGTATTCCTCAAACCATCTCCGTCCACATCCAAATCAGACGGATTTAAATTATTATCCCCATCCTGATCAATCGCAGAAGATGCTGTAGGACACGAAAAACCATCATTACTGGTTGTAGCTATAGTAGAACCTAAAAAAGAAATTATTGGAGTACCCGTATTGTAATCATCAATATGATATAAACCTCCATCATTGTAGGATACATATAAACGATCTGCCGAATCTGTAAATGCAGCTCCATACCCAATTGCCGTTGGAATACCAGAAAGAGGTACTTCGGTTTTTGTCAATGTAGTAAGATTCCAAATCAATAAATTTGGAGTTTGACTCACTCCATATAAGTTTCCATTAATAAATACAGCGTCATTTGCTTCATCAGCACTTCCTCCTGTAAAATTTACAGTGACTACTGCCGGTGAACCTCCTGCAACAAGAGTAGATAAATTTTCTATTCTATCATATTCTGAACCACGATCAATCCATAAATTATCACTATCATCTACATCTCCCGATATTCCTCCAGTTCCCATATTGGTTAATTCACCTAGGTCCTCAAATGTACCGTCTGCGTCAATTCTAATTAAATGTCGATTTATAGCACCTGCTCTTCCTATACCATATACAAAATTATCTATTCTGTTATAACCAACTGCATTATATCGAGGTGTAGTATTAATAGGACTTGAATACCCTCCTGTAATAGGATCATAACTTCTAAGTTCACCATCTATAATCTGATAAAAAACAGAAGAACAGCTAAATTGCCCATGTACAACAGAGCCTATAAACATTACTACAATTATAAACACAAGAGATAAATTACTTCTTGTTTTTTGAACGGTGTAATCTTTTTTTCTACTACCAAAAGTGTTTTTTCTTATCTGGCAAAAGCCCAAAAAATTATACATCCAGGCTAGTATGTCTCGTATTAGAAATAGGAATTGAGTATAAATTTTCATAAGCTATCTATTATGAAACTGTTTTATTATTTTTTTGAAAGGATTCAGAAAAACCCGTTTCTATTATTATTTCTGAGATGCAAAGCATAGATCTACTCCTCTGTAATGGGTGATCTTTAGGGATCTGTTCTAAATGATTTTTTAAAAAAGTAGAAATAGGAAGTGAGTCAATAGCCTCATTATTTATCAATACATTATCATTTATAGTTACTTTATGATGCGAAAAAAATTGGTTAGTTTGTTTGTTTTGACTGGTTATAGTGGTAGGTAAAAAAGAATAGTCTTCAATCAATAATGAAGAGGAAGTTGTTAAAAAGGAGTATGCCACAAAAGAATAAATTCCTAATAAAAGAGTCATTGCTCCTATTAAAATTATTGTGGTATAATTAGATATATTATCTTTTGCAGAAAGATGTTTTGATACAACTTTGGGTGTAGAAAAATGAAACCTTGTCATGGTTAATTTCATATTAAATTTATCGTTATTCAGATCTCTACTATCGTTGGCTCGCCAAAACTTTTACAACAGTGAGATTGTTATTGTTATACTATGATTTTAACTATTTATCATTATATACTATTTAAGGAAAACAATATGAATTCAATCTATATTTTTATCCTATTCGTTATTATATAATCACTACTCTGCAACTGTATAAAAAAAACAATTTTCAGAATACGATTTATACATATTTAGACAACAAAAATCGTGACGATAAAAAACCGTCATTTTTTCATTAAAGAGATAAAAATAATGCTTTCCACAGGCAATTTATTTTACAGGTTAAGTTCAATACTTATAACATTTATGGGACAAATAAACATTATAACTAGCAAAACATACATTATGTTTTTTTTAACATTATAAATTTATACATAAAAGCTTGATTCTAAATAATTTAAAACATCAAAATAATTACGGCTAAACCACAATTAAACAATTAAACCACTGATTATCAATGAAAAAGGAGTTTAAATTACTACAAAACAGAAACACTTTGTAGTCTATTTTCTACAAAAAACTGATATAAACGTATAAAAAAAGAGGTTTTGACCTTAAAAAAAGAGATTAATATTGTTATTAATCGATAAAATCTGCATTTAATACTGAAATTCAATCTCTAATTTATCGTAATAACATCTTTGTACTATGACTGTAAATTATACCCATATATCTAAGAAAAGGAATTAAAACGTATAGAAGAAGAGTACTTATAAAAAAACCAAATGAGTAAACTAAATAATTTACTCATTTGGATATATTAATATGTGTTATATCATACCTATTGCATAGATGATATTTACATTTTTATTAATCGTTTTGTTGTTATCTTATTATCGATATTTATTTTAACAAAATACTGACCTGCAGGTAAATCCTGAGTGGACACTTTTATTCTTTCTTCTTTTTGATATGATTTTAAAAATAAAGATTGTCCCAGATTATTAAATAACTCTACTTCTGCATTTTGGTAATTCCCTCCTTTTATGGTTATATTAATTTGATTATTAAATGGGTTTGGATACACAAAATTTTCATCTCCCTTGGTAACAATTTCTTCTTCTGTCACTGCCTGTGTTTCTGTTTCTACATTTTCATGAACAACCAACATTTCATTTGCTCTTGCCGAAGAGGTTGTACATCCATTAATTACCACATCATCTATATATACCCAATCCTGATTACCAGAAGCATCTGCTCTAAATCGAATTTGCGTATTCGCAGTAAAAGGTCCAGCTATTACCACCTGATCATTATAACGTTGATTATTCACAAATTCATCTCCCTGATTCCATTCCTCTATTATAGCAAAACTTGCTCCACCATCTGTTGAAATCTGAAGCCAAAAATCTTCATTACTATTATCCATACTTCTGCAATAATATGAGAAATCAATGGTAAGTTCTTCATAAGTTGTTAGATCCAGATTACTTGTCGTCATCACTGATGTAGATGTATTATCTTGTAATCTCACACAATAGGTTCCATTTGCATATGCGGCATCACTTGAACTTCTTCTTGCGTCAGCTCCACCATCTATCCAAATTCCCAAACCAGATTCAAAATCTTCTGAATTAATTACAGAATAGGTACATACTGGTGGTGGCGGTGGTGATGTATCATCTACACAGGCAGCTTCTACTACTTGCGCTGTCGAAAGTGCAACATCATAAACTGCTGCTGCATCCATTTTCCCGGTATAGAAATTATCAGCAGTTTCGCCAAAACTATCCTTTTTTTGAACCCCGCCTATACCTCCTGATCCAATATGAGTAGGAACAGAACCTGGAGCAGCTGCACTAGATGAAACAGAAACGCCATCGATATATAATTCATGACTTGTAGCTCCACCATTATAGGTTACTGCAATATGATGCCAATCTCCATCATTTGGGAATGCTGCACTACGAGTATCAGCAACAGTAGAACTATTTCGTACTATTGATTCCAGATTTGCTCCATTTAATCGCAGAACCACTCCGCTAATTCCTCCACCTTCTTCAAAAAGATTCTGGATACCTGATAATGCCGTTGGTTTTATCCACATAGCGACACTTCTCTGAGTCATTGAAGAAATCATAAACGGTCCTGGGTTTTGACTATACTGTATTTTTGTAGCTCCGTCAAACACAAAAGACTGGTCTCCTTCTTTAAAATCTATAGTATCATAAGTTAGTGTTCCTATAGTAGAAAGAGGATCATTATTATTTACAGATGCATCATTAGCTCCATTTACACCGTCAAAATTCCAAAATGCAATATAAGAATCGGGAGCTCCACATCCTCCTGGAGGAGGTGTCGTAATTTCAATAATCTCTGGTAAAGGAACTGTAGCACCACTACTTCTAAATGTTGGCAAAGGAGCCGATATATCAATCAAGTAATTACGAAGATCTGTACTTAAATCATTTCCGATGGTTAATGTGGCAACATCTGGACTTCCTGACAACAAATTGTTTGATTCACTAATATCATTTATCAAATCGTATAACTCATATGATGCTGTTTCAAAATTATGAATCAGTTTATAATCTCCTTTTCTTATAATAGAAACTGGTCTTTGATCTCTCTTAGAATCTATTAAATATCCCGGGAAATGCCAATAAATTGCATCTCTGTTTAAGTTTGGATTAGTACCTGTTAGCATTGACCACTGACTTACTCCATCTATTTCGTATCCTGCCGGTAATGTTCCTCCAGCTGCTTCAACTAGTGTTGGATATAAATCAAAAGCTACAACAGGAGTACTATTTATAGTTCCTGTGTTTGCCAGCAGCCCTTCTGACCAAGCCATGGTAATAGATCGTACTCCTCCTTCATAGTGTTCACCTTTCATACCTCGTAATGGACCATTATCTTCGGTACCTATTGCACCTCCATTATCAGAAATAAAATACACTAATGTATTTGCCGAAAGCATTTGACCTACATTTCTCGGATCTGGAGTAGTTTTTAAATAATCTATAAGTCTACCTATGGTCTGATCCATTCCTTCTGCAATAGCTGCCTGAGCGATATTGGTATGTCCCATCTGACTAGGATTAGTATTATTTTTTGCTACGTATTTAGCATACAGATCTGGTCTTGCATTAGCTTGCCCCCATGGTCCATGGATTGCAAAGTTGCTAAAATGCATAAAAAATGGAGAACTGTTATTTGCATTCATAAAATCAATTGCTGCATCTGCCATGGCGTCTGTTACATGTTTGGCTGTACCTGTTAGTGAATTATCACCCGCAAGAGCTAATGATTCTGCCGCAGTATATGGCGAAGCATACACATCTAGTTCTGGGCCAATTCTTGGATGAAACTCCCAGTTACTTCCTGACAAAGCAGCAAAATAAGATCCTGGAGCACCATCTGATCCTCCTCCATAATTAAAATCAAATCCCTGATCAGTTGGTGAATTATTTAGACTTCCACCAGAATGATATTTTCCAAAATGCGCAGTTGTATATCCAGCTGTCTTTATTGTTTCTGCAATAGTAATCGCACTTGCGGGGATTTCGTCTTCTCCATTTGAGATTCCTTGACTTGGGCCTACCAACAATGTAGAATTTCCTCCTCTATTTAATCCATTAACCGCAAATACATTATTATCAGGTCTTGATGCATATTGACCACTTAAAATAGCTGCCCTTGTAGGTGCGCAATTCGCTCCGTTTACATATGCATTATCAAATGCTATACCTTCTATCGCTAACGTTTCTAATCTTGGAGTTTCATAGAAATCACTAGGATTATTAAGATTTGTTAGCCCTGTACTCACTTGAGACCACCCCATATCATCGGCAATGATCACCACGATGTTAGGAGACTGTGCATAGATTGAACCACCAACTCCAAAAACGAGCAGTAGCGTTAAAAATTTAATTGTTGTTTTCATAGATTAATAGATTAAGGTTACATGTTGATGTAGCGTACTACACTGATTATTTAGTTATTCTTTATTTATATTGTTTTTGACAATATCGATTCGGGTATACTTAGGGTTTTATAAAATTTGCTTTTGTTATTCTGTATTGATACTGTATACTAGAGATGCCGTTTTACATTTGGATTTGGCATAGTATTGTCTACAAAGCAAAGTAGCTTCGCGATCATTTTTTCGAAAATATTTGGGCATATGTATTGGTTTTATTTTTAAATTACTCGTTATTCAGTACTGCAATTGCTGGCTCGCCAAAGTTTTACAATTTTGCAGCGTTATTTTCACAAGCTGTTTCTCAGAAGAAATAGTTAATTATTGTATCTCTGATGTATCAGCTTAATACCTTCTTATTGTATATTGTTTATTCCCATTTTTTACCAGAACATCATAATGTTCATATACTTTTATCCCATTGAGGATATAAGCATACCTTCTTTATGATTTTGACAAATATGATTGTGAGTAACTATCTAAAAAAGACACAGATGACAAGTAGAGGTAAGAAAATAAAATGTCTAGTGTAGTTTCCTTCTATAAATAATCGTAAAAAATATTGTGTTTACTTTATGTTTTCTTTAACATTATAAAAGTAGACATAAAACTTTAATTATCATCAGTGCAAAACATCAAAATATATACGTTAAAACCGTAAAAACCCTATTAACCCTTATGAATTATATAAAAAAAGACAATCCAATATGGATCGCCTTTTTTTATACTTGTATATTTTATAAAAATTTAAAACATCTTAAATATCAACACATTAGATTATATAAAACCTCTTTTGCGAGCTTCTTCTAATAATTTTTGATCATCAGCTTTGGCAATAGAAAACATCTCTTTAATCTGATTTTTTCTTTTCTCGATTGCACTTAGTGATAAGCTCACATAATTAGGAAGGTTTTTCGTTTTTACACCCCGAGACAGATGATACAAAATCTTAAGATTTTTCTCATCCAGAGAAAACTTATTGGTCATCATTTTTCTAAAATGATCATTTACCGTGGCACTATAATAGGCTTTACCTTTTACAATGTTATTGAATGCCAATAACAGTTCACTAGACGTAAGATCACTCTTAATTAAGAATCCCGCCGGGTTAATGTTTTTAAGTATGTTATGTATTCTATGATCTTCTCTATGCATGGTAAGAATAATCACCTTTGACTTTGGCAACAATTCTTTGGCATGTTTTGCCAAATCCTCACCAGAAGTAATCGTTCCGTCTGAAGAAGGAGGTAATTTGATATCAATAAAAAGCATATCATAAGGCACCGTCTCAGAAGATTTTACGATGTTTGCATATGCATCATCACAGTTGGATGCAATATCAATCTTAATTTGATACTCTTTTTGATTTTCTCCTAACAAGGTATTTTTATACCCTTCGATAATCATGGGATGATCATCGATCATAAGAACTTTTAGTTTTTTCTTCATCTTTAAAAATTGTTGTTTAGGTTTTAAAAATAATACCGTATTATAATTTAACTCGGCAAAAGAAAAAATAGTATGTATCTATTCTATCTATTAGTTTTACACCGGTACACTTACTGATACGGTAGTTCCTGAGTTTACTTCACTCAAAAACTTAACTACTCCACTCATCTGACTAACCCTCGAAGTAATGTTTTTTAAACCAATTCCTTTTTTAACCTTATTTTCTCTAAACCCTATTCCATCATCTAAAATAGTAAGATTTATTTTATCCTCGACATAATCAAAGTTTATTTTTATACTATCTGCATGCGCATGTTTAAAAATATTCTGCATCGACTCTTGTAAAATTCTAAAGAAATTTACCTTTTTCTGATCATCAATCTCCTCCCAATCGATATCCTCGTCATTATTAAACTCAAACTCTAGCTTATGCACTTCGCACAGATCTTTGATCAGGTTTTCTACCGCATCAATATAGGCCACATCAGACGGTAAGGTTTCTGCACCCAGATCATGAGAGATCAGTCGTATCTCTTTTTCTATGGCTTTAAGCTCTTCTATATATTTATTTCTTGATTCTGTAAACTCATCATTGGCACGCTGGTTGATCCCATCGAGGCTCAATCGCACGCCAAACAATCGACCTAATACCCCATCATGTAGTTCTTCTGACATACGTTGCTGCTCTAGTTGTCGACCCTCTTCTAGTTTAATCTGTTGATTAATGAATAAACGATAAATCTCCTCATTAGACTCCTGCTGGGTTTGCGCAAATAGTAATTCTTTATTACTCTGTTGCTGCCTAAATATGATATACCCTAATAAAAATAGCGCGGTCAATCCCAAAATCGCAATGATCAGGATTTCATTTTCTCGACTGATTTGTTGATTTTGTTCTACAATTTCATCGGTTTCATAACGAATACGAGCAAATTTGTCACGGCTAATTCGTTCTTGATTTAGTAAACTATCGTTAAGTTTAATATATTGATTTGCATATTGTAATCCTTCTTTTTCCTTAGAAACCTCACTCAATAATAACAAAGCATTTAGCACTTCTTTTTTTGAATCTATTGATTCCGCAATACTTTTTGATTTTAAAGCGAAAATTTTAGAAATACTATCTTGATTATTTGAATTATAATATTCTGCAATATGAATATTATTGCTAATAAGTCCTTGTTTATCATCTATACTATCTCTTATTCTCATTGGTTCCTCATAAGCTGATAAAATACCATCTCTTTCACCAGACAAAAATTTAGCGTAAGCAATGTTATCTAATAACAAAGCATAGAATTTTTTATTTTTCTTCAGAATATCTTCATAACTAAGCGCTTCTGTATAATATTCTATAGCTTTAGAATATAATTTTTGATCTTTAAAAATAACTCCTATATTATTAAGGGCTTGAATTTCTCTATATTTACCATTCTCGATTTTTTTTGCATATTCCAAAGCGCTTTGATAATTTTTAATTGCTTCTTCATACCTCCCCAAATCTTTAGATAAGACCCCTAATTGATTATAGCAATAATATAAATATAAATTACTATTTGACTCTTTAAATTCTTCGATTGCTTCTATAGTATTAGCCTCGCTACCTACATAATTTTTAAAATATCTCTGTACAAAGGCCATATTGTATAATACCTTGCCATGCTCCGTGGGCTCTTTGATCTTCAATTGGCTATACATTTTTTCAGCATTAAAAAAATTATAAAAAGCACTATCCTTTATGTTTACTACGTTATAATATGATCCTATATTACTAAAGGCTTTTGCTATACTTGAAGAATCTCGTATCTTTTTAGAAAAAACTAAAACATCATCGTTTACCTTTTTAAATTTCCCGTACTCTTTTAATGAATAGAAAATTAGTCCTATCGAAGACATATTTTTTTTCCTCTCTTCACTCTCTGGTAATTTCAAACACCAATACAAAGCATTATTTGCATCCATAATCCTATCTTCCATCGATCTAGTTTTATCTTTTGATTTTACTATATAATTATTCATCATTTCTTCTGCTTCATTATAATTTGAATCTAAAACTATAGTTTCTTCATCTGAGCAACAAATAGTTACTCCAAAAATGATAAATACTAAAAATAAAAGTTTGAATCTTAGAATGTTCATTAATTTAAATGAAAGTTATTAATAACAAAATGTAATAAAAAAATATAAACTTTTTACTTAAAATCAAAAAAACCTTATTAAATGTTTAATAAGGTTTTTTTGATTTTATACTATTACTGTAACTTAATGATTAAGTTTAGAATGTTTAATACTATTATTATCCCTCTCCTTCAGTTGGAGGAATTGCATCGTGCGCCTCTTCTGATCCAAATGTTTCAATTCCATCAATTCCTATTTCATCATTTACTGAATCTGCTTCACATGCAACAAATAATGTACCTAAAAATAATATAACGAGTAGAGTTTTTATAGTTTTCATAATCTTAGTTTTAAAATTGTAGTTTTAATTTTGGCATTAATACATCAATTTTTGATATATCGATATTTTTTAGTTTAATTACTTGTTGATGGCTCGATAGGCTCATGAACTTCCTCAGTTCCAACTGTTTCAATATCCTCAATCCCAGCCTCATCATTTACTGAGTCTGCTTCACAAGCGATAAAAAATGTACTTAAAAATAATATAGCGAATAATGTTTTTATAGTTTTCATAATGTTAGTCTTTAGTCTTTTAGTTTTAATACTTTGTTTTTTTGATAAAGATCTTTTTTAAGAAATCTTTAGGGGGTATTCAATTTTTCGTTTTTAATTTCGGGGTTGTCGCTGCGCAAACGACGTTTATTTTACTAGAGTACTCTATTTAATTTTTATTTGTTTTTGTATCTCTAATTGTACACTACAAATGTAGTTGTATTCCCTCCTCGCGCCCAATATATTAAGGTGTCTTTAGTAGTTTGGCCTCTATTAGAAGTACATTGACCGATTATACGAGTAGATAGACGGATTTTTAACAACACCCCTATTTGTAGGAAAGGAAGTACTAAGAATATGACAACCTAAAAACCCATTGTTTTTATACAAAAAACCCGATAAACGCTATATGTTTATCGGGTTTTTATAGTAGTATAAGCCTATAAAATCTTATATATAAATTAGACTTTTTTTGGCTAAAGTATCTTTAATCTCCTCTACATTGTTTTTATATGATTTGGAGAATGGGATTAAATCATCTGTATTTTTTATAGCGCATTTGGCTTTTCCAAAATGAATTCTTGACACATAGTGCGTATTGATAATATAACTATTATGAATTCTAACAAAATGGTCGGGTAATAAATGCTGGAAATGTTTTAAGGTTTTAAATGCTTCTACCTTGTTACCATTGCTCATCATAAAATCAGTAGTATTATTATCTGCTTTGAGGTATAATATTTCATCAACATCTACAAATCTATAGTCTCCATAGGATTTAAAACATAAGGTATTATCTTCTACCTGATCAAAGTCTTTTACAAATCGCATTAATGTTCTATTAATTTGCCCCTTATTAAATGGTTTAAGGATATAGTCCAGAATTCTATTGCGTATTCCTTCTATTGCATAATCTGATGTTTTGGTAATTACAATAAACTCTGGTAGCCTAGACATATACTTAGCAAGTTCTGTCATCAGGTTATATTGTGTTTTATCACAATGTATTCCTGGTACTTCTGGTTCTAAAAAAACAATCCGAGGTCTTCTCTCTAAAATTAAATCCAACGCATCATGCTCATCTTTAGCGATTCCTGTACAGATATAATCTGGTTGATCTTCTAAAGAAATTTGAATAGAATCTGCAATTTTTTGATCATTGTCAATAATTACATAAGGATATTTCATAGGGTATGAGTTAAAAAATTAGAGTTGGTTATAAACATCAAATTATCATAATTACAAGATAGTTCATTTGGCTATTTTTTCTGTACGGTAAAACCGTAATATTATTGCGGAAACCCGCTAACCACAAGAGCTAACATTGTGTTAATCATCGTTTAATATTTACATTTAATCGATAAAAATGCACTAAAACACATAACGAGTTCATCTGGAGATAAGTATGTCATTTTATAAAAAAATGTCAAAAACAACTTATTTGGGTTAAAAAAGTCCTAATAATAACTTAAGACTATGGCTTTATATTGTACAAATCACAAAAATCTATATTTGTTCTCCTTTGTCACTCAATTATTTTAAATAGTTTTATACCTAGTTTTAGAAAAAAATACAATGAAAAATATAGTGGTTCTTACCGGAGCGGGAATTAGTGCAGAAAGTGGTATAAACACGTTTAGAGATGCCAATGGTCTATGGGAAGGGCATGATATTATGGAGGTTGCATCTCCTATTGGGTGGAGGAATAATCCAGAACTGGTATTAGATTTTTACAATAAAAGACGTAGTCAACTCCATACTGTAGCTCCTAATATGGGGCATTTGTCTCTTGTTGAACTAGAAAAGCAATACAATGTATCCATAATTACTCAAAATGTAGATGATCTGCACGAACGTGCTGGTAGCAGTCATATTATCCATTTGCACGGTGAGTTATTAAAAGTAAGAAGCCAGTTTGATGAACAACTGGTTTTAGACTGGGAGAAGGATTTATACCTTGGAGATCATTGTGAACATAACTCTCAACTACGCCCTCATATTGTATGGTTTGGAGAAGCAGTACCTATGATGGATGTCGCTATCGAGATTACAGAAAAAGCAGATATAGTACTTATTATTGGTACATCGATGCAAGTATATCCTGCTGCAGGATTACTGCAATATGCCAAGCATCAAACACCTGTTTATTTTATTGACCCAAAACCATCAATTTCACCTCAACCTCATCTCACCATACTAGCAGAGAATGCTACGACTGGTGTTCCTAAAGTTGTGGAAGAGTTGTTACAACAAAATTAACAATATACATAGATATCATTAATGTCATTCCAGCGAAAGCTGGAATCTATACCTTTTGTGCCTAAATGGATTCCAGCCTTCGCTGGAATGACAAAAATACGATTATAGAACACTACTCCTCTGCGGTTACTTCTTCTATTGCTGTACTATCAGATTCTTTTATGGGTAACGAATCTCCTTCTTTGGTTTGTGGAGCTTCCTCTGTTTTTCCTATCCCAGAGCGAACAACTTTTGCCCAATTCACTAAGGTTTCTGCATCCTGACCAGATAGTTCTCCATGAATCCAGGTATAAGGCTTTAAAGGCATTTCTTTTTTCTCTATCATCTCTATAAATTCCTCTAGCTTATGATCTTTTTGTTTGTCTGTATAGGAGTCCCATTCTGATACATTAAAATGTTCTTTTCCCTCATCAATCTGATAGGACATCCAATGCGTAATAGGGCTTACTTCCATAAACCATGGATATCTGGTAGTATTACTATGACAATCATAACAATTACTTTGTAAAATGGTCTTTACCTCAACAGGAGCTTCTGCAGCAGCTTCGAATGTTGCTATGCTATCATAACTGCCCTGATTTTTATCTGGTCTTAAAAACTGAGAAATCACCAAAACAAAAAATAATAGTAAAAATATTCTTTTGATCATTGTGTTATTTTTTAATGAAATTATTGATAATACAACCCGACACACATCATAATCACCTGTAATTGATAGAGATAACGATTTTAACACCTAATTATTATTTATTTACTTTTGAATATTTACTGCAAAGACCTATTTTTTACCCTAATCACAACACTGTTTAGTATTATGTATACTGCCTTATGATATCCCTTGAAAATGTATTAAATACTATTAATCACTCACGAGAAAAAAGGAAATATTTTGCATATTTGATTCTTGATCATCCAGAATTATTACCAGAGCTATTAACGATTTGTGCTCGGGTTGATGATGAAATTTCTTGCAGAGCCTCCTGGGGATTAGAGTTTTTGTGCAAGCAAAATCTAAAAGAGGTTTTTCCATATCTCGATCAACTCATGGTCCTTGTTCCTAAAGTACATCAGCACCCTGCAGTGCGACCTATGGCTAAAATATTTGAATATCTTATTGTAGCATACTACCAAAAGAAAAATACTCCTGTACAAAAATTTTTAACTGAATCGCATAGAGAAAAAATTACAGAGATTTGTTTTGATTGGCTGATCACAGATCAAAAAGTTGCCCCAAAGGCATATGCTATGACTTCTCTATATTTATTAGGTAAAGAATTTGACTGGATCCACCCCGAACTTAAAATCATTTTGGAAAATAATTATCATGAAGGAAGTGCAGCATATCAAGCCAGATCTAGAATGATATTAAAGAAGTTGTTGTAGTTGAGTTAGAAGTCAGATGTTAGATGACGGAAGACAGAAGATGGAAGTCGGGAGTTGGATGTTAGAAGACTGAAGTCGGGAGAGATCTAAGCTTTATCTCTGCAATATCTTTCTGATAGACCTTTGGCTCTTGACTTTAAAACTTCAATTTCTAGCTTCTCAAAAAATTGTAAATCGTAAATCAAAAATCAAAACATAAACTTTATCTTTGCAGCTTCAAAAAAGAAAATTATGTCTGTATTTCCTTTACAAGCTATCTCTCCTATAGATGGTCGTTATGCTTCAAAAACTACATCCCTTAGTCCATTTTTTAGTGAAGAGGCTTTAATTAAGTATCGAGTGCTTGTAGAAGTAGAATATTTTATTGCTTTATGTGAAATTCCATTACCTCAATTACAAGATATAGACACTTCTGTTTTTGGTAAACTGAGAGAAATCTATACTTCTTTTTCTACAGCAGATGCGCAGGCTATAAAAGATATTGAAAAAGTAACCAATCATGATGTAAAGGCGGTTGAGTATTTTATCAAAGAAAAATTTGATGCTCTTGGATTACAACAATACAAAGAATTTATTCATTTTGGATTAACATCGCAAGATATTAATAACACTGCTATTCCGTTAAGTATTAAGGAAGCCATAGGAGCAGTATATATTCCGCAATACTTAGAATTAAAAGACAAACTAACATCTTTGGTTGGTGAATGGTCAGAAATATCTATGTTAGCTCGTACACATGGGCAACCAGCCTCTCCTACCCGTTTAGGTAAAGAGTTTCAGGTATATGTAACGCGATTAGAAGCACAGTTTGATTTATTGAATGATATACCGAGTGCTGCAAAATTTGGTGGTGCTACAGGAAACTATAATGCTCACAAAGTAGCCTATCCAGATATTGACTGGAAAGCGTTTGGTACTCGATTTGTACAAGAGAAATTAGGACTACACCACTCGTTTCCAACAACACAAATCGAGCACTATGATCATATGGCTGCTTTATTTGATGGTCTCAAACGAATCAATACGATTATATTAGATCTTGATCGTGATATCTGGACGTATGTATCTATGGATTATTTTAAACAAAAAATCAAAAAAGGAGAAGTAGGATCTTCTGCTATGCCACATAAAGTAAATCCAATCGATTTTGAAAATAGTGAAGGTAATCTGGGGATCGCAAATGCATTGTTTGAGCATCTTGCTGCAAAATTACCCGTAAGTCGATTGCAACGTGATCTTACTGATAGTACAGTACTAAGAAACGTAGGCGTTCCTTTTGGACATACAGTCATTGCTTTTCAGGCTACTTTAAAAGGATTAAACAAGCTTCTTTTAAATGAAGAAAAATTTGCCGAAGATCTTGAAAACAATTGGGCTGTAGTCGCAGAAGCTATACAAACCATACTAAGAAGGGAAGCCTATCCTAATCCATATGAAGCTTTAAAAGGGCTTACTCGCACCAATGAAAAGATCAATCAAAATTCTATTGCAGAATTTATTGAAACCCTTGATGTTTCTGATACGATAAAAACAGAATTAAAACAGATTACGCCTTCAAATTATACCGGGATATAATCTGTGATTAGATATAATAATAAAAAAAGCGTTGATATTATTTATATCAACGCTTTTTTGTATAACATAACTATATATTAATCACCAATGTTATCACTGATAGTTTCTCCTATCATTTTGAATGCATCAAGATCAATTTTACCTTTTTCTACAGATTGTGCTAGTTTAACCATTTTTTCTGGTCTCATATTATCTCCTAATACACGTATTAATGCCAATCCTTTTTGCTGATCTGTAGCAAAAACGATTACCTCATCAATATCATCTTCTTCTCCCTGGTACTTTAATACTACTTTAGCTCCGTTTGATCCAAATCGCATTAACGTTTCATACTTCTCAGAACTAAGAATCTTGTTTATAGCTACACTTTCTTCTTCAAATCTTGTTTCATTATTATCATTAAGTGGTAATGCCAAAAAGTTTACTTTTTTAATACTCTCCAGTGCTTCTTTCTCCTCTTCATTAAGTTTTACCGTTTCTTTATCCAAAAGACTAGAAGGTACATCCACTGCAATAAAATCTACATCTCCCTGGTGATCCACAAAATACTTCTGTAGTGATGGTTCGCTATTACAACTCATAAGCAGCGATATGCAAACGATCCCTAAAATTTTAAATACATTTTTCATTTCTTTGATTTTTTTGGTTGATTGTTTTGATTGATGTTTAATCATGGTACTTCTAATTGAATGATTAGAAGTACCATGATTATTATATTATTAAAACCTGATTAGTTTCCTTTCTTTACTTTTTTCAATTCTTTTCCGCCAGGAATATTAAGATCATTTGCCAGTTTAGATACTTGCTTTAGATCTATATTACCCGTAATAGTAAGTATAACAGTTCCTGGCCCGTCATGATTATCATTTCCTTCCAGATACATGAACAATTCTTTTACATAATCCTCACTGCTTCCTGGTTTTACATAAAACTTAATGTTTTCGCCATCATCACTCTTTACTCGCATTAACTCATCCAGAGAAGAATTTTTAAGGTAACTATCAACATCACTTCTCATTTTTTGGCTTACTTCTTTATTATCAGTAACAAATACTTTGATATTATTAATATTTTCTACCAGATTAAGGTATTGCTGTGTTTCTTTATCTGAGCTTTCAAAATCAATTTTGCTAAGTAGTTTAAACATCTTGCTTGTCATAACCATAGAGGTTACATCTTTCATGTTTTCGTACTTATCAAAATTACTTTGTGCGTTCGATACATATGGTAAAACAGCCAGTACTAATATAATTGCTAACTTTTTCATATCACTTAATTTAAATTATTAACCCGATGTCATTCGAGATTGTTGTTGTTTTTATTTTATAAATTTATTTTTAGTGTTTTCAAATTCTTTCAGGTACACTAATTCCTGTTTACCCTCATTCATATATTGTGAAACCATATTGAGGATTTTTTTGGTTTCCTGTAATGCTATTTCTGGATCTTCATACGTTCCTAAGTTTTTATCCGGCTTTGTTGGCTGATTTGTTAAAAATATTCCTGCAATCAAAGCTACAGATGCGGCTACACCAACCCAGGCATACCTGGTTTTTCTTCGGGTGTTTAGTTTTAGATCCTTAGTAGCGGTTATGGTACTCTCCTGAGAAAAAAATTGAAATAGATCTTTGTATCTCTCCAGGTGCTCCGGCACAGTTTCTCTGGTAAAATAAACCTTTAATTCTTTTTCTTCAGAAATGGTCGTTTCGCCTTCAAAATACTTTTCTAATAATTTTTCTATGTTAGACAACTCCATAATTGTGTTTTTTTAATAATGCTTCTCTAATTTTTTTTCTTCCTCTTGATAAGGCAACTCTCACTGCCGTTTCATTAATTCCTAGCATTTCTGCTATTTCTGGATTATTGTATTGTTCTATATCTCTAAGCTGAATAATCATTCTTTGTTGTTCTGGCAGATTATCCATAATCTTACCAACCCAATCGAGACTATCTCTAGCTTCTACTTGTCTTTGTAACGAAGGTTGCTCATCTTTATAATTACTATGAACAATCTTCAGGTTTCCGGTTTCTTTGGCCTTAAGTTTATCATAACAATAATTTTTGGTCATTGTCATGGCAAAAGCTTCTACATTTTTATATTCAGCCATTTTACTTTTATTCTTCCACAGTTTCAGCAATACTTCTTGTGTAGCATCTTCTGCTTCTTCATTGCTTACAAGTAAACGCTTGGCTAACCTAAAAAGTTTATCCTTAAATCCGTTTGTAAGCGTTATAAATGCTCCTTCTCTCATTTTGGTGGTTTGGTTTGTATAAAACTTTGTCAGCTTTATATTAGGGAGACGACTATGTATGTAATTTGTTACATTCTTTTTTAAAATTATAATAAAGTCGTTACATTTAACGCTTATATACTGTATCAGATCCAAATGTAATATATCATTCCTTAGTATATGTCTACTGTAATCGGAATGATTATTGTGATTTTGTATTTGATACAAAAAACAAAAAAATAGGAAATACATGAAGTACCTAAAATATTTTGCTCTATTATTACTCTTCGGAAATGTACTTACAGGATGTTTTGATGACAATGATGATGTACAGCAAGTATCTAGCACCTTAGAAATCAATGATTATATTTGGAAAGGCATGAATGTCTTTTATTTGTATAAAGCAGATGTTCCTGATTTGGCAGATAATCGCTTTCCTTCTAATCAAGACTTTACTCAATTCTTACAAGGGTTTTCTTCTCCGCAAGCTATTTTTGATGCATTGCAATCTAATGTAGATGATTTTAGTTTTCTGGTTGATGATTATGTAGCATTAGAACAAGCGTTTGATGGTATCACAAGGAATAATGGTATGGAATTCGGTTTGGTGGGTTATCCAAATGACGCTAACAATGTTTTCGGATATGTGCGTTATATCCTTCCTGGTACTGATGCTGAAACAAAAGGATTAAAACGAGGTGATGTCTTTAATACTGTAAATGGTACTCAACTCACCAGAAGTAACTTTAGAGAATTATTGGATCCCGATACCTATACTATTGGGTTAGCAACTTATGATGGAACTGATATAACCCCAACAAGTACTTCTGTTTCTCTTACTAAGGTTCAATATACCGAGAATCCTGTTTTTATTGCTAATACAATAGATGTGGGTGGTAGCCCGGTAGGATATCTTATGTATAATGCTTTTACTGCAGATTTTGACACACAACTCAACGCTGCTTTTGCACAGTTTTCTGCCGATGGAATTACTGATTTGGTATTAGATTTACGGTACAACGGTGGTGGATCTGTGGCAAGTGCCATTGATCTCTCTAGCATGATTACCGGACAA
Organism: Aquimarina sp. AU119; assembly: GCF_900312735.1. Lineage (NCBI taxonomy): Bacteria > Pseudomonadati > Bacteroidota > Flavobacteriia > Flavobacteriales > Flavobacteriaceae > Aquimarina > Aquimarina sp. AU119. The sequence continues at coordinate 87,187 of NZ_OMPF01000031.1, read as the reverse complement.
TTTAATGGTGAGATCTTTACCACAGAGGAATGGAACGCAGATCGACAGGATCAATTTGGTAGTGTTAATCGTTTTGATAATCAAATACGTACAGGAGAAGCTATTAATAACCTTAATTTGACTAGAGTATATATTTTAACGACCAGAAGTTCTGCTTCTGCAAGTGAGTTAGTTATTAATGGTCTTGATCCTTATATTAATGTAGTACAAGTTGGATCTACCTCTAGAGGAAAGTTTCAGGCTTCTATCACACTATATGATTCAGACAATTTTGGACGACAAGGTGCCGATCCCGGACATACATATGCTATGCAACCCTTAGTCCTTAAATCAATTAATTCTGTAGGTTTTACAGATTATTTTGATGGCTTTACTCCAGAGATAGAAATCGAAGAAGATTTTACAAATCTAGGAACTTTGGGTAATGAAAATGAGCCATTATTAAAAGCTGCTCTGGATAATATATTAGGAACCAGAAGTGCAAAAAGCTATCATAGTATTCGATTAGAAAGCGTTGGAAATAGTAATATGTATGATGCTAATTATGAACGCATGTATCGAGATATAGATTTGTCTAAAACAGAATAACATTTATTTTTAAATTAAAAAAAAGCTCTCAATCTAGATTGAGAGCTTTTTTTATGGATTATTAATTTATTTTTAAAATTTTAAATCAAATCCTATTCTGGCATTTCTTCCTCTTGTACTAAATCCAAAAACTTCTTGGTAATCTTCATTAGTAATATTATTCATTGCTGCATATACGGTCAAATTATTCATCAATTTGTGACTAATATAAAAATCTAACAGCCCAAACTCTTTTAAAGTAACAGGAGTAAACGTAGCAAAATCAGTATCCGATCTTTCTGTATTATATTGATAACGTATTGAAGTATAAGTCTTTTTATTTAACTGATATCCAACACTTGCATTAACCATATGCTCAGGAATTCGAATATTATCATCTAATTTATCAATATTGGTATACGTATAATTAGCATTTACAGATAATTTATCCTCTACTGTTTTTGCCGATATTTCTACTTCTACCCCATCTACTTTAATATCATCAACAGAGTTAATATTTACAAAAGTAGTAGGATCAAAAGTGATAAAATTCTCTGATTCGCGATTAAAATAAACTACACTCACTCTGGCTTTATTCTCGTGCGATAATTCTACACCCCCTTCTATAGTAGTACTTTCTTCTGGTGATAAATCAGGATTACCACTCAAAAATGCAACATCATACAACTGAAATAAAGACGGGGTAATATAAGCTGTGCTATATGAAGACAATGCTTTAATATAATTATCACCAAATTTATACGTATATGAAGGGTTCACATTATATACCATCTCATTACCATAGACACTATGAATATTTAGTCTTGCACCCGCATTAACATTCAAACCAAACTCAGAAGTGTACACAACATTAATATAAGGATCAATAATATCAAATTCTGCTTCATTATCACTTATCGTTTCTTCTAAACCAGAACTCCCAAAAGGAATACTTAAAAGATTAAAATCACTATATGACCCATTTACCCCCACCACAGTATATAGAGTGTTATTAAAGTTATATTTATTATATGCATCAAAAGTAAATACATCGCTCTCATATTTTGATGGGAAACCAGATGCAGTAAGATCTCTTTCCAGTGTTGCTATACTGTTTGTAAATGTAAAACTACCATTAGGGTACTTGAATTCCCAGAAAGATCCAGCTCGTAGCTGTTGACTCTCGAATTGATTGTCACCATCTATTCCTGCAGCCACATCAAAATCATTTTTATATTGATCTAAATTCCCAAAAAAATGAAACTTAAAATTATCATCCCACTTATACCCTAATTTTGCATATACATTAAACTTTGAAAACGCATCACTTTCTGCTCCTTCTGCTTCTGCAGCCGATAATCCATCTGTAAATTGATTACTCAAACTTGCCAAATAGTTGACCTTACCAACTGTTCCATTAACAGAAGCTAAATTCACAAAATCATTGATATCATAATCCTGATCATCTTGAGATTGATTTGTACCGATACTTGATTGAAAATTTGCCGAAATCTTTTTCTTACTTTCTGTTTTTGTTATGATATTGATCACTGCAGCTGATGCACCAGAGCCATATAAAGTACTTGAGGCTCCTTTAAGAATTTCTATTTCTTGTATTTGATTGACTGATAATAACCTTAAATCAAAATCTCCTGATATAGCCGAAGGATCACTAACTGTTATCCCATCAACTCTAATCACTACTTGACGATTTCGTCCTCCACGAACCGAAACTCCTCGTTCCTGACCTGCTGCGCTCCCATTACCATTAATTATTACTCCTGCAGCCCTGCTAAGTATTGTAGCCACAGATTGCCCTTGACTGCGTTCTAATTCTTCGGCAGTAATTTTGGTAATCACCTTACCAATTTGCTCTCTTTTTAAACCAAATTTAGAATCAGAAATAAAAACCTCTTCCAATTCGTTTACCTTTTCGTCTTCTTGAATTTCTTGTCCAATTGCAAAATAGGACCCCAGCAATAGAAATGCTGCTCCAAAAAACATTTTTTTGTTCATTACTTAAATACTTTATTTTTTTACAATAACCGGAAAAAAGTATGTAGTTTACCCATACCCAAACCTTTGTCCCGAAAGTTTGATTTATGCTGAATAAAGGCAGGTCTCCTGACTCACGTCTTGTTGTTTACCTTCCCGTTTGAACTGAACTCGTTTCAGTTTCTTTTAAATTGATTAAAAAGATGCTGAAACAAATTCGGCACAAGCAGTGGTTTATAAAGAATTAACAACAAGCATCCTTTTTTAAAGGACAAAGTTTACAGTTGCGGGAACAGCTCAGGAATTATTAACTCTAAAATCAGAATTAATGCACCTAATTCCCTTTTAATCTTCAACTCTTTGAATAGAGTATCAGAACCAGAATTCTGGGCGAAAGTATTATATTTTCTGGAATTTCGGATTACTTTAGCGAATAAATATGTATTCACCTACCTTTGCCTTCTTAAAAACCAATTTTAACAATGCTATATTACATTACAGGAGGAGAACGTTCTGGTAAAAGCAACTATGCCCAAAACCTGGCGTTACAGTTATCTAACAACCCGTATTACCTAGCTACATCTCGTATTTGGGATGACAATCATCGCCAACGTATAGATCGACATGTAGCAGATCGGGATGAACGTTGGATCTCCATTGAAGAAGAAAAAGAACTCTCTAAAGTAATTCAAAGTTCTAGTGTAGTGGTTATTGATTGCGTAACTTTATGGCTTACCAATTTTTTTGTGGATACAGAAAATAATATCGAATTATCACTAGCACAAGCAAAAGCAGAATTTGATAAGCTTTTAAAAATTGAAGCCACAATACTCATTATTTCTAACGAAATAGGAATGGGGGTTCATGCCACAACCGAAGTTGGCAGAAAATTCACAGAACTGCAAGGTTGGATGAATCAACATATCGCCAAACATGCAGATAAAGCCATATTAATGGTTTCGGGGATTCCCGTCGAAATTAAAGGTTCTAAATAACTTAAATATACTATGAATTTTGATGTAAAACCTATCTTCAATAACAACCTTGAAGCAATACTGCAAAATAAAATTAATACCAAAACAAAACCTATTGGCGCATTGGGAACACTGGAAACAATAGCTTTACAAATAGGTATGATTCAAAATACAGATCAACCTAATTTAAAAAACCCTACAATTGTTGTTTTTGCTGGGGATCATGGTATTGCTGAGAAAGGTGAAGTTAATCCATATCCACAAGAAGTTACTGCACAAATGGTTTATAATTTCTTAAACCAAGGTGCTGCCATTAATGTATTTTGTAAACAAAATAATATCGATCTTAAAATCGTAGATGCAGGAGTAAATCACGATTTTGGAATTACTCCTGGATTAATTGATGCTAAAATTGATTTTGGAACCAAAAATTACCAAGACAAACCCGCCATGAATGCAGAACAATGCAGTCTGGCGATACAAAAAGGCGCTGATATTGTCATAGATACTCATGCTACTGGATGTAATAGTATTGGTTTTGGCGAAATGGGAATCGGAAATACATCTGCCGCTTCATTATTGATGTCATATTTCACAAAGATTCCAGTGACAGAATGTGTAGGTTCTGGAACAGGGTTGGACACTTCAGCTATTAAAATCAAACAACAAATTTTATCTAAAGTTTACCAAGAATATACACCTTCTTCTCCTCTTGAAGCATTAGCAGCTTTTGGGGGGTTCGAAATTGCTATGATTGTTGGTGCCATTTTAAAAGCTGCAGAACTCAAAATGACAATAATGATCGATGGTTTTATAGTAACAGCTGCATTTCTTGCTGCTTATGATATACATCCCGAGGTTTTGGATTATTGCATATTTACACACACCTCGGGAGAACAGGGACATAAAAAAATGCTTGAATTCTTACAAAAAGAACCCATACTTAATCTCGATATGCGATTAGGAGAAGGAACTGGAGCGGCGGTTGCTTATCCTATCATCAAATCGGCAGTAGCTTTTTTAAATAACATGGCTAGTTTTGAGAGTGCAGGGGTTTCTGGTAATGAATAACATATTTTCTATCAAAAACGATCCGGAAAAAAACCTAACAGCAAAATGATCGAATTAATTTAGCGTAATGAAAAAAGGGATATTATCTGTTATTGTTGCTACGATGGGAATCTATTTTGTATACTGGTTTAATCGTGGTATTTGTGAAACTATTATTTTATCTTCAGATACAACAAATGTTTCAGAATTCTCATTACATACATTTGGTAATGTTTATAAAATTATGACCGTTAGTATTGGTTTATTGGGGCTTTATTTAGGCGTAATTTCAATGAAAAACAAAAAGAAGATTGCAATAACCGGTATTATCTTATCAATTATTGTTATCATTATTTCATTTCTTCCGCTTTGCGAATACTATCTTCGTTTTAAAACACCTGTTAATCCATAAACTCCAATTTCAGAATAAAAAAACAATAGCTATCATGAAAAAAGAAATCTATATTTTCTTCACAGCATTAATGTTTTTTACGCGTATTCCTTGTCCAAAATGGGTGAATCATGACCCTCAATATTTAAGACTTAGTTCAAAATACTTCCCTCTAATCGGTATTATTGTAGGTAGCATTGGTGCTTTGATTTATTATGGCGCTTCTTTTCTTTTCTCAACAGAAATCTCATTATTATTATCCATATTCGCTACTGTTTACGCTACAGGAGCATTTCATGAAGATGGATTTGCAGATGTTTGTGATGGTTTTGGCGGTGGATGGACCAAAGAAAAGATTCTTCTAATTATGAAAGATTCTCGATTGGGAACTTATGGTACTGTTGGATTATTATTAATTCTTGGAGTAAAATTTGCTGCCTTAAGAGAAACCAATACATCATATATCCCATTGATACTTATCTCGGGACATAGTCTAAGTCGGTTTATTGCTACAACCCTAATTTTCACCCATCCCTATGTACGAGACGCAGAAGACAGTAAAGCTAAACCTGCCGCAAAAAGCATGACCATTTCTATGCTAATAATAAGTAGTATTTTTGGAATTGCTCCATTGTTTTTTTTCAAAAACCCATGGATATTTCTTACATTGATCCCTATGTATGTCTCCAAAATGTTTCTTGCATATAAGTTCAAAAAATGGATTGGAGGTCAAACAGGAGACTGTGCCGGTGCTGTACAACAACTAAGTGAAGTGGTATTTTATCTCACAATAATAGCTCTATGGAAATATATCTGGTAAGACATACAACTCCGAATATAGAAAAAGGTATATGTTATGGTCAAAGTGATATTGGTATTACAGATTCCTTTCCTTCTGAAGTAAAAAAAATACATCAAAAGATACCCATTTCTGAAGTTTCTAAAGTGTATAGTAGCCCTTTACAAAGGTGCAGGTTATTAGCAGAAACTTTTAAAAAAGAGATAACTATTGATGACCGATTAAAAGAATTAAACTTTGGAGATTGGGAATTAAAACTGTGGGATTCTATCCATAGTAAAGTATTAGATCCATGGATGAATGATTTTGTTAATGTTACTGTTCCCAATGGCGAATCTTATATCATGCTTCAAAAACGAGTAGTAGAATTCTTTAATTCTTTAGATACTACTTCTGATGCAAAAAATATTATTGTCTCGCATGCTGGTCCAATACGAGCATTATTAGCGTATTTACGAAACATTGAACTTAAAGATTCTTTTGATATTAAAATAGCATACGGAGAAGTGGTTGTGATATAGACCTGGTGTAATCTTTTGAAACAGTTTAAGACATTTCTCAATGAATTATGGTATAGATTATAAACATTCAATTAAAAGATATTTTAGGTTTATACTTATTCTGATTTAATTATTTTTACAAAAACGATCTTTATGCGTACTATTCTTATTCTGATATTGGTAGTTACCTTACAATCTTCTTGTAAAAAAGCACCTGATGAAACCAAGCCACTTACCGTTATGTATCTGGCGCCACAAACATTAGAATATGCTTCTGGATTTACTATTTTAAATAAGGAAAACTATAAAGAAATCAAGGTTACAACTCCTTGGCCAGATGCAGAAGAAGAGCTAACATATATTCTATATCCTAAAGGAACAGAAAAACCATTTAAAGCTGCAAATACTGTATTTGTAGAAGTCCCTATAGAAAGAGTTGTGGTTACTTCTACTACAGATGTACCGATGTTAGAATATCTTAATCTTGAGCAAAAATTAGTTGGATTTCCTCATACTGATTACATTTCTTCAGAAAAAACCCGTGCTTTGATAGATAATGGCACTATTAAAGAACTAGGCAAAGAATATAATCTAAACACTGAAGTTGTACTTGAGCTCTCTCCAGAATTAATCATAGGATTTTCGGCCACCGGAGATACAAAAGCATATGATCTGATTCAAAAAACCGGAATCCCTGTAGTCATGAATGGCTCCTGGATGGAGCAACATCCTTTAGGCAGAGCAGAATGGATAAAATTTGTAGCAGCATTCTTCGGAAAAGAAGCGGCTGCAGAAGAACGATTTCAAAAAATTAAAAAAGACTACAATAAAGCCGTAACTCTTGCTCAAGATGTAACACATGCACCTACTGTTATATCCGGTAGTATGTTTAAGGATGTATGGTATATTCCTGGTGGAAATAGTTATTTTGCAAAGATTTTAAAAGATGCTAACACAAATTATTTGTGGTCAGATATCAATAAATCAGGAAGTTTGACGTTAAGTTTTGAAAGTGTTTTGGATAAAGGTCAACATGCCGATTTATGGATACGATCAGGGAGTTCTAAATCACTATCAGAACTCAAAGGAAAGAATCATCAATATGCATTATTTGATGCATTTAAAAATAAAACCGTATATTCTTCAACATTAAAAATGGGTAGTAAAGGAGGATCTATTTACTATGAATTAGGACCAATGCGTCCGGATTTAATTTTAAAAGACATTATTCATATCGCACACCCTGAAGTATTAACCAATTACGAACCTTATTTTTTCGAAAAACTTAATTAATTGATTCCCAACAAATCATATAAGCGCGTTTTTATTGGTATTGTTTTACTCCTGATTGTTTGTTTTATTACTAACATCAGCCTGGGTTCTGTCTTTATTCCCTGGCTAGACACCTTAAGTAGTTTGGTTAACGGTCCGGTTGACAAGGAATCCTGGAGGCATATTATTGTTGATTATAGGTTGCCAAAAGCGATTACTGCAATTATTGTAGGTAGTGGATTAGGAGTTTCGGGCTTATTAATGCAAACTCTTTTTAGAAACCCGTTGGCTGGACCTTTTGTTCTTGGTATTAGTTCTGGAGCAACACTTGGAGTTGCTATTTTAATTTTGGGAAGTGCTTTGGCTGGAGGAACAACATTTATTTTCTTAACTTCAAAATGGGGATTAATTATTGCTTCCAGTTTAGGAAGTATACTCGTCTTATTTGCCGTTATGGTGGTCTCAGCAAGAGTTAGAGATACCATGGCTATTTTGATTATCGGACTTATGTTTGGTAGCATTACTTCTGCGATAGTAAGTGTACTTTCTTACTTTGCTCCTGCTGATCAATTACAACAATATGTTTTCTGGGAATTTGGTAGCCTCGGAAATCTTTCCTGGAATGATCTACTTATTTTTTCTGGGATATCAATCTTAGGAATGTTATTATCCATACTCGCCATAAAACCATTAAACACATTACTATTAGGTGAAAATTATGCGAGAAGTCTTGGTTTAAATATAAAAGCCAGTCGTTTTCTTATCATTGCAGCTACAGGTTTACTAGCCGGTAGCATCACTGCTTTTGCAGGGCCAATTGCATTCATTGGTTTAGCCGTACCGCACCTTACTCGTCAATTATTTCATACTTCAGATCACAAAACATTGATTCCGGCAGTAGTATTACTTGGGAGCATTATTATGCTGGTTTGTGATAGTATAGCTCAATTACCAACTAGTGAATACACTTTACCAATTAATGCTATCACTTCCTTAATAGGGGCACCTGTAGTGATCTGGCTATTGGTTCGAAAAAGAAAAATGCTGTTCTAAAACTATTCATATTTAGGTACTAATAACATTAGTATAAAATGATATTCAAAAATCATATTTATTTGAAATAGAATAAGTATCCTATAAAGTTGTATTTTTATAAGAAAACATCTAATAATGAATGCATCAGAATACTTAGAAGGAATCCAAAAACAATTTAAGTATTATCAATCATTGGGCAAAAAGACGATAGCACAGTTACCAGAAGAAAAACTTTTTTGGCAATATAATGATGATAGTAATAGTATTGCAATTATTGTCAAACATCTATGGGGGAATATGAAATCTCGTTGGACAAATTTTTTAACAGAAGATGGCGAAAAAAAATGGAGGCAACGTGATGCTGAGTTTGTTAATGACATTAAAACAAAAGAAGAACTTTTAATCAAATGGCATGATGGATGGAAATGTCTTTTTGAAGCTTTGGAGAGTATTAATGACGATAATTTTGATCAACCCATTTATGTTCGAAATATAGAACACAGTATCACTGAAGCAATCAATCGTCAATTAGCGCATTATTCATATCATATCGGTCAAATTGTTTTTTTAGGAAAAATGATTACAGGACAACAATGGCAAAGTCTCTCTATTCCAAAAGGAGAATCTTCGGTATATAATGAAAAACGATTTGCTAATCCCAAGCATAAAGCACATTACACTGATAAGCTGATGGAGGACGATACAAATTAGAATTGGGAATTCATAAAAATAGTCAATAACTCCCATTGGTTTGTTAATAACTATGGTTTTCTGCATATCGAAATCCTTGTAGATTACGATTATATTTGCCAAAACCGTACATAATAAATCACACATGAAATTCATAGTATCTAGTTCATACTTACTTAAGCAACTGCAGGTATTAGGTGGTGTAATTAGTAATAGCAATACCTTACCGATCTTAGATAACTTCTTATTTGAATTAGACAATAATTCATTATTGGTTTCTGCATCTGATCTTGAGACCACAATGTCTGCAAAATTAGAAGTAGAATCTGCAGATCAGGGAACCATTGCTGTGCCTGCCAAATTATTATTGGAAACACTTAAAACTTTTCCTGAGCAACCATTAACTTTTGTTGTGGCAGATAATAACACTATAGAAATTAGTTCTAATCATGGTAAATATGCATTGGCTTATGCAGATGGTGAAGAATTCCCTAAAGCTGTAGAATTAGAAGATCCTAGTGCTACTAATATTTTGGGTGATGTACTCGCTACTGCGGTAAGCAAAACTATTTTTGCCACTGGTAATGATGATCTTAGACCTGTAATGAGTGGTGTGTTTTTTCAATTTTCGACAGAAGGGCTCACTTTTGTAGCCACAGATGCTCATAAATTAGTTAAATATACTCGTGAAGATATCAAAGCTTCTCAATCTGCTGAGTTTATTATGCCTAAAAAACCTTTAAATTTATTAAAAGGAATTTTGGCTGGTAGTGACACAGAAGTATTAATAGAATATAATGAGGCTAATGCAAAATTCACTTTTGATGAGACTCAATTAATTTGTAGATTAATCGATGGAAAATATCCAAACTATGAGGCTGTTATTCCAAAAGAAAACCCTAACAAATTAACAATTGCAAGAACGCAGTTCTTAAATTCAGTTCGTAGGGTATCTATTTTCTCTAATAAAACAACACATCAAATCCGTTTAAAAATTGCTGGAGCAGAGTTAAATGTATCTGCAGAAGATATAGATTACTCTAATAAAGCAGAAGAACGTTTAACATGTGACTATCAAGGAGACGATATGCAGATAGGATTCAATTCTCGTTTTCTTAGTGAAATGTTGAATAACCTTAATGCTGATGAAGTACAACTTGAAATGTCACTTCCTAACCGTGCAGGAATCCTTACTCCAATTGATGGATTAGACGAGGGAGAACATGTAACAATGTTAGTAATGCCTGTAATGCTAAATAACTAATACACTAGCTAAATAACCACTATATTTAGATCCAACCATATTATTGTGGTTGGATTTTTTTATATTTTAATTTAAAAATAAAGATCAATTATAATAATTCAATAACAAAAAATCCCTGTTAAGGTTATTTAAAATAAAAAGATAAAAATCAATCTTTTATATACATTTACCATAATCACAAACAACCATTCAACGTATTTGATTATGACAAAGTATCTAACTACCATCGCTTTTCTATTCATTACCTCCTACTCTATTGCCCAAAGTATAACAGATCAGGAATTAAATAAATTGTCTCTCACTTATGCCAAAACATCATTTGATGAACTTGTTGATCTCCTAAGTTTACCCAATGATGCACATTTCCCTAAAGACATCGAAAAAAACTTTAAATGGTGTAAAAAAGCGTTTACAGATAGAGGATTCTCTACTCAACAACTCACAACAAAAAAAATCCCATTATTATTAGCTAGCAAAAACTATAAAAAAGCAAAGAAAACGGTTTTGGTTTATCTTCAGGTCGATGGACAACCAGTGGATACTACAAAATGGTTTCAGGATAATCCTTATAGAGCCACATTAAAAGAATTTAATGATCAAGATAAATCATGGAATACAATTTCATTAAGTCAATTAAAAGACACCATTAATCCTGATTGGAGGATTTTTGCTCGGTCTACCTCTGATGCAAAAGGTCCTGTAGTCATGTTTCTAAAAGCGATGGATATTATAAATGACCTAAACTATGAGCCCGACTTCAATATTAAAGTGATTATGGACTTTGAGGAAGAAATTAGTTCGCCCAGATTACCTAAGGCTGTACTCGATTATAAAGATCAATTAGCTTCGGACATGTTAGTAATTTTTGATGGTCCAATGCATATTTCTAACAAACCCACATTAGCTTATGGAGCAAGAGGAATAACAACGTTATCTCTTGAGGTCTTTGGTCCCAGAGCACCTCAACACAGTGGCCATTATGGTAATTATGTTCCTAATCCAGCATTACGCCTTTCACAATTATTAGCCTCTATGATGCAAGATGATGGTCGCGTAGCTATACCGGGGTGGTATGACGGAATAGAAATTTCTGAAGAAACAAAAAAGATACTGAATCAAGTTCCGGATGATGAACAAACGATGAGAAAAAAATTAGGTATTGCCTCAATTGATAATATCGCAGAGACCTATCAGGAATCAATACAATATCCATCGTTAGGAATCCTAGGGATAAAATCTGGGTGGGTTGGCACAAAAAGAAGAACTATTATTCCTTCAAGTGCAATTGCCGAAATGAATATTAGATTAGTCAAAGAAACTAATGCTAAACATATGGTAGATTTGGTGAAAAATCATATTGTAAATCAAGGGTATCATATTATAGATAGCGTCCCTACTGAAGAAGAACGTATGAAATACAAAAAAATCATTCGTTTTAATCATCAAATAGCATATGATGCTTTTAGAACAGATTTTAATACTGAAATTGGACAATGGCTTAGAAATGCTATAACAAGAGCTTTTGGTAAATCTCCCATACAAATACGAACTGGTGGTGGTTCCATTCCTATTTCACCATTTGTGAATACCCTAAACATTCCTGCGGTTATCGTTCCCACCGTAAATAAAGATAATAATCAACATAGTCCAAACGAGAATATTCGAGTTGGAAACTATATAGACGGTATCAAAACCATTACAGCAATATTAACTCAAAAGTTATAAAAATGATAACCATTCCCGCAAAAGATGGATATCAGCTTATGGGGCAATTATATACTCCTTCATCAAAAGTTACAAATAATAAAGTCTTAATTATAAATTCTGCAACAGCAGTCAGTAGAAAATTATATCATCACTATGCTACTTTTATGGCAGAGCATGGATACCATGTAATTACATATGATTATAGAGGTATTGCGGCGTCAAGACCAAAAAAACTGAGAGGGTTTAAGGCTACTTTCCTGGATTGGGGTGATAAAGATTTTGCAGGAGTCATAAATTACGTCAAAAAAGAATTTCCAAATCAAAAAATTCTTACTCTAGGGCATAGTATTGGAGGTACTATTATCGGTATGACAGAAAAAAACACTGAAATCAGTGGAGTAATAACTGTTGGAGCACAAACTGCATATTATAAAGATTGGCCAAAGAAGCAAAGAGCTAAGATTTATTTCTTATGGCATATTATACTTCCCTGGATTACCAATGTTGTTGGTTATTTTCCAGGTAAAAAACTTGGAATGCTCGAGGATGTTCCAAAGGGAGTGATACATCAGTGGCATAATAGAAGAAAGCATACCGATATAAAAAAACAACTAGAAAATAATGGTGTGAAATTATTTTATAATACCTATCAATCAAAATTGCTTACTTTAGGCATAGAAGATGATCCCATAGGAACAGAACAAGCAATAAAAAGAATACATAATCTATTTAAATCAAATCAAAAAGAGATTGAAATTATTCGTTTAGAAGAGATTTTAACCGATAAAATTGGTCATTTTGGATTTTTTAGACGAAAATTTAAGGAAACTCTTTGGATAAAGACAGTAAAATGGTTTGATAACTTATAATATAAATATTAAAACAAATGGATAACACCTATTCGTCAATCGGACTAGGAACAGCTGCTATTGGCAGACCACAATATATTAATATAAGAAGAGAAGAAAATACGCCTATTACTTTAGAAGATTTTCGAAAAAAAAGTTGGCAAACCTTAGAATATGCATATCAACACGGAATTCGATATTTTGATACTGCTCCGGGATATGGATTAGCAGAAGAATTGCTTATAGATTGGGTCTCTTCAAAAAATGATTCGACTATTGAAATAGCAACAAAATGGGGATACACATATACCGCAAACTTTGATCCTAAAGCCACACAACATGAGATAAAGGAACATAGTATTTCTAAATTAAACGAACAGTGGCAACAGTCTAAAAAGATACTTCCTTATTTAAAAATGTATCAGATTCATTCTGCAACATTTGAATCTGGTGTTTTAGAAAATGAGGTTGTTTTAAAAAGATTAGCTCAACTAAAATCAAAACATAATCTGATGATTGGAGTTACCACTTCTGGTGCTAATCAACTAGAAGTTATACAAAAAGCACTTGAAGTTGAAGTTGAAGGACATTCTTTATTTGATGCATTTCAGATCACTTATAATATTCTTGATCAGAGTTTATTGAATATCATAAAAACAATACATACAAAAAATAAAAAAATCGTCATAAAAGAAGCATTGGCTAACGGACGTCTACTCCCGAATAACAGCTATCCAAATTATCAAAAATTGTACATTTTTTTACAAGAACTTGCAGATAAATATCAAGTTGGAATTGATGCCATAGCTTTACGGTTTTGTATTGATACTGTGGATCCTTACAAAGTACTTAGTGGGGCTTCAAATCAATCTCATGTCAATGATAATCTTAAAAGTACAACATTTGTACTTGATTCAAAAGAAATAGAAGGTCTACGGTCTTTCAAATCACAACCAATTCAATATTGGTCTGAGCGAAAAAAGTTATCATGGAATTAATTTTTTGTTTGACAACATATAAATTAGCTGACCTACATTAGATTTTCGACATATAACATGAAAAAATTATTAAGTTATTTACTTCCGTTTACCAAAGAAATTCCCTCTAAAATTAATGGTACTTTAGAGATCACTTTGATGAATGGAAAAAAGGTATTAGACAGTCAAAATGCTAATTATTCTTATGGTACATTACAAAAATTACTTACTTATGGGCTATCACAAATAGATATTCCTGAGGATAGTCAAATTCTATTATTAGGTCTTGGGGGAGGAAGTATCATACACCCTTTGCAAGAAAAGTTCAATCATAAAGGAAAAATCACTGCGGTAGAAATTGACGAAGTCATCATAAAAATTGCAAAAAATGAATTTGATATTACTGGTAGCTCAACTCTTGAAATTATATGTGATGATGCACTCCACTATGTTAATCAATGTACCAAACAATTCGAAATCATAATCATTGATATTTTTATTGATAACCAGGTCCCTGAACCATTTTACGAAGAAGAATTTTGGAAAAAAATAATTGATTTAATACCTCCCAAAGGAAAAGTGGTGTTTAATGCTGGGATTAATCTGAAAGAAAATACTAAAATCAAACAACTAAAATCAAAATTCAAATCTCAAATTGAGTTCATTCAATATAACAATGTACAAGGAACAAATACATTACTTATAGGAGAAAAGAAGTGATTTTTAAACGTTAAAAAAATCAATATATTTTTCTATACTTCTAGCAAAACCATAATTTTAGATGCTAACTATGACAAAATAATGACCAAACAAAAGTTAAAAGATCGTCACAATACTATTAAACCCTATATTCATAGAACTCCTGTCCTTACATCGAGATTACTAAATGAAATTTCTGGAACAACACTATTTTTTAAATGTGAAAATTTTCAGAGAATGGGAGCTTTTAAAATGCGTGGAGCTGCCAGTGCTATTTCAAAATTGTCAGAAGCACAAAAGTCCAAAGGTGTTGTCACGCATTCTTCTGGTAATTTTGCCCAGGCATTATCTTTAGCCGCATTGAGCTTAGGAGTAAAAGCATATATCGTGATGCCATCTAACGCTCCTCAAGTAAAAAAAGATGCCGTAAAAGGGTATAAAGGTGAGATTATTGAGTGCCCTCCCACTCTAGAAGATAGAGAACAAGCTGCTGACTTAATTCAAAAAGAAAAAGGAGCCACTTTTATACACCCTTCTGATAATCTGGACGTAATACTTGGACAAGGAACTGCTGCATTAGAGTTATTAGAAGATCACTCTGATCTCGAATATATCCTAACTCCTGTTGGAGGTGGCGGACTTATTGCCGGAACAGCATTAGCAGCTCATTTTTATGGTAATAACTGTAAAGTTATTGGTGGTGAACCTTTTGAAGTTGATGATGCTTACCGTTCTTTACAAAGTGGCAAAATTGAAACTAATGATACCATAAATACAATTGCAGACGGATTAAAAACACAATTAGGAGATATTAATTTTCCTATAATCCAAAAACACGTTTCAGAAATTATTAGAGTTGAAGAACAAGAAATTATTAACGCAATGCGATTGATTTGGGAACGAATGAAAATTATAATAGAACCTTCTTGTGCAGTTCCTTTTGCTGCTTTGCTTAGAGAAAAAGAAAAGTTCAAACATAAAAAGGTAGGGATTATTCTCTCTGGTGGAAATGTAGATTTGGGAAATCTACCATTCTAAAGAATTGTGAAATAAAACATATCTAATTATGACAAGGCATTCAAAAATAATATTTTTTATTATTCTCTGAGTTTATCGTAACAACCATATTATTCTTGTTGTAAAACAGCATATACCTACTCCTCTTTTTTTATTTTTTGTATATCTTAGGTATGAAATAACTTAAAACCTTAAACACTATCCTTTTTGGTTAGCTGTTGACACTAATTTCATGAAAAACAAACTACTCTTATTCATACTTTTTCTTACCATTATTTCATGTAGCAATGACAAAAAAGAAAAAGAGCCAGCCAATACATCTACTACAACAGAAATACCTAAAGAGTATATTACTTCTGATTTTAGAAAAAACGGAATATATTCAAATTTAAATCTTACAACAGAAGCTCAGTGGGATAGTGTTAATCAATTAAAACATCATTCTAAGCCAGTACCCAGACATCGTCTTCGTAAAGAATATAAAACCTTTGGATGGCATTTATACTCTAGTGGTTCTGCTTATAAAAGTTACAATTTCTCTTTATTATGGGGTATTTCATATTTTTCTTATCAAGTTAATCCTGAAACAGGAAGTTATAAAAGTATACATCAATGGAAAACCACAGCACTTATAGATAGTGCAAAAGTTCATCAATGTAAAGTGTTTCTTTCTGTTTCAAATTTTGGATCAAAAAACAATTCTAAATTTTTATCTAATCCAAAAGCTCAGGAGACTCTTATAGATAGTTTAACATCTTTACTGAAATTAAGAGATGCAGATGGAATAAATATAGATTTTGAAGGAGTACCCAAAAAAAACAAGCAAGCTTTTAGTAATTTTTTAATTAATCTATCTACCAAATTACACACTTCGAATCCTAAATATTCTATTTCTTTAGCGCTATATGCTGTTGACCGAAACAGGATTTTTGATATCAAAACAATAAATCCTTATATTGATGTATATACGTTGATGGGATATGATTATTATGGAAGTTTCAGTGATCAGGCTGGTCCCATATCTCCATTAAATAGTAGTAAACAATGGGGCGAAAACAGCGTATCACATTCAATAGACTATTACTTGAATGAAGGTGTGGATCCTAATAATCTAATTGTTGGACTCCCTTATTATGGAGGAGAATGGCAAACCAAAACTGTATCAATTCCCAGCAAGACAGATCATTTTATTAAACACTATTCCTATACCAGAATTAAAGAAATATTAGAATCTAATCGATTAGGGATAGCGTATGATACTATAAGTTCTAGTGCCTACTCCGTTTTTAAAAGTAAAGAAGGTAAACCAAAACAAATATGGTTTGAAGATAGTTTATCACTATCTCATAAATACGATTGGATCAAGAGTAAAAAGCTATCCGGAATTGGAATATGGGCTTTGGGGTATGATCATGGAAATACTGAATTATGGGAGTTATTAGCTAATAAATTTGGAGAAAAAAAAGAATAGTCTACCTAGAATCATAGCCTCCAAAAATAATATTTCTAACATAAATTTCCTTTTCTAAACCACATTATCAAATTTTTAACACCTCCTCATATCCCCCTTAAAATCAAATCCTAAGCTCTTTTAATCCTAACTAATTAGTTAAACTACTAATAAATTAGTTGTAAAACTAATAGATTAGTACTATGTTTGTTGTATAAAATTGATTCCATGCAAAAATTAGCCAAAAGAGAGGAGCAGATTATGCAAAGTCTGTGGAAATTAGAAAAAGCTTTTATAAAAGAGATTATAGAAGAATTATCTGATCCTAAACCACATTATAATACTACTGCTACCATTGTAAAAATTCTTGAAGAAAAAGGTTTTATAAGCCATACGGCTTATGGAAACAGCTTTCAATATTACCCATTAGTATCCAAAGACGAATATCAAAAAGAAGTATTAGGTGAAGTAGTTAATAACTATTTTGATAATTCACCATTAGCTTTGGTCAAGTTCTTTGCTAAAGAGGAGAAAATAAATACAGACGAATTAGAAGAGATCATTCAACTGATAAAAAACAAAAAATAATGAACTATATCATTCATAGCTCGGCATTAATCGGATTATCCTATCTCATATATAGGTTTTTCTTATCCAAAGAGACATTTTATCATCTTAATAGATGGGTTTTATTATCCTTGATTATACTTTCATTTACATTACCTTTTATAACTGTACCAGAACACCTGTCTTTTAAAAGTGCTTCGTTTGATGAGGTAGTTACTACACCACCACATTCTGTTGCTCCTAATTATGAAACTTTAGAAGAAGAACATGTAATCACCAAAAAAGCAGCCCATCTTAGTGCTAGCGAGAGTACAACAAATAAAGCAGCTTTTAATACGTCCTTAGATTGGCAATCCATTGTACTCTATATTTATATATTAGGGATATTGGTATTTGGAATCCATTTTATAATACAATTAGGGGTATTACTATATAGAATGATCAAATACCCTACAGTAGAGGTTGATGATTACAAAATCATTGAAACCGATAAAAAACACGCCCCTTATTCTTTCTGGAATCGAATATTTATGAATCCCAGTCAGT
Source organism: Aquimarina sp. AU119 (assembly GCF_900312735.1). NCBI lineage: Bacteria > Pseudomonadati > Bacteroidota > Flavobacteriia > Flavobacteriales > Flavobacteriaceae > Aquimarina > Aquimarina sp. AU119. The sequence continues at coordinate 68,839 of NZ_OMPF01000031.1, read as the reverse complement.
ACAATCCTGATACATATTTACAAATTTTGAAACACGAGCAAGTCCATATTAAAGGGAAGCATAGTTTGGATATGTTATTAGTCGAACTATTAGTAATGCTACAATGGTTTAATCCCTTTGCATGGTTATACCGAAAAGCAATCGATAATAACCTAGAATATCTAACTGATAACAACATGCTTAATATAGGTGAAGACAGAGAAGTATATCAAATGAACCTTCTAAAAGTCTCCACTCCAAATATGCCAACTGGTTTGGCAACAAGTTACAATCAATCATTTCTCAAAAAACGAATACTCATGATGAATTCTAAAAAATCAACAACAAAATCAGGCTGGAAATACCTAATCATTATTCCATTGCTGGCAATTACTGTATTTTCTTTTAATCCCATACAACCTAAAGAAACTATAATCAGTGACACCAAACCTGAAATCGATCTTAACATTCAAAATCAGATCCAAACCAAAATTCAAATTCAAACAAAGAATGACTTTACTAAAGGCGTGTGGGATGCAGAAGTAGGGGGAGGAAAATTATGTATCATGTTTAGGAGTGCTGAGCCTTTAAAACGAAGTTTTTGGTCCACTACCCGATGCTACGAACCGTCCTTCTTTGCTAATTTCCCAAAGGGTGACAAACAAAAATTAGTGATAACAAGAGAAGCAGGAACATTAACTTTTATTGGTGAATTTGAAAATGGTCTTGGAGATGGAAGGTATACTTTTGTCCCGGACATGACCTTTAATAAGGCATTAAAACAATATGGTTTACAAGCAGATGAAAGTGATATGGTACATTGTTTTTTTACAGATTTTGATACTACATATTTAACATATCTAAAAAAGGAAAAATTAGACATCAGCCAAGATGACTTTGAAGATATTATCCATAAATCTCTTCCTTTAGATAAATTAAAAATGTATCGAAAAGAATTAGAGAAACTAGGATACCAATCCTATACCATGGAAGAAATCAGTAAACTCAATCTTTTTAATGTTGATATACCCTATATTAATTTTATCAATAAAGTGGCAGGAAATAAAACTTCACTAAAACAAATTACAAAAGCCAAAATTCACAATCTATCACCTGAGTTTATTAATTCTTATCAGAAAAAAGGTATTAATTCTTTATCTCTAAGTGAGTATATGAAATTAAGTATTCATAAGGTTACTCCAGAATTTATAGATTCATTTAAAGAGGCGGGATATTCGCAGGTTTCAGTAAGAGAGGCTCAAAATCTTAAAATTCATAACGTAACTCCAAAATATATCCAAAAGTATAAAAATGCAGGGTACAAAAATATCACTTTGAAAGAAGCTCAAAATCTAAAAATACATAATGTTACCCCAGAACTTATAGACAGCTATAAAAAACTAGGATACCCCAATATTACTCTACAAGAAGCAAAGAAGCTCAAAATTCATAATGTAACCCCCGAACTTATAAAAGCATACAAAAAATCTGGGCAACCTAATATTTCTTTACAAGAAGTCGTAAAGTTAAAAATTCATAATGTAACACCTGCACAAGCAAAAGTTGCTAGTAATTATTCTAAATCGAAAAATAAAGATAAAAATAAGAAATCTAGTTCTACAAATAGTATGGGATATGGGTCTTCGGATCAGCAAGATCCGAACGACTTCATGAAAGGTTTTATTGCTCTGGGATATAAAAATATATCTATAGATGATATGATTTCTTTAAAAATACACAATGTAACACCAGAATTCATAAAACGTTATCATGATGCTGGATATACAGATATTCCTTTGGAAGACGTAGTCGCTTTAAAAATTCATAATGTGACACCAGAGTTTATAAATTCATTTAAAAAAGCTGGATACAAGAATATTTCTATAGATGATGCCAAAGCATTAAAAATTCATAATATTAGTCCAGAACTTGCTTCTGAATATGAGAAAATAGGATATAAAAATATTCCACTAGATGAGTTAAAATCACTTAAGATTCATAATGTCACGCCAGAGTATATTCAGGAATTCAAAAAGACTGAATTTGGAAACCTGCCATTGGATGAGATTGTATCTTTTAAAATTCACAATGTTACTCCAGAGTTTGTACAATCATTTAGAGATATCGGATTCTCTAATATTTCTGCAGATCAGGCCAAGGGTCTCAAAATCCATAATGTTACTCCAGAATTCGTACAATCATTAAAAGAAAAGGACAAAAATATTTCATTGGAACAAGCTACCAGGATCAAAATTTATTTTTAAAAATGATTCTACTATAATCATCAATTCAATCAATCAAAAATCGAAAAGGTTGTTAATTCCATTCTCATATTAGTAATAATTTGATCATCATCTTTAGAGCTAAATTATTTTAGGAGTTTTCAATTATTATACCTGTTATTCTTTGAATTTACTTTTACTGTAAACCCAAAGAATAACAGGTATTAAAACAATATAAATAAAATGGATACGATTTTCAGGTTAATACTAATCGGCTTCCTAAGCATGTATATAGTAAAAGGAAGAGCACAGGAATACCTAGTTTACCAACCTGAACAAATGCTGGCCGATTTAGAAAAATTTAAAACAATATTAACTAAAATTCATCCAGGGACTTACACACATCAAACCCATGAGGAGTTCGATCAAATGATAAATGATTTGATGTTTCGTTCCTCTAAACCGATGGAAGCAAAGGCATTTTATAAAATTGTTCTTCAATTGATAGCAAATATACATGATGGACATACACAGGCATATACATTCGGTAAACTCGGAAGTGTTATCCATAATCAAAAAAGACTTCCCTTTCAAGTGTATATTCGGGATGAACGTATTTTTATAGTAAAAAATCTTAGTACCTTAGAAATCACTGAGGGGTCCGAAATTTTGTCTATTGATAGCAACTTGAGTAATGAGATTATTTTTGAAATTTTAGCCCATTATTCTTCTGATGGTAAAAGTCACAGCGGTATGCAACATTGGTTAGGTGGGCCATACAAATCATTTTATAGGCTCTACCCAGAAATATTTGGAGAACGACCTATATACAACCTTGTTTATCGGGACTATAAAACAAAGAAAATCATAAAAACAAAAATTAAGTCAATTTCAAAAGAAATATATGAAACCAGGGCATCCAAAAAAATTCCATTAGAAACAAAACCTGAAGAAGCATTTAATTTTAATATAAATAAGAAGGATGACTATGCCTATCTAAAAATAAGTAGGTTTTTTAAAGAGAGTTATGATGAGCCTGAGAATACCTATCCAGATTTTTATAAACAATGTTTTAAAAAAATTTCTAATAACAATATTAAAAACTTAATAATCGATTTAAGAAATAATGGAGGTGGAAAAGCAAGCAATGCAGCTTACTTGCTTCAATATTTCATTGACCAATCTATAACTCCTGCAAAAGAAATAGTGACTCTGGTAGATGATAAATACTTTTTGGAAATAACTGGCGACACAATTAATTTGAATGAGTCTTTTGGTCTAAAGCAAAAAACAGATGGTACTTTCAGGGTAACAAAACATGAGTTACTGCGTGATTTGATGAATTATGCCCCGATTGAAGAGTACCCATATAAAGGAAGATTGGTTGTCTTGATCAATGGTGGTACAGCTTCAGCTGGAGGTATTGCTGCAAGTCTATTAAAGAAATATGCAAATGCTAACTTAGTAGGAACAGAAACCTATGGATATGCAGGTATTAGTAATGGTGTACGTCAAATTTCTGTCAAAGGAAATCATACTGAAACAGCTATCTATTTACCTTTACTACATGCAAAGTATGCAATAGATGAACATATCCAAAAAAGAAGTGTTGTCCCTGATCACAATGTATCAAACTCTATACAGGATATTTTAGAAAACAATGATGCTGTTCTGGAATTTACACTTAAAAAACTATTGCCAACAATGTGAAATCATTAAATCAATTTATACACTCGTATAAGTAGTTTTTTTATTTGTTAACGCCGCTATGAGGTACAAAACAATGAGGTGTAAATTTATACAAAAATCATCTATTAGTATTTCTAAAAAAGCAAAATACAAAAGGCTGCTAATTCCCATTTTTAGCAGCCTTTTATTAACACCAATAATTAAAATATTTAAAAAGAGAGTATTAATTTAAACTCTGGGTAAATCTCCATCACCTTTAAGTGGTAAATTAGAACTTCCCATCAAATAACTATCAATATGATGAGCAGCTTGTCTGCCCTCTGCAATTGCCCAAACAATTAGTGACTGTCCTCTACGTGTATCTCCTGCCGCAAAAACTCCTTTTACATTTGTAGCGTAGTTATCTTCTGTAGCTTTAATATTAGTTCTTGTATCCATATCAATCCCTAATTGCTCTGCAATGGTAGGTTCTGATCCTGTAAATCCAAGGGCTAATAATGCTAATTCACATTTCCACTCCTTCTCAGTACCTAAAACTTCTTTGAGTGTAAATCGACCATTTTCTTTCACCCACTCTACTTCTGTCGTAATTAAACCTTTTAAATTTCCGTTTTCATCTCCTAAAAACTCTTTAGTAGAAATACTCCAATTACGTTCTACACCTTCTTGATGAGAAGAACTCGTACGTAATCGCATAGGCCAAAATGGCCAAGGCTGATTTGCAGGACGCTCAGTAGTCCCTTTACCCATAATCTCAAAATTGGTTACAGAAGTCGCCCCGTGCCGTACAGAAGTACCGATACAATCTGATCCAGTATCTCCTCCACCTATTACAATAACATCTTTTCCTGTAGCCAATATTTCCTCTCCTAAATCTTTTATCCCATCAACTCTTCTATTGTTTTGTGGCAAGAAATCCATGGCTTGTACTACACCATTTAAATCAGCTCCTTTTACAGGTAAATTACGACGAACCGTTGCTCCTGTGCATAAAACTACAGCATCAAAATCTTCTTTTAGCTGATCAGCTTTGATATCCTTTCCAATATGAATATTGGTTTTAAATATTATTCCTTCTTCTTCAAGAACAGTAACGCGACGATCGATTACATTTTTTTCCATTTTAAAATCAGGAATCCCATAACGCAATAATCCACCTACTTTTTCATCCCTTTCAAAAACGGTCACTAAATGTCCTGCTCGATTTAATTGTTGTGCAGTTGCCAATCCTGCGGGGCCAGAACCAATTACAGCCACTGTTTTTCCAGTACGCTCTTTTGGTGGATTTGCTTTCACCCATCCGTTTTCAAAAGCTTGTTCTACAATATTTTTCTCTATATTCTCGATAGTAACAGGATCTTCATTGATCCCTAATACACAAGCTTCTTCACAAGGTGCAGGACACAATCTACCTGTAAACTCAGGAAAATTATTTGTAGCATGTAAAATACTTGCTGCTTTTTCCCATTTACCACGATATACTGCGTCATTAAAATCAGGAATCAAATTCCCTAAAGGGCATCCACTATGACAGAACGGAATTCCACAATCCATACAACGCGCACCTTGATCTTTAAGTTTTTTCTCTGGCATTGCCACAGTAAACTCTTTATAATCTTTTATACGATCTTTAACAGGTTCGTACTGTTCTATTTCTCTTTCAAATTCTAAAAATCCAGTTATCTTTCCCATGTTCAATATCGTTTTATGCTTGTGCTAGTTTTTCTTCTTCTAATCGTTTTAACGCTTGCTTATATTCCTCTGGGAAAATCTTGATAAATTTTGGTAATTCTTTTTCCCAATTTTCAAGTATTCTCTGTGCCAACGGGCTTAAAGTAGCATTATAATGATTTTCAATTAACGTTTTTAGTTCATCAATATCCTTTTGTTCTATAACAGGATCTAGATTAAGAGATTCTTTATTGCAATGTGCTTCAAACGTCTTTTTGTCATCATAGATATAAGCAATACCTCCAGACATACCTGCTCCAAAGTTTCTACCTACTTCTCCCAGAATTACTGCTACACCACCAGTCATATATTCACATCCATGATCTCCAATTCCTTCTACCACAGCTTTGGCTCCAGAATTACGAACACAGAATCTTTCTCCTGCTTTTCCATTAATGTACACCTCTCCATCTGTAGCTCCATATAATGTAACATTACCCGTAATCACATTATTTTCTGGGGTAATAGTAGCTTCTTCGGGGACTTTAATAATCAATTTAGCTCCAGAAAGCCCTTTCCCCAAATAGTCATTAGTATTTCCATTAACAATCATAGTTAACCCCTTGGTAGCAAAAGCTCCAAAGCTTTGTCCGGCAGCACCAGTAAAATTTAATTTTAAGGTGTTATCTGGTAATCCCTGAGCTCCATATATTTTAGAAATCTCATTACTTAAAATAGCACCTACTGCTCTATCTGTATTACAAATATCAAAATCGAGAGTGATTCTTTCTTTACGGAAAAGCGCTTGATGAGCCTGTTCTATAATTTCGAAATCTATAGATTTTCCAAGACCATGATCTTGTCCTTCTGTATTATAAATTTTTACGCCTTCGGGTGCATCTACCTGATGTAGAATTGGAGTAAGGTCAATTCCAGCTGCTTTATAATGTTCTATTGCCTTGTTATGATTTAACTTGCTAACCTGTCCTACCATTTCATCTATCGTACGGAAACCAAGCTGTGCCATAATCTCACGTAATTCCTGAGCTACGAAATACATATAATTAACTACATGTTCTGGCTTCCCCTTGAATTTTTTACGCAATTCTGGATTTTGAGTTGCTATTCCAACAGGACACGTATTTAAATGACATACCCTCATCATTACACATCCAGAAGCTACTAACGGAGCTGTTGCAAAACCAAATTCTTCTGCTCCCAACAAACATGCTACAGCAACATCGCGTCCTGTTTTTAATTGTCCATCACATTCGAGTACAATACGGCTACGCAAATTATTCCCAACCAATGTCTGTTGTGCTTCTGCAATACCAAGTTCCCATGGTAATCCTGCATGTTTTAAAGAAGTTAAAGGTGATGCTCCTGTTCCTCCATCAAATCCAGAGATTAATACTACATCAGCTTTGGCTTTAGCCACACCAGCCGCTACGGTACCAACACCTACTTCTGAAACTAATTTTACATTTATTCTAGCATCTCTATTAGCCGATTTTAGGTCATAAATTAGTTGTGATAAATCTTCAATAGAATATATATCATGATGTGGTGGTGGTGAAATCAAACCTACATATGGTGTAGAATTACGAGTTTTGGCTATTTCTGGATTTACCTTTGGTCCTGGTAATTGACCTCCTTCTCCCGGCTTAGCTCCCTGAGCCATTTTAATTTGAATTTCTGCCGCGTTTGTCAAATAATTTGATGATACACCAAATCGTCCAGAAGCAACTTGTTTAATTGCACTATTTTTCCAGTCTCCATTTACATCTTTATAAAAACGTAACGGGTTTTCTCCTCCTTCTCCAGAGTTACTTTTTCCTCCGATACGGTTCATTGCAATGGCTAGATTCTCATGAGCTTCCTTACTAATTGATCCATATGACATTGCTCCCGTTTTAAAACGTTTTACAATTTCTGTCCAAGGTTCTACCTCATCTATCGAAATTGGATCATAATTAGAAAATTCTAACAGACCACGAATTGTCATTAAACTTTTAGACTGCTCATTTATTAATGTTGCATATTCTTTATATGTTTTAGAATCATTGTCACGAACAGATTTTTGTAATTTTGCCACCGACAGTGGGTTAAATTGATGTTTCTCTCCGTTACGTCTCCATCTATATTGCCCTCCTATTTCTAAATCTAAATCTGCTGCCACTTCATGTTCTACATATGCTCTTTTATGGCGCTTTGAGATCTCTTTCTCTATCTCATACAAACCTATACCTTCAATACGTGTTGCTGTATTTGGAAAATATTGATCTACCACTTTGGTGTTAATCCCTATACACTCAAACAATTGCGAACTTCTATACGAATTCAAAGTAGAAATTCCAATCTTATTCATCACTTTCAATATTCCTTTACCAACTGCTTTATTATAGTTGTATATCGCTTCCTCAAAAGTAAGCCCTGAAATATTGTTTTCTTTAATTTGTTCTCCAATAATCTCATTTACCATATATGGATTGATAGCACTTGCTCCATATCCAAACAACAATGCAAAATGATGTACTTCTCTAGGTTCTGCAGATTCTATAATTATACTAACTTTTGATCGTTTCCCTAATTTTTGTAGACCACTATTTACATAGGAGCAAGCAAGTAAGGCTGGAATTGGAGCTCTATGTTTGCTTACATTTCTATCGGATAGTATCACTACATTAGTGCCATCATCAATTACCTCTGACACATTCTTAAGCAATGCTTCAAGCGCATCTTCCAGACCATTTAACCCTCTATTAATGTTATATAACATAGGTATAGAAGTTACTTTAAATCCTTTTTCTGTATATGTTTTTATTTTGTCAAGATCCTCTTTGGATATTACAGGGTTCTGAATTTTTAGTTTATTACAGTGTTTCTCATCTATATCAAATATATTATGATCAGATCCTAACGTCAAGCTAATATCAGTAATCATTTCTTCACGAATCCCATCTAATGGAGGATTCGTTACTTGAGCAAATAATTGTTTGAAATAATTATAAATTAATTGAGGACGTTCAGAAAGTACAGCAATGGGCGTATCAGACCCCATAGAACCTATTGGTTCTTTACCTAACTGCCCCATTGGAGCAATAATCGTATCGATATCTTCTTGCGTATATCCAAATACTCCTTTACGTTTGGCAATAGTTTCTTCTCCCAAAAACAAAGGACAATCATTATAAGGAATATCCTTAAGGTGTACCAGGTTATTATCTAACCATTCTCTATATGGATGTTTCGATGCAATTTCTTCTTTAATCTCTTCATCATTAACAATTCTTCCTTCGCCCATATTAACCAGGAACATTTTACCTGGCTCTAATCTACCATGATACTCAATATTACCTGGTTCCAGATCAACAACCCCTGTTTCTGAAGACATGATTACATAACCATCCTTAGTTACACTATAACGAGAGGGTCTCAATCCATTTCTATCCAGTACCGCTCCTATATAATTACCATCGGTAAATGGAATCGAAGCAGGACCATCCCATGGTTCCATTGCACAAGAGTTATATTCATAAAAGGCTTTCTTGGCCTCAGACATTTCTTTATTTTTCTCCCATGCTTCTGGCACCATCATCATCATGACTTCTGGAAGTGATCTTCCTGTCATTAATAACAATTCTACCACCATATCCATAGAAGCTGAATCTGATTTACCTTTTAATACTACAGGAAGTATTTTTTTGATGTCTTCTCCAAACCAATCGCTCTTTAATAATTCCTCTCTAGAACGCATTCTGGTAACATTACCCCTTAACGTATTGATCTCTCCATTATGGCACATATACCTGAAAGGTTGTGCTAGATCCCAAGTAGGAAAAGTATTAGTTGAGAATCGTTGATGTACCAAAGCTAATCTTGTTACTACTTTTGGATCCATAAGATCCGTATAGTACAACTTAATATCTTCTGGCATTAATAATCCTTTAAATATTAAAGTCTTTGTAGATAAACTTGGTAGATAAAAGAATTTATTTTCAGAAAGTCTAGAACTATATATAGTATGTTCAGTAATTTTTCTGGCAGTAAATAGTTTTAAGTTAAAATCAAAATAGCTCTGGTCCTTTTTTTCTTTACCTATAAATAATTGTTTAATATAAGGTTCTGTTGTTGCTGCAATCTCACCCAAATGAATATGATCAACAGGCACATCTCTCCAACCTAATAATACTAATCCTTGATCTGCTATATTTTTCTCAAATGTATCGATGCAGAATTGTCGTTGGTTTTCTTTTTTAGGAAGAAAAACATTACTTACTGCATATTCCCCTGCTTGGGGCAATTCAAAATCACAATGCTCTACAAAAAAGTCATGAGGAATATCAATCAATATACCCGCTCCGTCTCCAGTTTTTCCATCAGCACTTACCGCACCTCGATGTTCTAATTTTTCAAGAATCTCTAATGCTTTATGAATAATATCATTTGACTTTTTTCCTTCTAAACTGCATATGAATCCTGCACCACATGCGTCGTGCTCAAATTCTGGTAAATACATTCCTTGTTTCTTCATACTGTTTTCCGATCTAATTATGAATTCATCATTAATTTAGTATCCATTACAAAATTGAGATGATTACAATGTTTCAAGTTGATGAAATTAACAAATCATTAAGGAACGGAAAAGAAAAAGGAATCATTCGGCTTCACTTTTTTGAGCTCACTAAAAAAAAACCATATTGGATAAAATAATCACAAAATAAGGACTTCTTATTACGAATTTGATAATGCGTTTTTTGTGAAAAACCAATAAAAACAATGTTTTACAAAAAATCATACTTACCTAATTATCAATAAATTACAATGAAAACGTTTTCGTAAAAAATCATTTTCAGCAAGGTATCAAATCACTATTTTTTTTCAAAAAAAATACGTACCCCTAATTTTTTAGGGGGTAAATATCACAAAATGATAAAAATTACGTGTTTACCCCACAAAATTTGGATGTAAAAAATAAATTCACATATTTTTGAAAAAGATTTAACATTAATTTTAACTTTTATTCTTTATGAAGAAAATAGAAGCAATCATCAGAAGATCCAAATACAGAGTTGTAAAAGAAGCTCTTCATGATAAAGGGGTCACATTCTTCTCTTATTGGGATGTAACTGGTGTAGGAAACGAGCAAAAAGGAAGCGTTTATAGAGGTGTATCTTATAGTACCACCGATATCCAAAGACGATATTTATCTATTATAGTAAATGATGACTTTGAAGAAATAACAATAGCTACCATATTAGAAGCGGCAAAAACCGGAGAAGTTGGAGATGGAAAAATCTTTGTTTCTGAAGTTAATGAAGCCTACAGAATTCGTACTTCAGAAAAAGGTGGGGTAACCTTATCCTAATTTTACTTTTAAAAATAATCAACTTAAAAATTAAAATAAAATTTTATGAACGATATACAACAACAAGAGGTTCAAAAAGCAGTAGAAGCCGCAGTTGAAGGAATCAATGCTGACCTTGGCATATTATGGATTATCATTGCTGCTATTTTGGTATTCTTTATGCAAGCTGGGTTTACCTTAGTTGAAACGGGGTTTACCAGATCTAAAAACGCTGGTAATATAATAATGAAGAATTTTATGGATCTTGCCATTGGTTCTTTAATGTTTTGGGTAGTTGGATATTCTATCATGTATGGTGGAGATACTATCCTTGGAGGTTTCATGAGAGATCCTTCAGATTTAGCTTTCTTTAATAAAGAAGATTGGCATAACTTATTTTTTCAAACCGTATTCTGTGCAACTGCCGCAACCATAGTTTCAGGAGCAATAGCAGGAAGAACAAAATTTTCGACATATTTAATTTTCTCAGCTATTCTAACCACCATTATTTATCCTATATCAGGTAGTTGGTTATGGCCTTTTGATGATAAAGCTTGGCTTAACAACCTTGGTTTTATTGATTTTGCCGGATCAACAATCGTACATGCTGTAGGTGGATTTGCTGGACTGGTTGCTGCAAAATTAGTTGGACCAAGAATTGGAAAATATGCAGACGGTAAGGTTAATGTTGTTCAAGGACATAACTTGGTATTAGGTGCACTTGGTGTATTCATTCTATGGTTAGGATGGTTTGGATTTAATGGAGGTTCTCAATTAGCTTTTGGCGGCTCTAATTCTGTAGCTGTCGGTAGTGTTATTATCAATACCAACTTAGCAGCTGCTTTGGGAGCTATTACTGCATTGTTCTTTACCTGGATCAAGTACGGTAAACCAGACATCTCTATGACACTTAACGGAGCCCTAGCTGGTTTGGTAGGTATTACTGCAGGTTGTGGTAATGTTAACGCATGGGGAGCACTTGCTATTGGATTAATTTCTGGAATCGTAGTGGTATTATCTATAGAATTTATTGATAAAAAGTTAAAAATTGATGACCCGGTGGGAGCAATATCTGTACACGGTGTTTGTGGTTTCTTAGGAACTGTATTAGTAGGTGTATTTGCTATACCAGGAGATGAGTTTGCCGGAGGATTATTATATGGAGGAGGATTTAAGCAATTAGGTGTTCAAACTTTGGGTTCATTATCCATGATAGGATGGGCTGTGTTAGCTAGTTTTATTGTATTGTTCATCTTAAAGAAAACTATAGGATTACGAGTTTCTGAAAAAGAAGAAATTGATGGATTAGATGTTCATGAACATGGAGTAAATGTTTATGGCAGAGATTAATTGAATCAAAAAAAAGTAATTAAAAAAAGCGGATGATGTATTAAAATCATCCGCTTTTTTTATTATTTAATAATTTGTATTGAAAATGGATAAGATGGGCGTTCTCCTTTATCAGCCTTTACAGCATTAATAATAGGAAATATAAAACATAATACTCCAATTACTACCAGTCCTAAAGCTCCAAGTCCAAACAAAAATGTTAGTGGAATACAAATAAGTGCGTAGATAAACATGCTTATCTGAAAATTCATAATTGATTTCCCGTGCTCATCCATAGCTAGTACCCTTTCTCGTTGAGTTAACCATAATATAAGAGGCACTATAAACCCTCCAAACCCCGTAACAAGGTCTAATAATTGTGATAAATGTGTAATGACTAATACTGATTTGTCGTCTCTCATGGTTCTTTTGTTTTTTTTGGTTGATTGATGATGTAATAATTGCTAAAAATATTAGCAACTTATATTAATATGACGAAAAAAATAGCATTTTGTTACAGCTAGTTTATCAAAAATTATATCACTATATCTTTTAATAAAAAAAACACCTCGAGAAAGATCGAGGTGTTTAGTAACTACTAATTTAATGTCTATAATAAATTATGTTTAATTAACAATCAATTTTTGAGTTTTAGATTCTCCATCACTCCCATCAATTTTAACTAAATAAATACCTACTCCTAAGGATAAGCTACGTGTCGAAACGGTATTAACACCGGGTTGTAGTTCTATTTGAGCTTTTTCACTTCCTAAAATAGTATATATTGTAGCATTAATTCTTCCTTTGGCGTATTCATTAACATACAATGTAAAAACATCCTGAGCTGGATTAGGTGATAATTTTAATCCTGATAAACTTCCTTCGTTCTCATCTCCAAGTATCGGGGTAGCAGATTCTAATTCGGCAATTAAGTTTTCTGCTGTAGCCGATTGTCCACAAGATCCTTCATACACTTTTACATTACTGAATATAGATGTATTTCCGCTTCCGGCATCATTATCATTAATAAACACCAATCTATCCATACTCCCTGTATAAAAATTACCTACCGGAATTTGGTACGTTCTGGTTCCCGAACCTGGATAATTATCAAAATTACCAACTCCATAGTTTTGTGTACCATAAACTCTAAAGTACCTTGAAGAAGTTAGCGAATTATCATTTTCAAAACCAATTCCATGAATTTCACCTTGAGATGAACCACTAAATTCAAATTCGAGTACTGTATTTGCTGTTACATTATAGTTTAAAGCAATATACTTCCATGTATTATTCTGCAATGACAACGATGCTCCGTTATTTTGCACTGAAAAGTTACCCGAACTATCTTGATTTGAGAATGAGTTAATTTGAAAATCATCAAAATCTATGGTAGTACAACCTCCTGGAGGAGTAGTTCCTCCTAACCCCATAGCATCCCAAAAATCAGGTATTGTAGCTCTTTCTCCAAAATTAGAACCTCCGGATCCTGTACATCCTCCATAAGCATGAACACCAACTGCGTTTCCTGTTGCTGCATCAATTATTGGACTTCCCGAATTACCACCAGTGGTATCAGTTCTATACCTTACAAAGGTATTATTCACAGAAGATAACGGACCTGTATGAATTTGCTGTGTCTGATTATCTATACCTGTATCTGTACCAAATCCGGTAATTGTAATAGTATTACCTGGATTACTCTGTACAACATTAAATGATTTCCCTTGTGCCTGAATAGGAGTCTGTCCCGTTTGAGAATTTGCGCTAGCCGTAAATACGGCCCAATCTGTTTCTGGCCTACCTCTAACATAATTAGTAACAAAATTACCTATAGGATATTGATCCTCTGGACCTGGATGTACAATAGTACGATCTGGATTAGATTTTGGCACATTAAATTCGATAAGCTGCGCTCTACTACTAACACAATGTCCTGCAGTAACTAATCTACCATTGGTGATAATCCATCCTGTACAACCAATAGGAACTATTCGTCCAATTGCATCATCATTAGAATCTACTCTATCATCTGCAGATCCACATTGAGATTTTGCTCCAGGGTCATTTTCCCCTACTCCTACTTCTACAATATTGAAACCAATCGACTTTTCTCCGGGAGCTACTGTTAGCTTCAATGTAACCTCATCTCCATTAAAATAAGCCGTTGTATTTTTCCAATCTTTAATGGTCGTTGACGTTAATGTTTGTGTAGCACCATCTAATGCAGAAGTAATACTAAGTGTACTATTTTTTCCAAGATTTACATCCTTTAAAAATAAACGTAACCAGATTGCCCCTTTTTCTGAAATAGTTCGTGTAATAACCTGAGAACTGCTTTTACTTTGAACACCCTCTGATTGTATTCTCATATTGTAGGGTTCATAATGTCTGGGGAGTTCATCTGTTTGCGCCCAATTTATTAAGGGTGAGAGCATAAAAATCATGCAAACCAGAACACCCAGCTTATGCAAGAAAAATGGTTTATTAAAATTTATTGAGTTTGTGTTTTTCATAAGAATAAGATTAAGATTAAAAATATATGGGTTAGACATTAAATTTAGTTAGTACATAGATTTTTGCAGTCAAATTAACTACTGCAAACCTGTATTCCACTAACTGGTCAACTCTTTTTAATCAAAAGAAAACCAGTGGTTTTCTCTTATTCTTTTTATTTTCCGAATCGAATAAAATAAGAAGTACTGTCAAAGTACATCTTCATATCCTCTCACAAGATAGAAAAGAAAAACAACTCCTCAAAAAACTTTGACAGGCAAAATTTAAAATACATTTATTAATGTCTATTTTTGCTTTTCGATACGTAAAACATATGATCGCACAAGATACCATAGTTGCATTAGCTACTCCTTCTGGAGCGGGGGCTATAGCTATTATACGTGTTTCAGGGAAAGAAGCAATTACGATATGTTCTCCTCTGTTTCACTCTATTAGTAGAAAAGAATTAAGCTCTCAAAAAAGTCATACTATTCATTTAGGGCATATTATTGATGGAGATAAAATTTTGGATGAAGTATTAGTTTCTATTTTTAAAGGAACAAATTCGTATACAGGCGAACCTACTATCGAAATTTCTTGTCATGGTTCTACCTATATCCAACAGGAGATCATTCAATTATTACTGCGTAAAGGGTGCCGAATTGCAAATCCAGGAGAGTTTACTTTACGTGCCTTCATTAATGGCAAATTAGATTTATCCCAGGCAGAAGCCGTTGCTGATCTCATTGCGTCAGATTCTGAAGCTTCTCATCAAATTGCTATGCAACAAATGCGAGGTGGTTTTAGTAATGAAATTAAAAAACTGCGGGATGAACTTCTTAATTTTGCATCACTTATAGAACTAGAGTTAGATTTTGCAGAAGAAGATGTAGAATTTGCCGATCGTACACAGTTTAAAGATCTTATCTCAAGAATCACTAACGTTTTAAAAAGGCTTATTGACTCCTTTGCAGTTGGGAATGTTATTAAAAATGGAATTCCTGTAGCCATTGTAGGAGAGCCTAATGTCGGTAAGTCAACATTACTCAATGCTTTACTCAATGAGGAAAGAGCTATTGTTTCTGATATCGCAGGAACAACTCGTGACACTATTGAAGATGAAATTAATATTGGAGGAATCGGTTTTAGATTTATAGATACAGCGGGAATAAGAGATACCAAAGATGTAGTAGAGAGTATCGGTATTAAAAAGACATTTGAAAAGATTGAACAAGCACAAGTAGTGATATATTTAGTGGATAGTTCACAATTAAACCCAGAAAGTCTTCAGCAATTAAAAACTGAAATTGGGAAGATAAAGAATAAATATCCTCAAAAACCGCTAATCATAGTCGCTAATAAAGTCGATAAATTAGAGAATAATCAAATCAACCATTTGACCTCAGAAATCGAGAATATCCATTTACTTTCGGCTAAGCAAAATACCGGGGTCGAAGAATTACAAAATAAGCTTTTAGATTTTGTCAATACAGGTGCTTTACGTAATAATGAGACTATAGTGACTAACTCTAGACATTATGATGCTTTATTAAAAGCATTAGAAGAAATTCAAAAAGTACAGTACGGTATAGATTCTGGACTTTCTGGAGATCTAATGGCTATAGATATCAGACAAGCTTTATATCATTTTGGTGAAATCACAGGAGAAATTACCAGCGATGATTTATTAGGTAATATTTTTGCTAATTTCTGTATCGGCAAATAGATAGTAATTTTATTTGATATCATTTGAATACAATTGACTGTAAATCAAATTGTTGTTAATAACTCTTGGAGTTTTACTTTCCCTTGATTATGTGATTTCCATATTTTTATTGTGTCTCATGTGTGTCTCGATATTGACGGGACACAAAAAAATGTGTCGTCATGATAAAAGTACACTTAAGAAAGAAGAAACTAAAAACAGGAAAACTAAGTCTATATATAGAATATTATAAAGGCACACAAACCCTTGTAAATGGAAAAGTTAAACACCTCAGGGATTATGAATATCTTCAACTTTATTTAATAAGCAATCCAAATTCCTCTTCTGAAAAGAAAAAAAATCGAGAACAGCTTGAACTTGCTGAGCAAATCTTGGCAATTCGAAAATCGGAAATCTACCAGGGCAAGTATAGAATTCAAAACAATCATAGAGGAAGAACTACCCTATTGGATTTTTACGAAATGAAGAAAGAGGAACGTTATCAAACAAAAGGAAATTATGATAATTGGGATGCGGCACAGAAGCATTTAGAAAGGTATTGCCCCAATCATATTACCTTTAATGATGTTGATATCGATTTTATTAAAGGGTTTAAAAAGTACTTAGATACTGTAGCTGTAACTAAAAGTAAAAAGAATCTATCCCAAAATACCAAGCACACCTATTTTAATAAATTCAAAGCCTGTCTTAATGCAGCCTTTGAAGAAGGTTATCTAAAAGAAAATCTAATTAAGAAAGTAAAAGGCTTTGCCATGGGAGAATCAACTAGAGAATATTTAACTTCAGATGAGCTTCAAAGGCTGTCTAAAACCCCATGCAAATTCCCAATTTTAAAACGAGCCTTTCTCTTTTCCACACTTACTGGCATACGATGGTCTGATATCAATAAATTGGTTTGGTCTGAAGTTCGAGATGAAGGGAAAGATGAAGCGAGTAACTCTATTTTTCGAATTGTATTTCAACAAAAGAAAACAGAAGGTGTTGAATATCTATATATTTCAAAACAAGCCAGAAACCTTCTTGGAGAAAGGGAAGAGCCGAAAGATAGGGTTTTTAGAAATCTACATTACAGCGCGCACATGAATCTTCAGTTGCTTCGTTGGTGTATGTTTGCAGGTATTACCAAACACATCACCTTCCACTCCGCTAGACATACCAATGCGGTCTTACTTTTGGAAAATGGAGCTGACATCTACACAGTTTCTAAACGCCTTGGACATAAAGAAATAAGAACTACGGAGATTTATGCTAAAATCATTGATAAGAAAATGAAAGAGGCAGCCAACCTAGTTCCAAAATTAGAATTAGATAGCCTCGAATAAAGAACACGGATTCCTTTTAGACTCCTCCAAAAATCAGATTTAAGATTTGAATCAAAGAGTTATAAGCCATTTTTTGGTTTTTAATTGTTAATAACTCAGAATTTCACTAATTCCACTCCATATTTTTCAATACCAAAACATATGTTTTGAAATCTGATTTAATGAAGTCCATAAAATTTGATTTCATTTGTATATAAATCAAAATAAATAACTGATTATCAATTATTTGTGAATAAAAAACTTAACACCTAATAGTTTCATATTTCCCTTATTTATACTTTTATTTCTAGAATTCTACAAAAAGAAACAAAGCGCTTTGTTCATTATTAATCTATAAATCGGATAAGATGGACAATATAAAAATTGAAGAGAAGCTCGATAGAATTGAGAGCTTACTATTAGGTGCAAAAAAAGTACTTACACTTGAAGAAGCTTGTGACTATACAGGTATCTCAAGAAGCTATTTATACAAATTAACTTCTGCTGGAATCATCCCCCATAGCAAGCCCAATGGCAAAATGATATTCTTTGATATTAATCGCCTAAATGAATGGTTGCTACGGAACAACCGGAAATCAAAGTGTGAAATAAAGAACGAGGCATTGAAATATGTCCTGAAGAAAGGATAAAACCCAACCCATTTGTCTCATTAAGCCGTTTTGATACGGGCTTACAAATCACACTAATATGAAAACAATACCATATATAAGGGTTGGTACTACCTATTACAAACTGGTCAAGGCACCGACCATATCCGGGCATTTTAACGAACTGCTTGTTTCCTGGAACGAGCATATTATAAAACAAGACCATGGAAAAGACTATTTAAGTAAAGTGCCTAAATATGATGGATTCACATGCATTCCCAATCACATTGATTTCCAAAAGGAATATTGCAGTTTCTATAATATCTATTCGCCTTTAAGGAACATCCCTAAGACGGGAACTATTGAAAAGACACTATCTTTTATAACTCACATATTCGGGAACCAAAAGGAATTAGGTTTGGATTATCTTCAGCTCTTGTATCAAAAGCCAACACAGATTCTACCCATTCTCTGTTTAGTTTCTAAAGAAAGAAGCACTGGAAAAAGCTCTTTTTTAAAATGGTTAAAGGAGGTTTTTGAGAACAATTTAACTTATTTGACCAACGATAGCTTTGGAAGCCAGTTCAACGCAGATTGGGCCAATAAACTTTTAATCTGTATTGATGAAGTCCTTTTCAATAAAGAAGAACTTACCGAACGTATTAAGTATCTAAGTACCAATAATCGAAACAAACTAGAGGCTAAAGGAAAAGATAAAAGAGAAGTTGAGTTCTTTGGTAAGTTCATTCTATGTAGCAACAATGAAGATAATTTTATCAAAATTGATGCTAATGAAACCCGATTTTGGATTCGCAAAATTCTACCTGTAAAAAACGAGGAAACAGATTTTTTAGAGCAACTTATTCAAGAAATTCCCGCATTTCTTTATTTCCTATTGAATCGGAAGCTAAAAACAAGCCAGTTGACACGAATGTGGTTTACACCTGAACAGGTTTATACTCCAGCTCTAAATCGATTGGTCAGGCATAACCGTAATAGGGTTGAAAAAGAACTAGCCAGTATTCTATTGAGTGCGATGGATAAGTTTGAGTTGAATTCCGTTAACCTATGTCCAATCGATGCCTTACACATATTAAATAAGACTAGGGTTAAAACTGACCTAACCCAACTGAGAAGATTACTGAAAAGAGATTGGAAATTAGAGAATCAAAAGAACTCCAATAGCTATCAAAAGATTACCATTTGGAGTAATGGAGAAATCAACATGGAAGATGCAAAAGGACGGTATTTCACTATTCAAAAGGATTTTCTTGTTCAAAATTTTGATGATTTGATGATGGGATAACCTAAAGCCAGATTTTATAAGGGCTATGGTTATCATCAAATTGTCATCATTTTTTCATCAAAATAAAAAGTGATGATAGACATATGATAGATAAAATAAGAACTGATGAAACGATGAAAAAACGATGATGCTGTTAAGCCCATTATTTAAGAGGGGTTTATAAATATTGTCATCATTTCATCAAAAAAATATAAAAAGTAAAGCAGATGAAAAAAGAAATATTGAATTGCGAAAAAGCCCGTAGTATTTGCCTGGTGGAGACACTGGCAAAACTAGGGCACTTTCCCAATCGGAAATCGGGAAAAGAAGCTTGGTTTCTAAGTCCTTTCAGGTCAGAAGCCCAAGCCTCTTTTAAAGTCTCTTTGAGAGATAACTATTGGATAGACTTTGGAACTTTTGAAGGAGGCAATACTATTGATTTAATAGTTAAATTAAACCAATGTTCCGTAAAGGAGGCCTTGGTATTTCTATCCAATGAAACAAGTGGTTTTTCTTTTCAACAGCAGCGAATTTTTGAAAAGGAAACAGTCAGGCTAGAAATTCAAAAGGTACAAACCATCCAACATCAAGCATTACTCAACTATCTGAAATCAAGAAAAATTCCGATTTCAGTTGCAAAAAGATATTGTAAGGAAGTTTGGTATAGGAACAAAGGAAGAACATTTTTTGCCATAGGTTTAAAGAATCAATTGGGAGGATGGGAACTTCGCAATAAATATTACAAAACATCTACCTCCCCAAAAACCTATAGCCATTTCAATAAAGGACATCAAAACCTCATTGTAGTTGAAGGCATGTTCGATTTACTTTCTCTGGAAGCTTTACTAGAAGAAGGGCTAAAAGACAATGATGTGATAATTCTCAATTCTGTGGCATTTATAAAACGTATTATGCCTTTTCTTGGAAATTATAAATCGGTAAAACTTTATTTAGATAATGATACTTCGGGCGATAGAGCAACAGAATATCTATTAGAATCACATTCCAAATCCACGGATTACAGGGCAACCTACGAAGGATATAAGGATGCTAATGAAAAATTAATGTTATGAGATTGGAAGATGAAGATTTTGATTGGGTAGAGCGAAAATCCGAAACCGATAAAAACAAAATAGAACTTACTCCAGAGCTATTAAATGATAGAGATTCCTTATCTATTGAGCTAACGGGAAAAGATTCGCCACAAACGAATTCGAGATGTGTGTCTGTGGACACATTCTCGATTGCTCCCGATGGTCGCAATGGAAAAAAGAGAGTGTTTAAAGGGAAAACAGAACTGATTAAATTCAGATGTACGTCCCTTGAAAAGAAGCTTTTAAAGAATCGGGCAAAACGATGTGGATTGACCGTCAGTGAATATTTTAGAAGGATAGCATTTGACAGAAAGATAACCGAACGTTTGACCGAAGATGAAATTATCATTTACAGAACCCTGATAAAATTCCATAACAATTTTAAAGCTATTGGAAACATGTACCGCAAGAGGAATCCACACCTAACAGAAAAGGTATATTGGTTGGCAGATGAAATAAGAGAACACCTTAAAAAGTTCACGTCATGATAGGAAAAGGCATGTCTATTTCACATACCAAAGCCTCCATGGCTTATGGATGGAATCAGGAAAAGAATGCCGAAGTGGTTTTTAAACAAGAATTGATTGGTAATAATCCAGAAGAAATAACCCAGGAATTTAAAATGCTTCAGGAACAAAATTACCATTGCCAAAAGAACACACTTTCCTTTGTTCTTAGTCCTACAGTAGAAGACGGGCAACGTTTAAAGCAGAAAGAACTTGAAAAAATATGTCAAAAGTTTATGGAACAAATGAAGCTGGAACAAAGACAGGCCATTGCCTTTGTCCATAGGGACAAGGAGCATACCCATATCCATTTGTATGTAAACCGAATCGATTATAAGGGAGTGGCGTATAACGATAGTTTTATTGGTAAACGCAGCCAACAAGCAGCAGAAAAGGTTGCCGAACAATTACAGCTAACAACCGTAAGACAGGTACAAATGGAAAAAGAGTTTTTATTAAATGACGTTAGACAGGAAATCAGACGAAGACACGAGCTGACAATAAAACAATTTGCTCCGAAGAATTTTAGCGATTATATGAAATCCATGGAAACCAATGGGGTTAAAGTAATTTCCAGTATCAATAAAGGAGGAAAGCTCCAAGGATTTCGGTTTGAGTTCAATGGTTATAACTTAAAAGGCAGTGAGGTACACCGAAGCATGACTGGAGGCAATATTGGTCAGAAATTATATGGACAATCCAAAGTAAAGAGCATTGCACCCGTGAAAATCTTGGACAAAGCAGTACCAGTTGCTCCAAGGTTGGCTATGAGTATTATCAAAAAAATCACTAAAAAAGTCATTAAACACACTATTGATGCAGGGCTAGGAATTTAAACATTAAAAGATGACAAAGATTAAGGAATATATGGAACTTTTGACTTCCGAAATGGAGGCTTTCCGTGATGATGTCAACAGATTAGAAGCTATCAACGAGAATATAAAAGATGTAAAGATTTCTATCGACCTAAAGGAAATCAAAACCGTTTTAAAGGAACATAGCAAGCAACTGGATAACCAAAAGGAACAACAGGAACGGTTTTACAATCGAATGGAATCCCTCTTCCAAATAGCAGGGGTATATCCCAAATGGGCAGTTATAACTTTCATTGTGGCCATTTTCCTTTCTGTGGTTTCATTGGTTTATGCGTATCAAATAAAGATGGCTTCAGAAAAAACTTCTCAAATTACAATTGAAAAAGTAATTCCATAATAAAATTAAAAATTCAGGATGGTTAGCTATCCTATAGTGTTGTCCCAAATAATTACTATTTTCGGGACAATT
Source organism: Aquimarina sp. AU119 (assembly GCF_900312735.1). Taxonomy (NCBI): domain Bacteria; kingdom Pseudomonadati; phylum Bacteroidota; class Flavobacteriia; order Flavobacteriales; family Flavobacteriaceae; genus Aquimarina; species Aquimarina sp. AU119. Next base: position 46,302 of record NZ_OMPF01000031.1, on the reverse strand, counting down.
ATTGATGTATTTTAATTATATTTGTCCCGATTTTTATCTATTTTTGGGACAATGATGGATTTTAGTACCATACAAAAAAAAATTAAACCAGGAGAAATATTCTTTATTTCAGATTTTAGCGAATCTGGAAATTACGAAGCAATTCGTAAATCATTACAACGCTTAACCAAGGATGATAGAATAAAGCGTATTGCAAAAGGAATATACTTTTTACCCAAAATGCACAAGCGCTTAGGCATCATTTATCCGCATGCTGAACAAATAGCCAAGGCTATTGCTAAACGCGATAAAGCACGAATAATAGCTACGGGTTCTACAGCTCTAAATTTATTGGGGTTATCAACTCAAATACCATTAAAAGTAGTGTTCTTAACAGATGGTTCTCCCAGAAATATAAAAGTTGGGAATCAAACTATTCAGTTTAAAAAGACAAATCCCAAAAACTTAAGCATTGAGCATAGATTGACCAATCTTATAATTCAGGCATTAAAAGAAATTGGAGAAAAACATGTTACTACAGAACAGCTTGATAAAATACAGACGATAATAGAAAAAAGTAAAGAACAAGAAATAGTTTATAAAAATCTAAATAATGCACCTATTTGGATTAAAAAAATAATAGTAGATAAATGAATAACTGGTTAGCATTATCAAAAGAAGAGCAAACAGAAATGTTTACTCAAATCGGTGTAAAAACCAATTTACCTCCACAAGCCATAGAAAAAGATGCTTGGGTTACACTAATGCTACGTATGGTATTTACTTCGGATTTAGCTAATCATTTAATCTTCAAAGGAGGAACCTCTTTAAGTAAAGCCTTTAATTTAATCCAACGATTTTCTGAAGACATTGATTTAGGTATTGACAGACAATATTTAGGATTTGAAGGAGATTTATCAAAAGGACAAATTCGAAAATTAAGAAGAGCCTGTCACTCTTTTGTATCTAAAGATCTATCCGAATTGTTAAAGCAGCAATTAATAACATATGGTGTAGGTGAAAATTTATTTGAAATTCTCGTAGAAAACACACAGGTGTCCGATCAAGATCCAGAAACTATTAAAGTGAACTATCAATCACTATTTGGTGATTTACCCTATTTACCAACAAGAGTATTGATTGAAGTTAGTGCAAGATCATTAATTGAACCTAATCAAGAAGTTGCTATTAAATCAATAATTGATGAACATTATCATGAAGCAGATTTTTCGGAAGAAGAATTTGTTGTAAATGCAACTAATCCCCAAAAGACATTTTTGGAAAAACTTATTCTGCTTCATGAAGAATTTCAAAAACCTCCAGAAAAAATAAGGCACTTACGTATGTCAAGACATTTTTATGATTTAGGGCAAATACTAAATTCCGAATACGGGCAGGCTGCTTTGAAAAACACATCTCTTTTTAAAAGTATCATTGTTCACAGGAGTGTATTAACCCCTATGAAAACAATAGATTACGAAGGTTTAACTATGCATAACCTCAACATTATTCCCCCTGAAGAGCACTTAGAAAATTACAAATCTGATTACAAAGAAATGCAAAATAGTATGATACATGGAGAATCTTTGGATTTTGATGTACTACTTAAAAATATAATAAACGAATTGAAATAAAGAATGTCGGAAGATCATAAAAAAGAATTAAAAAAGCAGCTTTGGAATATTGCTGATACACTTAGAGGCAAAATGAATGCGGATGAATTTCGCGATTATATTTTAGGATTCATTTTCTATAAGTACTTAAGTGAAAAGATGGAAATTTTCGCCAACGAAATATTGAAACAAGACAAAATAGAGTTTCGAGAAATAAATCCTTCAATACCTGATTTTGATGAATATTTAAAGGCCATCAAAGAAGAAGCATTAGAACAACTAGGTTACTTCTTAAAACCTGAAGAATTGTTTTCTGAAGTAGCTGTAAGAGGTAAAGGAGAAAACAATGAAGATGATCATTTTGATGAAGAAAAAACAGGCTTCATATTAGAGGACGTACAAAAAATATTACTCAATATTCAATTGAGTACTATGGGTACTGATAGTGAGGAAGATTTTGACAATCTCTTTGAAGATATGGATTTGAACAGTACCAAATTGGGTAAAACTCCTGAAGCTCGAAATACCATTATTGCCAAAGTTTTAACTCACCTTGATAAAATTGATTTCAAATTAGAACATACTGAACTAGATGTACTAGGAGATGCCTATGAGTATTTGATTGGGCAATTCGCAAGTAATGCTGGTAAAAAGGCAGGTGAATTTTATACACCTCAGGAAGTTTCTATGATTTTGGCAAAGATTGTAACAACAGGTAAACAGAAACTAAAGTCTGTTTATGATCCAACTTGCGGATCAGGTTCTCTATTACTTCGTGTGGCAAAGGAAGTAGATGATGTGGGGGATTTTTACGGACAAGAAATGAACCGTACCACATATAACTTGGCACGAATGAATATGATTTTGCACGGTGTGCATTACCGTGAATTTGATATTAAGCAAGAAGACACACTTGAGCGACCACAGCACGTTGATATGGAGTTTGAAGCTATTGTAGCTAATCCTCCATTCTCTGCAAAGTGGAGTGCTAATCCATTATTTACAAGTGATGACCGTTTCAGCCAATATGGCAAACTAGCTCCTAGTAGTAAAGCAGATTTTGCCTTTGTGCAACACATGATTCACCACTTAGCTGAAAACGGAACAATGGGTATTATTTTACCACATGGTGTATTATTTAGAGGTTCGGCAGAGCAACACATTAGGAGGTATTTAATTGAAAATAAAAATTACTTGGATGCTGTAATTGGTTTACCTGCTAACATATTCTATGGAACGAGCATCCCAACTTGCATTTTGATTTTTAAAAAATGTAGAGAAAATCCTGATGATGTTTTATTTATTGATGCAAGCAATGAATATGACAAAGCTAAAAACCAAAACTTACTCCAAGATGAGCACATCAAAAAGATTGTTGATACCTATCGCAATAGGACAGAGCTTGAAAAATACAGTTATAGAGCTACTTTAAAAGAAATTGCTAAAAACGATTACAACTTAAACATACCAAGGTATGTTGATACTTTTGAGAAAGAACCTGATATTGATATTGAAGCGGTTGCCAAAAGCATTAAGACAGTGGATGATTCTATGGTTGATATTGATAAAACAATAGAGCAATTCTGCAAAGACCTAAAAATCACAGCACCTTTTTAGAAATGGCAAACCAAAAAAACATACCGCATTTACGTTTTCCTGAATTTAATAAAGACTGGAATGATGACACAATGGGGAATACATACTCATTTAAGGTTACTAACTCATTTTCTAGAGACAATCTAACTAATGATGACGGAGAAGTAAAAAATATTCATTACGGAGATATTCATAAAAAATTTCCAACACTTATAGACCTGACTAAAGAATCTGTTCCATTCATTAAGCCCACCATTTCTATTGAAAGAATTTCGAAAGAAAACTATTGTAAAGATGGAGATATGATTTTTGCGGACGCTTCTGAAGATATTAATGATGTTGGTAAAGCAATTGAAATAATCAATATTAATAACGAAAAGTTATTGTCTGGGCTTCATACAATTCTGGCTAGACCAGATTTGCAAAAACTAAGCATTGGCTTTGGAGGTTATTTATATCAATCTGAATTTGTTAGAACCCAAATTCAAAAGGAATCTCAAGGAACAAAAGTTTTGAGTATTTCACCTACAAGACTTTCAAAAATCAGTTTAAAATTTCCATCAGATAAAGAAGAACAATCCAAAATAGCTTATTTCTTCTCTACAATTGACGAAAAAATAAAAGCTCTTAAAAACAAAAAAGAACTACTAGAAGAATACAAAAAAGGAGTTGCTCAAAAATTATTTTCTCAGGAAACACGATTTAAAGATAAGAATGGAAAGGATTTTCCTGATTGGGAAAACACGAAGCTTGGAAAAATTACCAATAAAACAGGAAAGAAAAATAAAGACAATATTGATTACCCTGTATACTCTATTAACAACAAAGAAGGTTTCCTACCTCAATCTGACCAATTTGAAGGTGTTAATAGCAATAATAGAGGTTATGACATCTCAATGTACAAGATTATTCAAAAAAACACTTTTGCATATAACCCAGCTAGAATAAATGTTGGCTCAATTGGTTATAGTGGTGAATTAGAAAATATTATTATTAGTTCTCTTTACGTTTGCTTTCAAACTACAGATGAATTGGAAGATGAATATTTAAACCATTACCTCCAAACTTTTGATTTTAATAAGTCTGTTCAAAGAAATACTGAAGGAGGAGTGCGTAGTTATTTATTTTATGAAAATTTTTCAAGAATTGAAATTCCTCTTCCTTTAGAAAAAGATGAGCAAGCCAAAATAGCTGGCATTCTATCTTCTATTGACAAAAAAATAGGATTAATAGATGAAAAGTTGAATGATACGGAGCAATGGAAAAAAGGATTATTACAAAAAATGTTTTGTTAAGCTATGAGGCAAACTAAAGACATCTTAGAGCAATTAGAATCTGAATATAGCAACATTGATTATTACAATATTATCATTGATAAAATAGAAAATAATGTAAATGATAATCCCGATATCGCTATTGAAAGTTGCAAGGCACTATTAGAGGGGATTTCTAAATTTATTTGGAATCAGGTTGACAGCACCTATGACTCAGCAATAGCAGACAAAATGGATTTTCACCCTTTAGTTAGAAAATCTATGAATAAATTAGCAGAATTTAATGAGGACATAGAAATAGACTTTGTCAATAAAATAAATAAACTCATTGTTTCTATTGGAGAGTTAAGAAATAGAAGAGGTGATATTTCTCATGGTAAGCTATCCCCTAAAGATTATTTCAGCGATTCCCAGTTTTCAAACTTAGTGATGAATATTACTGACAATATGCTTCATTATGTTTTGCATTGTTTTTCCAAAGTAAAAGCTGTAAAAGAGTTAGCATATGAAGATAACCCTGAATTCAATGAAAAATTAGATACCGAAAATGATTTTGGCTTTTTAAGCTACAGTAAAGCATTGTTTGAACAAGATATAGTTGCTTATGAGCAAGAACTACAAGATTATCTAGAAACATTAGAATTAGAAGAACATGAGTAAACAATCTGAACAAATATTAGAACAACAGTTGATTGCTCAACTTCAAAAATTGGGATATGAATTTACCGTAATCAATAGTGAAAAAGACTTATTGCGAAACCTAAAATCTCAATTAGAAAAACACAACAACATTACTTTTTCTGCAACTGAATTTGATAAAGTGTTGAATATCCTTAGCAAAGGAACTGTATTTGAAAAAAGTAAAATACTGAGAGAAAAACAACATATTGTACGAGACAATGGAGACAACCTTTATTTTGAATTCCTAAATACAGAATATTGGTGTCGTAATCAATACCAAGTAACTAATCAAATAACACAAGAAGGTAAATACAAAAATCGCTATGATGTAACGCTTCTGATTAACGGTATGCCCTTAGTTCAAATAGAGCTCAAACGAAGTGGTCTAGAGCTAAAAGAAGCATTCAACCAAATCAACCGTTATCAACGTCATTCTTTTGGTTCTGGTAATGCTTTATTTCAATACGTTCAAATATTTGTTGTTAGTAACGGTAGAAATACAAAATATTATGCCAATAATAGAAACCAAAGTTTCAAGCAAACCTTCTTCTGGACAGATAGGGAAAACAATAGAGAAACCAATATACTTAATGGATTCACCGATTCGTTCCTAGAAAAGTGTCATCTCAGTAAAATGATCTGCAAATACATTGTACTAAATGAGGCTCAAAAAATTCCAATGGTATTGCGCCCTTACCAATATTATGCTGTAGAAGCTATTATCGATCGCGTAAAGAACTCCACCAAAAACGGATATATCTGGCATACCACAGGCTCAGGAAAAACCCTAACCAGTTTTAAAGCAAGTCAGGTAATTATGAAACTTCCAGAAGTTCATAAAGTCGTGTTTGTAGTAGATAGAAAAGATCTAGATTATCAAACCACTAAAGAATTTAACAGCTTTAGTGAAGGTTGCATTGACGGAACAGACAATACTAAAAACCTGGTTCAACAATTCACTGGAACTTATAAAGACAAAAAAGGTGTATCTAAAAATTCCAAACTGATTGTTACCACCATTCAAAAACTGAATACGGCTATTACTAAATTAAAGTATGAGGCGAAAATGGCTGACTTGAAAGACAAAAAAATCGTTTTCATTTTTGATGAATGCCACAGAAGTCAGTTTGGAGACACACATAAGCGCATAAAAGAGTTCTTCAGCAACAATCAGATGTTTGGTTTTACGGGAACACCAATATTAAAAGAAAATGCGAATAAAAGTGAAGCTATAGCCAGAACAACTAAAGACCTATTTGATGAATGTTTGCATAAGTATGTAATTACTGATGCGATTAAAGATGAAAACGTTTTAAAATTCTCAGTTGAATACGTTGGCAGATATAAAAGAAAAGATTCTGTAACAGAAATAGACATTGAAGTTGAGGATATTGACACTAAGGAGTTGATGGAAGATGAAAAACGGTTGGAGAAAATCACCAATTACATCATTGCCAATCACAATCGTAAAACACACAATAAAGAGTTTACAGCTATGTTTTGTGTTAATAGTGTCCCTACTCTAATTAAGTACTATGACATACTTAAAAGAAAAAAAGAGGCAGGTGAACATAACTTAAAAATTGCGACCATTTTCAGTTACGGTGCTAATAAACCTGACAAAGATGCAAATGGATTTGTCAACTTTGAACAAGATTTTGACAGTTTCGACTTGAATGTCGTAGCAGAGGACAGTCCGCAATATCAAAAAAGCAAACACACCAGAGAAAAGCTAGATGAATACATTGAAGATTACAATCAACTTTTTGATGTAAAATACAGTACCAAAACCAGTCAAGATTTCTACAATTATTACAACGATATCTCGAAAAAAGTTAAGGAACGTAAAATTGATATTCTTCTAGTAGTTAATATGTTTCTCACTGGTTTTGATAGTAAAACTTTGAACACACTTTATGTAGACAAGAATCTTCAATATCACGGTCTCATACAAGCCTACTCAAGAACAAATAGAATCTTGAACGAGCAAAAATCGCAAGGTAATATAGTAGTATTCAGAAATCTAAAAAATAGAACAGATGAAGCAATTACACTCTTTAGCAATAAAGAAGCTATTGAAATAATTGTAATGCAACCTTATGAAGAATATGCTTCTAAATTTGACAAAGCTTTTGAACAATTAAAAAATTATGTACCTACGGTTGACAGTGTAAATGATTTAGTAACTGAAGAAGATGAATTAAACTTTATTAAGGCATTTCGTGATCTAATGCGCATTAAAAATATTCTTTCAGCGTTTTCTGACTTTAATTGGGAAAGCTTACAAATGTCGGAACAAGAATTTGAAGATTATAAAAGCAAATACCTCGATTTATATGACAAAGTAAAAAGTAATAATCAAAAAGAGAAGGTCTCTATTTTAGAAGATGTTGATTTTGAATTAGAATTGATTCACCGTGATGAAATTAATGTTACTTACATCATTCAACTTTTAATAAAGCTTAAAGCTGATAAACAAAAAGATACAACCAAAGCAGAAAAGGAAATTTTTAATCTACTAAATACCGAGACTACATTACGAAGTAAACGCGAATTGATAGAAAAATTCATTGAAGAAAATTTACCAATAATTGAAGGCTCTGAAGAAGTAGTATCTGAGTTTGAAAAATACTGGAATAAGGAACAACAAAAGGCATTTGATAAATTAGTAGATGAAGAAAAGCTCTCTTCCGAGAAAACTGAAAAGTTAATTGAAGACTATCTTTTTGCTGAAAAAACACCACTTAGGGATGAAGTTCTAGAGCTTCTTGAAGGCGAGAAACCAAGTTTATTACAACGGAAAAAATTAGGCGATAGAATACTTAGTCGAATAACCGATTTTGTAGAAACCTTTATTAACGGCATGGCAAGTTAACTATATTAAAAAATTCCCAAAACCAATATGACAGATTATCAAACCACTATACTACCTTTTTTAAAATTGTTAAAGCAGAGGGAGGTTTGGGAGCAGGTATATTTTATATAATGGGCTCATAATTGCATCATAAATTGAATAAAAAAACTCCCTTTTGAACCATTAAAATAATTATTCAGATACTTTGCTCGAATTTTTACTAAATTCCGTATCAAATTTTATTAACAAATTATTTTTTGTGTCTTATTTGTACCTCAAACCACTTAAAGCCTTATAAATAAAGAAAAGTTACTTATTGTATTGGGAAGTAGATTTCCCTTTGGTATGCTTTTGGTAGGGTTTTGTCTAATTTTTATGAAATGAAGTAGAAAATAAAAATTCAATTATTATAATCTAGTAGATTTATCTTTACGATTTTTTTATAAAAAAAATGATTATCAAACTATTAATTGCAATTATAAGCGGTGTTGGGCTTGGAATAAGCCTCTTCTTTGGAATATATTTATTTAAAACTAAAAAAGTCCAGAATACAATATTAGGAACATTACTTATCGTGCTAACTTTAAGGATTACCAAATCTGTTTTCTATAATTATATTGAGTTACCTATTTTCATTAAGAATCTTGGCCTAGCCGCGAATTTAGCAGTTGGTCCTTTATTATATATCTATGGGTATTCTCTCTTCATAAAAACTAAAATTAGATTAAAATCAGTAATATTCCATTTTATTCCTAGTTTTATTTATGTGATCTTTTGTGATTATATCCCTAATGATACCAGTAACAATTTTTGGAAATTAAGTTATAGTTTCATCTTAGTGCATTCATTTTCCTACGTAATAGCAAGTCTATTTATTTCACAGAAAAGAAACATCGTAGTTAACAAAAAAGCAAAAGAATGGTATACGCTATTGGTTTTGGCTCTTTGTCTAATATGGTTGGTTTATGGATTAATATTTATTAAACTAATCCCTGTATATTCTGCCGGCATAATTGCCTTCTCTATTTTAATGTTTATTGTCTTTTTTTTAGCTTTCGATAGAAAAGAAATATTTGATAACAATTATCAAGAAAAATATCTTAACTCCAATATTACTATTGAAGATGGTAAGAAATACCTAAATCAAATAAGACAGTTAATAGAAGAAAATGATCTTTATTTAAATCCTAATTTTAAATTAACATCATTATCCACAAGGCTTAATTTATCTTCCAGAGATATTTCAATGATTATAAATAGACATGCTAACAAGAATTTTTCGAGTTTCATTAATGAATATAGAATAAAAAAGGCAAAAGAACTACTAAATACCAGTCATCCGAATACAAAAATTTTGGCTATTGCTTTAGATTCAGGTTTCAATAGTCTTTCTTCTTTTAATGTAGCATTCAAGTTATATACAAAATCTACACCATCGGAATACAGATTAAAAAACGTTACTGAGTAATTTCTTAGTATGAAATCGCTATCGGATTCATGAATTCGATAGAAAGTATACTTAATTTTTAGTTGATTTAGAAAAACTTTAAAATTATGGATACAACAAATAGAAGACAATGGCTAAAAAAATCTTTGGCAACATCTGCAGCTTTAAGTCTATTCCCTTTGAATGCTTTTTCTGAAATTAATAGAGACCATTACGAGACAGATTACAATAGCGAAAAAAATGATGTGAGAAGGTTACTTTATAATGAAAATCACCTTGGTCCGAGCAAAAATGTAGAACATATAATCAAGCAAGTTATATTCCGTAGCAATCGATACGCAACTTTCTATGAATATGATGCAAAAACTTTAAAACAATTAATAGCAAAGCAAGAGGGGTTAAAGCCTGAGAACGTACTATTAGGCCATGGATCTTTCGAACCTTTACTATGGGCAGCAACTCATTTTGGTAGTAAAGGAGAGCAAATAATTGTTCCCAGCCCAACTTTTGATGTGGTTGGTCTTTTTGCCAAAAAGATTGGAGCAAAAGTCACGCCAGTTGAAGTAGATTCAAATTTCAGAATGAATTTAACCGAAATGGAAGCTAGAATTACTTCTGAAACAAGTCTATTAACGCTCTGTAACCCCAATAATCCTACTGGAACTGTTGTGAAAACTGAAAAATTAAAATCATTCTGTAGGCTTGTATCTGATAAGACTACTGTACTTATTGATGAAGCCTACATTCATTATATGAATTCCTGGAGAAGTAAATCAATGGCACCTCTTATTGCTGAAGGAAAAAATGTCCTTGTTACACGTACTTTTTCTAAAATATATGGTTTAGCTGGTTTACGAATTGGTTTTATGTTGGGACCAGATTCACTTATAGCAGAAATGGAGAAAAAGTTCACTTTAGGCTTTCCAGGGAATATGCCTAATTCACTTAGCGTTGCATCCGCAATTACTTCATTAAAAGATGATGTCTTCGTGGAAACATCAAGAAATAACAATATAGAAATACGGAATACATTTTATAAAGAACTAGATAAGTTTGGACTCAAATATATTCGAAGTGAAGCCAACTTTATATACTTTGATGTTAAAAACTTTAAAGCATACAAAGAACTTATGTGGAAGAACAAAGTTTTACTTGCAGGCGGTTGGCCAACCAAACCGAATTGGGCACGAGTAACGATGGGATCTGAAAATGACATTAGTTTCTTGTTTGATAAAATGAAGGGAAAGAAATGGTTATAACCATTTCTTTCCCTTCATTTTATTTCTTTTAATATACCTGTTTCTGTATTTAAGAGTCCTTTTAAATATAAACGTTCTCCGTTCTACTTTTCAATATACTAAGTGAAATAAAACCCTACAAAAAAACACAAGCTAAGATTTTCTCTATTGGTATTCCTAATTAATTTCTTTAATTATAATATCACTACCTCCGTAATCGTTGTTCTTTAAATCAAGCCAATGTCTTATTCTGGGTAATTTCATTTCATTAATTTCAATCAAATTTTCAAAATACATCCTTTCCCCTTTTTCTTTATCATCTTCATGAAAAATTTCAACACCTACTACGTAGTTACTCTTTTTGGAGATATAAACATTCCAAAATTTTGTTATAATTGGTTCTTTTAATTCAATCACAATTTTATAACAAGCTTCTTTGTTAAAAATGACTTCACCACCATCATTTATGGTCTTTAGATACTCTGGTATGGACATAGGTAAGCCATACATCATTGAATAGAACCTTCTATAATTACTATTGCGACTAGTATCTAATCCGTATTTTTTGATTATTAATGAATCTATTACTTCGTTATCATCTAGCAAAACTGAATTCTCACCTTTTTCATTAATACTATATTTAACAATATGCCCTTCCCTGTTTCTCGAAAGCTCAAACGTACCACTCCTATTATTCAGTTTTAAGATTGAATATCTTTTAGGATTGGAAATTCTAGGTTCTTGTATTTGAATTTCAATACTAGTCGTATTCCAGTTCTTATTTTTATCATGAGCAGCAATACTTTTATTCAATATAGCTGAAGCATCGATAGCCTCTTCTAGATCATTACAAGATATCAGGACTATTATAAATATCAAATGATACATTTTATTTCTCTTCATTCTTATTTTTGTTTTTTAAATAATTGAGTAATGTAATAGCTTCAAACCCTATTAAAGTTTTCACTAATAGTAAATATTACCATTCTAATAAATTTACCATCGTCATTTAGTTCTTTTACGTTAAGGCAATTGAGATATCACTGAATGAATCGCTATAATCTTATCATCTTTAATTTCCAAAGCTTCTGAAACTCGCATTTTAATATTGTTTTGAGTATTAATACCCTCATATATAATACAGGCAAAATCCTCTGTATATTTCGAAAAGATTAGGTTCACATCTTTCCAAGGAACAGGATTATTTGACATCATTTCAATAAATTCAATTTTATTATCGGTTTTAAAAAAGCCTAGATCTATTTTTACATGATCATGAAGGCAAGTAGCTGTTTCATCAAAATTGACAACATCTTGCCATGAGTTAAAGTATTGTAATGTTAATGATTCTGTTGTCATGGTTTACCAATTAGGTGATTAAAATTCACTTTTGTATAATAAATGTTCTATTGGGGATATCAATTGTAATTGTGTTATTTTTAAACAATCCGCTACCAATAAGTGCATTGTAAATCATACCTTTTCTAAAAATTACAGTAACCTCATTTTTCTTGACTTCTTTATTACCTTTTCCTACAGAAATTGAATTTAATGTATAGATTGAATCTATTCGTTCTTCACTAGATAATTGTGTTTTATATTTCTGAGTGCTCAGTTCTGTTTTGTTTAACTTTAAATCATCTATGTAACCTGGATTTAACATGTAGGCATCATAACCGCTACCAGTATCAAATTCTGCTAAAACAGTAGTATTGTCGTTTAAAGTAATAGGTATAAAAATATCTAACATCACATTGGTATGTTTATACAACTCTATTGGAATTGTTGTATGTTTCTTTGCTAATGATTTAGCCATTTCTACTTCTACAAAAGCAATTTTATGATTCTTAAAGTCAATAGAAAATGCCTTATTCTCGAAGAATTTCAAAGATAAGAGGCCGTCAATCCCCATAGCATCCAATGGTGGATAAACACCTACTATAGAATGTGTTTGTTTAACCTTTCCAATAGCCAAGTATGGAATTTCATAAATCTCACCATCTAATCGATCACCATCATGTCTGAATCCTGTAAAATATCCTTTTTTGACAGCTTGAGAAGCTATTTTTTTAAACATTTTACCAGATAATACGTTAACACCTGCTCCCGTATCTAGAATAAAATTACCCATAATACTATCCGATAGTTGTACTTGTACAACTATATGCCCTTCTTCCATAATATGTATAGGGTATTCTTGAGCCAAAGAGATACAAGGAATAAAAAATAATAGGAATGTAAGTGGTGTAATTTTATACATAAATTGTTTTTTAAGTTTGAATTTAGAATTCATTAAACCGTATCTTAACAGTAAATGTCACTATAAAATTTTATTAATACGACAGCAAATAAGTATCAGAATAAATTTTGGGACTATATTGATACTGTTTCTCGCAACAAAAATTATTAGGTTAGATATGAAAGCTTAGATATTAATATTTTTGTATTATCAATCAGAAAAATTATAGTTATCGAAAATTTACTTGTTGGGATTAAGTTTATATTAGGTTTACAACTAATAGTTGTTGCTGTGTTGCATTTGATTGATACATCAAATCTTACTAAGAAGATTTTAGCACTATTATGTTTAACCCTTGGTTTGTGGTTTTTCAAAAAAGTATTTTATGGTTATTGGCAAGATAACCTGATATTGTTCTTATTAATTGGACCTGGAAAACCAATTTTTGTAGGTTCACTGCTTTTATTATATTACAAATCTTATAGCGAAAAATTAACCTATAGATATATCATAAAATGTATAGCAATTCCTGCGGTATACTATATCACATTGATACTATTTCGCTTTTTTTTAATTGATAAATTCTCCGGAACAAATCATACAATAACACATCTTTTCTCAGCAGGTATTTTCATCATTTTTTTGTCATATTTCTTTTTGACAAAAAAAGAATTAAAAACTAAAACACGAAAAAAACTCATTCCAAAAGCATATAAAAAAGTAATGATTCTATTTTATTCATTGTACTTTTTTTTATTACAAATTCCTATTTGGGATGCGCTTAGAAGTATTTTTAAACAATTAGAAGTACCAGATGACTCCATTGCTTTTCTTTTAGTGAATAAAATTTCGATTGGAATATATCTCTATCTATACCCTCTTACATATATTCTTTTTATTTATGCTTTAAGTGAATTAACAATTTTTAGACGATTATTTCTCCCAAAAAATGTTTCCATTAATGAAAACACACTTAGGAATAAAAAAGAGTTAGACAAACTAATGGAATACTATTTTAAAGAAGAAAAACTATATAAAGATCCAAGTTTAAACATTAGCTCTTGTGCTTCTATTTTTAAAGTCAGTACCAAAGAACTTATAGACTATTTCAAAATCACTAATAAAGGTGTTTTTAAGGATTATATAAATGGTCTTAGAGTAAGTGAATTTAAGCAACTACTGCAAAATGAAAAATTTTCTCACTATGATTTAGTTGGACTCGCTAAAGAATGTGGTTTTAAATCAAAGTCTACTTTTTTTAGAGTTTTTAAAGGTTTAGAAGGCTTTACGCCGAATGAGTATAAGAAAAAAGCAAATCGCTAAATCCGTTTAGATTTACTTAGTTTTATGAAGAAAAGTAGATCCAAAAGCAAGCAAAAACTCCCTCCATTAGTACATCTACAACTCCCCTACCCTTTTATTTATAAGGGTTTTCACATATCGTATCGGGAAGTAATTATATTATTAAAAACCAAATTGCTAACTTGGTTACCCACCTTAAGCTCTCATATAGTTCTACAAAGGCATTATCACCCAGTTTAAAGAAGAGGAACCATTATTCTCTGCAGAATATACCGTAATCTATGTATCCAAATTACGTTTATCGATCACCAGAACGGGTTTTCTACTCAGTTTAGGGAATCTTAATTTGTCAATATCATCTTTATCACAAAATTCAATACGTGGTGTTACTCTAAGCTTTGCTTTAAAATGATTTTTTATTTGCTGCAGTAAATCTGGGATTAAACCTTTACTAGCAAGCTTGATTAAAATTTCATCAGTACCAACTTGATTGTGGGAAATTTCTATAATAAAACTCTCCACATCTTCAAAATAATTCATTATGTTTTGTATTGCTGGTGGATATAACGTTGTCCCTTTGTATTTTATCATCTGTTTTTTTCGCCCGTTTACTGGCCCCAAACGTAATGTAGTTCTGCCACATTTACAGGGTTCATAATGTGCTCTTAGCATATCTCCTGTTTTAAAACGAACTAAAGGCATGGCTTCAATACCGAGGGTGGTAATAGTCAGTTCACCAATATCACCATTGTTTACTGGTTGGTTTTCTTCGTCCAAAATTTCAACAATAATTAGTTCTGGATGGTGATGTCCTCCATTTTGATATTCACATTCTGTAAACGCTGTATGCATTTCGGATGAAGCATAAGTTGAGTACATATCAATATCCCAAGACTCACTTATTTTCTGTCCTAAAACATTTAAAGAAAAATCATCATTCCTAATAGGCTCTCCAATGCATATTGCTCCTTTGATTCCAGAAGTATTAATATTAATTCCGTTTAAATTAGCATACTCGATTAATTTTAATAAAAACGAAGGCACAACAATAAGATAAGTTGGTTTAAATTTTAATATAGAATCCCATTGAAGTTCAGGAGTCCCAGCACCAACACGAATAATACCAGCTCCTAATTGTCTGGCTCCTAAAAAATATGCCATACCTGCCATAAACCGTTTATCAACAGTAGTCATTAGTTGTAAAATATCATCTTTTGTCACTCCTGAACATCTAAACGAAATAGCTTCGTTATATGCTAACCTGTCTAAATCTTTATTGGTTAAGGCAATAGTAACTGGATCTCCTAAAGTCCCTGACGTAGTCACATAATCAATAATTTCAGTTTTAGGAACACAAAAAAAATCATCATTATATGATTGTAAATCATCCTTTGTGGTTGGTGGTATTTGTGTTAAATCTTCAATCGAATTAATGTTAGCAATAGAAATATGATGAGATTTGAATAGTCGTTTATAAAATGGGGATTTCTGATTCACATAATGCAAAGCTTCTTTAAGTTTTTCTTCTTGAAAAGCTTTAATTTTTAAAATAGATTGTTTCTCAATATCTGGAATCATCATTTTAATTTTCGTTGAGATTTTTTTATATATTTTGAAATATATTGAGCATCAGGAAGTGTTGTGATTTCTTTGGTAGATGCTACACTGAAGGCCTTTAATGCTTTAGGATAATTCCGATTTTGATAGTAATAATCGCCTGCAAGTTTGTGTGCTTTCCAATATTCTGGATTCAAAATTACAAGCCTCTCTAAATCTTCTGCATCAAGTTTTATTTGATCTTCGATAGCTTGTTCTACTTTACGTTCCAGTACTCGATATTTTTCATAATTATGATAATCTTCTGATAGTAAAAAAGGATCTTTATCGATATTATCTTTTTCCTTGGAAACTGAAATTTTAGATGGATTTCCCATTCTATTACTAAAAACATCATTCAGATCATAAGCTACAAACTCACCCAATTGATACGGATTAGAAGAGATCCAAACTTTTAAATCTTCTGGTTGAAACACAATACCATGATGTGCCAATAATTGGTTAAGTGCTTTTTCATTACCATAACCGATGGTTTTGTTGCCTTTACCATTTTTATCTCTTAAAATTGCAAAAGCTTCAGTAGGACTTATTTTATCAGCTTCCGTTAACAGTTCTTGCATTCTCTCGAATCTATATTGCGTATGGCTTTCTTCGATCGTTTTTTTGTTTCTTCGATCATCTTCATAAGCATCACTTTGAAAATGATTAGAACAAATTAATTGATTTGTATTTTCAACTTCATAAACACCAAAATTCTTAGGTGATACTTCAATTAGCATAGCTTTTTTATCTTTTGCACTTCCAACAAGAATAGATTCAGAAACAAATACTTCACGTTTTTTTGCAATGGCAATGGCTTCCTCTATATTGGATGCATATTGCAAAATTTCCCGCGTTAGAATAGAAATCGGTGTTTTTGCTACTAACGGAATTTTAGATTTACCCGCATTGATGGTAACTGTTAAACCTTGATCATTCATACCAGAAACAACACCAATCATTCCTCCCCAAGTTACAGAAACAAATTTGTACCCTGTTGTTGGATTAACAAAGGCTATGATTTTATTTTCGGCAAAGGCATCACCGGCATAAAAGTCAAAATTACGACCAATAAGTAGTTTACCATCTTCTGTTTTGTTTCCCCAGGCAGCAAAAGACGTACAACCTACTAAAGCTAAATCTTGTAATGCATGGCCAATATCATGCGCTCCATGTAAATATAACGAACGTAAATAAGGCGGAGCAATACTATTAAAATCTGTTGATGCATACTGTGAGACTCCGTATATTTCACTTTTATACTCGTTGGTAATATGTTTATACATTTTACGATTGTACCAGGAAAGAAACTTTCGTAAAAATTTTTGTTTACCTTCTGAAGGTACAAGTTCACTGATTTTATCAAAAAATACAGCTTCTTGTTTATACATAAGTTCTTTAGTAAGACTTCCTATGAGTAATCCTCGTTCTAACGGGTCACCTTCTACATACAATTCCCAAAGTCCTTGTTTATTTTTGGTAAGAAAGCTATTGCCAGTATAAGATGTTGAATCATTGACATTAACTTTTTCTGGAATAGTGGAAGTATAGTTCGAAATGTCTGGGAGATCATTTAAAGACTTTTTTATACCACAAGAAGTAAATATTACAATACTAAATAACCAAATCACCATCCCCTTCATCAAGAGTCTTTTAAGGACTTGAAACTGCTTTACACACCATGTATTAAGACGATTTACCATACGTATATTATTGTAAAGCACCACATCACAATTCGATCTTCAACCAAATTTTGAATATAATTTACATTACTTTTTTTTAATAACATCCCGTTTCTTGATATTGATACGATTTTAATTTTCCTCATTAGTCATCTCTTTTGTAGAATTTCTAATAAAGAATTTATATAAAAATGGCTGGATTGTAAATGATATCAGCATTGCTGATATAATACCTATTACGGAAACTAAAGCCAAAGAGCTTAACGCAGGATGTTTTGCAAATATCAAGACGCCAACACCTAATAATGTTGTAATAACAGATAAAATAACTGAAGCTTTAAACGTAGCTAGAGTCTTAATATCATATTGTGATTGTCTTAATAAACCGTTGGTCATAAAAATACTATAATCAACACCTAATCCAAAAATGAATGTTGAAATTATAATACTAAATATATTAAATTCAAGTCCAAATAACCCCATTAAACCAAGCGTTAATAGCCAAGTAGCTAGAATCGGAAGTATTGTAATCAATGTAAGTTTTATATTTTTGTAAAAGGTTAATAAAAGTAATACAATAAGGGTAAAACTATATCCAATAAGATTATTAAATTCGTTCTTTAACCCACCTAATAGCTCCTCATTAACATTTTGCCTATCAAAGACTATTATATTTTCATCTGAATTAAAAGCATCTTTAACTAAGGAAATTTGATCTTTATTAATTTTGACAATAGAAGTTACTGTAATAAAATCATCATTAACAGAAATAAAATCATCTATAGGAATAGAGGTTATTTTTGAGTAATCTACAATTTTAAGAGAATTAAATTTCTTATCTAAAAGCTCATAAAACTCATTAAAACTGGTACTTTTAAAACCAAAAGCATTTCCACTTTCAATTAGGTATTCTTTAAGTTTTATTTTTTTATTGTTGCCCCAGAAATCTTCCCAATCTTGAATTTGCTTGTTTTGCCTTTTTGATGAACTTACTAAAGCTCCAATAGAATTAAAATCTAAGACAGCATCTTCAGATTTAAATTTTGACAACCTACGATGCATGTTGTCATTGGTTTGTAATACCGCTTCCATAGTATTACCAAAAGCTACAATATAAAGAGATTTAGATGAAATATTTATTAAATTGTCTAATTGTAATTCTGCATTATCTAACTCTGGTGATGTATAATTAAGTTGCGATAAATCTTTATTAAATACCACTTTGTTAAAAGTAAAGAGACTTAAAACCAAAAGAATGCAAAGCACAGCAATTAAAGTTTTATTCTTATTAAAATTATAATTTGCAATAGTATCAATAAATGTGGATTTAATATTATTTCCACTTGCTTTAGGTTTATACGTTTGTGGTATAAAAATTAGCGCAAAAACTGAAGATCCAATAACACTGATAGCCGCAAAAATCCCTAAATCTTGCAATGCCTGAGACTCTATAAACAATAAACACAAAAATGCTAAAGCCGTTGTTAGGCTACTCATTATAATTGGTTTACTAATACTCGTATATAATGATTTTGTTGTTCCGTGACTTCGAATATGTGTAAGTATATGAAGCGAATAATCTATTGTAACGCCCAAAAGCACAGCACCTATACCTAATGAGATTGCTGAAATTTCGGTTCTTATAAGACTAAGAATAGCGATTGCCAATAAAGCTCCAAATATTGTTGGAACAAATAATATTAGAGGAATACTTAGTTTTTTATAAAAGAATATAAATAGCAGCAGTAAAATTGACAATGCAATACTCACAGTGAATTGAATGTCTGTTTTTATTTGTTCAGCATTTGCTACTGCAATTAATGGACCTCCAAAATAAGTACTCCTCACTTTGTTTTTATAATCGCTATTTAAGTCTTTTTGTAACCGGTATATAGTATCAGAAAAAGGTTGATTTTCAGCAGTGTTTCCTGTGTCAAATTTTGGAGAAATAAAAAGTAAAATATGTTTTTCATCTTTATGAACCAAAAAACCGTCTTTAAGCTTAAAATCATCCGCCAAGCCTAACTCGTTAAGTTGTTTTAGTCCCATAAAGGATACTCCTAATGGATCTTTAACAATAAAACTTTTGGCAATAAAACCAGAAGGTGAAACAAGAGTTTCATAATTAGCTTTTGTAATGGTTTCAATCGAATCCTTATCAATTTTAGACGCTATCGTTTCATAATCACTTTCAGATAAAAAGAACGGTAAATTGTTATAGACAAAATCAATAGTTTCTAGAGCATCTTCCTCTTCAATTTTACCTTTAATACTAGTAATATATTTATTATAATTATTAGAAATACTATCTGTAAATGCTATGGCATAATCAACCAGGTCTTCAAATTCTCCGTTGTCCTCTAAACTAATATTTACAATGATTTTATCCGAGAAGTTGACATTTTTCAAGACCTTTTGTAGCTTCTCATTTTCTTTGTTTGCAGGAATTAATTTTGATATATCTTCATCGAATTTTATCCCAGAAGCAATCCATGACAAAATACCCATTAACACTATGCTAATAATCCCGTAATAAATCCTTTTATGAGCTATGGATCTATATATCTTCCAGAATAGGTTACCCATTTGCTGTTTTTTTGTTTGTAATTGAAAGCAATAAATAACTTAATAAACCCAATACTATGGCACTTACAGAAGAAAATGTGAAGCTACCAACAAGATATGTTTTTAAGTGCTGTGCAACATCAAAATTTTCTCTAATAACTTCTATAGAATAATTGGTATCAGTTCCCAGTACCAAATCACCAACCTGTAAACTTAAAAATACAACAAAAGGAACAAAAGGTGCTAAACTTACATTAGAAAAAGCAAAAGCTATAACTTTATTAAGTCGAAATAAAACAGCCAAAAAAAGTACAATTATAGTATGAAAACCCCAAAGTGGAGACAAGCCAATAAAAATTCCTAAAGCAATGGATAAGGCTTTCTTTTTTGGTGAATCTTGATGTTTAAATACATCTTCAACTAAAAATCGTTTTATGCCTTTTTTTTTAAATCTACGAAATAAATTTCGAGGTGTAATATAGAATAAACGAACTAAGAGAAACCAAGTGTATAGTATAACCATACGAGAAATATCCATAAAAGGTCTAAAGTGTGACACACGCTCCACAGGATCGTATAAAACATTAATCGGTACATGTCTTATCTCTGTTCCGCTCCAATAAGATTTGACAATGGCTTCAATTTCAAATTCAAATTTTTTGGTTGATTTCATAAACTTTATCACATCCATTTCCTTAATGGGATATAACCTAAAACCAGATTGCGAGTCATTTAATCTTAAGCCAGTGGCTGCATACATCCAAAACGTAGATACCCGATTACCTTTTGCACTTTTTGCAAAAACATCGGCTTCATTCATATTACGATCGCCAATAATCAGTATATTTTTATTATCCGAAGCTATAAGAGCATCAACAAAATATGGGATATCCTTTGGGAAATGTTGCCCATCTGTATCTAAGGTAATAGCATAATCAAACCCCAAAAATACAGCGCGTTTAAAACCAGCTTTTAAGGCTGTTCCTTTTCCTGTATTTTCAGGTTTATGTATTTGCTCAATATTAGGATATTCATTAAGAATGGCTAAAGTACGGTCTGTAGAACCATCATTTACGACAATAATATCCTTTGTGTAGTTTAAGATACCATCGATAATACGTTTTAAAGTTTTATCATTGTTATAAGTCGGAATGATCACACAGCATTTTAGCTGTTCCATTTTAGATTGAATAGTTCCTTCTGGCATCTTATATATTTACTCTTGCTCTATGGTCTTGGATATTTCACAAAAGTAGCATTACATTTTAAAACAGAACGACCGTCTCTAAAAGAAGTGTAGTTTTTTATCTTGAATCCTTCTGCTTGAGGGGTAATCTCTATTGTGAAATCTAAAATATTTTCAATATTTGGATTTACTAAAGTTAAAAATTTCACATGAGATAAGTGCTGCATAAAAAGTGATTCTTCCATATGAGTTTCAAGACAATTTTTTAATATCTGAAGCATTGCAACACCAGGTGTTACAGGATTTTCAGGAAAATGTCCTTCAAAAATGTGATGCGCCTTATTAATTTTCACCGAAGCTATAAGAGTTTGGTTGTCTTTCCTTTGTAAATCTAAAACTTCATAAAAATCATCTAACAGCATAATATTTAATGTTTAAAAGTCTCATCAGAAATTTTAGTATTTAATTGCTTGTTTCTAAAAGTGATCGTTGTGTAATCATCATTAGGTTCTATTAACTTAATCTCTTCGACTTCTGTGGTTGTTTTAGAAAATTTTAATTGAAACTCAGTAACAAATCGTCTTATTTTTTTTTCCCTCGGAAGAAAATGTATTAAATAATCTGTGTCTGTTTTAAAATAAGAAATATCAAATTGTTCATTATCAAACATATCTCCTTTTATACTGTTAACGACGAGTGAATTTAGACTTTTAAAAAGTTTATTAGATTTTAAATTAAGTGTTTCTTTTTTACCGTCGTTGGTTACGTAGAGCTTGTCATCTTTAAAAATTGCAATATTTTTATAAGGTTTTGTGTACTCCCACTTCACTAACTTTTGTGATTTAAATGCTAATTTCCCTTCAGAAACAATAGCATTATCCATAATACTAAGATGTTTTTTTTGTACAAAATCACTCAACATACTTTGCGTACTATTTGCCTTTGCAATTACTTTTGATTTAAATATTTTTTGCTCATTCGTACTCAGTTCAACTTGAGCATTAATTGATATGAGGTTAGAAAAAAACAAAAATAATATAAAGTAACATTTACATTTCATCCAGTAAATTATTTATGGTTACGGCTTCAAACTGATGTTGTTTTAGATGAATCAATAAACGTTCCAAAACGTATACTGTATTTGGTTGTGTATCATGAAACAAAATAATACCACCAGGCGAAATATGTTTTACAATTCGTTTTAAAACTAAGGTTTTGTTTTTTAATACTGTATCAAACGATCTATTATCCCACCCTATAACATGATGTTTGGTTTCTTTTATTGCTTTAGCAAGGTTAGGTGTTGTTACGCCAAAAGGCGGTCTGAAAAGATTTGAAGATTCACCTATACTCTTTTTAATAATCGAATCTGTTTTTCGAATTTCTTCTAACCATTTTCGTTGAGACGAAAAATCTATAAAATTACTGTGTGAGTACGAATGATTTCCTATAGCATGTCCTCTTTTTACAATTTCTTTTAAAACTTCAGGGTATTTTTCAATCTGTTTTCCTATACAGAAAAAAGTAGCTTTAGCATTAAAACGATCTAAAACATCTAGAATAGAATACGTAAGCTCCGGATGTGGACCATCATCAAATGTGAGTGCTATTTTCTTTGATATTATAGAATTACTAGATATAAACGAAGTTAAGAAATAATTGTAGCTCATTATAAATGAACCTATTGCTGTAACTAACAACCAAATCGTAATAGGTAACAAAATCCAAAGCCAGGAGCTACTAAAATATAAATTACTAGCCAACAACCCAAGTATTGCCACAATCGAAAGAGTCGTTATAATCCTAAATTTCATCATGTTTTCAGTAAAATAAAACTATGATCTTTACCTTTACATTGGTTATAAAGCAATAGCGTTTTAATGGATTTATTTTCTCCTGAATTTTTCAAAACTTCCGCAGGAATATGTTGTTTTTGGAGTACATTAATTCCTAACCAAAAGGCAAAAGCAGAAGCTGTATAAAATTCTCCAGATAAGTGTTTATACTTTATTTGTGAAGCATTAGAAAATAAAGAAATGGTTATATGTTCATAATAATCATCATACATATCCCCATTATCTCCTAGAATTATGGCATCAATAGCTTTAACATCCATATTATTTAGAGCTAGAAAATCTTCTAATTTTAGAATTAGTTCTTCTTTTGACGCTTCGGATATTGTAATGATATCTTGTAATTTAATTGCGTTTTCTTTCTTTTCAGTAGATAAAACAGTAAATGTAGCCCCTTCACTAAAAGGTACACCAATACCTTTGCTTTTGTTAGCTTCTATCATCTGAACATAATCAACAAACTCAGTACCCAATTCATCAATACCACCTACTAAAACATGTCTTGCTTCCTGTTCTTGAAGCAGTAATTGCGCATCTATTAAAGCAGATTCAAATGATAAACTTCCATGAGTATAGGTATTGTTATAGTTGTTACATTTAAGACCTAATGCAATTTGAGCACCAACAGTATTATGTGTAGATTGTATAAAAGATGTTGGTGTTAAATAAGTTTCATCATTGTCAATAATACTATTTAAGAATTTTTCTGTATCTGTAATACAGCCCATTCCTGTGCCTGTAATAATGGCATCAGGCTCATTTAATTTGGCGATCTGTAAAGCTTTGTTTGCTGCGACAACTCCCATTTTCACTCCTGTCTGCATTCGTCTCGTAACCACTGGTGAAATAAAATCTTTGTAATTTGGATAGACAGCTTGTATTTTTTTTGCATTGTATTTAATGACATCTAATAAAAAATCTTCATTAGAAAATGTATTTTGAGCAGAAATTGAAACTGCGCTATGTATATAACAATCTCTCATTCTTTTGATAAGATTAATGCAGAACAGTTACCACCAAAACCAAAAGAATTTGATAACACATGATGAATTGGTTTTTTCTTAATTTCTGTAACGGGTATCAAACCTGTTTCATTGATTTTGGACTTAAAATTAAGGTTAGGAAATGCGGTTTGCTCTTGCAACGCTAATACAGAATACACAGCTTCAACAGCACCTGCAGCTGCTAAAGTATGACCTGTATATCCTTTTGTAGAACTAAAGTCAGGTATATCGTTTCCAAAAACACGTTTTATCGCAATACTTTCTGATAGGTCATTATTTGGTGTGGCTGTTCCATGGGCATTTATATAATCAATCTGTTTTGGTTTTAATTGAGCTAAATTCAGGGCTTTTTGCATCGCTAAATAGGCTCCTTGACCATTTTCAGATGAAGCCGTTTGATGAAACGCATCATTAGCATTGGCATAACCCGAAATGTAAGCCATAATGGATTTACCTTCTTTTTTTGCAATCTTTTCAGACTCTAATACAAGATAAGCAGCACCTTCGCCTAAATTAAGTCCTTTTCTGTGTTCATCAAAAGGTTGACAAACATCCTCTGACAAAATCATTAAGGTTTTAAAACCATTGATTGTGAATTTTGCAAGCGCATCAGTTCCACCAACAATAACACGTTCTAATTTGCCCGCTTTTATAAGTCGTGCTCCTAACATTATGGCATTTGTAGCCGAAGAGCAAGCTGTACTCATTGTGGTTGAAAACTCGTTAACTCCAAGGTACTTAGCAATTTTTTTGGTACTATCACCTGTATGATGGCTAGAAATATATTTCTGACTTTCAGAAGATGAACTAAATTGTTTTAAGTGCTGTTCGGTTTTGTCCATTCCACCAACAGTAGTGGAAGAAATCAGCCCTGTTTTATAACTATTAATATCTAAAATTTCAGCATTTTCTACTGCTTCTTTAGCTGCAAACAAACCTAATAAAGCGGTCCTGGTAAAATTATTATCTTCTGGTAATTGTAATTGAGATACTAATTCATCATTAGAAAAAATAACCTCACCAACTTTTATCCGTTCGGCATGAATGGTATTAATTTTTGAAATAGGACCAATACCACTTTTTGAAGCTAATAACACTTTTTTATTGGCTTCCACAGAATTACCAATTGCAGAAATAATTCCCATTCCTGTAACAACAACACGTGGTACGATATTTTTATTTGTTTGTTCGTTCTGCAATATAGTCAGCTAAAACTGTGATGGATTTAAAAACTTCTTTGCCTTCTTTAGGATCCGTTAGTTGAATACCATAATCTTTATCAAGCATTACAATAAGTTCTAATGCATCGATAGAATCTAAACCTAGTCCATCGCCAAAAAGAGCTGCATCATCATCAATATCACTCACAGAGAATTCTTCAAGGTTTAATTGTTCTATAATTTTCTCTTTCAATTCTTCTCTCAATTCTTTTACTGGCATAGATATAGTTGTTTTATGTCTTTAATAGTATGATTTAAATCACCGTGTTCTTCTACTAAATATAGAAAAGCATCATAACTAGAATCATCAAAATCAACCCAACCACAAAGTACTTTATTCGCCTTTTTTGTTTTTAAAAGGTGTTCGGTTTGTATCCATAAATGGTGTGGGTTAAAGTTGTCAAATATAAAAAAACTATTTTCAGAAAATAACTGATGTTTTATACAAATTTCACCTATACAAATATTAGGTAATGTATAGACAAAAACTGAAGGGCTCGGAAAATAATTATTACTGTCTGAAATAGATTCCTGATACTTTCTGTCTGTATCTAAACTAGATGCTTTATTAGATAGTATGATGGCAATATTCTCTTCTGAATTACTTATGCTTTGCAGAATGAGATCTGCTGCAATAAAAGCCAATTTACTTAAATTATCCATTTTAAAGAATTTTGGATAATCCATACCTTGTGATTTATATGCACTTTTTATAAAAGCTGAAAAATCTTTGGTTTCATCTTCAAAAACGATGTCTCCATTTAGAGAAATTTTATCGTTTCTAATATGACTATATGCGTTTATGTTGAATTTAGAATTCAAATTCTATAGTGTTTTTGAGCAAACCATCATGGTATGAAACTCTCCCAATTGATGATCTTCATTAAGTGATAGTCCAGCTTTTTTAATTAACGTTTCAAAAATTGCTGCAGAATACATTTTACTAGTCCCATTGGCTAGTGCTGTGAAATATAAAGAAGTAGCTTCTAATGAAAAACGAGCCGTATCAAATTTTTGTCGATCTGTAAATGTTTCAACGATGATAAGCTCTGTGTTTTCATTCATAGAAGCTGCACAGGTTTTTAGTATGGTAAGAATTTTATCTTCTGAGAAACAATCTAAAAACTGACTCATCCAAATAAGATCAGCACCTTTTGGTATTTGGGGATTTGGTTTTAACCAATTAATCTCATGAGCAAAAACCCGATCATTAAAACCGTTATTTTTAATATTCGTCAAAGCTTTTTTGAGTTGTCCTGGTAAATCAAAAATATGGACATTAACATCTCTATCATGATTAAAACATTGCAATGCAAATTTCCCTGTATTGCCTCCTATATCATAAATAGTCTTTGTCTGGTTTTTAAATACACGTATTAAAGCTTCCTCGAAAATACCATCTGAATAATAGTGATCGAATTCAAACCATGATTTTTGGACTTCTGGGCTCAATTGGGATAAACCATCATAAATAGTATCCCATTTCCCAAAAACCTTTAAACCAGAAGGTTTCTTTTCTTTAATGGCATCATTTAGATAAAAAAGACCTTCATAGCAAACATCATTTGTAAAATTGAGATTAACTCCTACCGTTTTATGATAGTTTAAAAAATAACCCGTTTTAGTAAGTTGATATTTTTGTTCATCATCTTTAATAACGATGTCCGAACTTTCTGCAATTTCTAATAACACTCCTAATCCATAAATGCTAACGGATAAGTTTTTAGAAATTTCATTAATTGAAACTCCACCACTATCGCGTTTTTCAAAAATATAATCTAAAACACCTAATTTTTTTAAACTTACTGTAGATTGAAAAACAAATGGGGCGAAAGCAATTTTTTGAGCTTCCTCCAATGCCTCAATGGCTCTTAGTTCTTTTTTTGGCATGAGTGATATTTTATGATACACTTTTTAACAACAGTGCTGTATTAGCGCCTCCAAATCCTGAAGCTGTTTTTAAGAAAATATCTAATTGTTGTTGTTTTGTTTTTTCAATTATTTGTAATGGTTTTGAAACACCTAAGCTCGTAAAACCTTTTGAATACAATAAAGTATTTTGTTTTAAGCTATGCATACCTATAATGGTTTCAACTAATCCAGATGAACCTAATGTGTGACCAAAATAACCTTTTAAACTATTCAGAGGTACATTTTGAAAATCTAATCTATTGAAAGCTACAGCTTCCATCTCGTCATTAAATATAGTGGCAGTACCATGTGCGGATATATAATCTATATCTTTTGAGGTTACAGCTGCTTCTTTCATCGCAGCACTAACACATCGATATAACCCTTCGCCAGATCGAGACGGACCAGAAATGTGATTGGCATCATTACAAGTTGCTTCTCCTAATACTTCAACACTTTCTTCAGTAAGATAATTTGTATCTGATGTGATTAAAATACTTGCAATAGCTTCACCAATGTTAATACCAGTTCTATCTTTTGAATACGGTTTACAAATAGAATTACTCAATGCTTGAAACGAATTGAAACCTGATAAAACAAACTTAGACACTAAATCACCACTAACCAGAAAAACATGTTTATATACATTTTCATGAATCAATCTTTTTGCCACCGAAATAGACAATATACCAGATACACAAGCATTTGAAACTACTAAAGGTTCTGTTTTGAATAGAAAGTGATTCCTTAAAACTTTTCCCAAACGTGATAGATAAGCATATGATTTTGGAAAATCGCTAGTCTTATCCAGTACATCAATATTCCCTTTTGTTGTTGAAATAATCAAACCAACAGATTCATCAATAGTAATATTTGACGCTTCTATAACCTTGCTTAATGATAATAACATCATTTGTTCTAAAACGGTATAGTTCTCTTCGGTTTTTAAGGCTTCAAATTTATTTTTTAAAATAGTTTTGTTAATTACAGATCCATAGAAAGGGTTATGAAATAGAGTTTTATCATTAATTAAAGAAATTCCAGAAACTTCATCTTTTATCTTTTTAACAACAGTGTCACTGTCAAAACCTAATGATGATATAATAGAGTTATGTGATAAATAGACTTTACGCATCAAGTAAATTTTGTTGTATTTTCCAAGCTTTGAAAAACTCTGGAAGAATTAGAGACATTGTGTTGTCTTTTAAATTGGTAAACACCTGAACGGTTTCGCCAGTACACACAATTTCATCAGTCTCATTCGTTATAATATATCTAAATATCAGTTTTGCTGATGCCGTATTTACATAATACGTTTTCACAGTTGCAATTTCCCCATATTTAAGAGGCAATTTATGTTCTGTAACGGTTTTCACAATAGGTGTTGCGTAGCCATTTTCTTTAGCATTAAGATATGAAATATTAAATTTCCTTCCGAAAGCTTCACGACCATCTTCAAAATATTTTAAATAGTTACCATGCCACACTATACCTAAAGCATCAGTTTCACTAAACCTGATTCTTACCTTATATTGTGCTATAAGTTCTCCTTTTTCATTCATTCTATCTCATCTTTTAGTAGTGTGCTCATTTCTGATACAGCAATAATTTTTCCATTTACCGAAGATTCTATTTTCACCATAGTCATATTGGCAATTTGATAAACAACCTCTATTTCAGTAGATAAGATATCATTTAGTTTTGGAAGACTTATAATTTGACTCGATTTAATCGCTCCAATAAATCCTTCTTTGGTTTTAATATTATCAAGAGACTGTTTATAGCCCATATACAAAGCAGCGGTTTGCGCCATATGCTCTAAGATGCCTGTTTCAGAAAAAAAACCATTACTAACGAATATATTGTTTTCAGAAATTGAAAATCGAGAAATTCCTTTTTTTATCGAAAAATATTCCAGAGTATCCACCATAATCATTGGTTTGCGATGTGGCAATAACTTTTCTATATGCTTTAAGTCTGATATTGGTGATTTTAATTGATTATGCTCTTCCATTTTTTTTGTCTTGCCAAAAATCGTAAAAATTAAACCATTGTAAAGGATATTTCCTCACCATATATTCTAGGTTTTGAGTAAACTTCCTTAATAAATCTTGCGCATCCCTAGCTTTAACATCAACGTGTCTTGCATATAAATGGTAGTGTTTTTTTGGTTCGCGCATAACATAAACAAACAAAACGGGTACATTAAGACGACTACCCAGATAGAAAGGTCCTACTGGAAATCTTGCTGTTTTACCAAGCAGTTCTTCTTCTATACATTTTGTATCTTTTAAATACCGATCACCTGCGATACAAATTATTTTATTTTGGGCTAGCGCTGCATTAATTTCAAAAATATGAGAAAAATCGTCTTTTACAATAATAAAGTGTATTTCATCTCTTTGCCTATACTGATCCAAATATTCTTTAATGTCTTGATGATCTTGATCTGTAATGACAATGCTTATAGATGTATCGGTCAATCGTTCTTTAAAAAAATATTGTGCCAATTCAAAATTACCAACATGAGCGCTTATCAAAATGCCCCCTTTTTGTTTAGATAGTGCTTCTTCTAATAAGTTTTCTCCATCAAAATGAAAAGTGTAACCTTTTCTTAAACCAGAAGGAATTGCAATTTTATCAATAAGTGTTTGACCAAAAACATAATAGGTTTTGTAAATACTAATCGAACTTTTTAACCAAGAATAGCCAAGTCGTTTCCTAAAATAATAACTAAGACCTTTTACATTTTTTCTGGAGAATAAACAAAAATAAGGAATTGGCAAATGCATTAAAGCATAAGCAGCATTGATGCCAAAATTCTTAATAAAGAATACAAACACTTTAAACCCAAAAACTGTACCTCTGGATTTTCCATCCCACTCTTCAGCCATTTTTCTTTCTTCAGTCTAGTTTATGAATAAATCCCTCCGTTAATATTAATGATTTCACCTGTGATATAAGATGAATTTTTAGATGCAAGAAATGACACTAATTGTGCAACTTCTTCTGGGTGTCCAAAGCGATTAGCCGGAATGAGTCTTTTTAATTCTTTTTCATCCAAATCTATCGTCATATCGGTTTTAATAAATCCAGGTGCAACTGCATTAACCGTAACATTTTTCTTTGCAATTTCTTGAGCTAATGATTTAGTTGCCGCAATAATAGCCCCTTTTGATGCAGCATAGTTTGTCTGACCAACAGTTCCTTTAAGTCCAGAAACAGATACCATATTGATGATTCTACCGTATTTATTTAGCAACATATCTTTTAATACATGATTGGTCACGTTATAAAAACTATTGAGATTTGTTTGTATTACAGAATTCCAATCGTTGGGTTGCATCCATAAAAACAGGCCATCTTTAGTGATACCAGCATTATTGACAAGTACTTCAATTATAGTATTTTCATGTGTATTGTTCCAATCGTCTAATTGTTGCTTCACATCATTAAAATCAGAAACATCAAATTTTATAATTTCACCAGATCCACCTAGTTCTTTAATTGAGTTTAGTGTTTCATTAGCAGCATCTTCATTGGTATGGTAATTAATTAAAATAGAATAGTCAGTGTCTTTTGCAAGTTGTATACAAATGGCTCTACCAATACCACGAGAGCCACCAGTTACTAATACATATTTTTTTTGGTCACTCATTGAATTAAAGTCTACGATCTAAATAGTTCCTCATTTTTGTATCATGCCTCTTCAAGAAGTTCATTTTTCTCTTTTAAAAATCTTATAGATTTAAACTTCGTTATTAATGATATAATTTTTCACTTCATTAATATAAGGATACATAATAATGTCTTCTTTAAATTTAGGAACAATTTTTCGAATATCTTCATACATTTTTCTAGTTTTTGAAGATACTTCGTTCTGTACTTCTAAGTATTCTATTGCTTGTATAATAGTAATAAGTTCTATAGCTACAACTTCAAAAGCATTTTCAATCACTTTTTTAGTAATAAGTGCAGCATTGGTTCCCATGCTTACAATATCCTGATTGTCATTATTATTAGGAATACTATGCACATACATTGAATTTGACAACATTTGATTTTCAGCTGTTGTAGATGTTGCAGTAAATTGCGAACCCTGCATACCAAAATTAAGTCCCAAAGTACCCAAATTTACAAAAGCCGGCAGAATATCATTTAATTTGGGGTTTACTAAATAATTAAGTTGTCGCTCAGCAAGCATACTCATTTTTGTCACTACTAATTTTAGCTTATCCATTTCTAAGGACACATAATCTCCATGAAAATTACCTCCATGATAGACATGTTTGTTTTCTAAATCGATAATAGGATTATCATTGGCAGAATTTATTTCTTCGAACAGGATTCTTTCAACCGTATTCAATGTATCTAAAACAGGCCCTAAAATTTGTGGAACACAACGAAGCGAATAATATTCTTGCACTTTATCCTCAAAGACATCGACTTCATCTGTATCTGTATAAAGATGATGTTCTCGTTTTCTCACTAGCGAACTATCTTGCAAATGCTGGCGCATCATTTTAGCAATTTCTCGCTGACCAATATGTTTTTTAGATTGATTGAGTTCTAATGATAAATGATCATCATATGCTTTTACAATTTCATTTATTGAAGCCGAAATAGAAACCATCCAATTAAGTAATCTCCTGGTATAAATAGTATTGACCACACCAATTCCAGTCATTACAGATGTACCATTCATTAACGCTATTCCTTCTCTGATTTCTACAGAAATTGGTTTTAAATTTTCTCTTTCAAATACAGTTTTAGTCAGCTCACGTTCTCCTTTATAGATAACTTCACCTTCACCTATAAGTGTTAAAGCTAAGTGTGCTAATTGTACCAAATCTCCACTTGCACCAACACCACCATGCTCATATATTACTGGTGTAATATTTTTATTAATTAACGTAGTCATTAAGTTAATTACAGAACTATGAACACCTGATCTTCCCAAAGACAAAGTATTAAGGCGTGCTAACATGGTTGCTCTTACATATTTTTGCGGAATTAGATTTCCAGAACCAGACGCATGACTTCTTATAAGGTTATATTGTAAATTAATGCGTTCTTCATCTTTTATTTTATACTGTGCCATTGGACCAAAACCAGTATTCACACCATATATTACTTTATTTGCAGAAAATTCTTTTAAGAATTCAAAACTAGCGTTAACATTAGCTTTTATTTGATTATCGATTGCGACAGATTCATTTTCAAAGATTATTTTATAAAATGTATTTAGGTCTAATGCTCCCTTAATTGTGATCATATAGGATTAAATCTCAGTAGTTTTTATTATAATAGTGTTATGTTTACTTCCTAAAATTGGATGGTAAATATTCTAATTCACAAAAATATAATAATTAATTGGTTATATCCATTAGTACATGCAAGATATAGAAATTGATGTTTTAATCATAGGTGCGGGACCTTCTGGATGCGTGGCCGCTGCTTATTTACATAAAAAAGAAGCCAATATTAAAGTTATAGAAAAAAGCGAATTTCCGCGCTTTGTAATTGGTGAAAGCCTTTTACCCAGGTGTATGGACCATTTTGAAGAAGTAGGATTATTAGATACGATTAAAGAGTATGGGTTTGAAATAAAAAGTGGTGCTCGATTTATAAGAGAAGATACTTTTTGTGAATTTGATTTCAGTAAAAAACATACAGAAGGTTATAATTGGACCTGGCAAGTCCCAAGAGCCGATTTTGATTTGTTATTAACCGACAAGCTTAAAGAGAAAGGAGTCGATATTGCATTTGGACATGAAGTTGTTGATGTCGAGTTTGAAAAAAATGGGATATCTAAAACCACCGTAAAAACAAAAACAAAAGAGCAATACGTCATTAAAGCTAAATATATAATTGATTCTAGCGGTTTTGGTCGTGTTTTGCCACGACTTTTAGATTTAGATAAGCCTTCAAAGATACCCAAGCATTCCTCTATATTTACCCATGTAGAAGATATTCACAGACCAGAAGGGAGAGAAGGAACTTTAATTACTTTTGACGTTATCGATAAGGATTGTTGGTTATGGGTTATTCCATTTTCAAACGGAAAAACGAGTATTGGTTATGTGTGTAAAAATGAAGTATTAGACAACTTTGAAGGTAATGCAACTAAAAAATTACAAAGTATGTTGAAACTTTCTAAATACTATCACGAAAGATTTAAAGATGTCGATTTTCTATTTGAACCCATTATTATTAAAAATTATTCAAAATCTGTAAAGAAATTATTTGGCAAAGGCTTTGCACTTACAGGAAATAGTGCAGAGTTTTTGGATCCTGTGTTTTCATCTGGAGTGACATTTGCTACAGAATCTGGATTGCTTGCAGCAAAACTCATAGTAAAAGAGCTTAATAATGAAGCTGTAGATTGGCAGAAAAAATATGCAGATTATATTGTAGAAGGTACAACTGTTTTTAGCAGTTATGTTAAAGAATGGTACACAGGAAACTTGCAAACAGTCTTTTTTGAAGGTACTAACAATCCTGAAATTAAAAAGCAAATCTGCGCTGTATTAGCTGGTTATGTCTGGGATAAAACTAACCCTTTTGTAAAAAATCATGACAGACTTATTGGCACTGTTGCACATGTTATTAGACTTGAAAATAGTTAAGAAGTCTAAATATCAAAAAAGTTTCTTTTTAAAATAGGATTTGCTATCGCAATAGATAAGGTAAAATGTATCTAACCATCATTTTCATCGGATGGCACATACCATTTAGCTGGCCATGCTTCATAACTACCTCCCTGTATTATTCTCATCTGTTTTTTAGAAATTTCCTGAAAGGTTTCTTTTTTGAAAATAGCATCCTTGTTCATAATAATAATTAAATTAATCATATGTAATATAGACAATAACAGAAACAAGGACAAAGTTTTCGTGGGGTAATTAGATATTAATTACAAGATGCGACAATACTTATATTTCTAGTTTTAATTTTTCTTAAATAACTATTATACATATATAATTAAAAATGAAATATAAATTTGTTCTACCTATATACTAATACTGTCTTTTTAACGTTTTTACTAATACTATTCCTTCAGTCAATTCTGATGCCATTTAATTGATCTATTGGCTATTTTATACATGTATTAACAGATTTGTATACCTTTTGTTTCCTTTTTAAGACCTTTTGTTCATCAAGAGTAACCTTTTGTATACCGTATTTATCCTTAAAACATTGCTTATCCTTCTACATTTGTTTCTATAGAGTTAAAGATTTGAGAATTGAGAAATAAATAACAAAATCGCAAAATTTAGAAAATCTATCAATAATTAGCTTCTTATTTATTTCTTGATTTGAATTTCAAATGACTTAACAGAATGTCTTTTAAGAAATTAAAAATAGTATTGATTTAAAGTAGAAAATACCATCATGTTTTTCTCTTGAACTTAAAAAAAGTTAATATGCATAAAATTACCCCTATTTTATTTGTAGTTCAATGTTTTATAACATTTTCATTTTCTTCTCTACCCAATCATGAAGTTATTTCAAATGCTTTGTGCTCAGTACAATTAATGTATTCTTTCTTTCTTATGAGTTCTATAGTTATTGTAGCTATACATTTTTCTTTAGAACATCATTCATTAATTACTCGTGCTGAAAATGCATTGTCTTTTTTTAAACACACAAAACCTGAATATTAAAATATTAAATACTCCACGGTAGTTGTAACATGACATTCTTCGATACCAGTAATTTATCCACTTAGGATATATTTTTATTTTAATAAACCCCAATTAAATTATCAATATGTGATGAAAACATTACTCCTAAAAATCATAAAATTTAAGGATTATTATAAAGGTTCTCACACAATTTATAATGTAAGAATTCTATCTAGTATAGAAATAAAATCCAAAATAGTTGTCTACCTTTTTTTCTTAATTGGTTTATCAATTAATGCTCAAGATTTCATCACTACTTGGGAAACTACTGCTGCAAATGAAACTATAACACTACCAAATAGTGGAGTCGCTTCTGGGTATAACTTTACCATTGACTGGGGAGATGGGGTAATCGAAAACAATGTTACTACCCCAGGTAAACAACATACGTATGTTACTCCCGGCACTTATACGGTTCGGATAAATGGACTGTTCGAAGAATTTGACTTTACAGGTACTCCCACAAGTACAAGTGCAAATAATTTATTATCGGTTGATCAGTGGGGAAGTTTGTCCGTATCAAAACTTAGTTTCAGTGGTGCTTCGAGGTTTCAAATAAATGATACTAATGCTCCAGATTTATCTAAGATCACTTCTTTTGATGATCTATTTAACGGTGCATCTACAGTAAATGCAAATCTTTCTAACTGGGATGTATCTGGGATTACTAGTATGAATGAAACCTTTCGTGATGCAACATCATTTAATGGCGATATCACTACCTGGAATACTGGAGAAGTGACAAGTATGATCGATATGTTCTCTGGTGCTTTAGTATTTAATCAGAATATTGGAGGTTGGAATATCGCTAAAGTAACGAATACATCTACCATGTTCTTTAATGCTATAGCATTCAACCAGGATATCGGGGGTTGGGTTACAAATGAAGTGATTAATATGACTGGTATGTTTAATGGTGCCACTGCATTCAATCAGGAAATCGGAGGTTGGATTACCAGTAAAGTAACCGACATGAACTTTATGTTTAATAGTGCTACAGCATTTAACGGAGATATTAGCGGTTGGGATACCAGTAAAGTTCTGAACATGAATTTTATGTTTGCCAGTGCAGACGCATTTAATCAGGATATTGGGAATTGGGTTACTAGTGAAGTAACAACCATGAGTAGTATGTTTGCTGGTGCAGATTCATTTAATCAGGATATTGGAGGTTGGATTACCAGTAAGGTAAGAACTATGTCATTTATGTTTGCCAATGCCAGAGCATTTAATCAAGATATTAGTGGATGGGATACTAGCAGTGTCTTGAGTATGTCATTTATGTTTAATAGTGCTACAGCATTCAATCAAAATATTGGAGATTGGAATATCAGTAATGTGGCTTCACTGTTTAATACATTATCCAACTCTGGTCTATCAACCCTTAATTATGATGCAACATTAATAGGGTGGGCAAGTCAAACTGTACAGTCCGGACTTACTTTGGGTGCAGATAGATTGACATACTGTTTGAGCGATGCTGCGCACAATGTATTAACCAACGCTCCAAATTCATGGACGATCAATGATGCGGGGTTAAACTGTTCTTCATTGTTTATCACCACCTGGTCTACTACTGCTTTAAATGAAACTATAACACTACCAAATGACAACAATGGTGGATTGCTACAATATGATTTTTCTATTGACTGGGGAGACGGAACACCTATTGAAACTAATGTTACTACTCCCAATAAAACACACACCTATACGACACCAGGTGTACATACAGTAAGAATTGATGGATTATTTGGAAGTTTTGATTTTGAAGCGGTTCCTGTAAACACGACCAATATCTTATCTGTAGAACAATGGGGAGATTTAGCAGTTTCAAAACTTAATTTCAGGGACGCTGTCAATTTTCAAATAAATGACATTAATGCTCCAGATTTATCCAATGTTACTTCATTTAATAATTTATTTCGACAGGCATCTACAGTAAATGCTGATCTCTCTAACTGGAATGTATCTACTATTACAGAGATGCAAAATGCGTTTAATGGCGCAATTGCATTTAATGGAAATATCAGTACCTGGAATACCAGTTTAGTCGAAAATATGACTGCAATGTTTAACAATGCCACTGTATTTAATCAAGATATAAGTAATTGGGATACTAGTAGTGTCATAAAGATGGATTATATGTTTAGTGATGCAATTGCTTTCAATCAAAACATAGAGACTTCAGGTGTTAACTGGAATACGAGTAAAGTAGATGACATGAAATTTATGTTTAATAATGCCACAGCATTCAATCAAAATATTAGTAGTTGGGATACTAGTACGGTGACAGATATGAGTTCTATGTTTAATAATGCTATAACATTCAATCAGGATATTGGAGGATGGAATACTAGTGCTGTTATGAATATCTCTAATATGTTTAATAGCGCTACCGCATTCAATCAGAATCTTGGAAATTGGGATATCAGTAAAATAGCATTTATGACAGATGCCTTATCTAATTCTGCTTTATCCATACAGAACTATGATGCTACCCTCATAGGCTGGGCAAGTCAAACTACACTATCAAGAGTCCCTTTGGGAGCTGATGGATTAACATATTGTTTAGGAGGAGATGCTCGAAAGAAATTAATAAATGATAATTTATGGGCTATAACTGGCGATATGCTAGGATGTTCATCAATACTTGTCTATTCTATTACTAAAACAACAGATGCAGTCGAAGGGACTTCGAATGCTACATTTACTGTGAGCATTGACGGAGGAATAACCAACACAACCGGGGCAGCCATTACAGGAATACTAACACTAACAGGGACTGCAACCAATGGAACAGATTATACCAATGTAACGACATTTTCTATTCCAGACGGAGATACTAATGTAGTTGTAACTATTCCGGTCATTGATGACACCGAAGTAGAACTTCAAGAAACTATCATTGCTACCATATCGGCACCAAGTACTGGTAGCATAAATACCACCAATAACTCTGATACCGCAACCATAACAGATGATGATAGTACAGCACTTGCTATTTCTATTGGTTCTGCAGTAAATGCTGTTGAAGGAACTTCTAATGCGGCTTTCACAATCAGCTTAGATGGTGGAGTAACAAATAAGACTGGATCAGCTATTACAGGAACACTTACACTTACTGGGACTGCAACTAATGGAACAGATTATACTGATGTAACAACGTTCTCAATTGCTGATGGAGATACCAATACTGTCGTGACTATTCCAGTAACCAATGATACAGAAGTAGAACCACTAGAAACTATTATTGCTACCATATCAGTACCAAGTATTGGGAGTATAAATACTACAAATAATGCTGATACCGCCACTATAGCAGATGATGATGGGGCAGCACTTTCCTATTCTATTACCAAAACAACCGATGCGATTGAAGGAACTTCTGATGCCACGTTTACTGTAAGCATTGATGGAGGGATAGTAAACACTACTGGAGCAGCCATTACCGGAGTATTAACGCTTACCGGAACTGCAACCAACGGGATAGATTATACCAATGTAACAACATTTTCTATTTCAGAAGGAGATGATAATGTTTTAGTGACTATTCCTGTAACTAATGATACCGAGGTAGAACCACAAGAAACTATTATTGCTACCATATCAACTCCAAGTATTGGGAGCATAAATACGACAAATAATGCTGATACGGCAACTATAACAGATGATGATGGGGCAGCACTCACCTATTCTATTATCAAAACAACTGATGCGATTGAAGGAACTTCTGATGCAACATTTACAGTAAGTATTGACGGAGGAATAACAAACACTACAGGAGCGGTTATTACTGGAACATTAACGCTTACAGGAACCGCAACGAATGGAACAGACTATACCAATGTAGCAACATTTTCTATTCGAGAAGGAGATACCAATGTTATAGTAACTATTCCTGTAACCAATGATACCGACATAGAATCACTAGAAACCATTATTGCTACCATATCAGCGCCAAATATTGGAAGTATAAACACTACAAATAATACAGATACTGCTACTATAACAGATGATGATGCTACAGCGCTCACCTATTCTATTACCAAAACAGCAGATGCAGTTGAAGGAAGCACAGATGCTACATTTACTGTAAGCATTGATGGAGGAATAAACAACACCTCTGGTTCTGCTATTACCGGAACAATGGCATTAACAGGAACAGCTACCAATGGAATCGATTATACCAATGTAACTACATTCTCTATTGCTGCTGGAAATAATAGTGTCGTCATAACCATCCCTGTAATCGATGACAGTAATGTAGAATTACAGGAAACCATCATTGCCACAATATCAACTCCAAGCATTGGAAATATAAATCCCTCTAATACTTCGGATACTGCAACTATAACCGATGATGATAGTGCCGCACTCACTATTTCTATAGGAGCACCTACAAATGCTGTTGAAGGAACGTCAGATGTAACTTTTACGGTAAGTCTAGATGGTGGGGTTACGAATACTACGGGAGCACCTATCACCGGAATGTTACTACTAACGGGAACTGCAACCAATGGAATAGATTATACCAATATTGCTTCATTTTCTATTGCCGATGGAGATACTAATGTTATTGTAACTATTCCTGTAACCAATGATACAGAAGCAGAACCACAAGAAACCATTATTGCTACGATATCGTCTCCAAGTATTGGAAACATAAATACAGTAAATAACTCTTCCTCAGCAACCATAACTGATGATGATAACGCTGCTCTCACTATTTCTATTGGATCGCCTGTAAATGCTATCGAAGGAACTTCAAATGCAGCTTTTACTGTAAGCTTAGATAATGGAGTTACAAATGCTACGGGAACAACTATTACAGGAACAATAGTATTAACAGGAACTGCAACTAACGGGATTGATTATACCGATGTAATTACATTCTCGATTGCAAACGGAGATACAGATACCATAATAACCATTCCTGTAGTTAATGATGTCGAAATAGAACCACAGGAAACTATCATCGCGACAATATCGCTTCCAAGTATCGGAAATATAAACACAATAAACAATTCTGCTACAGCAATTATAACCGATGATGATGTACCCCCAAACCCCAATTTAGCGCTATCCAAAACCGGTGTATATGAAGATACTAATAATGACGGTGTACTCAATACAGGAGATCAAATAGTTTATACATTCGTTATTGAAAATAACGGTAGTGAAATAATTACAAACATTATGATCACGGATCCTCTACCTGGTATTGTGCTTAGTGGGGAATCAATTGATCTTGCTCCAGGCGAAATAGATGACTCTACATTTACAGCTATATATGATTTAACCGAAAATGACATTCTAACAAGCAGTGTAACGAATCAAGCTTTTGTTACGGGTATAGACCCTATGAATGTAGAAATTATTGACTTTTCTGATGACCCAAACGATGACACCAATAGTGATGATGATGATGATGGTGATGGTGAAGACCCTACAATTACCGAATTGCAAAATGAGGATGAATTGACAATCTATGAAGTCATTACTCCAAATGGAGATGGATTGAATGATGAATTAAGAATTTCTGGATTAGTAAAATACCCAAATAACAATATTATTATCTATAATCGTTGGGGGGCTAAAGTATTTGAAGCAGAGGGCTACGAACAAAAAGGCACTCCCCTATTTAAAGGAATTGCCAAAGGCAAAAAGAAAGCCTTACCAACAGGAGCCTATTTTTTCACCTTACAATACCAAAACTCAATTGGAACAGCAACCTTTAAATCAGGATATCTACATATCAACTAAAAAATAAAAGGGACTTGTATTTTATTTTCCCCTAACCTCGGCCACACAATGACTTGCCTATGAAAAAATTATTACTCTTTACATTTATAATCACTTGTTTTATTCCTTTTTCAAATTATGGACAACAGGATAGCCAGTATACACAATACATGTATAACACTGTTAGCTTCAATCCTGCTTATGCAGGAAGCAGAGGAGTATTAAGTGTTATGGGATTATACCGTAGTCAATGGCTGGGACTTGATGGCGCTCCTAACACCCAAACACTTACAATAAATAGCCCAATAAACGAAAGAAAAAAATTAGGTATAGGATTATCTATAATAAATGACGCTATTGGAGCGGCTAATGAAACTAATTTTAATGCCAGTGCTTCGTATACTATTTCTGTATCTGATATCGGAAAATTAAGTTTTGGATTAAATGCAGGAGGTACCTTATTAAATGTAGATCTATCTACACTAAGGAGATTTAATACTGACGATCCTTTACTCGAAAATGATATCGATAATAAATTCAGCCCTAATGTAGGATTAGGTTTATATTATCGCACAAATCGATTCTATGCAGGAATTAGCGTACCTAACCTACTAGAAACCAAACATTTTAACAAAAAAACATTATCAAGTATTAATACACAAGCAAGCGTTTTTGCAAGAGAACGTATCAATTACTATCTAATAACTGGTCATGTTTTTGAATTAATACCATTCATAAAGTTTAAACCTGCACTGCTAACAAAATATACTGTAGGAAGCCCTATACAACTTGACCTATCTGTTAATGTTATGTTTAATGAAAAGTTTACTGTAGGAACCTCTTATCGATGGAGTAAAGCATTTAGTGCTGTTGCAGGTTTTCAAATTTCAGAACGGGTAATGATTGGATTTGCATATGATCGCGAAGTTACTGACCTAGGGCAAACACGTTTCAACAATGGAACGTATGAAGCAATACTGCGATTTGAGTTAAAAAATATTCATCATGAATTTTTAACTCCGAGATTCTTTTAACTAATTCAATGAATAGATGAAAAAAATAGTATACACATCTCTTATTATTTTTATTACATCTCTTTCGGGATGGTCTGGTCTAGCGCAACAAAGAATATTAAATATTGCTAACAAAATGTTTGATCAACATAAATACGTTAGCGCTCAGGAAGCATACCTAAAAGTAATAGAACGAAAATATCGAAACGCTGAAACTTTAAAAAACCTGGGAGATAGTTATTATCTTAATGGACAACCAGAAAACGCAGAACAATGGTATAAAGAATTTATAGAATCTTATCCTGACCAAATAGAACCAGAATACCTATTCAGGTATGCCCAATGTCTAAAATCCTTAAAAAACTATAGTGCATCTGACATTTATATGGATCGCCTCCTCATGGTAAAAAATGATGATCAACGTGCTAATCTATTTAATAAAAAAAGAGATTATCTTAAACGAATAACATATCAATCCGGAAGGTATGATATAGAAAATGCAACTATCAATTCTAACTTTACTGATTTTGGAGCAGCATTCTATAAGGATTATATTGTATTTAGTTCATCAAGAGATACCTTACTTTTTAATAAGAGAATACATAAATGGACAGAAGAATCATTCCTGGAATTATACCAGGCAAAATACGATTCTGAGACAAATACCTTATCTGATCCACAAAAATTCTCAAAAGAATTAAGTACCAAATTTCATGAATCTACACCAGTATTTACGAATGATGGGAATACTATATACTTCACTCGAAACTATGATAGCGATGATAAAAGGGAGGTCATTGGATTAAAAATATATCGATCTACCAAAGATCCTGAAGGAAATTGGACCTTCCCCGAAGATTTACCTTTTAATGACAATACCTATTCTACCTCCCACCCATCAATAAGTCCAGACGGAAAAACTTTATATTTTTCTTCTGATATGCCCGGAGGGTTTGGTATGTCTGATCTCTATTCTGTTACCATTTATGATGACGGAAGTTTTGGTACACCTATCAATTTAGGTAACGAAATTAATACTGAAGGAAAAGAAACTTTTCCTTTTACAACGTATGACGAATTATATTTTGCTTCTGATGGTCATCCAGGATTAGGAGGTTTAGACATTTTTGTAACAAAAACAACTACTTCAACATTAGAAATAATAAATGTAGGTAGTCCAATAAATACTCCTAAAGACGATTTTGCTTTCATCATTAATACTGAAACAGAAAAAGGATACTTCTCATCCAATAGAGATGAAGGAAAAGGAGGTGATGATATTTATAGTTTTCATCAAATAATACCCTTAAAAAGTTTTTTCCTGACGACTATATTAGGTGCTATTACAGACAATAGTACTTATGAAGCCATTAATGATGCAACAATAACGATTTATGATAAGGAAAATAATATCATTCAAGAAGAAACTTCAGTTGAGAATGGGAATTACTATTTTTCTTCTAACGAAGAATTAAAAAATGCATATTCAATTAAGGTAACCAAAAATGGGTATAAGCCTTATGAACATATCATAGAAAAAGAAGAGTTTGCCGAAGTGTATGAAAAACCAATTACGCTAGAAAAAATATATGATAACTCTTTAGAACTTGAAAGAATAAATGATAACTCTATTGGATATGAAAATGCATTCAATTTTGAATTGATCGCAGACCCCATACATTTTGATAATACTTCTATAAATATTGTACCTAAATCAAAAAATAAATTAGATGAATTAATAGCTCTTATGAAACGCTACCCTAGAGTTCATACCGATATTAAATCATATTTAGATGATGATATTGACAGTATGGAGATCCCACAAAATCGCGCAGATGTGATCAAACAATATTTTATTGACAATGGAATTCCTGAGTATCGATTAAGTGCTAAAGGAGTACCAAAAAACGATGTGAAAAAGGAAGAAAAACTAAGACTGATGATGGTCGTTCCAACTCCAATCCATTTTAATCTCAACTCAGAAGAAATAAGACCAGAAGGAGAAACAGGCTTATTAAAAGTAATAGAGTTAATGAATATCTATCCTACTATGAAAATGGAAATTCATGGACATGCTGATAGTAGATCCAGTTATTGGTACAACAAACTCTTAAGTGTACGAAGAATGAGAGCTACTCTAAAATACATTACAGAAAAGGGACGCATTAATTGGCGT
Source organism: Aquimarina sp. AU119 (assembly GCF_900312735.1). Lineage (NCBI taxonomy): Bacteria > Pseudomonadati > Bacteroidota > Flavobacteriia > Flavobacteriales > Flavobacteriaceae > Aquimarina > Aquimarina sp. AU119. The sequence continues at coordinate 2,443 of NZ_OMPF01000031.1, read as the reverse complement.
CGTATTCGAGGAAGAGCTTATGGAGAAAGAAGGCTTTTTAATGATTGTGGAGATGGGGTTCCTTGTACAGAAGATCAACATCAAAAAAATAGGCGAAGTGAATTCATTATCGTCAAATAATATATAATGAAACTAACTATATATGAGTCAGAATCAATTAAATATTTAATTGATTTCATTTTAATCTAAAAATATCAAATGTCTTTCAATTTTTTAGATGATATCAACATCTAATTATACTATTCGTTAAATCCCCAATCAAAAAAATATGAAAACAATTTACACAACTCTTTTTTTATTAAAATCCTATATTTTATCAATAGGTTTACTACTATTAACAATTCAAATGAGGGCAAGTCCCGATTGTCCAATACTTAATGGAGATTTTCATGGACTTAGTAGTGGAACAACATCTGATTCAAATGCTACAGGATGGTATCTTGATGCCAGTAATCTTAATAATCCATTGTTTTTTGCAGTAAAGTCCAATCGAATACATGCCGAACACCTAGGTGGAGAAGGGATTTGGTATTCAGAGGTTTTTTCAGCTGAAGGCTACTCTGATTTTCAGGTATCTGTTAAAATTCATTCTGAAGGAGATATGAATAGTAGTGAATATGTAAGGATGTACTATAAAATAGATGGTGGTCCCGAGGTATTATTTGCTCAACGCACTGGTAATTTTGGAACAATCGATTTTATTTCCCCTTTTTTAAATGGCTCCACCGTTCAAATTATTGTCAAATTATACAATTATGATAATGGAGGTTCTCAGACTTCAAAGTATCATATTGAAAAATATGCAGTTTTTAAAGAAGATGGACCTTGTAATTCATCAATTTCAGTATCGGCTACGGCTACTAATGGAGGTATTCTGACTTGTACAAATCCTTCACTTACTTTATCTGCTAATTCTAATGTTAGTAATCCTACATATTCTTGGACCGGTCCTAATAACTTTAGTTCATCATTACAAAATCCGGTAATCTCTATTCCTGGCACTTATACTGTTAAAGTAACAGACTCTTCAGGATCAACTTCAGCTTCTATTTTAATAACAGAGAATAAAGGTATTTCAGAAATAATTTGGCTAGAAGAATTTAACCTAAGTACTGGCACAACATCAGATTCTGGATCCACTGCCTGGACTACTCAAAATACAAGCTCAGGAGGTTTTCATGTAAAGGATAATCGATTTAAAGTTAATAATACAGGAAAAGACAATAAAGGAATATGGACCTCTGAATCAATCGATATTTCTGATAAAACCAATGTAAAAATATCCCTTAATTTATATAGTACAGGTGATATGGAAACCAATGGAGATGGTCTTGATTTTATAGATATATATTATAAGTTAGATGATGGTCAAAAGATTCGATTTAGTAAAAATTCAGGATCTATAAATGGTAATAGTACTTCTGGCAAGGAGGTTTCTATAGGTTCTCTTAATGGAAGTAGTTTACAAATTATAGTCAAATCGAGAACCACTCATTCTAGTGAGTTCTATTATTTTGACAATGTAAAAGTAGTTGGCATAAGCACTGTTGATGCAACCGCTTTTGTAGACGGAGAACTTTCTTGTATCAATAATTCGGTAATCATAACTGGTGGATCTTCTGATAATCATGTTAATTATACCTGGACAGGACCTAATAACTTTACAGCAAATACAAAAAATATAAATGTAAGCGAACCTGGAGATTATACACTAGAAGTAACTCCAAATAATGGTTGTGGTAATACAGCTAACGCAATGGTTACTGTAACACAGGATATTACGGTACCTAATGTATCCGCTTCTGTTGATGGTACACTAAGTTGTTCATCTGGGTCTGCAACATTAAGAGGTAATTCTACAACTCCAAATGTTACTTATCTCTGGACTGGACCTAATAACTTCAGCTCATCATTACAAAACCCTACTGTAAGCCAAACAGGAAATTACTCCTTAACAGTAACAAACCCTAATAATGGATGTACTTCATCTTTATCGGTAAATGTAGCTTCTACTGGTGGTACCGAAACTAATATTTGGTTTGAAAAATTTAACCTAAGTACAGGAACAACATCAGATTCTGGATCAACAGCCTGGACTACTCAAAATCCAAGCTCAGGAGGTTTTCATGTAAAAGATAATCGATTTAAAGTTAATAATACAGGGAAAGATAAAAAAGGAATATGGACCTCTGAATCAATCGATATTAAAGGAAAAAATGATGTGAACATCTCTGTTCTATTGTATAGTACAGGGGATATGGAAGACACTGGAGAAAATCTTGACTTTATTGATCTTTATTATAAAATAAATGAAGGGCAAGAGGTTCGTTTTAGTAAAAATTCAGGAGCCATAAATAACAATAGCAGTTCAGGAACTACTGTATCAATAGGCTCACTCAGTGGAAATAGTCTACAAATTATAGTCAAATCAAGAACTACTGCT
>NZ_OMPF01000018.1:0-6604 GCF_900312735.1 Aquimarina sp. AU119 | reverse complement strand
AAAATCGCCAAATATAAAATTTGGCGTTTATGAGAAAAAATATAAAAGTAAAATATTTATATTTGGCTTAGTACCAATCCAAAACGTATTGCTTATCACCCACCCTACGTTTCTTATAATAGACGTTATCTACAATTCGGAATGAAAATTAAATGGGAAAAATATAATCCTGAATGGCTTGCTCAAATAGCCGAAAAACAAATTCCTGAGGAAATTGAGATTATAAGATCTATCCGAAATTGCACTCAAATTTATTGGGAAAGTAGAGCGTACGGATATTTTGTTAACCCAAAAAATGCTAATCTACCAAACTCTGAATGGCAATTTGAACAAAATATAACTCTACAGGATAAAAAAGAAGGGGAACTTATATTGGATATTTTGACGGACAAAAAAATTGGCGGAATTGAATTTATGAAATATTTGAAATGAATAACCTGAACAAAACATATCATAAAGGGAATTTCAGAAGTGGGGAATGGTCAAAACATCTAAGACCATATCTAAAAAGAGTTGGTAATAAACGTTGGAGAAAAACTGGTAAAGGTTTATCAGAATTTGAAGAAATCAAAAATCCGAGAAGGCTAAAAACTTCAAAAAAGGAAATTGTAGTTTGTATTACAAATAGATTCTATGGTGATATTGAGTTTACTCGCATTCGTAAATACAAAACTATGAGAGACGCTCAAAACGCAATGAATAGATCAAGTGTGGTTCGAGCTGAAATAATAAAAAAAGTAGATAACACTATATAACAAAACATAGTTGCCCTTCGGGACAACAACGTTTGTTATATTTAACGTTACCAGCAATTATAAATAAATGGATATTAAAAGCCTAAATATGGGATCAAACTCATTGAGTGAAAAAATAATTAAAATCGGAGAAACCCCTTTTAAATTATGGCTTGAATTTGAAGAAACAACTCCTTGGGATAATATTGAAAATGATTTCGCTAATGTTATTGTTGATATGCTAGATGGAAGGGTTTATGGAATAAATGTTTGGACATTTAAATATCTTGAATCTGCAATCAAACAGGATAACGAAAATGGAGAGAATTTAAACGGACTTTATCAAATACCTCCAGACCTATTTGTAAAAGAGTTGACTAGAGATTGTCTTGAAAAAACAATTGTTGACTTATTGCAAAATGGGAATTTAGAGGAATCTTTAAATAACTCAACTTTTGAATTGAAATTTCTTGAACCATATTATGACGTGATCGAAATGGAAGAAAACAGTATTCAAGCGTTAACAAACGAACTCAAGCTTGAATTACCTAAAAACCATCTTTTACACAATGAGAATGCTGAACTAATAGCAAGAAAGACGAATAACGATGATATTATATTGGAATTAGATGATAAAAGAATTGCGGTTGTTCATCTGACTTGGAAATCGAAAAAAGAAATTGATGGATATCCAATAACAAGAGTTTACAAAGACAGTGTAGATTTTTGGAATAAAGAAATGAAACAGGATATTCTAGAATTTAAAAAATAAAAAGCTGGTAACATTATATATGAAATCAGAGCAAAGTTTAGAACTAGATCGAAAGGCCATTTTCTTTTTGGGATGGCGCTAGATTTTTATAAATTAAACAAGAAATAAAAATACGCAGATAGATCGATTGGTTCAGGCTTACTTGCCTTGCTCCGATTCATATATTTGACGTTGTATGCCATTCCAAATTTGATATGCTAAAGACTTTTTGTGATACATCTTTCTTACTAGATTTTATTCTTTTTCCATTGGATAGAATTTTCAATCAAGAAATTTCCGATTCGAATAAAACTAAAAACGACTTTGAACCAATATTAAAAAAGTATTGGGCTTCGAAAAACCGAATTCATAAACTGGACAATATCATAAGAAAAATCTACGATCATGAAACACAAACTGCTCTCGTTTATAGTCCGTTGATAACATTAGAATGCATTGAAAAATTAGTTGAATTCAATTTTAAAGATCTTGCAATTAAATATGGCTCCCTTGAACGAATACAAAAATCTGGAAAAAAGGAAATCGGTAAAGTACTAAAGAAAATAAGTGATGATTTAGATAAAGTTCAGGGTACTAAAAAATCAAGTCACTTAAGTGATATAGAGTTTCTAGCTTATAACATATTTGAAACTGGATATGGAAATGCTGATATTGGACTTAGTCTATATGAGATTTATCCTAGAGACATTGAGAATATGTCTCTTAAACATGAAAGCAATGAATTTGAAATTATGGTAAAGCTCAGTAATTACCAGATTGGTGCTGCTGACATAATGCATTTAAAAATGGCCAAACATCTAGGTTGTAAAAATTTTCTAACTTTTGATACAGACTTTATTAGAGCAAAAGAAGAAATCAAAGAAATGTTCGATCTTAATATTTTATATGAGATTAAAGAGATAGAAAAAAGTATATAAAAACAGCATACAACACGATATATGTGCTCATAGCAGGTCGGTAATAAATCGAAAGGTTCGTGTATATTTGGTAAGGCGCAATGCTTGCAGAATGTAAAAGTTAGCAATCAATGCGCAGAAAAATCAAAAAGCAAGGTAACATTTTGCCCTGCTACGACACATATATTAAACGTTAACAATAATTATGACTAAGATAAAATATATATGGGCTTTGTTTCTGATTTTGATTTTGAACAATCTAATCGCTCAAGAAAAAGTTAGTATGAAAGATGTTTATGTTGAGAATGATTTAGTGTATAAAGTTTCTGACGAACAACTTTTTACTGGAATAGCTCAAAGGATTCGTAAAAATGGTCATTTGGTTTATGAAGAGTCTTATAATACTGGAATTATTAAGGAAAGTAATTTGTATTATAATAGCAAAGAAAGAATCATATCTGATAAAATAATTTACAACCAGAAAAAACTGTATTCCAAAGAAAAAGAAATTAGATTTCATCTCTCAAAAGATACATTAAGAATTAAAACCTTTGATGATAACGGAAAAAAGAAACTAGTTGAAGAATTTGAAAACAACCATATAACTTATAAGTGCGAATATAAGGGAAAGAAGAAGCACGGTCTTGAATTACGCTATAAAGAGAATGGAAAGAAAATAACTTATCGTTGTGAATATATCAATGGAAAAAAGAACGGAGAGGAATTATGTATTAATGATAACGGAACTAAATCGGTTAAGAATTACTCAAATGGTAAAAAGATAAAATAACTATTGTTAACATCATATATAAAATCAGAGCAAAGTTTAGTGCTAGATCGAAAGGTCTTTTCCTTTTTGCAATAGCGCTAGATTTTTATAAATTAAACAAGAAAAAAAATGCGCAGATAAATCGATTAGTTCAGGCTTTCTTGCCTTGCTCCGATTCATATATTTGGCGTTGTAGCATATATGAGAAAAGCAACAATCTTCATAATATTAATAATGATTTCTAATTCAGTTATTGGACAAAATTTAAATGGAAAATGGATTTTGAAAGACGTTGATTCTGGAAATGAAAAAAAGGGTAATCCTGGTTTTCAACTTTTGGAAATCAACGGCAACAAAGTTGACATTTATATGGATTTTTCGCTCAACGAAAAAGCATCAACATTGAAAATGGAAAATGGAGATTTATTGAACTACAACAATGAGAAAACCTCTAAGTACGAAATTGTCAATGAAAATCATATAAAATGGTTTGTCAACGGAAAGTCAAACGATAAAAATGCTGTTTTTGAGTTTGATTTTTATCGACTTAAACCGACAATCACAACTCTGAAAAAAGAAGATATTGAAAAACTGACTTTCGTCCTGACAGAAAACGGACGAGAATCGGAATTTGAATTTAACAAAGAACTTTGGGATAAAGAACGTTTAGAATTATTTAAAAGAAAAGAAGGTGAGAAAAAAATGATTGAACAAATTGATTCTACATTTTTTGTGTCAATATATTCTAATGGAAAAAGAGATGTTTCTTTCGCAATAAAGGAAGTTTCGACTAAATTATTAAAACTTTATGCAATCCCAACTGGACCAATGGAAATGATTGCGTATCGAAAATAATAAAATACATGCTACAACACCATATATGTGATCATAGCAGCAAAGTGATGAATCGAATGGTTATAGTATTTTTGGTAAGGCGCAATGCTTGCAGAAGGTAAAAGTTAGCAACCAATGCGCAGAAAACGTCGAAAGTTAGGTAACATTTTGCTCTGCTACAACACATATATTAAGCGTTATATACAAACACCTTAAATGGATATTGAAAATATAAATATCATACTAAATAAAATATTCAAAGGATTATCTATTTCTAATATCAATTACTCAATTGATTTTTGGAATTTAGAGTTTTCAAGGCACTTGGAAAATGAGTTTTATGAATTTAAGGAATTAAATAAAATTGTATTAACGGCTCACGAAATAGAAGTTTGCAACGAAATTGAATGGAAAAAAACTATCTCTAAAGGCCCATTTGATATATCAGATTCTGTAGATTATGAAGAGTCGATTAAGGCAATGATTTTATTTCACTTAGCAAGGCTTCCCATAGAATCTGTAGAAATCAAAAAAAATGCTGACTTGTTCTTTAAATACTCCAAAAATAGATTCTTGAAAATAAATGGAATCGTGGAAATTGTTGATTGGGTTTGGTGGTTAGATATTGAACAAAACGAGAAGATTATTATGAGTGAGTTCGGAAAAATAGCTTGTGACGAAAAAATACTGAAAAGCACGCTCAAATAAAGCCTGTATATAACATCATATATGAAATCAGAGCAATAGTTTAGTGTCGGATCGAAAGGTCTCTCCTTTTTTGCAATGGCGCTAGATTTTTATAAATTAAACAAGAAATAAAAATGCACAGATAAATCAATTGGTTCAGGTGTACTTGCCTTGCTCCGATTCATATATTTGGCGTTAACCTACATTGAATGAACTTATATATTAAAATACTTCTCTTATCTATAACTACATCAGTCTCTTGTCAATCTTTATCTGATGAGAAAACTATGATACTTTTAAATCAAGAAAACAATGAATATTTTCCTTATAGTGAGTTTAAAGTATGGAAACCAAATAAATCTGAAATCAAATTTGTAAAATCAGTTCTGAAAAAAGCAATTGAAGAAAATAAATCTGATTATGACGTTAAGGAAATCTTCGAAAATTATGATGATTATTATTTACAATTAACACCTTACCTGAATAAAAACAATGATCGAATTGTTTTTATCAGCGCATTTTGTGATATGACTTACGGTAAGGACTGGAAAAATTATATTATAGATCCGGATGATGGAGGTTCTTGTTTTTGGCAAATACAAATCAATATTGACAATGAAAAATATTTTGATTTATCTGTAAATGGGTTTTAAATATTTTTGCCTTGATCTAACCGTACAAACGGAAAATAAAAACGTAGGTTAACACCATATATGTGTTCATAGCAGCTAAGTAATCAATCGAATGGTTCTTGTATTTTTGGCAAGGCGCAATGCTTGCAAAAAAGTAAAAGTTAGCAACCAATGCGCAGAAATATCGAAAAGCAAGGTAACATTTTGCCCTGCTACGACACATATATTAAACGTTGTGGTGCATTAAAACTGAATGAGAATATATAAAACATTAAATATCGGAGAATTTCACACAAATCATTGTGAGGACTTCTTAATTGAGGAACAAATCGGAACGAATGAAAAGTTGATTGCTGTCTTGGATGGTTGCACAATGGGAACTGAATCCGTTTTTGCTTCAATTCTTTTCGGGAAAATTTTGCGAAATATTGCGAAAAAGAAATTTTACGAAGAATTTGTCACTGATAACTCAATACAATTAAAAAATAAACTTAAGGAGGTTGTCAAAACACTTATTGATGAGACAAAACTACTCAAAAATCAACTCGGACTTGAAACGAATGAGTTACTGTCAACTTTAATAATTGGAATTATCGAAACTAAAGAATCAAAAGCTGAATTTCTGACTATTGGAGATGGATTGATTTGTAAAGACGGAGAACTGATCGAATATGAACAAGATGATAAACCTGACTATCTCGGATATCATTTAGCAGACGATTTTGAAAATTGGTTTGACAATCAACAACAAAAATTAACAGTTTCTGGCTTTAAGGATTTATCAATATGTACAGATGGAATTTTTACATTTAAAAATCTTGAGAATAAGTCCAAACAAAAATCAGAAAATGAAATTATCGAATACTTACTGATAGATAATGAAGGTGCTGAATTTGATAATTTCCTTGACAGAAAAATTCGAACATTAAAAGATAAATGGAATCATTTAGTGACGGACGATTTAGCAGTAATCAGAATTAAAAACGACACCACAACACGATATATGTGATCATAGCAGCAAAGTGATCAATCCAATGGTTGTTGTATTTTTGGTATGGCGCAATGCTTGCAAAAAGTAAAAGTTAGCAACCAATGCGCAGAAAAATCGAAAAGCAGGGTAACATTTTACTCTGCTACGACACATATATTAAACGTTGTGTACAATATGATGAAGAAGTTAATTTTAATATTATTTTTTTTACCACTCACCGTAATCGGACAACATCTCAAATGTTGTGAATCTCAAAAAGAAGTGGAATCTTATCTGAGCGGAATATGGA
>NZ_OMPF01000011.1:0-1787 GCF_900312735.1 Aquimarina sp. AU119 | reverse complement strand
TCATGATTCCGCTCAGATAAGATTCCACTTCTTTTTGAGATTCACAACATTTGAGATGTTGTCCGATTACGGTGAGTGGTAAAAAAAATAATATTAAAATTAACTTCTTCATCATATTGTACACAACGCTAAATATATGAATCGGAGCAAGGCAAACAAGCTTGAACCAATCAATCTATCTGCGCATTTTTATTTCTTGTTTAATTTATAAAAATCCAGCGCCACTGCAAAAAGGATAAGACCTTTCGATCTAGCACTAAATTGCTCTGATTTCATATATAATGTTACCAGCTTTTTTTCCATTCTTCGATCAATTCATTAGACACTTCAATTCCCCAGCCAGTTGCTCCAGCATCATGCTTTTTAAATAATTCTAGATCAAATTCCGTATCGATTCCTACTTGACACAATTCTTGTATTCGATTAAGATGTGAGTATGATATTTTAGGATTCCATTCTGCATAAATTTGAGATGCACTTATTTCTCTTATATTTTGGGTTATTTCGTCAATATTTTTTCCATATTCAGGATATTCCACAACAAGTTTTTCAGGTAGCTCATCTCCTAGACCAGTTATTTTAATTTGATTACATTCATTATCCCATTCAGGAATATTTTCTACGGTAAGTAACTCCAACATTTTATTAATAAACTCTTTCAGGTCAGAATTAACAATTTGATTTTTATTGCATAATTTCTCAAGTAAAAGAACTCCTAACATAGTCATCGCTCTAATCGAAAGTCCATCAAATTTTTTAAGATTATTCATTTAACTTTTTGAGAATTGCTGGTAACGTCTCGGCTATTATTAGTGCGGCGAAGAAATTCAGCGAATTTCAAGCCAGCACGAGTAAAAGCTTTGAGCTGTTTTTTAGTTTGTTAAGATAAAAATAGGGAAAAAGCTTTTGCGATGATACAAATCAGCAAACATTTCGGTTCGCACTTGCTCCCGCATTAATTATAGGTGTTGTTGTACCTAGTACTTTTTTATTTTCTTAACCAACCCAGAATTCTATCATTTTGTATTTGCCATTTTCCAGACTTATTAATCAATTTAAATTTTTCGCGTGATTTTCCAAAAGGCCCAGGGTTTTGCTGTATAATTTCAATTTCATTTTCGGTCACTTTAGAAATAATTGAAACGTGTCCATATCTATTTAAAATAGTTTCAGAGTATATCACTAAATCATTAACTTTTGGTTTAGACTTACTAGGGTTTGTAAATTGGGTCAAATTTCTCTGTTTATTTTTTTTTCCATCTTTTAGATTAGAATTGAAAAAATCTTTCGCATGACCATAGCTGTCAGGCATTTTATGGTTTAACTCTTCATAGTAATATCTTTTTACAAATTCGACACATTGATATTTTAACCCAAGATTATATCCATCATCAGTTAATCTTCGTCCAGAAACATTTCCAACACCACCATTATAATAAACAATAACATCATTAAACTCGTCAATTTTTTGACCTACTTCATAATTGCGATTTAGATTTATTTTCTTTGAAATAAAGAATCCGATTAGAACTAAAATCAAGATTCCTGAAATGATTAAAATCTGCTTTTTCAATTTTTTTTTCTTGTTTTGGCATTAGGTACAACGTTTAATATATGTGTCGTAGCAGGACAAAATGTTACCGTGCTTTTCGATTTTTCTGCGCATTGATTGCTAACTTTTACCTTCTGCAAGCATTGCGCCTTACCAAAATACAGCAACCATTCGATTCATCACTTAACTGCTATGATCACATATATAGTGTTGTGTACAGTTTTTATTCCGTTAT
>NZ_OMPF01000015.1:0-290870 GCF_900312735.1 Aquimarina sp. AU119 | reverse complement strand
ATGTAACCTTCAACTGGGAAGGATTTACCGATGGTGAGAATCCAGTCAATGTAACCTCTGAAGGGGATTATGTGGTAACTGCTACCAATACCATCAATGGATGTAGTATTCAACAAACTGTAACTGTGAGTGCTGATCTTGATCAACCTGAGCTCTCTGCTACTGCTGATGGAATCATTACCTGTACTAATACATCAGTAGCGTTAACCGCTACATCAACTACTCCTAATGTAACCTTCAACTGGGAAGGATTTACCGATGGTGAGAATCCAGTCAATGTAACCTCTGAAGGGGATTATGTGGTAACTGCTACCAATACCATCAATGGATGTAGTATTCAACAAACTGTAACTGTAAGTGCTGATCTTGATCAACCTGAGCTTACTGCTACTGCTGACGGAATCATTACCTGTAGTAATACCTCGGTAGCATTAACCGCCACATCAACTACTCCTAATGTAACCTTCAACTGGGAAGGATTTACCGATGGTGAGAATCCAGTCAATGTAACCTCTGAGGGTGATTATATAGTAACCGCTACCAATACCATCAATGGATGTAGTATTCAACAAATTGTAACTGTAAGTGCTGATTTAACTAAGCCTGAGCTTACCGCTACTGCTGATGGAATCATTACGTGTAGTAATACCTCGGTAGCATTAACCGCTACATCAACTACTCCTAATGTAACCTTCAACTGGGAAGGGTTTACTGATGGTGAGAATCCGGTCAATGTAACCTCTGAAGGGGATTATGTAGTAACCGCTACCAATACCATCAATGGATGTAGTATTCAACAAACTGTAACTGTAAGTGCTGATTTAACTAAGCCTGAGCTTACCGCTACTGCTGACGGAATCATTACCTGTAGTAATACCTCGGTAGCGTTAACCGCTACATCAACTACTCCTAATGTAACCTTCAACTGGGAAGGGTTTACCGATGGTGAGAATCCGGTCAATGTAACCTCTGAAGGGGATTATATAGTAACCGCTACCAATACTATCAACGGATGTAGTATTCAACAAACTGTAACTGTAAGTGCTGATTTAACTAAGCCTGAGCTTACCGCTACGGCTGACGGAATCATTACCTGTAGTAATACTTCGGTAGCGTTAACCGCTACATCAACTACTCCTAATGTAACCTTCAACTGGGAAGGATTTACCGATGGTGAGAATCCAGTCAATGTAACCTCTGAAGGGGATTATGTGGTAACTGCTACCAATACCATCAATGGATGTAGTATTCAACAAACTGTAACTGTAAGTGCTGATTTAACTAAGCCTGAGCTTACTGCTACTGCTGATGGAATCATTACCTGTAGTAATACATCAGTAGCGTTAACCGCTACATCAACTACTCCTAATGTAACCTTCAACTGGGAAGGATTTACCGATGGTGAGAATCCGGTTAATGTAACTTCAGAAGGTGAATATAGAGTAACGGCTACTAACACAATTACAGGATGTACTAAACAAGAAACCATAATAGTAAGTGCAGACTTGACTAAACCTGAGCTTACCGTTACAGCAGATGGAATGATCACTTGCAGTAATACTTCAGTAACCCTAACGGCTACATCCACAAACCCCAATGTGATCTTTAGCTGGACTGGGTTTACTGCTGGTGAGAATCCGGTAAATGTAACTTCAGAAGGTGAATATATGGTAACCGCTACTAACACAATTACAGGATGTATTAGACAAGAAACCATAATAGTAAGTGCAGACTTAACTAAGCCTGAGCTTACCGCTACGGCTGATGGAATCATTACGTGTACTAATACTTCGGTAGCGTTAACGGCAACATCTACAACACCTAATGTAACCTTCAACTGGGAAGGATTTACTGCTGGTGAGAATCCGGTAAATGTGACCTCTGAAGGTGAATATAGAGTAACGGCTACTAACACAATTACTGGATGTACTAAACAAGAAACCATAATTGTAACTGCTTTTTGTGATGAGAAAAACGATGACATACAAAATGTATCAAATATCGAAACTAGGACTTTCTTTAAGTTTGAAGCAAAAGCATACCCTAATCCATCTAAAGATAAAGCTACCATTACTTTTAGCAGCGAGAAAGAAGGAAGTGCAAGGATAGAGATTTACACGATTACCGGTGTTTTAGTGAACACTTTATTTGATAATAAAGTTGAAGCTAATAAGCAGTACTACACTACTTTTAACGAAGATGGAGATTTACCATCTGGAGTTTATTTTTATGTGTTACGTCTAGGTAATGATTTTATTACAAATCGTATCATTTTAGCAAAATAAACTACCTTAATACTTAATAGAGGTATAACAAATACAACCTGAATAGATAATTTGAATTACTATTCAGGTTGTATTATTTTTAAACCAAAATACACTAACAAAAAAGGTATTCTATTTTCAACCCTTGGATCAATAATAGAATCTACTTTAAATCCCTCCCCTCCTAGTATCTATCAACATATAATGAATTAAAAAGGGAAAGTTTATCTCTGTTGTTTTTAAAAGTTAAAGGCTTTTAAAAAAATAATGTAAAGTAAAAACCCCCTGATCAAAATAACCCAAAATGACCAGGGGGTAAAATATCAATCTTACATAGAAATATTTATAAAGTTTTTATCACAATCGTCAAAATAAAAACAATAACCTTTCTACATATGTATAGAACAATAGTTTCTTAATTTAAAAAAACAGGTAATACATGACTGACATCATTTCTAAATTTTATATCTCGCTATAAATTGGTTTTATAATAGTTTATTGTATTTCACATATAGAAGTAAACAAAAAGTATGTTTAAGCTTCTTTCATGAGGTAAATTAATAGTCCAGCTCTCAATTTTCTTCTTTTTACTCTATTTCAATTTGACTACAATGGATTAAGCTTAATAAACTATCTACTTTATTTACTAGCTCCAACAGTTTATATTGTGTAACCATATTAGATTCAAGAATAATTTTATTCTCGATTTTAAGTCTATTTATTTCATTCTTTCCTATAGAATTGAAAATTTCGTCTTCTTCTGGTATTACATTAAAAAGAATCGATATAACAAACATTATAGTACCTACAGGTAACACCCACTCCATTTTTTTCATAAAAACATTTTCAAAATAATAGACAAATACAATGGTTTTTATCAACGATAAAGTAGTAAACATCTATATAGATTACTAGAGCAATATTATGGTAAAGCCATAAATATCTTTAGAAAAAAGAGCATACAAAAAGAAACATTATTACATCAATAGGTTACTTTTAAAAAGATAAGGAGGAACAAAAGAAATCATCAAAAAACAATCAATTAAAAACGTTGGACATAGTATTTTAAAGAGCAGTTTTAATAAAACAACAGTAATATATTGATATAGCAAATCCACAAAATATATTCTGTTTTATGAGAAAACGGTGTTATAGAATGATACTATTGTATGAATAAGACAAAAAAAGCAAAACCATAAAAATATTGAAAAAGCTAAAAAAGAAACAAAACAAACTCTTGAAAAACAATGGATTAAAGATAAAACTTAAGAAAATCAAATTACAAAAAAACCTTTTACCTCTCTAATACCTCTTAGTGTCCCCCTTTTGTACCCTCAGTTTTTTTTTAGACAACAAGACTACATATTAAATTTGAGTTAAAACCAAATTAGAATTATAGTTCAGACTCTTAATTGTAAGTAGTTTTGTTTTTTCAAACCTCAAATACCTTAAAAAAGAAATAAAAACCTATTTAAACAATAAATTCATAAGATACAAATCATCAAAATTTACCCCTAACTTTTTAATAAACTCAGATATGGCCATTCACAACACTTCATCTTTAAAATTACTTTTTCATCCAAAAAGTACTATAATATTAAAAAAGAAGAATTTTTATAAAAGCTAGAAATTCTCTTATCTTTTATTAAAGACATTAAATCTTATTCTTTAAATTCTATCTTAATCATAACAGAATTTATCTTGATTGGATAACGAATTAAATGTATCTAAATTGTATAAATTAAAATTTAAAACAATAGTTACAGAATCACAGATTCTAAGTAATTGTGCTAGAAATACCATTTATATTGCTTATCTTAAAGTGTTATGTTAGTGAATTTTAGAAATATTTTTAATGATTTATATAGATATGGATTAAAATAAAAACCAAAAAACCCCTTAATAAACCTCTTAATAACCCAACCCCATATGATACTACTTCTACACTATTCTTTTTATAGATTAAACTTAATATCTGTATCATTACCTAATTTACGGAAGATACATTTAACGATCTACACTATTTTATTTATGTGTTTTTTACAAAGTATAAATGCACAAAATCAAAAATTAACCAATTTAGAAAATGAACCTACTCAATATTACAAAAACAATACTATAAGTGTTGATATTCTAAGCAGTATTGGCTATCAATATTGGGTTCAGGGAAATTATAAAGAAGCACTTCGATACCTTCTTATTTCAAAGAAAAAACATAAAAAAAATAACAATTATAAAGGTGTTGCCAGCACAACACTACACATCGGATTAATATATGCCGATTTAAAGGAGTACAATGAAGCGCTTAGAGAATATAACAAAGCGATTCATCTATTTACAGATTTAAAACTCACAAATGATGTTGCTACTACTTTCACCAAAATAGCAACTATTTTGATTGAGCAAAACAAGCATATTGAAGCCTTAGAATATCTAAATAATGCTTTGGAAATACACACTAAAAGTAATTTTACTTATGGTATTGCAGAGATTCATAATCGTTTGACTTTACTCCATTTAAATAAAAATAACCTCGACAAAGCATCGTATCATATTCATGAATCAATTAGACTAAGTAAAGAAATTGGAGATACCTATGGATTGACAAGTAGCATGATTCTATTAGGTAAAACTTTAAGACTTAAAGGCAATTTGAAAGAAGCTGAGCATAACCTAAAAATGGGATTACAGAGCTCAAAAGAAAATAATCTAAAAAAGCAAGAACTAGCTTCATATCAAGAATTAAAGAAGTTAAAAACCATAATGAACCAACCTGAACAAGCTTTATTGTTTTATAATAACTATGTCAAACTTAAAGATACTTTGTTCAATTATAAAAAATCAAAAGAAATAGCTTTTTTAGAATTTAAAAATAAATTAGAACAAACCAATACTAAAATTTCTATTCTTGAACAGGAACATGGAAAGAAAAAAATCATCAACTACACTCTCTTTACCAGTATTTTACTCATCTCCATTAGTGCATATATTATCTTATCTGTGTATAGAAAACGTTCAGAAAAAGAAATTGAATTTGCAATTAAAGAACAAGATATTTTAAAATCTCAAAATTCTTTAGCTCAAAAATTTATTCAAAATGAAAAACTGAAGCAAAAGGAGTTAGAAGAACAACTAGAATTCAAAAATAAGCAACTTACCTCTTATACTTTTAATTTTCAGCAAAAGAATGAGATCATCAATAAAATACAGAATATCGTTAAGCATTTAGATCAAGTGTCATCTTTAGAAGAGAAAAAACTTATTCAAGAATTAAAGAAGCTGGCAGAAGAAAACCTGAGCATTGATAAAAATTGGGAGAATTTTAGAAATTATTTTGAAGAAGCTAAAATAGGGTTCCATGCCAAATTAAAATTAAAACATGAAAATTTAAAGGCTAACGATCTTAAAATATGTTCTTTGATTAGACTCAACCTTAATATTAAAGAAACGGCAAGTATTCTTGGTATTTCGCCAGGAAGTTTAAAAACTGCCAGATATCGTCTTCGTAAAAAGCTGGAACTGAATCCTAAACAAGAAATCATTGATTATTTAATTAGTCTTGAAAAAGAAATGATTCCTGACGATAAATTGTATAAATAGAAGTTTTGTATTATGTGTTCTTTTGTGAATACCTTATGCCTTATAATTAAATATCTCTAGAGGTTCATGACTAGGTTTTGAAGGGATTCTTCTGGTTTTATATTTAATTTTTTACGAAGACGATATCTGGCCTTCTTTACTCCTTCTTGAGTAATGTTAAGGATTCCTCCAATTTCTTTGTAAGACAAATTCATTTTTAGTAATGCAATTAGTCTTAATTCTCCTGGAGTGATTTTGGGGTATTTCTTCTTAACAGTTGTATAAAAATCTTGATGGATATGTTCAAAATAATTTCTAAAATTCTCCCAGCTTTCATCGTCTCTTAATTCTTGTTGAATAATTGCTGTTAATTGACGATAGTCAAATGTTATATTTTCTTTTTCAGCCAATACAAATTTTTCTATCGTTTGTTTTAGCTTTTCTAATACGGTATTCTTTTTGGCTAAGTGTAAAGCATGTGTAATTAACTCTCTTTTCTTAAATGACAATTCATCATCTAGCTTTTCTTTTTCCAATCTAGAATGTTTTGCCAGCAATTTAGAACGTTCTATTTTTTGTTTGGTTTCATAAAATCCAAACCCCAAAATAATAAGAATTAATACTAAAACAATAATCAATAAGGAATACTTTAGCTTATTAATTTTTACTCTTTGTTTCAGTAATTGAATTTCGTTTTCCTGTTGATCAATTTGCAGTTCTTTTTGTTCTGTTTCATACATCATTTGTAATTGACGTGCTTGTTTTTCGTTCTCTATTTTAAGCATTGAATCTTTTAACTCCAGAGCTTTTTTATAATATCCAGAAGCTTCCATACCTCTTCCCTCCTGTTCTACGATAGATGCCAAAATAGTATACGTATTCTTTTCGCCTTTTAAATTTTTGATCTTTTTAGAAATTTCCAATGCTTTGGTTGCATAAAACTTTGCCTGACCAAGTTTATGGATAGCTAAATAAGTCTTGCTCAACCTATGACAAGTAATCATTTTACTAGTGTAATCACCATTATATACATGGTTTTCTAACGATTTCTTTAAATAATCAATCGCTTTATTGTAATCCTTAAGATGATAATAGATCTCACCGATAGAACTTTGTGTAGAGGCTATATTCTTTTTATTTCCTGATAGCTTTTTATATTCCAGGGCTTCCATGCTATACTTCAGCGCTTTATCATAATTATTAAGTCCAACATAACATCTCACTATATTTTGTAAAGCAACTGCAACCTGTATATTATTACCTGATTTTCTTATAACTATTAAAGCTTCATTAAGATAATCCAATGCTTTTTGGTATTCTTTCTGATCTATTAAAGAACGACTTAAATAATTATATTCACGACTGATGCCATTTATATCATGTTTCTTTTCGTATATATTCATTGCCTGCAAGTGAAATTCCATTGCTTTGTGATGATTCCCAATATAATAATAGCAACTTCCTATATTTTCTATTGCCTTTGCAAAAGAAATAGAATCATTAATTGAATGAAATAACTCTCTGGATTTTTGAAAACTTTCTATTGCTCTAAGATAATTAGCCTGATATTTATGAATTACCCCTATTTGGTGTAATGCTGATCCTTGCCCCCAATAGTATTTTTCTCTTTTATTAATCGCTAAAGCCTTATTAAAATATACTAATGCAGAGTCATATTGTTTCTGGTAATAATAAACAATCCCTAAACAATTTTGAGCACCAGCGATACCTCGTTGATTTTTACTGGATTTAGCAATTTTTAGTGCTTTATTGATATAGGTTTTTGCCAATTTTGAATCTGACGTAGCATATTGAATTCCTAAATCATTATAACCAATTACTAATGTAGAATCAGGTGTATCATGATCATTTACTAAAAAACGTAAACTATCTACAATTTTAAGATTTTGGGCTGACAATTCTTGAGATAAAAAAACTCCATAGCATAAGACAAATACTAAATAGAAAATTCTCATTTAGGGATAATATTAAGAAATCAAAAATAAAATTTTAAACAAATACTTTTTATAGAAACAATACTGGAGAAAAATAGAATTAGCATTTTTCTACACACAATCTATTAACTTCATAATATTGTTTCTTACAAAACAGACAAAGGTATAATCGTAACTAGTGATTTAGCAATATATAGGGTAGACAAAAGGTTACAAATACAAATCAATAGGTGTACAATTCTTTTATCAACAGAACATAAACCTCACAAAATCAATCAACTGTCATTTAACTATGTAAAAGAGAGAATTTGCTATGGAAAAAAATAAAAAACGCCCAAAATCGGGCGTTTTTTATTTTTTTATATCAGATAATATTCAATCGGCAAACATAACTTCATTTAGATATCAAGAAAACAGATTTCAAATTAAATTAGTTTCTTTATACATTACCTAAGATAAAGAGGCTATTTTATTTATGAAGTTCTTCGTATATATTAATAGGTAGAAAATTATGTCTTTGCGCATTGTCCTCACCATTGGATGCGTCAAATATTTCATTGAAATACCCTACTGCTCCATATGAGTAATTTACTTTTTCTATCCATTGATTGAAATAATCTTCTTTTTTATCAGAAGTAGCATATTCAAAAACTTTACCTTTTAATTTTTCCAAACCTGCTTCTGTAAAAATTGGACGTGATGGGAATATTTTAAATTCACCTTCTGTGATTTGAAGTTTGGATTCAATCCATTTTACATCAGCTTGATATTGTGCAACAAGTTTATCCTCTAAAGATAAAAATATCTTTTCTTGTAATACAATTCTAAGGGTACTTCTCTTTCCTATCAAATCTTCAACCTTAAAAGTAAGACGACCATTACTTCCTAATTGATATTGTCCATCATTATTACTATTTTCTAAGACTATTGTAAAAGGAATTCCATTAATACTGCTTACAGTAAATTCTCTATCATTAATAGATTGAATAGAAATTTGATCATTCTGTGCCTTCATTTGTATAAAAAAGCATAAGATTACCAGGGTAAGTAATAACTTTTTTGTGTTCCAAGTATTCACGTTGCGCATAATATTCATTTTTTGGGGGAGTAAAATTATGATTTCATAAATTGTTTTCAAAGTTCTAATTGCATAGATTTCTTTTTATTTGAAAGTTAATCAAATACGACCATCTATAAAAAGTATTTTTAATAATTAATAATAGATAAACAAAAAACATACCAAAATAAATAAAAGCCTCCAACAATAACGTATTAAACATTTTACTAACCTGTTATAAACTAAACACATAACATTCTTAGTTCGTTATCTTCTTCTTTATTTTACAATAACTTTTTAGAATAAATATAATACGCTAATGAAGATGTATGGGATAAAACAATTTCTAAACTGATACTGATATTCTTCAATTAGGTATTACACAAATGATCTATTTCTGAATTTATTTGGTTTAAAATACTATGCCATTTGACTAAACCTCTCATAATCTCACATTTAGTACTTTCTGATACCGTTTTTAGATCGCTATTAAAAGTATTTTTATAATATGAAATACCTTCACTTAAGTTTTTGGCAAATGTTGTCAAGTACTTTTTTTGTTTAGTATCCAAGGGGGTTTTCATCTCTTCGAGCTTAGTTTTTAAGTAATTGATATAAATCCCTAACTCTTTTATGAACATATTTGGACGATCTGTTCTTGTTATTACATCAGATTCTCCATAGATATGATTGGTCATTTCTTTTAAACTCATAATCTTTGAAAAGTAAGCCATATTGGGGCCTGGGCAAATAGAAACACCTTGTCCTTCGGTTTTGGTATTTAAGTTATACTTTAATAATGCTGAAGTTCCTAATCCAACACAAGTACATGACTTTTCTATAATTTTATTATATTCTTCCTCATATTTATCTTTAGAAAACTCTTTTTCATCCAATTCTTTAATTTTTAAATACTGATATTGACGAGAAGCAGTACACATTCCTTGTTCAGAAAAATCTTTATTTAAAGCTACGTATTTTTTAGGGCAGGAACTCCCCGGTCTATTTTTTGATATCAAAGCAAGTTTTTCCTGATCTTTAGTATTTCCCTTAAGATTATTAAAAGGTATACCCAAAGGAGAGATATTACTTAGATACAAATCTTTTTCTTTTGCTTTTACTAATTTATCTAATGAACTATCATCTACAGTTGTTGCTTCGGGAACCAAAAGAAATGGTGTCCCCCAACCTACAGAATCTACTCTATAGTGTTCGAGTAAAAACCGATGTTCTTCTGCTGTACCAACTCCTCCTTGAGCGGTTATTTTTATAGATAAAGGTTCTTGTAGAATATGATTTCTTTTATGAAAAAGTGCTTCAATCATTATCTTGTGTATTTCTTGTATCAATTCCTCCTTTTGATCTCTAAATTGAGCTAAAATAGGTCCCAGAAGATATCCATCGGTTGCAAATGCATGCCCCCCACAATTAAGCCCAGATTCAATCCTATATTCTGAAACCCAAAGTCCTTTTTTAGCAAGAAACTTTCCTTGTATCAGGGCAGATCTGTAATCACTTACTTTTAAAACTATTTTCTTTTTAATCTTCCCGTTCTTATCGGGATAAAAATCATCAAATTCTTCCATATAGCTATATAACCTAGGATTCATACCTGCCGAAAGTATTATAGATGAAGATAAATCGCTTTTAGCATATCCTCTAAGTGCAGAGTGAGCGTCATTATATATATTAGGTAATTTTTCTTTTTTCTTATAATTTTCTTTATCTACTTTAGTCATGATATTAACATCAATACTTCCTATACATAAATGATCTTCTATAAAACTTAGGAGTTCTTTTACATTATAATTTGTATAACTCAAATTTTTAAATCGTTGTTTTAGGACAGAAGTACCAGGTAGAATGTTTAAATATTGTTTTAATTCTTTATTCAATCCATTTGAAATATTTTTGAGTTCTTCAAACTTCTTTTCTGCTACATTATTCATCAAATTAAGATAGGAAGTAATCCGTTTGGCTCTAAAATCTTCTATACTTTCAGTTATTTCACTATAGGGTTCTTCAAATAGATTGCAGTACATTTTTCTTAGTTTTTCTAATAGAATATCATCTACTAAGGAAACAACAGAGTCTATGCCTAAATGAGAAACTTTTAACGGAGTATCGATGGTAAAGCCTATTCCCATTACAGGAATATGAAATGAATGTAGTTTCATAAAAGAATAAATTAATTTTGCTGCAATTGCGCAACTATAGATTGTTAATCCAAAATATTATGTATTTACATATATTTATACAGATTCTTAATCGTCAAAATTGACAAATGGAGTCAGAACTAAATATGATAATTATCATATTCTATGAACTTCTAATTTTTTAACAATAATTAGTTTGAATTTCTGGTAGCTCTCTTTTCATACCTTCTATCGTATAATTTCTGAAACTATGTTCTAAGAGTCGTATTTGACAAAGAGTTTTTATTGAAGTTTTTAGATTATATAAATCTGAAAAAAGGTAATTTAAAATGTTATTGTACTCGAATCAAATACAGGGTCTCTCAAAATATTCCCTACTGCAGCCTCAAAAATTCATCAAATATATATCCAAATAAAACGGATATTAATTGAGGGATAACCTCCTTAAAGAAAGTATATACATTTGGAATATAATATTAATTAATTGTTAGAAATCAGAACAAAATATCACTAACAACTCTGAAGAAATAGAAAATCTTTTAACAAAAATTGAAAACGTATCGTCATGGAAGAATATAAAGAATTTGAATATAAAAGTACATTTTCATATTGGACATTCATGCCTGCTATTATTTTTGGGGCACTAACACTTTATTGCTTTTATTACAATGCAGGGATTGCAATTAAAGGTAAAAGTATTATATCAAGTCCATACAGTTATTATATTTTAGGAGTTTTATTCATTTCATTTTTGATATACTCCATCTACAAATTAAAAGCGCATAAAACTGCCATTCAAAATAAAAATACTATAAAAATATCTCAGACTACAATTAGTTTTCCTCATAAAACCACTCAAGTCATTTTAAGTTTTAAAGATATCAGCAAGTTATATATTAAGGATGATTCTGATGATGGAGAATCTATTATCATTTATACGAATGATAATAAAGATAGATTTGAGTTTTTTCATGACAACTTTATTTCATCTACAGCATATATCGAGTTTAAAATTTCGTTAGAAAAATTATGTATTAATGTAAGTAGTACATAATCCAATAATTCCTAATCATAATAACATGGAAAATAAAGAAAAAATAGAACAAGAAGTTCAATTAGAGATTATAGAAAAACTACCTGAACAAATATTACAGGAAATGCTAGACATTTATAAAAAATCAGCTGAAATGGAAAGTTATGTAAAAATTCCTTTTTTGATTATTGGTGTCTTTTTCTTAATTCATAATATTTTTATAGCTGGTAGAAGTTATAGCTATGATACCTATAATACTATCAAAACAACAGAATTTTCTATAGTTGGAATCATAGTTATTGTTGTATTCATTATGGCAGGAATAGCGATTGATAAAAATTTAAAATTAAAGAAAAAATTAACTAATGCCTCGAAGACTTACAATATTTCATTAGAAACAATGCAAAATGAATTTAGTGGTATAGCTGCCAATTTATATGGTGGTAGAGGAGTTAAACTAACAAAGTAAGTTTTCAATATTTTCTATTAAAATAACATAAATATTTTCAATCTAGAAAAGAATATGAAATCAAAGATTAATATTTCTGTCATCGCACTCTTAATGATATTTATCTCATGCGGAAAAAAAATATCGGGAGATTCTCCAGAAGCATTTAAAACATCGAGATTAGTTGTAGAAAAAGATTTAGACCAGATTCAAAAAGATAATTTAGAAAAAGCCTTTAGAGTTGTTTTACTAGAGGCAATGAAGTTAAAATGGGATAATCCTAAAAAATATAAAGGAAAATCTTTTGAACAGATTTCATTACAAATCATTGATAATAAAACCTATAATCAAATAATTTCTCTTGCTGAAAGTCTTCTCAAAGAAGAAAATGAAAATAATCTAAAAGAATTAGAGGAAGAACTCACAAGGTTACAAAAAGAACGTAAAGCTGCTAGCGAAATAATATCCAAACTAGAAACTGTTACGCCTACAAAAATACAAATTACAGAAGGTCCTTGGGGCGATCCCCAGATAAAAGTAACATTCACAAATACTGGGGATTTACAATTAACAGGAGCGTTCTCTTTTGTTATCGACATATATTCTATTGCAAAAAATATACGTATAGATGGCACAAAACAGGGAGGTAATTTTAAAGACGATGTGTCTAAGCAGAAAGGAGATTATTTCACAACAATTACCCGAACATTAAGTGGATTGATAGAACGAAGTAAACGATTAAACACACAATTAAAAAAAGCCAAATATCCTATTGAAAATCTTACTTCATATGATTTAGATATTCGTGCTAAAGCGATAAAACTTACAACAACAGAAGGAATAACATATGAATATCCCGAACAAGATATCGCACATTACGATACAGAAATAGGTCTTTTAAATCAAAAAAAAGAAAGAATAAAATTATTAACAGGAACATTAGAAGAATTAGAATTAACAGATCTTACATCAGAAGATAAAGAAAAGAACACACATGCTATCGATCTAGAATCGATAAGGGCTAAAAATACGGGAATAAGCCAGAAAGAACAATCTATTAAGATTGATGAACAACTACATTTGATACTCCCAAAAACGTATGCAATCAGAAAACTACCAAAAAAAGGGTTTGGTACATATATACTTGCACTAAGTGATAGTCTAATTTTTGATAGTAAAGACAAAAAACTTATACAATATCAAATTCAGGATACCATCTACAAAGAATATGTGAGTGATAGTGACAAAGCGAATGGTAAACTAAATATTCTTAAAAAAGAAAATGTTAGTTATGATATAAAAGCAATCATTAACGAAATGAAAGAAAGCTCATATGTTGACATAATTGATGCTGATGAATCTGGATACATAATTCGTAAATTTTCTAATGCTTTTGAACTTCATAGGTATTTTAAAATAGAAAACACACATTACTACTATACCTTAAACTTCTCAAATTTAGAAGATTGTGTTATCGAATTTGATCGATCCAAGCATATTAGTGGCAAAAAATGATTGTATAAACATATATTGATGTAAGTGGTAGTGATTGTCAAAATTGAATTTGAAGAAAACTAAAAAAACAAGTATACATTATGTCAGAAGAAGTACAAGAAAAAAAAGAAACTATTACCATGCACATTATCATTTTAGTGATAATGATGATAATATCTTTTCTAATATTAACTAAATCATATGAAGGAATTAGAAAAAGAGATCTTGATTTTGGTTTATTATTAATGTTTTCAAGTATCTTTTTCAATATTGCTTTTTCCTTTGGTTTAAAAAATAAAGTTTTTGTAAAGTACTTTTTTTGGGGAACTTTTTGTTTCTATACTTTATATTTATTTTGGTCTACTAGAAAAGATATTTCGTTTGAAGATGATTCTATATTATTACTTATGATTATTGAATTTTTTGTGATAATAATTTATACAATTTACTATTTAATTCGTAGAAAAAAATTGGGAAATATATTCAAAAAGGAGTAAAAATCTTAAAGTAAATGACAAAGTCACCAAATACAAGATTGACATTTACAAATTTGTTAAGCTAAAACGTATCGCATGTAGCAACCTTACATTTTTATATAGGACAATATGAATAAGAAAATTATTAGAGCAATTATAATAAGAACAGGAATTCTAATCTTGCCCATAATTGTATTAATACTATTCATGGAATATGGGCCAAGACCTGAATATAATGAAAGACATGGTCATACTGATAGAGGTTTGGGGTTTGCCATTATGGGAGTTCTTTGGTTGCTATTATTTTCTATATTAATAGGTTTTGAGATGTTATTCAAACTATATAAAAGACAAAAAACCTGGATTGCCAATTTGATATTTATTATTATCATTGCATTCTTCCTTACTGCATGTGCCATATATAACAGCTATTAATTACATAAAAGTAATATCAACTCCTTTAGAAAACTCAGTCCTATTTGAAGTATCCATTCTACTTTAATTACTGTACTTCGAATATATACAAAGGCTTAACGAATATAGATTGAGGCTTTTATCCCCAATAATAACCTAATATTTTTACTATAAAATTAATATAAAGAGAATTTTTCTTAAAGTATAATGCTTCTTATATGAATATAGTAAAAAACAGATATTACATAGTAACTTTTATTTTGGGTTTTACATACACATTGTTTAGCCAACAAAACTCTAATCATATTCAATGGCAAAAAATAGATGAAGGGTTATTCTTATCAGAATACCTTGCTCCAAAGAAATCGATCTTGGGAGATCATAAAATTACCATCCTAAAAATCAACCCTTCTAGATATGATTTTAATCTTTTTAGTGCCAAGAAAAAAGAAGAACATACAAGAACTGCCAAAGAATGGGGGAATCAAAAAAAACAAATAGCGATTATCAATGCCGGAATGTATCGTATGGATCACGCTACTAACCTCGGATATATGAAAGATTACAATTTTATAAATAACCCTAACGAGAATAAGGATAATACTATTGTAGCATTTAATAGAAAGGACAACAGCGTTCCAGAATTTCAGATTATAGATCGCACCTGTCAGAACTGGGAAGTACTCAAAAACAAATACAATTCTTTTACACAATCCATACGCATGGTAGATTGTAATCAGAAAAACAGATGGAGTAGACAAAGTAAAAAATGGAGTATGGTCGTCATTGGTAAGGATGAAGAAGGAAATGCTTTATTTATCATATCAAGATCTCCATATACAGTACACGATTTTATCAATATCCTGCTACAAGCACCATTAAAATTATATAACCTCATGTACCTGGAAGGAGGTCCGGAAGCATCCTTTTATTTAAATCATAACAATACCGTAGTTGAAAAAATGGGAAGTTATGAAACAGGATTCAATGAAAATGATAAAAACACTGTCTTTTGGGAAATCCCCAATGTAATTGGAATTACAAAAAAAGAAAATTAAAACGTAAATAAACCAAAAAATAACATCATGAATATTGGAAGAAACATCATAAAAGTAATAGCTATCAGTTTATCTCTTATGGTATCGTCATGCATGAGTACAGAAGAGAAAAAGAAAAAAGCTGAAGAAGAAGGTAATGCTCTGGTCTCCATAAAATCAAAACTATTAAAAGGAGCAGGAGATGCTCTTAAAACAGATGGTAAAGAAGCATTAGAATCTGCTAGTGAAGGGATTTCTGAGGCCATAAAAGGAGTGACAAAAGGATATGATAAAAGTATTAATCAAGCTAAAATAATAGCAGATTCAACGTTTTTAAAGAATTTTGAAATCGGACGTACAGAAAAAATATATAGTGACTCTACAAAAGTAAAAAAAGTGTCTGTTTACTTGATTTCCTCAGAAAATTTTGATGGAAAAATCAAATTAAAAGCTTATAATCAGGAAAATAAAGAAATTGGAAGAAGTACTACCAAAGTCAAACTTGAAGCTGATGATGCTGCATTCTTCGATTTCGAATTTGATAATAGAACTCCCCTACTTCAAGCTGATTATTTTAAAATAGAATAAAATCATGTATACAACGACATCAAAAATCATTTTGCTTCTTTTACCAGCTATACTATTTAGCTGTTCAAAAACAGTTGAAAAGAAAGATTCAAATACCCAAGCACAGGTAATTGATTCGAACCTCATAGAATTAACGATAGAACGTGGAGCTTTTCATTATGACAGGTTCGTTCTTAAAGATACCATAATCACTTTTTATCCATCAGCAGAAATGGTAGAAAATAATAAATACAATGTAACCTCAAGTCAAAATATCACCATACAACAAAGGGATGAATTAATCAATTACCTTCAAGAAAAATCTTTTTTTAAACTAAAAAACAGATATAGTAATCAGACTTCGGATAATAGTATATTAAAAATCACTTTGAAGATGAATGGTAAAAACAAAACTATTGAATGTGATGATTTTGAAAGAGGATGCCCAGAAATACTTCAGTATATAGAGCAGCAAATTATCGCATTACACAATAAAGGGTTAAAAAGAATTTATTTGCCCGGATAAAGGTATAATAATAGTATGTATGGAAGGGAAAAAAGGAAATTTCAAACAATATATATTAGTGTTCATTGCAATAGTGATAACACTAAGTGTGATTTTTTACTTCATGTTTAAAATTCCAGAACTAAAAAAACAAGTCGCCGAAGTAAATAAAGAACGAGAATTTCAAGAGTATTATAGAGATCATATGATTAAAACACAACAACAGCTGGATTCTATCTATAAAGACGGAGTAAATGTTGAATATATGCGTATGCTTTTCAATACAAATCTCGTTGATATGCAAAAAAGATTACCCAAAAAAGATTCTTCTTATGTTCATGAGATGTACGACATTATGATATCTAATTTTCTGGAAATACATGATCTAAGAGAAGAGCGAATAGAGCTTTTATCTCAAATACAACAACAAAAAGAGGAATTAATCGATTCCTATCGAACTGTTCGAAGTTTACTTCCACAAGATGTAAAAAGAAAAAATCACTATCACAAACCAAAATGAAAACAATCAAAATAATACTCATACAAATTATATTTTTATGTACTTCTTTTTATAGTCAAGCTCAGAACTATCTTACCTGGAATGAGATTGAAAACATAAAATTTGGTCAGGAAAATATTTTTAGAACCAATAGAGACAAAAAAAACCTGGAAGGAGATTATAAAATATCAGAAACCAGTGGAGCCTATTCTGAAATACGTTTTAAAAACGGAAAGATCGATGGTAAATATATCGTCTATGATTTTGAGGGTAGGATAGCATCTTCCTCAACCTATTCTAACGGAAAAATACAAGGGAAAAGCACAACATATTTCCAGAATGGTAACATTGCTTCAGAATATTATTATAAAGATCATCAACCTATTGGCAAATGGTTGGATTATAATAAAAAAGGTGAAATCACTAGCACTCAAAACTATAAAAACGGAAAAAAAGATGGAAAATGGACTCGTATTATTCGCAACCCTGCTGAAAATACAAAATCTACTTTGACAGAGTATTATAAGGATGATCAACCAACAGGACATTGGGAAGAACGCCTTATTGATGGTCCATTAAAATGGGAAAAAGATTACAGTTCTCCTGTAGATTATATGAGAAAAAGTTATTATCCTAATGGAACGTTAGCTGAAGAAAAACAAATCAAAGACAGAAGAAAAAACGGTATCACAAAACAATACACACAAGAAGGTATTCTTCTTAACAAAATTAATTATGATAACGATCATATTGTTGATCAGGAAGTATATTACAAAAATGGTACATTAAGAACTAAAACACATTACAAGTATGGTCGTATTAATGGCCCATACGTAGCCTATACAGAAGAAGGCATTAAAATTATTGAAGGAAATCATAAGGACACTTACAAAGATGGAATTTGGAGAAAATTTGATGAAAAGAAAGGGCGACTTATAAGAGAAACCACCTATAAGAATGATGTAAAAAATGGTCTTTGTAAACATTATAATAAGGCTAAAAATGTAGCTCTTGAAGGAAATTATCTCAACGGCAAAAAAAATGGAATTTGGAAATATTATGATCTTGCCGGAGAACTAGAAAAAGAAATAGAATATGATAAAGGAAAACAATTGTCTGAAAAAAACTATAATTAATTTGATTATCAAAAAATTAATATAAAAATACAAGTAATTTCATTCTAAGATCTTTTACCATTTATAGTGTAACAATGAATACTAATTTTTTACCATATCTCATTATAACAGTAATAATAACTTTAATATGCACCTCTTGTAAAAAAGAGATACAAAAAGAACAACCCATTAAAAAAATAGTTACTGTTGAAACAAACACTACCAAAAAAGATACTCTATCTATTATTAAAATTCCAGAAAATGCTGTGCCCATTAGTGTTTCTGAATTTGAAAAAAAGTTTAAAGACCAGTTAAAAGATAGTTTAGGTGTATATATGCCTATTACATCGGGATTAGCATATACAGATAATATATCAAAACATTATATACTATTTACGGAAGATCGAAGTATTATAAAGAATAAGGATACACTAAATAGTAAGATCAAAGCATTTATTATCTCAGAAACTCAGGGTTCATTGATCAATGCCTACGAAATATCAGAAAACACTTATGCTCCTGATATTAATACCGATTTTCGTTTTTTAAAAAAACACTGTTCTTTTACCGATATTGATAAGGATGGAGTAATAGATCCTATTATTATTTCTACTTCTACATATGATGACATCATCACGTCCTCTATTACTATGTGCTACAAAAACAAAGTTGCAAAAATTTTCTGTCGTAAGAATGATAGTGATGAAGAAGATACATCATTCGAAATATCTCCTACTTTTTATTCTTTTCCTAATGAAATACAAAACCATGTGCTACACACAATGGAAGAATTAGAATATGAAGATTTGGCATATTTTGGCAAGTTTAGAGAAATTATTAATCAAAAAGCACATTTTGGTAATAGTGAATCCATTATATCTGTTCATATACCAGAAAACATATATACGACTCAAATACAACAAAAAATCCATAATACACTACTTATAAAAGAGAACAATACATATACACTTAATACTTTACTCAAAACATACGAATCTGCATTTCCAAAATCGTCAATAGTTTCAATAGATTTTCCTATATATCCTACATTAGACTTTCATTCTGGAGTGATTTCTAACAACATAACTACAGAAGAGATATACATACCTATACATGAAATAGAATATTTTTACATTTCTGAAAAAAATGAAGTGTTTAGAAAAAAAATAATTTCTGGTGATTGGTTCGACAGTTATCACCTTAAACCCGATGAAGATGTTCCTCTTGATGATAGCAATATTGATTATGACTCATATAATGGAAGATATTTAGTCCAAAGCTGGGATTATCAAAATGGATGGGAAAGCGAGAAAGTATCCTTATTTCCCAAACAAATGAAGGAAGGAAATTATTTAGCATTTTCTAGGCTTAGTTATTTTGATGGTAAAGAAAAGAGAGCAATATATTCCTCCAAAGACTCTATATATTATGCAACTCCAGAGCGTAATCCCTATATGGTCAGTGAAGATATTAAAAGACTTAAAAATAAGTATCAAGAATTATATCCTGCATCGCACGACTTAGATTTAGAAACCGGGATTACATTATTAACCGGATTTGAAAACCCGTCATACGTGGTCACACCTTGGTTCAAAAATAGTTCAGAAGAGAACATTGATCTAAATCATTCTTCATTTACTATATATTATATTAGTAATGATAGTACTATCTATGAAGAGAAAATTGGAGAATATGATGATTTAGGTATCCTTACTCCAGGAGATGAAAATATCCTGGATGATTCTTTTATGATAGAGATTAAAAATGGAGATTGGATTTTTAATCAAGGGGATTTATCCCAAGGTTATTTTCCCGAAGAAATGAAATATGGCGAATATCTCATGTATTCCAAAATAGAAACTGCACAAGGAAAAACATATTATTCAAAGAAAGAGTTTTTACATTACTTATCTCCTTATGGAAACAATAAAAAAGATAATAAAGAAGATAGAAAAGAAACCAAAGAGTTTTATAAAAATTTAACTCTAATCACTCAAAAAGGAGATACTATATCGAATACGCTTAATTGCTATGAAGAAAAAATAAATAATCATACCGTAAACACCTGTGTATATCCAAAATCATACACACTAAAAAACTTGTATAAAGTATATCGAAATTTAAATTTCGAAAGAGAAAACTTATTGCCAGATATACCAGAAAAAGATACTATATATTTCTCAAAGAAATACAACAAAATAAGTTACATACTTCCTAAAACTGAAACAGATTCTATTAAAATTTCTATTGAGACAGAAAAGTATGAACAAGAATATTTTCTATATAAAACTGTAGATTATTCTCAGGTTTCTAAACGTTTTATAGATAAAAACTAAAACTGTACTAAACCTCAACAACCTCTACAATTACATAGAAATAAGGTATTTTATTTCTATTTTTTTCTATATAAATTGTATTGTTTTTATCTTTCTTTTCTGCATTTCCATACATCGTTATTAGAATTGAGAAATTAGGATTTATTGCTTTAATTTTTGAAGGATTAATTTGTCCATATTTTTCAGATTCCCAGCCACAACAATTAAATTTTAGCTTTCCTAATCCATATTTCGAGATCAACACTTGTTCTATTTTTTTAGAATCTTTTCCTGACACTCTATATTTTGAACGCAATATAACTTGTCCCTTTTCTTTACTACATTCTAAAAATTCTAATTCGACCGGTTTTTCTGCATATAAAGATAACAGATCTCCACATAGCAATATAGTACTGTTAGTGCATGAGTAAAACAGAATAATCAATATAAAAGGAAATCTTATCACGGCGAACAGGTTAAAGAAAAGAATGTGATTGCCGTATCATCATAGATATCTCCTTTATACACTTCTATAATTTCAAATTCAATAACCTCATCTACTTCCAGCAAATTATCATAGAGTATTTTTCCCAATGAAAAGGTTTGTACATTAGGAGTATCCTCCAGATATATCTCGGCAATACTCTTGCCATTTCGATACATTTTCAATTTCTTTACTCTATTATTGGCTTTCCAAGTTTTTTCATTTTTTGCATACCCATTAATAAAAGTAACGGCTGCAGATAATCTCCAACGTTCATAATCAGCATATATCTCCACTACTTTAAATCTAATTTTTTCTCCAATTCCAGATCCATCAACTCCTTCTACCCATGCTGTATTTATAGTATTATCAAAATTTGATTGATACATGTTTTTAGCTTCATATGTTATCCCTTTATTCGCCTTTAAAGTACTTGTCGTACTTATTTTACATGTATTAGGGCAAGCGTTTTCAAATTCACCATCATAATCATTGCTCCATGCAGGGTAGTTGGCATATACCTTTGATCTAATCAAGGGTTCTTTTTGAAAAGCATATAACGAGTCAAAAACAAGCATTAAAATAATTATGAAAACTGGAATTGTTTTTGTCATCAGGGTTTACCGATTTTCTTATTCATAAATAATATACTAAACTTATTTAACATGTATAGTAATCTTCTCATTTTCAAGCCATTTTTTGGCCAACAGTGTATTATGAGTAATATTAATCATATAATAAGTTTCACTCATGAATGCAGGAGAATGATCCGTCAATTCTATCATTACTCTATCATCTATATAATTAGAATGAATAAAATAGGTTTTGCCATTATATAAATACAAATATCCTACATGATTATCAAGACCTACAATGTATACACCTTCTTTGAGTCGTTTCAAAGTGTCACTTATGTTGTTGTTTTTGGATACTATTATGTTATTTGCGTTTATAGCTATTGATTTCACTTCTAAACTAGAAGCTTGTTGTGCCATTTTATATCTATTCAAATTAAGTCCCATATGTTTAAGTGTAGTTGACACAAAATAGCCACAAGCAATTGTGCCTTGATTCGGAATATCACTATATCCATTAAAGTCCCACTCTGTGCCGTACCAATGAGGTATAATATCATTGAGTAATGATTTTGTAAAATATAGAGAAACTACATCCAAAAGACTATCTTTTTTACTATTATTAGTCTCTGTTTTATACTCCCGACTTAAACGATTTCTAACGGTTATTATTTGTTCTTTTGTTGCGTTATACCCTGTTTTTGGTTTAAAATTTAATCCGCTTGCTATAGAATCAAAAGTTTTCTGAGGCGTTATTTCTTCTTCTAATCCAAGAACTGTATCGAGTACAACTAATTCTTGGTTTTGTTCACTAAAACTTTTGTTTTCTTGTTGTTTTGAAGAATTAGCACATGAAAAAACAAATGCAAAAAAGAAAGGAATCAGAAAAACGATATTTCTTCCATACTTCTTTTTCATTTTTCAGATACTTTGTTTTTCAAAATTTCATATGTATTATTAGTATACACAAGAAGTTCTTTAAATTTTTTCACTTCTTCTTTTTCTTCGCAATCTTGTTCTCCTAGTTTAAATGTTGTTCTCTCTGTTATGGTATGATCTATTTTAATATCAAAAAACCCATTAGTCGGATGTCTTGACATTATTAATACTTTTTTTGAACTTGTAGATTCACCCTCACAGATCATGTTCCACTCTCCGCTATATTCATGCGTAATAAAATTGTCCAGTATTTTCTTCAACTTATCCTGAACTGGTAAAAACAAGGAGATTGATTCTTCTGTATATGGATTTGGTTGAGATTGTGTTCGGTGACGCACTCTTACACCAAAAGCAGTTTGATTTTTTGTCACCTGATATAATGGAACATCAATAGATATCTCATCTAAAAACAATGCATCTGACTCCCATTGCTTACTTTCAAAAAATTTATTTTTTATAATCCCTGTGTTGCTATCTACAATAAGAATATAACTATCTAGAGAAAAATAACTTTCATCTTCTTCTAGTATATTGATTTTAGGAATAATCAAAATGGTTTGATCTTGATTTGAAGGTATTTTTTGTTCAATTAAAAATTCCGGATAACAGTCTTCATATCGTATTCCTAATTGTTTTAATGCCTCAGCAACTATATCTACTTTGGATAATACTTCTATTGTCACCACCTCTTTCTTTCTAAAAGAGGAAAAACAACACAAACAAGTCAAAAATATTATAAACTTAATCGTTCTAAAACACTTATAAATCATTACAATATTTTTTATTTTGAATATCAATATACAATTATTGTGTTATTAAAATTCCGTAAGAGTCATATTTAGATCCATCATTAAAACTATATACTCTTTCTCTTCCTTTACCATTAATAGAAGCTCCTTTTGATTTTGTATCAATCCAAACTTCTCCCTTTTTATCTATAAATTTATAAGTCCCATCATATTTCACCAATGCTATTCCATTAATAAATTCATGAGCTCTCTCATACTTAAACCCTAATACTTTATTCCCTTTTTTATTTAAATACCCATAATAATCCGGAGTTTCATAATTATTATCTTCATTTTTTACCTGCACCAAACCATCACTAAAGTTTCCAACTTTATCATATATCATTGGGATTACAATTTTTCCTTTTTCATTTATAAAGCCATACTGGTAATTTTCATTTTTAATAGAGATCATCCCTCCTGCCATATCTCCTAATTCCTCTACATCCTTTAACAAAGTACTTTTTCCTTTCTTATCGATATGATAATACTTAAAATTAGACCGTCCAAATAACAGATCTCCTTTTTCTTTTAAGTAAATATATTCCTGTTTAGAAACCTCTTTATTGTCTTTAGAATATAATTTATAATCGCCTTCATCCTTTTTTTGAATACCCACTAATCCATTTTCATAACTTTCTATATCATAGACAAACAAAGTATCCATTCGCTTTTTCTTTATATTCAAATAATAATAATGCTCATCATCTTCATAAAACCTATCATTTATAGGATAATAATCAGATCCTTTTACAGAAAATAGTTCATTGTTTTTCTTATCCATTACCGATATTCCGTTTTCTGTAGGCATATATATCATTTTACCAAATTTTGTATTAGTCGTAGCGGTAAATTGTATTTTTTTCTTTTCGTATTTTTTTGCGAAATATAGTTTTACTTTTTTTACAGTACCATCATAATAAAGTTCTCGATGAAACATCCCATCATTATCTTTGAAATAATCCAACTTTGAAGCATTCTTTTTAATATAAGATTTTAACTCTTTGGTATCCTTAAACTCTTGATTATCTAGTTTTTCTATTGTTTCCTCTAAGAACTCTATCATTTCAGCAAATACTTCTTTTTCCTCTTTTGGTTCTCTGTCGGTATAACTATATCCTTTTGAGTGCAATACTTTCCCTTCTTCATTTAATCCTTCTATTTTTAGAGGGGCATTAAGAGTATCACTGGCGGTGATATATACATAATTGTCTTTTATTTTTTCTATTAGAATTTCACCTCCGTTATAATTTGCTTTTGGTTGATCAAGGGATACTATTACTTCATCATAAGTTGACAAGTATTTTATAGTATATTCTACATCTATACTATCTATCAATAATGGCTCTCCCCATACAGTATCATATTCAAAACTTACATCATACTTTGAAATACTATCTATATCAATCGTTCCATTATTATAATATATTTTTTGAGGTTTATAATATTCTCTAATAGTTTTTATAGTTGAAACGGGGTTTATAAAATCCTTATCCTTAAATTCAAATTCAATGTGCGATTTATAATCTTTAAATTTTTGGAAAAACTGAGCTTCTTTCACCTGACCTATAACTACTGAAACTATCGTAGTATCATTTTTAAAAACAGGATCAAAACTTTCATCTTCTATAAATTCTATTTCATTTGAGAATGTATTATCAAAAAAGTTTATGAAAGATTTAAGGCCTTTCAAATTCTCTTTCATCCCTTCCTTTACCTCTTCCAAATTTTCACCATCCATTTCTGAAAGATAATCTGATATCACTTCTTGATCTCCATTGCCAGAACTGCTACAACTACATATTAAAAATAGTGCTGCTATCAAAAGTGTATTTTTCATTTCTTATTATTTTAAATCTATTATTTTAATTCATTACCTCTACAAATTCGCTTTTTTTATTAGAGCATCACACATTGTTTTTAAAGTATATAGTAATGCTATTTTGTATCTAAAAATTCTAGGATAGAAAAAATTCTACAACTATAAAAAAAACTATAACACCAATGGGGACACTTATAATCAGTTGCTTTAGCACGCGAGTAATTATATATGTTTTTAAATTAAATATTGACAAAATTAATCCCAAACTCAATCCTACTATCGAACCAATTCCTGGTATAAAAAGATATAAAAGGTGCTCCATACTATGTGGATGATCACTACTAAAAACATTGACTAACACGCAGGCTAGTATCAACCCTGCTATACTATATACAAGAAGTCCAACACCCATCGATTTTATAATGAAATAGAAATTTTTCATTATCTATCAATTTTTTTTATGATCCTGATTCATATATAAAACACCTTCTATTTCTCCGTTTTTTATTACGAATATATCTTCACATATTTGTTCAATATCTTCTTCATCAGAAAGGTAAGTCGCATAATGAAAATTCATAAATTTAGACTTAATAGTTTCCTCTGCACCCTGATCACATATCAACATTTTACTACGTCTTGGAATAGAAACCAATATTGAATCAGCATTTAATTCCTTTTGAATATGAATCATAAAATTTTGATCCAGTATTTTTTCACAAGTAAACGTATGCCTTTGAAAACCGATGACTTTATGGTCAAATACTTTTTGTGTGGTGTATTTTAATTCTAACTTCTCAATATTGATCTGCGCGGTATCCATAATCAAGCGAAATTGTTCTTCTGTTTGATCATTAGAATCTAGCATCCAAAGATCATCTTGAGTAGATGTTACATAGCTGATTACCACTTTAGGTTCATCAGAGTTATAATGATCAAGGAATGGAACAATAAAATTATTAGGAATCAACCCTTCATAATCTATTTGGGAAAGAAAAGGATATAATTCGTGATCCTCTTCTTTTTGAGTTACGGTTTTTGACTCAGTAGATATAGAATCTCTATTAGATCTTATTTTTTTTTCTTCTTGAGTATTTTTTTTTCCAAAAAGCTTGCTAAAAAAATTCATTAAAGTTGTCTTTCGTTAAATTTAGATCTTAAAAACAATTTAAAATCAATTCCATTGCTCTACTAAATCTCCTTCGAGGTTATAGAAGAAATCGAAAGTTTTACCTATTTCAGATTTGATTTCAATAGTGTATCCCATTTTAGATTTATCACCATCATTAGGAGATGTAACAGATACCGATCCTAAAACCGGAGTCTCAGCCTTTTCTTTTTCTCTTATTTCTCTTATAGAAGTATTTACCAAATTTTCTATCATATCCATGCTTACTTCTTCATTTAAAGTGAACATATAATCTTCTATCCTTCCTTTTTTAAGTTCTAAACTTACCTCTGAGACATTTTTCCAATCATCATCAGTTTTCACCCAGCCTTTCATCTGTAATGATTCAGGTTTATCCGTTACTACGACATTAATAACATGACCTATGTTTTCATTGTAGACAATTGATAGATCTGTATAATACGAATATAGTCCAAACTTCTCGGTCAAATCTCTCTCTATTTTATTAAAATCTGTAACAGAAATAATGTAATTATCCTGTTTACATGACTGCAGTGTAAACATGCATAAGAGAAATAGCACGATCATTTTTAATCTCATTTCTTTTCCTATATAAATAAAATCTAATACTCTTGTTGTTATACGACTAATAATAGCATCCAAATACTACTATGCTATTTGGTTTAATATGTCAAAAGTACCAGTTCCTCTTAAGAAACAGAATGATGAATCAATATTCGATAGTGTTTGATTTATATTTGAAAAGTTCTCATTTTAAACTAGAAAAATGGCTGTTATTATCCATTCAATAGCTTTGATACGAATTCATCTTTTTTTCGTGATGAAACAGGTATTTTTTCCCCAGATTTCAAAATGACATATCCATTTTTGTCATATTTATCAACATAATCCAGATTTACCATAAAAGATTGATGTGTTCTGATAAATCTTTCATTTGGTAGTTGACTCTCAAATTCTTTTATAGGTTTAGAAGCCATATAAGATTTACCATCTGATAAGTAAAAAGTAGTATACCCTTTGTCTGATTTACAATAAATAAGTGAATCAAAATTAATAACTTGAAATCCTTCTTGTAACCTAAGAACTAATTTGTTCTTTTGCCTATTGATAAGTTGATTTTTAACAATTTGTAATTGTTCTTTTTGTTGAGATATATCTATATTAATTGCTTTATCTATTGCATTTTCTAACTCTGTAATATCTACAGGTTTTAAGATATAATCTACAGCTCCATTTTTTAATGCTTGCAAAGCATATTGCTCATAGGCAGTAATAAAAATAATTTTAAAAGTCAATGCACTTGTTTGTTCTAAAAAATCAAAAGCATTACCATCTTTTAAATTTATATCCAGGAAGATCAAATCCGGTTTACAAGCCTTTGCAACGGTAACAGCATCTTTGACCGATTCACATTCTCCTAAAATATTAATATCCTTATCCAGGCTTTCAATCATTGATAGTAACCCTTTCCTGATATACAATTCGTCTTCTACAATTAAAGCTTTAGTCATTTTGATCTATTTTATAGGGTAAAGTTAATGTTACTTGTGTTCCTTTTTCATTAAACACACTACGGTTTTGTATAAACACTCCTGAAGGTACTTTAAATTTTTTTGATATAATTTTCAACCTTTCAGATGTTATTTTGGTAGCTAATGATTTTTTATCACTCATTGGTATTTTTTCTCCATTATCTATACCAACACCGTTATCCTTTATTAAACAAACAAGCTTATTTTCTTTAAATGAAATTTCGATAGATATTTCGGGATCTTCAACATTATTTTTAAATCCATGAATAATTGCATTTTCAACAAAAGGTTGAATAAGCATTGGAGGAATTAATAGTCCTATTTCCTGGATATTGTCATCCAATTGAAGCGTATATTTAAAACTATTTTTAGATCCCATATTTTGTAAATCCATATAATTTTGTAGCGCTTCTAATTCTTCTTGTATGTAAACTAATTTCTCTCTCGAACTCTCTAAAATCAAACGCAATAATTTAGAAAATTTTGACAAATAAAGTACTGCTTTTTTCTCCTCATTATTAAGAATCATACCTTGTAAAACAGAAAGTGAATTGAAAATAAAATGAGGAGTCATTTGAGATCTTAAGAGTTTCTGCTCTGTTAATATATTCTCATGGGCTGTTCTAATTCTATTATATGCAAAAATGAATACTATAGAGAGTAAGACAAGAATAATGAATAGTAAAATAACCGCTCCCCATAATTTTTGCTTTTGAGATGTTATTAATTCATCATCAATTACCTTTACTTTTTTCTTCAGAATATGTTCTCTTTTATTAGAGTTTTCTAATGAATATATTTTTTCGTTAATTTTTTCTCTAAATATCTCTTCATTCCAATCGTTAATACGTTCAAGATATTCTAGAGCAGTATCTATTTTTTTCTGTCCTTTATATAATAAAAAGTAATTTTCATTAAGGGTTTTGTGTCCTCTTATTTGACTTTCTAATGTAAAGGAGCGATGAGCAGAATCTAAAAACATCTTAGCTTCTTTCCATTTCTTTTGTTTAATATATGCCAGACCTATATTAGATAATGTTATGTTTATTTCTTTTACATCTTTAGACTCGTACTTATATTTTAATGCGTTT
The DNA here is from genome assembly GCF_900312735.1 of Aquimarina sp. AU119. Lineage (NCBI taxonomy): Bacteria > Pseudomonadati > Bacteroidota > Flavobacteriia > Flavobacteriales > Flavobacteriaceae > Aquimarina > Aquimarina sp. AU119. The sequence goes on along the minus strand of NZ_OMPF01000015.1, from coordinate 261,575 downwards.
TTAAAATTAACAATAGCTTCATCCCATTTTTTTAATCCCATTAATACTAATCCATAATTGCCTGTAAACACTGGTAATTTTCGATATTCTTTTTTTGTGATTTTATTGTATGTATCATATGCTTTATCATAATCTTTATCATAATAATATAATACTCCGCATTTAAAACATAGCTTTTGAAGTTCTATCGAATCCTGAACTCTAAATACTGTACCTGCCTCATCACATAATCTCACTCCCTCTTTAACCTTACTCATATCAGTAAGGTTCTCTACTCTTAAATTATAAGCAATAACCAAGTTTGCAGTATCCTTTTTTGCTGAAGACTTTTCATACATCTGGATAGCTAATGTATATCCATTAGAGTATTGACCAATTCTAGCATAGGAACGTGCTAATAAATAGTACTCTCTCATCGAAAGCTTACTATCCACTTCTTTTTTTCCTAAAATATTAATTACTTTATCATAATCTCTCTCTTTAAAAAACTGTTCTACATCTTCATAGTTCTTATCTTCAAAAAGATTCTCTACGTTCTTAAGTTCCTGATCTTCTATTGGTTTTTGATTACTATCCTGAGTGTACGTTTTAGAAAAAAAACATATAAAAAGTGTAAATAGTATAACGTTCTTAATATTCTGCATTGAAAATGTATAAGAGAATATAGTTTTAATTATTGTTTCTTAATAAATTCGATAATTCTTTTACAGAAATTGATTTTTTGCCAAATACATTCTCTATTTCTTTATTTGTATATATCAATTCATCCCAAAAGTAATATCCATTCTTATCCTTTGCATATGGCCCTGATCCTTTTGTTGCCCTAAATGTCTTATAATCTACATGGTTTAAAATACCTGCTCTTTCGCCAAATATATAATTTTTGTCCTTGGCATAGTTATCTCCTAATACTTTAAATGAGCTATAATCGGCCTTATTGTAAATATAAAACTTACCACCATATGCCATATCATAATAATGATAAATATGATTCTTGTCTTTATAAAAAGTACTTCCAATATGAGTAAATGTCACGGTATCTATTATTTTATGTAGAGATATTTCTTTCTCTTCAAAAGCAATATGTGTTATATATGACACTGTCACTCCTACCTCAGTCGCATATGGTATTTGAAAACCTATTTCTTTATTCTTATTGGTATATAGGTTATGTTTTAGTTTTCTCCAATCCAATTCTCTGTGAATACTATCTAATCTAGAAACAATAGTCGCAATTTTTTTCTCTCTATTGGTTTCAATATCCTCTTCTAGAACTTCAACTTCTTCTGGAATTTCTTCTACCACCTTTTGAACTTCTTTTGTTTTACAACTAAAAAAGAAATAAATAAAAGCTGTAAACAATATGATTAGCCTTATAAACAATATACTATGCTTCTTATTTTTTAATTATATATATTATAAAGTTACGGTATGTTTTTAATTATATAATATCTCAATTTATATTCATACAACCTTAATCTATATTCGAACTTTATCAATTGAAATAAGTGATCTAATATGCTCTTTTTTTTATTCGCCAAGCATATAAAACTATAGTAATCAAAATTATAATTATTTGTATTGGTATAATACTAAACAAACGCTGAGCAAACTTATGTTTCTCTCGATCTTTATCTTCTATTTGTTCTAATATCTGACTCATCCTTTTCTTGATAAAAAGTATATCGTCTGACGCTTTTATTTTTTGTTTTTCTAAATGTAAATATGTGCTATATTTATTATAGGCAACACCAATGTTAGGAGCTGTTAAACACCAGGAATATATCTGAGAACAAAATACAACAAGAAGTAAAAAAGGTATTATACTCTCGGTTATTATTACTTTTTTCATCTTACATTTCTTTCGTCTCTGTCATAAGTTGCATTAATTGATCATAATTACCTTCTTTATAATCTTCTGGTTTTAGATGTCCTAAATGTCTCATTTTTTTCGGAAAATATGTATTATATGAATATATCCCTTTATCGTCTTTAAAAAAATAATACACATCAATTTCTACAGGATATTGGCCTTCTCCTCCATCGCATCCAGAAATTACATCTACCGTAGACCCAAGAAACAAAATACTTTCTCTATCTGCTATATTTTTAATTTCCTTATTCTCAATCAACAGTTTATCATCATAAGCATACCCTAACGTAAGATCTTTTATTCTAGAGGTGTGAGAAACTCTTGGAGCTTCCTTTTTAGGAATATTTCCTGAAAGAAAATGAATTGAGGAAATACCAACATATATCCCATTATTTCCTAAAAAATTGTAAGTATTGATAGAAGTGAAATATTTTGAACTACCTTCTAACCAAGGAAGTATCCTAAATTTATTTGCATCATAGTCGTAAACATATTTCTGTATCCCATCAGTATAGATATACTCTGTTTCCATGTGCAGGTTATTGATATCTTTAACTACAGAAATATCTATAGGTTTTTGTTTGTTTATAATATAATACATGTCCTTATATACCTTATTATCATATCGTATTAGTTCTTTAAACTCATTAAGATAAGAAGCTTCTATAGGAACAAAATGTACGTTATGGTTATTAGCAAGATGAACTCCTCCTTTTCTATAAATCCATATCGTACCATTTTTGGTATCTAATGATATTCCGGATTCTTGTTGTATGATTTCCAGAGTATCAAAAGTGGTTCCTGATTGTTGAGTGTTAAAATCCAATGTCATATTTTCGATTTCATGTACTCCGACACGATAAAAAGTATCTTTATCAAATAAAAAACTATTTCCATGCTGATGTCTATCTGTAATAGGGACGAATTGTGTAGTTTTACCCAAAAGATCTGGAACAACAGAAAATGTGAGTTGTTCTTCATTAAAAAGATATACATATTGACTATTCTTCATGAATAGTCCCTTTCTTGGTAAGTTGGTTATCACTTCCAAATCACCTGGCATCTTGGTAATAACCTTCTCTATAAATTCTGCCGAATAACTTTTAGGCACAATATATTTCCATACATCATTCTTACATATAAAATTAACCCCAACAGTCTCTGAAATAATTTCTAAATCACCAATTTTACTTACACCATATTCTTTAATTTCGTTCTCTTTTTTTTCTGCTATAAAGTACCCTTCAGCAGTGGTAAACAAAAAGAATTCTTCATTTTCTTCTAAAATTTTAAAATTTTCAGCATCTATATTCTTAAGTATTATTTTATCCCTAGACACATAACTTACTCTATTTGGATCCTTTACGGTATGTTGAAATACTAGCTTTCCATTTTCTGAAAATAATTCATAAAAATGAGGGGTATGATAATGATAGCATTCACTTGCCTGGATTACATTTCCTATCAAAAACATATAAATACCAGTGACTATACAGTATATCTTACTTTGTTTCATTATGTTCTAACTCTTAACGATTACTTCATTTTTTCCAAGGTGAAAGTTCTTTATATTCCTTTGATTCTTTTACTTCATTCTCTAGTAATAGTTCTTTTACTTTTTCATTTTTTGAAGCTATTGCATAGTACAGAGCATTTTCTTTATTTGGATTTATATAGTGGATATTAGCTTTACGTTCTATAATGGTCTTAACGCATTCTAAACTATTATCTACGGTCTTATCTTTACTCATAGCCATAGCATCATAGAAAAAATCCTTTACAGAGATTGAGCTTCCTCCTACATTTTGGTTTAAACTATTTATATTATCATAAAGTCTTGCGGCGTGCATTAAAGGGCTTATTTTAGAAGTTAATGATGTTTGATTTATATCAGCACCATTATCCAATAAAAATGTTAGCATTTCTACATCTCCTCGTATTGCAGCATGATGTATTGCTCCATATTCATACTCTTTTGAGATATATTTTACATTAACATGGTGGTCCAAAAACATTTTGGCAATGGTAGTATCCTTAACAAATATAAAAGCCTCATGTAACATTTCCTTAGTCACCCAATCCTGATTGATCCATTTTGATAATAACTCAGAAGTATTTGATTTTCTTGATTCGTTTAAAAATAATTTTCTTTTTTGGTCTAATGAAAATTTATCAAAGAATATTGTAGAAATTTTTGGATGATTTGATCTAATTGCCAAATCCAGAACTGTATTGTCATTAATATCTTTAATCGTATCTGTAGCTTTATTTTTTAGAAGTAACTCTACAATATTGTCCTGATTAGACTCTACCGCAAGGTGTAATGGTGTTTTATCATACACCAGACTTTTAGTATTTGGATTCGCTCCTTTTTTTAATAGTTTATCAACAAGTTCATAGTCGTTTTTTACAATTGCATAATGCATACTTGCATAACCGTTTAAAGAATCTATAATATCCAAATCTATTTCTTTCTCTAATAAATATTCTATTTCTACTTCATTGTCATTAAGTAATGCTATTAATAAAGGAGTATGGCCGCTAGAATCAACTGCATTAAGCTTATATTCTTCCTCAATCAATTTTTTAGAAATTTTGGATGCCTGATGCTCTAAAGCAATGTGAAGAATATTTCTTCCATTAAAAAATTGCAGCGTATCTCTATCTACATCCATAAGAATTTTTTCAAATTGATTTACATTATCTTTTTTAATAATGTTTTCAATACTTTCTGTTGATGGTTTACCACAAGATATTATCGTTATGATTAGAATAAAAATGCAATTGAAACGTACCATTTTTTAATTTTTAAAGTAAAATATTCAAAAAAAAAGCCAAAACAATAATGAAAATGACCCAAATGCTTATATTCATATTTCACTAACAACATAATATGAATAAAACTGGTAATTCTTAGGTCATTAATGTTTTGGCTTACTAACTAATACTCCCACAAGTAATACGTTAAAAATATTTCTTTTTTAGAATGGTAGAATACGCTAAGTCATATTTGTAGCGATCGAATTAATATTCGTTTGAAGTTTTATTGGCAGATTGATCATAGGCCAAATGTTATTTAAAACTTAATGATAGCCCCCTGTATATTTTTTGCTTTTTTTGTCAAGGTTAGAACTTTTTCTGTTCGTTCTTCCTTTTCTGTTCCAAAATATTTATACATTTCTATGGATAGGCCTACCGGACCATGAATGGTTTGTTGACGATCTGCAAAAAAGTCAATCATAATTGTATATGTCCCTTTTTCTGCTTTTTTAACTATAATTTCTTCGGGACCATAACCATCTGTAATATCTGTATTATATCTTATATTATCAGACTCATCATTACCATAATAAAAATCTTTTCCTGATGGAGTAATAAGATGTAAATCAATATCGGTATCACTGGATGTCCATGTAAGAACAACTCTTAGATCTCCTGAAATTATATACTTGCTTTTTTTGGTATGTTTTTCTTTCTTTAAAATTGAATGATAATCATTGTACAAAGTGTTCATTACCTCTGTATAATCATAAGGGTCATGATTTCTTTCTATCCAATTACCGTCCAGTGCATTCCTTAATATTTCTGCTGCTTTGTTATATTCTTTTAGTAATCCATAGGTTACTGCCAGATCCCGATGTGCAATAGGTTCATCTGGTCTTACTTCTAATATTTTCTGAAACAAAGGTACTGACTCTTTATATTTTCCTATAGAACGCAATTGATACGCCAAAGTTCTGATGTTTTCATGATTATCTAATTGTATCTCGGCTATATTTGACCAAATCTTAGCCGCCAGATCTGGAGCATCTTGGGCAAAGATACTTCCTGCAGCCATATAAAATCCAGCAGGTTGTTTTTCCTGGGTAGTTAAATTCAAATATTTTATATACCGCTTCTCTGGATCATATTTCTTTATTTTTTGTAACGATTCTGGTATATCTGTCCATACTTTTTTAGAAAGCTCGTGTTTGATATGTTTATTAATGTTTATAGGAATTGTAATTCTTTGGTCTTCTACAAAGTCCTTGGTGTATACAAAAATAATTCCGTCATTTCCTAATGTTCCTGCCAATTGTCTTGATGCTTCTCTTGGTATAATTTCTAGAGAAAATACCTCATCCCAATCTAAATAGTTCAATTCGCCTTTTCCTTCTTCCCATTCTATATTAGCAAAATCATCAACTTCGTAATCCACAAAAACCAATGGATTACTCCCTAAAACAATATGGTTATCTTTTTTCTTGATAAACAATTGTTCTTTATATCCAAAAATTTGGTAATCGTCAATATTGGGTGCGCTAACAAGGAAATCATTACCATCTTTATACGTTGCTTTTTTTTCAGAAAAACCAGCAATAACAACTTCTTCCAACATTGCTTCTGATGAAGGCATTATTATACTATGATCACCTATTACAACTTCTTTCTCTACAGTATCAAAACCAATAAAAGAATAATTTAAGACACTTCCAGGAGGTACTTCTAACGAAAAATTTCCATCAAAATCACTCACTGTTCCTATATTCTGACCTTCAACAAATACATTGACTCCTGGCAAAGGTAGACCATCTTCGACTATTCCTGTAACTAAGTAATTATCTCCTTGTTGTATTACTTTAATAGTAATTGTAGCATCTTCTGCTGTTGATTCTTCAAAATTTTGGTCAATTATGGGATCTAATTGCTTTGGTAAACGTAAGGCATCTATTGAATCTAAATATCTTTCTATTTGATCATATTCATCATCCATACGATCATATTTCTTCTCTAAATCCTTCTCTTTTTTATCAAATGTTTCCTCTAGCGTATCTTCTTGATCAGGATATCTCCAAATAAGTAATTCTGATAATGCATCCATTTGATCTTCAAAAGCTTCTAACTTTTCTAATTGCTTCTTTAATCTTGCTAATTTAAGATTATCAGCATATTGTTTTTGCCACTCTTCGTTAGGAGGTATTATTTCATTAGTAATATAGTCTTCAAAAGTTTCTAATACAATTAAAGAAGTGAATTCTGTTAATAGGTGATACTTTAATGCTAAGGATAGTAATTGTTCCTTGTTTTCTTTAGGATATAGACTTAACTCCTTTACTTTTTCAATAGCTAAGAAACGCTTTAGATCGATTATTTTATGATCAATCTCTAGCGGAGTAACAGAAACATTAAGCTTTTTATATTTATCAAACACAGGAGAAGTTGTGACCAACTCGGTTCCTCTAACCACAGATCTAAAATGTGATCTGTCAATTCGAGTGTTCGATTTTGGATAATATTCTATTAATTGCTTTTCTTTATATCCAGAAAAAACTACTGAATTATTCATCAACACAGACAATGCAGCTGTTATAGATTGAAGTTCTAGGTTTAAATATACTCCTCCATTGTCTCTGGCAATCACTTTAAGTTTTGCAGGATTATTCGATGCTTGTGATGTAACTGTATATAGAGGTGATACTGCAGATTTAAACGTAATATCACCAAAATTGGTTAAACCGTCACTACACAAAATATACATGTCTGATTTTGGGATTTCGTCTACACAACCATATTGCGTTGCGGCATCATATGCGATATCTTTTAAAAGTCGTTCTAGTTTTCTAGTATTTGCATTCCTTACTTTTATTTCTCTTATAGAAGTCACTTCGGTATTAAACAATATTATGCTTATATCAACAGTAGCAATTCGTTTACAAAGTTCTTTTAAAAATAGTATTTCTTTATCTACCAATCCCTTTCTGGATCGAGAATGATCCCACAATATCGTAATACTTTTTGGTACTATGTTTTCGTTTTCTATACTAGGTACTGGAGTACTGTTATAATAAAAATAATCATTCTCATGTTTTTGATAAAAAGTGAACCTTTTTTGTTTTGGAGTCGCAATAATATGAACCTCTTTTGTAGTTGTAGATGTGATAGAAATAAGCTCTTTATTCTTTTTTGTAGTAAACGACTCTACTCCTGACAACTCTAGATTTTCTGTGAATCCAATGAAATCAATTTGTATATCTTTTTTGGCTATTTTTTCTTTAAAATCTAAAGTTAAATCCACCAATAAATTACCATTATCCCAAGTCAATTTATCTAAAACATCTAATCTGATTGTTCTACTTCCTTTTGCTGGAATTGGGTATATTCTTGTTTTAAAATTATTGCCTTCAGTCTTTTCTACCAAACCTGGATCAATATTACGACTTACAATAGTTTCATAAGCGGCTCGTCCTTTTGCCTTATCCACAGCAACAGCCTCTCTAAGTTCTCCATTAATATCTAAAGCATATCCTACTATAGTTTGATGATCTGATAAAGGAAACTGTAGCTCCCCCGATAATTGCCTTTGTGAATGATTAAAAATTTCTATGGTGTATTGTGTTACTCCAATATCTCCCACCACACTCGTATGTATTTTCATCTCTTTAATAGAAAGGCTATCTGCATCCTTAGAGTCTATCAACGTGGTTTGACCACAGATACAAAAAGGAGTAGTAAATATCAAAAGTATAAGTATTCTCATCTTTCTAAAGTATCGTATTTGTTTCAAAACTAACACCATTAGTCTTAAAAAATGGTTCTTATGTATTCTTTTTAGTTTATTGTTCAATTTTAGGAGGAAACACTATAATATGTGAAGCGTAATCTTTGTATTTTCTAAATTTTGTGGAAATGAATAATGGTTTTTCCCATTCTTTTTGATACTCCCAAGAAGGAGCTGCCTCCCAATTACACTCCTTTACTATATCAAATCTAGTAATCCAAGTATGCCAACCTTGCTTACTAAACCCCCAACCAAATTCATTTTGTAATAATAGACTATCAATTTGTTTTTGATCATTTTCTATAACAAACATTTTTTGAATGGGAATATCTGGTTGTTTCCAGACATCATATTTTCGTTTCTTTTTAAAATTATTACTTGCAGAAGAATACTCTTCTGAATCCTTAGAAATTACCAAAAAAGCAGTCCAATTAAAATATGTTGTAAGTATGTATGCGATACTCCATCCAGCATGTTCTCTCTCTTTCCATATTTTTTTGTGATACTTTTCTAAAATTTCAAATCTTTCAACTCCTAGTCCAGCCTCTAGTCCTTTGACTGCATATATGGTGCAATGCATACTATCTACTTTTATATCATTCTGTTGAGCTTGCATCTTATATCTTTCAAACTCATTTATAGTATCTCCGACTCTGTATCTATTTTTTGCATTGGTTTGCCAAATCGTACCATAATATTTACTAAATGTCTTTTTCACATTAGTAAAATACTCATTCTCTATTGCAGCAATAGCATTAATTGCTTTTGGAGAGTTAAACCCATTGTATGTATTTGATAGTATACTTGGCTGTGTGTGAAATATCGTATCGTTTTTTTGAGTAGCATCTAATGATATTTCATTTACACTATCTTTTACTTGTATTGTATTATGTTCATTTGTTTGAAACGCCAAGTATATCAAAAAAATGATTACGCTCATTAATATAACAAGAACAACAATTAATAGTCTTTTTTTAAGCATATCATCAGAAAGATTTTAGTTTAAAAAAGAAAGGTGTATACATATTAAACTGTATACACCTTCTCGAAAAACATTTCTCCTATTGTTTGAAAATCAAGTCCTTCTTTTGCTACTACCACCAGGACAAGAAATCATATAGTAATCTAAAATTCAGGTAAAATGTATTAATTCATTTGAGCTAATAACTCATCAATCGTTTTTGCCATAACTACACCTGGCAACTTTACAGGGGAACCAATTTGTGCTAAGAAAGTACCTTTTACTTCTCCTGTTTTATAGGTTGTAAAACCAATTCTATATAGTCCTACTGTTAATGCATTAAGAGGATCACTCACTTTACTTTTGTAACGTAAAAGAGAGTTATAAGATCTTCCGCTAGGTTGCTTAGGCATCTCACCGCTATCATCATTTTTTGCTAATGTGTGCCAGTTTGCATTTGCAGCATTACTAATACCAGCCTTAGTAATGATATCTGATCTTTCTAAAGTAATATATGTATCAAAATAATCTCCTGATCCTGCATTAGCATCATAGGTAGCTCCTTTAATAGGATCTTTAACTTTAACCTTTTTTGCTGGAGACATCATACGTAAACCTAATTCTGGTGCCACTGCAGGAATCCAAACATAGATATAATAAAATTTCTTACCATCTCTTACTTCATCTTCTGTATTTACCGCTGCATGTCCTAAATAAGAAACTACATCTGTATAAGGAACTTTAATAGTTTTTGGTCCTATTTTCTTTTCAATAGAACTCCCGAATTTTTTAATTTTTTGAGCTTCTGCTGTAAAAGTACTACCAATAGCAAATGCTAATAATAAGATTGAAATTTTGATTTTCATTTTTAATGTGTTTATTATTATTTGAAGCTAAAGTAGTAGTAGTTAACGATTATCATAAGTGGTAATCCATAATTGGTTTTTATGAATTCATATTCGATATGATTTAACTTTTATTTGCGAATTTGAACATTGTATTTTCTTTTTATCCATAAACTCAAATTATACATTAGAAAACCTACTATTGCTAAAAAATTATTTCAAACATCTTACTCCTCAAATTTTATTAATTCTTTTAACTAAGCAATCTTTCTCTAATTTTCATTAGGCTATCATCGATAATTAATTCTCCGTCAACAAAAACTTTTTGTAAAAGTCCTTTACTTTCTTCCTCTCTAGATACTTCATCTTTATAATTGATTCGTCCATTTTCACTAAATAGCTTAATCAAACCTTTAGCTGATTTCTTTGTGCCGTCATCGGTAATCGGGTCTTTAAAAATTTCTCTCCCTTCACCCTTAACTTCTACATAAGTAGCTTTCATTGCAAATCCAAACGTATCTCTTGTATTATACTGATAAGTAAAACTCCCTATTCCTAAAACCACATTTGTTGATGCAAATCCTTTCTCTTTAAGTCGTTCACAAATTTGTGTTGCTCTTTCAATAGTAATACTGTCTCCATAAATTGCTCCTATTTTAGGATTAAGTACTTTATAACCCTGATCATTTATAGTGCCTCCAAATTCATCCCATAGTAATTCTATAACTCCTTTAGAAACTATTGGACTTTCATCTTCACATCCGCAAATGATGTCTACAGGATCTCCAGAATCTGGTCGGATAACCAGTTTACCCTCTCTCCCTAGAATTTCCTCTTTTAGTTGTGGAAGATATTCTGTAAGTACTTTCCATAAATCCCAGGTGTCTGATACTACCGATAAAATCCCAGTAGGATAGGTTTCTAATAATCTTCGGAAGGTTCCGATTTCATCATCTTTACTACCAGCACACATTACACTATGTTCTGTTGCATTTACACTACCGATAACCAGTTCTTTGGTTACATCTGTATTATAAAAAGTTTCAAAAGCTTTAGCTACCGGAAGAGTGTCACTTCCTGAAAAAGCAAGGGCATGTCCCATACCACTCAATATAGAAGATTCTGTACCAGACATTCCTCTCATAGAAAAGTCATGTCCTTGCCAAGTCACAAATTCTAAATTCTCTTGATCTGTTTCTGATGCATATTTATTTAATATTTTTCTATATTGCTTTGCTATGGTTGCAGATGTACAAGGCTGCCAGATAATATTAGATAACAAGGTTTCTAAGTAGTTTGTTAACCAGAAAAACTCTGGTTTTGTGTTTACCAAGGTGAACATAGGTACCCGAATAGGTACTTCTGAACCTTCTGGTAATGCTTTGATTTCTATCGGCAAATATCCTAAATCATGTAAGTCCTCTATATGAGATGTATTATAATCTACTCCTAAATAATGATCAACATATTTCTTATACTCTGTTACAACATCCTCTTTGGGTTGATTAAAGAAGTCCTGATTAAATCGTTTAATTAAATACTCCTTAATAAGGTATTGTAGTCCAAAAAACACAACATTATCCACTCCTTCTACTCTGCTTTTTCGAGGCGTCCAGTTAGAATATACTAAAGTAGTACCTTCTGGGTATTGCTCTCTATGACCTAATTTATAACCGTCTGTTAATAGTAATGGATTCATTCTTAATATTATTTTGCGTTAATTACACGCAAATATAACTTTTATCTTAGAATTGAAAAAATTTTCAAAAACATTTCTTCTAAAATATATTTATATTTTATTTGTCCCTTACCTTGCTTAAGTAATTTTTAAACACTTTTTGAAAATTGATAAGGTCTATCTTTTCCTTTTTGACCTTATCTCCTTCTTTATATTCTTCATAATATGAATCAATTTCTTTCTCAAAAAATCGTATACCAGCCACTATATCCCCATGATCTCCAGTTTCTAAATACCCTCTATATTTTTCTGGTTCTTTTGGGTAAGTCTCATCACCTCTCTTAGTTTCTGCTATGATAGCATCTATTAAATCTCTAAAAAAAACATCCATCTCATCAAGCTCAAAAACTTCAGGTTTATCAAAAAAAACATTTGTAATATTTATTAGATCGAAAGAGTTTAAATTATCTTGAAAACCACTAGTACCATAGCCATAAGTGCTATTATTTTTATCATACATAAAAAATATACTGCGTTTTGGTAAATGGTTTGTTTCTCCTATCACAAAATATTTGGAACCTATATATTCATCATTCATGTGATATTGTATCTCCCAATAGTTATCTTTCTTTAATAAGTTTACCTGAAATTTGTTTCCTTCGACGGCCAATGTAGGAGATCCTATAATTATTGTATCACCCTTTAGTATCATAGAAGTGCGCTGATAATAATGCATTGCAAATACATCAATATGCAATTCTGTAATTTTTTTATTTTCGATTTTCTTAGAAAAGATAGTAGAGGACACTTCTTCATACTCATATCCATCTATTATTTTACCATTTTCATAAACCGATTTGATATTCAATCTTGGTTTATATTTATTCTTTAGGTACTCATCATACTCTTCTTCATTCATCTGATATTCCTCAACCTCTTGCGATTCATCAAATGTATCTGCTCCTAATGCCATTTGGTAAACATCTAAGGAATACTGAAATTTTATAACTCCATTCTCATAATAATCAACTCTGGGAAATTCTATATTCCCCTTTGAGAAATACCCTTGATAAGGCTGACCATCTTTATAATAACTTTTATATACTTTCTGGGGTTTCTCTGTTATTAAAAAGGACCTGTTCTCTACAAAGTCATTCATGTTTTGAGCATTGATCGTATTAGACAAGAAGATGCACCATGCTAAAAGTAAAACTATCCTTACTTCACTTTTAATTCTATATCTCAATGGAAATCTAACAATCGTCATCCTTATTTATTTTAAAGGATAAAAATCGTCACTATTTTTAATAAAAACCACCCTGTTTTCAGTTAAAATAAAAGAGATTTAGTTTCGTCCTCTTTCATCGGGATACAAATATGGTAAGGGTTCACTCTGCCAAAATTCTTTGGTATCAATATCCAAAATGGTTAGTTTCCCCTTAAAAGCAGCTCCTGTATCAATATTCCATACGTTATGTGCTTTTATTGGTGTGTCTTTATTATAATTTGTTGTAGGTGTGTGGCCTATATATATTTCTTTGTAGTAATTAAACCTTTTTGGCTTAGTTAGTATATCTTCTAAAGTTTTTTCTTCAACTTTATCTGCTAATAATGCTGCCTCCCACAAGGTTCTATCCCAATAATAATTTGACTCATACTCTTCATTACCTGCTCCATGCATTGAAGTAAACCCTGCATGTAAAAACAACCTTTCTTTTTCATCTATATAATAATTGTGTAGTGTCTCAAAAAACTTTTTATGCGTATTCTTGGATAAATATCCTGATTGGATATAGCTGTTTATGGTTTCTTTACCTCCATGTTCCAACCATATTGGATTAGTTACTCCTTTCTCCAACCATAAACCACACCAGAGGTCATGATTCCCTCTTATAAAAACACAAGTATTAGATATTGACAATTCTATTAGTTTTTCAATAGTTTCTGCCGACTCACTCCATCCATCTACATAATCTCCCAGAAAGATTAAAGTATCATTTGACGTTACTTTAGCGCTTTCTAACACTTGAAGTAATGCCTTATACCCACCATGTATATCGCCTATAACGAGTGTTCTTTTCATGATAATTGATACATTATATCTGTTCTTAAGACATATTTTGTTCCTGATATAATTGGTTTTCCTTCATGCCGTAAAGGATGATGAAATAATAATGCATCACCCTGTTTTGGTTCAATAGTCATCCCTTTTTCAAAATAAGTTTCACCTCCTTCGAAGTTATCATTAAGGTATATCAAAAATGAGAAAAAGCTACATTCTTTTTCATTTCTATTATAACTACCATCTCGATGCATCTTGAACCGCTGTCCAATATCATATTTATAAATTCTAAACATCTCATTGAGACCAATGGCTTTATACTTCCCAAAATCTTCTTCTACAAATGGTTGCACTTGCAACCATATCTTTTGAGCAAGTAATTCATCCTTAAATAGGATACGCTTATTATTACGAATTCCTTTTACCATCACCTGTCTACCATCAATATTTACTTTTGCTTCTTCGAATGAGACTTGTTCTCCTTTTTCAATAAAATGAGAACACATTTCTTTAGAAAGGAAATTTTTGACAAGAAATACTTCTGGATGTAGTTCAATTTTTTTCATCACATTATCATTTAAACTCAATATATTCTGGTGCCACAGTATCTGTTAACCAAACTCCATTATCAGATTGAAAAAACTCAATACCGTTTGTATACATTTCTCCTGATCGAACAGTGAGTATAATGGGCTTTCCTCTCCTTGACCCCACATTTGTTGCTGTTTCTCGTTCTTCACTTAGATGCACATGATGTCTGCTCATCTTAAGCAGTCCTTTTTCTCGAATGGCATCCATAAATTTTGCTACTGTGCCATGATATAGAAACTCTGGAGGTCGAACGGGTTTGTATTCTAAATCTATTTGAATAGAGTGCCCTTGATTAGCTCGTATCCTAGTTTCACCCTCATTAAAAGCAAACCGTTTCTTATCATTGGTTTCAACAATCTCTTTTAACAGTTCAAAATCCAATATAGGTTGATGCCTTTTTGCTTTACTTAGCAATTCACTCACGTCTGCCCAACCATTTTCATCCAGGTATAGTTTAATTTTACCTGGATTATGTCTAAGAATAAGACTTAAAAATTTACTTATATGTTTATGATTTGTTTTCATTTTTTTTAATATTTTTTTCTAATTCTTCACCATCTCTCACTACTTTAAACAAGTTATGTTCATACTCTGGAATAACAGTTGACTTCAATACTCCTATAATATCATTCCAAACATCTCCTATAAAAAAGACCTCAGGTCTATGTATAGATTTATCTTTGCGAATAATATCTAGTGTTAAGAATACCTCAGACAAGGTGCCTATTCCTCCTTTTTGTACTATAAACAAATTTGTATCCTGTATTAATAATTCTAATCGTTGATATAGTTTTTTGGTAACAATCGTTTCTGATAAGAATTCGTTTCCTTTTTCTGAACCTACTTGTTTACATGTTATACCGATTACTTTTCCTCCTTCTATAACAACTCCATTAGACACTGCTTCCATCATTCCACCATATCCACCATTCTTTACTACATACCCATTCCTGCTTAGTAAAGAACCTATCAAAATAGTTTCTTTATATTCTTTACTCTCTTTATTTTTTCCTGCTCCACCAAAAAGTGTTGCATATTTTATCTTTTTCATTTTACTAATTGATTAGTGTATAGCTCAAAATTTTCTATGTCAAAACAAACAAAATATACTTCCTTGATTGTCTCCTGAGTGACGAATTGTTGGATAGCATTTATAGCTATCTCAGCGGCAATTTCTTTAGGAAACCTATAAATCCCTGTACTAATATTAGGAAATGCAATAGTTGTAACCCCATTATTCAATGCTAATTGCATAGCATTGATATAACAATTTGCTAATAATTTTTGTTTTTCTTTTCCTCCTTGATTCCAAACTGGACCTACCGTATGAATTACATAATGAGCAGGTAAGTTTCCTGCTGTTGTTATGACTGCTTCACCTACTTTACATTTTCCTTGTTTGGCAATTACTCTTTTACATTCTTCCAGAATCTGCAGTCCTCCTTTTCTATGAATAGCTCCATCTACTCCACTTCCTCCTAATAAAGAAGTATTGGCAGCGTTTACAATTGCATCAACGTTTATGGTTGTAATATCGGTTTGGATTACTTTTAGTTTCATTGCTATTCAAAATCGTACACAAAAACATCTATATTTTTTTGTATTACTGTATCTATAATTATTGGTTCTATTTTATCCCATTTTCCTCCCGCAAGACCGCAACCAATTCTTGGCATGTGAATGCTAGCATTAAGTTTTTGAGCTTCCAAACCCACCTTTTCCAAACACTTTTGAACTGCCTCATAACGAATAGGGACTCCTTTACTTCCCGTCTTCATTCCTTGTTGTGCAATCATATTTGCGACATGTAAATAATCAGAGACTTTTATTATTTGAACTGCTCCTAGTTCAAAATCATTTTTTGCTCTATTTCTATGCCATTCTCTATAGGATTTTTCTGGTTCTGACCATCTTTTAGAGATCGCTAGAACAAAACCTTTTCCCCAACCACCAAGGTTATTACAAACATGTACAATAATCTTAATTCCTTTTGCCTGAGGTACAGTAGCATCTCCTTTTATATATTTTATCGTTTTCATTTTAACATTAAATACCCATTCAATTCATCATCTTCAAAAGTCAATGGTTTTTCTTTTGGAGTCATTAAATCTTCTAGATTTTGTGATGTTACCAATTTGTATTGTTCTACCACAAATTCAGAAATATCTTCAATTTCCAAAATATCATCTTTGGCATATGATTTCACAAATTCTTTTCGTAAACCAATTTGAATTGCTCTACGTTCTTGTTTTGCTCCATAAGGGTCATGATCAGGATCCCATTGTAATCTTACATTTGAATTCTGTACATTTTTCTGCCATGCCTCATATGACGAATACAACGTTGGTTTGAACGAGGAATACACTGCATTTTTTAAATAATTCTCAAAAGCTTGTCTCTTAAGATGTATTGCTAGTACCACTTCTTGCCCTTCTTTTGTTCCCCAGCCATTTCTATACATCATCCATAAAAAATTAGGTTTGATCCAGGTCATTCTTTCAAAACTAAATGCTCCTCCAAAAAATTGATTTTGCACAGCAAAATTTCCTATTTCTGGTCGATATGATTGATATACGACAATTTTTTCATCATCATATTGTGCCATAATATGATATCCTTGTTGAGGCCATTCTTTTTTCTGTTCTTTATATTTTTCTAATTGTAATTTCATTTTATTAATTTTTAAAAAGCTTAGACCCCTAATTCATCTCTCACTTCCATTAAGGCAAAACCTAATAAATTTTGTCCTCTCCATAGGTTAGGATTTTGTGCTTTTTCATTGCTTTGTCCCATTCCTATACCCCATATTCGATCTCTCGGACTTGCTTCTACAAGCACTCTTTTCTTTGTATCTAAAAGGAACTCTAACTGATCCTTATGTTGTGAAAACTTATGAAGGTTTCCTTTCTTTACGATTTCGTATTTATGCTTATTCCAAACTACAGGATCAAAATTTTTTACTTTTCTTCCTAATTGTTTTGCTTCCATAGGATTTGAAGATTTAATAATCTCTTCTAAAATTATTGAATCATCAAATAATCTTGCTTTTTCAGCCATCATCCAGTGCTCTGCTGTTTTATACCGTATAGTATCGACTGTAAATGCTGAAGACCACCATTGACTAAAACAACTTTTACCAATGCTTCCATCTTTATTAGGTGTATGTCCCCA
Source organism: Aquimarina sp. AU119 (assembly GCF_900312735.1). Taxonomy (NCBI): domain Bacteria; kingdom Pseudomonadati; phylum Bacteroidota; class Flavobacteriia; order Flavobacteriales; family Flavobacteriaceae; genus Aquimarina; species Aquimarina sp. AU119. Next base: position 243,856 of record NZ_OMPF01000015.1, on the reverse strand, counting down.
AAAGAATAAGTACTTTATACTTTTCCCTTTATTAAATTGTTCTTGTATATTTTGTAATGTATATCTCATTTTAAACTTTTCTTTTCTTTACTTCATTAATCAATTCTTCTAAACTATTTATTATTGGATTATTTTTATCTTAAAACGGGAATTTGCACCACTCCTTCTTCCTCAATATCTCTAAAAGAATTAGTAGTGAATATAGTTTCAAAACATTGACTCAATTCTTCTATACCTTTACTAAAAATTCCATGACTAATAATTAGACTTAATGTACCTGCATTTTTTTCTTGTAAAGCTTTTGCTAACCCCAAGAACGTACCTCCACCATCACAAATATCATCTACAATAACACAATGCTTTCCTTTTAAATCTTCTTCATAGACTCTAAATCCCGATAATTGACCTGTTTTTACATCTCGTTTCTTAGAACATTCTATCACTTCAATTCCACCTAAAAACTCCGAGACCTTATAAATCTTTTTTAAAGCACCACCGTCTGGAGAAACTAATATTACTTCTTCTTTTATATGCTTTAAACATTGTTTCACAAATTCATAATTCTCAATAACTTTCACATTATTTATTAGTGCAGGAGTCACCTCAGAATGTGGATCAAAAACGGTTACCTGATCATATTGTTGAGCATTAATGATATCGGCATACACTTTTACACTTAATGATTCACCAGAGACCATAACCCTATCTTGTCGTGCAGCTGGAAAATATGGAATACATACATTAATCACTTTTATACCCATTCTACGTAAAGCATCTGTTGCAATCATTAATAATCCCAGATCATTAAAAGAATTTATACGATGTGTTATCGTAACGCTATCTTCAATATTCTGTTCCAAAATCTTTATATGCGGTTCACCCCCATTAAAGACAAAAGCTTCAAATTCTATTGATTTACCATATGGTGTAAATGATGGATCTAAATGCAAATATCTCATAATTGTGTTATTTTTACGCAAATTTAAAATAGAAAAATTAATCCACCAAGTATTTTGCGTAAAAATTACAATAAAAAATAAATTATATATTCAGAAGAGGTTTCGAATATGCGAGAATAACATCTAAAAGTTATTTAATATCAAAGAAGAAGCCTTCATCTTTTAATTTAAAATACTGCTTTTTGTTGAATTTAAAAAGGTTAGCCGGTCTACCTCGCCCTTCAGAAACCTTTTCCTCAAGTTCTTCCAGAATACCAAAGCCCAGTATTTTTTTTCTAAAATTCCTGCGATCAATCTGTTTTTCTAAGATTGTCATGTACAGTTTTTCTAAATCAGAAAACAAAAACTTGTTTTCTAATAGATCAAAACCAATAGGCTCATAAGTTAATTTGTTTTGAAGTCTTTCTTTGGCCTTATCAAATATAATTTGATGATCAAAAGCTAACTCTGGAAGTTCTTGTACATTAAACCAAGCAACATCTTTTGCGTCTGTGTCTGCTTTTATCTTATGATGTTCTGGTTTTACCAAAGCAAAATAGGTAATGCTTACCACTCTATTTCTTGGATCACGACCCAGGTTGCCAAATGAATACAATTGCTCCAAATAGTCTATAGTCACATTAGTCTCTTCTTTCAACTCTCGTTCTACAGCTTGTTCCAGGTTTTCATCTTCTAAGACCAGACCTCCTGGTAACGCCCAAGAATTTTTATAAGGTTCTATATTCCTTTTTATCAACAGGACATTAAGTTTTCTATCTTTATATCCAAAGACTACAGCATCAACAGCGACTTTAATATTTTGGCGTATCATAAACGCTAAATTATGAATTTAACTCAAGTTTTAAGGTAATTTTAAATTCAATTTTCTTTATAAAACCCAAATATAAATGCTACAGTCTTGGCATATATAAAACTTTCTATAGTTGGATCATATTCAATTGGTGCATCCAATGTTTTCATCATCTCTATAACTCTATATAATTTGGCTTTTGAAATCCCTAATTGACATGCAAAACCTTCTGGTGAACCTGTAGTTTGCAACCGAACAGATTGATCAATCTGTTTTATCAATTCTATATGTTTAATAATAATATTCATAATGATTTTTCACCAATTAGTGTTATAACCAATATAAATTGTTACCCATAAAAAGGCAGAGAGCTGTTTTTACTTTTTAAAATCGGTTTTTTAGGCTTTAACCTGAGTAGAAGTATCGATGAATAAAAAATGCGCCAGCTTATTAAAAGACTGACGCATTTTCTTCACACCTACCTATTCACAGAGAATATATCTTTCAATTGTTTTACCATACCGCCATCTCCAGAAACACTAATTTCACCAATTTTGTCTGCAATTTTCTCTACATACTCCATTTCTTTAAGCTTATAAAGCATCTCATTCTCTTCCATAAGTTTTGCTGTATTCAACAAACTACGGGTTGAAGCGGTTTCTTCACGACGTGTAATAATATTGGCCTGAGCTCGTTTTTGAGCCACCAATACCTGATTCATGATATCCTTCATCTCTCCTGTCAAAATCACATCACGAATACCACAGTTCAGGATTTTTACCCCTAGTTTTGTAGCTTCGGTTTTAGTATCTTCAAATACTGCTTGTGCAATACTTTCTTTACGTTCCAAAAGCTCATCCAAGGTATATGTACCTACATAAGCACGTAACACCAATTGCATAGCGATATACAATTGTTTTTCATAGTCCTTATTATCCAACAAAGCCTTTTCAATATGGATAACCTTATATTGAGTATAGAAGTTGATACGAACTGCTGCTTTATCTTTGGTTAACAATTCCTGACCTGCAATCTCTAGTTGTAATTGACGTAAATCTGCTTTAGCTATCTTGATAGAGGTATCATTTCTCCAGAAACGGTATGTACCACTTTCTAAAGTTTTGGTATATACGTCATCTACAATCAATACTGCTTTTTCATAAGCAGCTACTTCAAATGCTCTGATATATTTAGTCAATGCATAATGACTAAACAATGATTTATCAATCTTTTCGGTGATATAGATCTTACTTAAATCTGCCTTAGCAAATTCATAATCGATCAATCCCTTCCAATAGACATAACGCCCAGCAGATAAAGTATTTTTGAAATTACCATTCTCATACATGAGCACGATCTCATTATCTTTTACTTCGATTAGATATAGCATGGCCTCCAACTCTTCATCTTGTAGTAAGAGTTCCAGTGCCACTGGTGCTGCAAAAGGTTTGGTTAAATCATATTGTATTACCTTTTCATTAAATCCTAACCAGTGAATTCCTTTGGTTAGTACACGATAATAATCTCCTTTTTTGAAAACTAAACCTACTTTGCCCGCATTAATTCTTACTCTTTTCATTTTTTTACTTTTTAAACCTGTCTTTCCGACAGGCAGGTTAAACATTCAATAAACGGCAATTCCTGTAACGGAGACCTTGCCTACTTTAATCAAGAACCACGGGTATAGTTCTTTCTCAATGTATATTTTCCAGGCATGCCCTCTTTTGCTTTAGCAATAAGAGGTCGGGCTATTTGCTATATCTTTTTTTACTTCTTACCCTTTTACAATACTTCGATAAGCTCAGTATAACAGCTCAGGGTGCGTAATTAAAAAAAGGATGCCGCTTCTATCCCTCATGCGATTCTTTCTTAAAAAAACAGTGAAGGCAAATCGTCTTTCCTGTGCGGAAATATTAGTTTATCATATTTTCCATAACCAGTTTTAAGCAAAGAGAAAAAAGAGTATATGATCTTAAAAAAGATCATATAGTTCTAAAATCTGAATTCAAAAAAGTAGCTATTTCGAATATTAACAATACCAATATTTCAAAGTACATTAGAGATTGTTGATATAGCAAGAGTGCTACAACAACTGATCTGCCATCACGGTTCTTGTCATATCTTGTCCCGATGAAGATCGGGATCTCAGCGTGACAGGCTGGTGATCAGTTTTTAAAAGATGATCAGCTTATCAAGAATGGATTTTTAGTCCATATCCTACATTATGAGTGTAGTGCTCTAACCAAACTGAGCTACAAAGCCTAAAAAAGTGGCCTTGACAGGAATCGAACCTGTGCATTTGAAAAAGACATTAAAGTGTCTGCTTCGCTAGAACCGAAATCTAGTGCGTTTACCAATTTCGCCATATCCGTAAGGATAGTGGGATTCGAACCCACATGAAACAATCTATTGCTCTACCATTGAGCTACGGGGCGTTAATGGATTTTAAAAATAGTCGCCCCGAAGGGATTCGAACCCTCAACACATAGAATGGAGACTATTTTTGGTAACAGTCAAACCTTCAAGTCAAGTTGTATATGAAGTGATGATACAAACAATGCAATACCTCATACAATGGTGTTATACAGAAACACTCAACAAGACTCGCTTGATATCTTCAAGAAGCTCAATAAATTTATTTTTTAAAACACAATGATTTAAAATTGAACTACTTATTAATTTTGATGAACTTTTATTAATGAATTCTATTGATTCATTTATATCCTTTAAGATGTTTTGATAATTATACTGTCTTATTATTCTTTCTATATTTTCTTTCGAAAAATCAAAAGCATCTATACCACAACACTCAGCAACACAAAACGTTTGCAGATGCTGCCAGAATTCTTTGTTATTTTCTAAAAACTCATCTATACCACTTATACTTTTTGATTTTCTTAAACTCATATTATTTTCTTTTATGAAAGCCCTGCTACTTTCCCCATATTGCAGCAGGGCGCTACTTCAAACCCTCAATTATACCCCATTAAACATGAGGGTTTGTTTTTAATTACACCACAAAGATGAAATTATACTACGCAGTCTTTTTGCGCAGATCAAAAATCATTTATAAAAAGTGCGATGTCTGTCATTTTTGCTTTTTATCCCCTTGGTTTCCTGAGGATATAAAGCTTTACTCATCGCATTGATGTAATTCGAAGCCCACTTTGATAACACTCTAGTGATCAAAAGCTTCATAGTGTTTATTTTTCTTTTGGTAATAGTAAAGTGAGTTTCCATAATAATTAAATGAATTGGTTATACATTGCTTTAAAAAATTAGTAAGAATAGCAAGACTCGAACTCGCATCTTTGGGTTCGTAACCCAATGTTCTATCCAATTGAACTATATTCCTTTTTAGATGTGCTCCAGGACTCAAACCTTGTTCTTACCTTTTACAGTGGAGTGCTTTACCTTATAAGCTAGAGACATCATTTTGATGACATGAAAGGATTCGAACCTTTACACCAAGAGTCAAAGTTTTGGATGCTGCCGTTACATCACAGGTCAATTTGTAAGCTCAATAGGATTCGAACCTATACTCCAAGGTTCGTAGCCTTGGGTGCTTCCGTTACACCATGAGCCCATAGTCGTACTCCACCTTGGATTCGAACCAAGACTGTACGGGGCTTAAACCCGATGCCTCTTCCAATTGGGCTAGTGGAGTAATTGCCAGCGCATCGTCTGGCCCGTTTGCTAAAAATGTCTACTAGACATTTTATGCTCCGTCCTGTACAGGGAGAGAGACTCGAACTCTCAAAATCCTGATTCTAAGTCAGGTGCGTTTACCATTTTCGCCATCCCTGCATTAGTTGAGGCATTGGGAATCGAACCCAAGACTTCTGCGATATCAGCACAGTACTCTACCAACTGAGTTATACCTCATTTTGTACTCCATAAGGGAATCGAACCCTTGTCTTCCAGTAGAAAGTCGAATGCACTAAACCACTATGCTAATGGAGCAATTTGTCTGGGGAACAGGACTCGAATACTGAAACAAGTTCAGTACAAGCTCTACAACCTCACGCGTCCAAGGCGGGTAAACTACCATTGTTATACCCCCAGATGATTATTGCAGTACCGACGGGATTCCCTTCGACTGGGCTCAGGATAAACTTCTCACCCCTGGTTCTGCTTTGCAGTATCGACGGGATTCCCTTCGACTGAGCTCAGGATAAACTTCTCACCCCTGGTTCTGCTTTGCAGTACCGACGGGATTCGAACCCGCGACCTTCCGAGAGACAGTCGGGTGCACTAGCCATTGTGCTACGGTACTAAATAGTGGAAGTAGTAGGACTCGAACCTACAAGCTCTGAAGAGACCAGATTTACAGTCTGGAGAGCCAACCAATTGCTCAATACTTCCATAGTTTTTGAGACAAGGATGAGATTGCTACGCTTTCTCATCAAGTCACAAAGTGGATTTTCACAGCATTCAAATAAGTTTGATGCTATTCCAATCATTGAGACAAGGATGAGATTCGAACTCATAAAAAACAGATTTGCAGTCTGCAGCCTTAACCATTCAGCCACCTTGTCGTTGCGATACTGGCAGGATTCGAATACCGGATCAAGTCCGGCACAGGCCCTACTATTTTATGAATAAAAGCTCATCAGCGCTAACCATTAAGCTACAGTATCTTTATTGCGGAGAGTAAAGGATTACTCATCGGTTGCTACTTTATATTTTGGTATTCGTGAATGCGAAGCATTTCTAACCTTCATCACGTTCTAGACGTGAACTCGCTTAGCAGGCGAGCGTAACAAAGCCAGTATTTACTCTACGCTCCATAGCGGAAGGAGTGGGAATCGAACCCACACGAGTCGTTATCTCCTAACAGTTTTCAAGACTGCGGCCACCACCTATTGGCTTGTCCTTCCGTAAAATTGACGTACATTTTTTAAGTCCCAAATCAAGTTTGGGACAGCTACACGTCAATGTGTTTAGTTTTCAATATGTCAATGAACTAATCCTTAGTTCCTTTTTCAAAATTCAGTTGTTTAGAAACATTAGATTCTTTTAGAAATAAGTTTCCGATATTCATCGGAATGCATTCAACTATTTTCTTTTCCGATTCAAAAAAATTAATCTTCAAAAAAAGTTTCATCCAAAAAAAAGACGCCTTGTTCGGGCGTCTTCTTATATATTTTGGTATATGTATATGTTATATTCTTATACACATCCTTTCTATAAAATAGACACCTTTTATGTTCACATCAGAACAATATTCTCTTTGTTTGGTAAAGAGGCGGTTTATCGTATGTTGTGAATTACTCGGAATCATTTTTATATGTTTTATATTGTTTTTTTACTTGTCATTCCAGCAAATGCTAAAATCTAAAATCTGTATAATAGATTCTGGTCTACACCAGAATGACAAATTCTATTATTTCTTGTTTTGATTGCGATGCAAAGATTAAACCTTTATTTTAAATCTGCAAACATTTTTTTTATTTATTTATTTGATAATCAGATAGTTATAATAAAAATTAGATATAAGAATCCCTGTCCGTTTTTCAACAGATTTTGGATAGTTGCAGTAACCGTCTGTCTCCCTGATGCTTACTTCCAAATACTAATCTTTATTTGCTAATTAACTTTTATTCATTATTCTTAAAAAAAATTCATAAAAAAAGCGTCCAATTTCTTGGACGCTTGCTATTCTATAGTAGTTTTCTAATTTATATCATTTCAAAAAATGATTAAAATAGTCACATAGCGCCCTGTTTCGAATGGATAATTCATTAATCCATCGATAATCACACTGATTAAACAGTGATTTTGGTGTGGTATGTATTCTATTTTGTTTCATTTTGTTATGCAAATATTTATAATTTATAGCCTAACTTCCAAATTTATTTCCAAAATTGAAACCATTTTTTCCTTTTACTTATCTTTTCAGAAAAATCAGATTGATTTTGATTAGCAGTCTTAATACTATTTTCTGTAAGATTCAAATTCAATAATACTTGGTAATCGGTATTTAAATTATATATATCTAAATATAATTTTGTACAAGATTTTATTTCTTTCTCTTTCTTCTCTTCCAAGGGGCATTTTTTTGCCAGTCACCTGCCATGATACACCCATAAGGTAATACTTCATCGATAACTGTACCCAATCCATATTCATCCATCTGGTTTCTTACAGTTTCTGCATTTTTATAAGCACTTGGTAGTTCTGTAACATCAATCTCATTAGAAAAGAAACGAATATCCAAACCTTGTGTTTCTTCCTGAAACACTTCTTCATTAGTTCTACCTTCTTTACTTCTTCTATGTTGAGTTCTACTCACATTACGTCCTGCTCCATGTGGTGCAAAACCAAGATTTGTCTTGGTAGTTTCACCATTCACAATCAACACAGGCTCTGACATATTTAAAGGAATTAATCTTGGTCCCGTAATATCAGGCATAAACTTAGCATCCAGAGGAGTAGCTCCTTTGGCATGATAAAACAATTCTTCATCTCTAAATACAAAGTTATGTTCATTCCAATAACGATCTTGAGCTTTAGCTTGTAAAGCTTTTAATGTGGCATTATGGATTACTTCATGGTTTGTTTTTGTCCATTTTCTAATAATTTGTAGTGCTTCCCAATATATTTGCCCTTCTTCAGTATTAAAAGGTATCCAGGCATTTTGTTTTAAGGTTTCTGGAGATAATTCTTTTCTAAACCGTTCTGCTATTTTCATCCCTTGTGTATACAAATTAGCTCCAGGACCTCTGGATCCATGATGTGTAATCATCATTGTATTTCCTGTCTTTCTTGATTTTCCAATAAACAAGAAATGATTTCCATCTCCTTGTGTACCTAAATGAGACCTTGCGGCCTGAATCATCTTTTCATTATTTAGCATATAGTTTCCTTCAAAATCTTTTAATAATTCATCCGGAAATCTATACTGAGCGTTTCGATCTCTTCCTCCAGGTCCAAAATGAGTGTTTTGGTGGGCTGCATCTAATACCTTTTTAGGATCAGTTGTACCAAAATCTGTTAACATCACAGAGCAACAAATATCTGCACTATGCATCCCAGGATGAATAGCGTTTTTTGCAACCGCTACTCCCCCAACCGGAATGGTTCCATTAGGTCCTGTAGGACAAGCATCTGGCATTAATGCTCCATTAACCATGGTTGGAGTTTTCATTAATGTATGCATCGATGCTACAACCGAGTTTACATTGGTTTCTTCTAACTCGTTTTCTGCTTTTATATTGACAGTAAATGGAGCTGGTTGAGCAAGTAAATCTACAATTGGCGGAGATTTAAACTGCTCCAAATAGCTATGCATTGCTTCTCTATCTAATTGATTTGTATTGATATAATCGATGGCTTCTGGAAACCACTTTCCTGATCTAAACCCTAATTCGATTAATGTTTTTCCTGTTATATTTACTTTGTTTTCCATAATTCTTTTATTTGTGTGCTCCGCCGACTCCTCGTTCGACGGAGCATTACTAAACCAATGTTTAATAGCTTGTTTAAAATTCTGATACAAATGTTTCACTTAAGTACGCAATAATTTTGCGTAGTAATATTTATTTACCTAAAAAGTTTCAAAAAACTATCTTTTTCTAATGTCTCCAAAGAAAAATCATAGTCAACTTTTGTCTTATCTAAAGTAATTTCTGCTCCTAATAATTTAATAATCTTATCAAAAGATAATGGTTTATTCCATTGCTGATATAATGCTTTAGTAGCTATATTTGATATCTCAGAATTACCAGACACTCTAGTTTGTCCTGCACCAAAATTTAGCAATACAAAGCATTGTCTATCCTTTTTAGGAATCAACATACCTATCACTGTTTGTTTTTGTACAGAATTACATTTTATATCTACAAAAAGGTTATTTGGATTCATCATATAATCATTAGAAATTTTGTCTCCCTGACCTATTATTATTTTATAACCACAATCTGCACTACCAGAATACACATTATTCTGAACTAATGTAGGTACATTTAAACCTTGATTTGCATACAAATACTCAACAGCTCCATTAGGTGCTGAGGTAATATCACCAGAATACATTAAATCGCCAGCTTGTTGATTAAATAAGCCATTCCAACCTATTTTACCTCCAATATTTAAACCTGATAAATCTAAATCATGAGCTCCCCAGGCATTTTCCCAATATACACCAACGGCTAATTTTTTACCATAAAAACGAGTACCTGTTGGAATGTTACCTACATACATTTTTTCTGAAGTTGGCAATGCATACTTTATATTCTCTGGAAGGAATATCTTTTTACCAGACAAATCAAATCGTTTCTGTAGATACTTTAGTATAAACTTATAATTTTCTTTATTTACATCATTTACTTCACTAGGTTTTACCCAAGATTTACCATTTCTTATTCTATATAAGAATGCATCTTGCCCATTTTTTCTATTGTAACAAGCAGATAATGATTTAAATAATGCAAAAGGTGTCGCATTATCCAACCAATGCATATCTTTATTTGTAAGCAACACATTTGTTACGTCATTTAAAGGGTTTGACACTAATGGTTTATGATACTTTTTAGATAATTTACTTATTTTATTTATAGTTTTAGGTGCTTTGCTCTTATACGCTAAAAACAAGGGTTTAAATCGGTTAAATATTTCTGCAAGTTTTTCTAATCCAAAAATATTAAATGCTTGCGCTGGGTTATACGAGCTGTCTTTAATTAGCTCTATAAGCTCATTATTCTTTATTAATAGAGTAGTATTGGTGGATCTATAGATAATGTATCTAAAAAATTCTACTACATTCTCAGGGTAAATATTATAACTTTCTGCTATTTTAATGATTGCCTCTTTATTTTTTAAATTTTCTTTGCCTGTAAACGTATAACCAAGTTCATCTACCAATATTGATATAAGTGTATCTATTGTTTCTTCTTTTAGAGCAATCCCAGATTTCAATAAAGACAAACATTTATCTTGTATTTCCTCTATCGAATACGCTTTTATCACTTTAAAAGATAGCTTAATATCTGGAATATCTAAAATTTCGATAGGGATATAAATTTCTTCTTGAAAGTCACTTCCGTAGGTTGAAATATAATGTCTTATTTGTTCTATAAGTAGTTCGCATCTAGAACTGTCTTTGATTTTAGACCAAGATTTATGAAATGTCTTATTTAAGTCATTTCCATTTAATGTTTCTTTCTCATAATAGGCAATAATTCTATCTTTTGCCCATCTTGCTTTTGGTTCAATTATATAACCTTCTTCGCTAATAAATGGTTTGTTTGAAGTTTTATTAAATATTTTTTTTGCTGGTTCTTTTGCTATTACGGCATTAAATAATTCAAGTGTTTTCATTTTTTTAATAAATTAAATAAGTGAGGAGTATTTGACTTACGGTGTTATATAGGAACTCCTTTTACCTATTTTATAAAAGACGGAGAGTATAATAAACCACATACTCTTGCGAGCACTGGAATCGAACCAGTATATAGGAACTCTTTTTGTCTTTTCTAAAACTGACGGAAAGTAATTTTCATAAAGATCTGATGATATAGGAACTTTCTTTGTCAATTATAATTCTGATACAAATGTTTCAACTAAGTACGCAATGATTTTGCGTAGAAAAAAATAATCATTATTTTTCCATAAATATTTGATTATGGCACAGAATAAGAATGCACTCATACGTTATAAAACCCTAGATAAATGCCTGCAAAACAACAATCGGCAATGGACACTTGATGATCTTATAGAAGCATGCTCAGATGCTTTATACGAATATGAAGGTAGGGATGTCAATGTAAGCAAACGTACTGTACAGTTAGATATTCAGATGATGCGTAGTGATAAACTAGGTTATAACGCACCCATAGAAGTTTATGATAAAAAATATTATCGATATTCAGATGAAGAATATTCTATTACAGATATTCCATTGACTGAAAATGATATGAATGTTCTTTCAGAAACTGTTGAGATGTTAAAACAATTCAAAGATTTTTCATTATTTTCTGAACTTGGAGGTATCATCCAACGATTAGAAGACAAGGTTTATACCGAGAAAACACATCAATCCGCTATTATACATCTCGATAAGAATGAAAAACTAAAGGGGTTAGAACATCTTGACATTTTATATCAGGCTATTTTAAAAAAAATTGTATTAAGAATTACGTATCAATCCTTTACTGCAAGAAAGGCTTCTGAATTTGTATTTCACCCTTTTATTTTAAAAGAATTTAATAATCGTTGGTTTCTAGTAGGTAAACCCAACGCAAAAATGAAACAACCTATTGTTACTTTGGCGCTTGACAGAATAATCAGTATAGATTTTGACACTTACATACCATACACTACAGAAAAATTTGATGGAGATAATTATTATAAAAACACCATTGGTGTTACGGTGCTTAATGATGAGCAGTTACAAGAAGTAATTCTAAAAATAGACCGTAGTAATGCTCCATATGTAATTACAAAGCCATTTCATCATTCTCAGGAAGTCATAGAAAAATTAGACGATGGTAGTATAGTTATAAAGTTGAATGTTCATTTAAACTTTGAATTTGAACGTTTGATTTTAGGATTTGGTGATACTATAGAAGTAATACAACCCAGGTTGCTCAGAAAAAGAATTCGTCAGAAATTAGAGAGGGCACATCGATTGTATGTTGAAGAATAAAACAAATCCCTTTGTTAAAAAACAAAGGGATTACAAACAACACAATATCAAAACTTAGCTTTTATTTATTACCAAACAAAGCTCCCAACCCTACTTTGATTTCTTGTTTTTCTACTTGTAAGTTATTCTTTACAGTTGCCTGAATTTCATCATAAAAACCATCCCCATCTCCATAAATAAGTCTTATGATGAGTGATCCAATAAATCCAAAATTATTATTTAAAAGGTTTAGCCACCATTCTAAAGTATCTTCACCAAAATTGATATATGTTTTACCATCAATATCTTGTAATGAAATTACGGTTCTGTGATAGGCATTTTTTATGACGGTAAATGCATCATTTGACTTCCCAGATACAACTTTGCTAATCGCATTATTTGAGGCATTAGAAGACTTATACGTATACTTGTCTCCAAATTCATTTTCAAAAAGTTGATTAAGACTTTTGATGTTTATTTTCTCTTCTGTATAATATACTTTATGTATTCCCATTTTTTAGTTTTATAAGATTAACCCTGATGTACTTTTCACTGTTCCATCTCCATCAAGTTCGAATTCAAATTCGAATTCCTGGGTCCCTATGATTCTTTCTCCGTAAATCGTATTTCCTTTTTCTTTTTTGGTGGCTACTATAGTAAAACTAGATACTATTTTATTATCTGACTCTACAGAAAACCCCCAATCTACCAACCTATAATTAGTAAACTCCTGAGTTTTTTCTTCAACTAATTTTTGACTGTCTTTAAAGGCTATTTCAATACGATCAAAACCTATATCTTTTAATGCAACAGTTCCTGATGTTATATCTGAGTCAATTTCTGTGGGTTCTTGTACCTTTCCTAGGAAAACGATATATACTTGCGAAAACACTTTTTCGTTTTCGGGATACATGATTTGAGCCATTTCAAAAGTCCCTGATTTATCGTTTTTAGTCAAAAGGTTTAAACTATGAACTTGTTTATCTTCTCCAAAATTGCTAAAAATAACTTCCTTCAAATCTTCAATCCCATCTGGAGTCATAATCAGGATATCTTTTCCCTGACCAGGAGCACATGAAGAACCTAGAAATATCAGTACTAATATTGTTATACTATATATTACTTTCTTCATATTATTGATCTATCGATAAAACTCCATTCTCATCTACTTCAAAACGAAAATCATAATAATTAGTCACTATATTTCTACCTTCTCTTGTTGTAGCTTCACCCTTCTTAGTGGCTTCTACATAAAAATAAGAAGTTACTTTTTGGTCTTTATTTACTTCAAATTTCCAACTGTAAAGAGTAAAATCTTCATACTCGTCTGATGCGTCTTCTATAAACTTAACTGCCTCTTCAAATTTTACTGAAATTTGATCCAAGTTAAATTCTGAAGCCTTTATCTTTCCGTATTTTCCTTTCTTTTCAATTCTAGCTTTTTTAGGATCGTCTAAGGTTTTTCTAGAATTAGAGTAATATTGTTGAAAATCAATATCATCTTGATTAAAATCTACACTAAAACTTTCAAAATCACTAGTGAGATGGTCAACCGCTGTAATGTCTAATGTATATAATTCTGTATCTTCTCCATAAGTTTCTGTTAAAAGTGTTTTTAACTCTGTTAAATCTTCTGGGTTATTGATAGACAACGACTTTAATGGATTACTACAAGCCACTACTAAAAAGCCAAAAATAGCTATTGCACAATATGTAATTTGTTTCATAATTTATTATTTATTTGATTTTGCTTATTAAAATTTATTTTCTCTTACTCTTTTGTTTTGTTATATACATCATTTATAAACTAGAAATAGTTTTTTGCATCTACATTCTGTTTTTGGGTTTCAGAAGCATATTCCCATTCCCTCTTTTTCATTCCTATAACAGTTGCAATTATATTAGCAGGAAAACTACCTATGGCATTATTATAATTGGTAATAGTACTGCTTACATATCTTCTCCCGGCAGATATCTGTTCTTCGACCTCATTCCAACTCGCCTGCAAATGTGTAAATTGTGTACTTGCTTTTAATTCTGGATAGGCTTCTAATTGCAGCATTAGGCCTTTTACAACTTCAGTTCCCTGCTTATCTTCTGTAGCTGTAGAGGTTGAATTTACATTCCTTAAAGCCGTTACTTTCTCTAAAGTTGTAGACTCGTAATCAATATATTGTTTCACCAAAGTAATTAGATTGGGTAGTAAATCCGATCGTTTGATAAAAAGAGCATCTAGAGAGGAAATAGCATTTTCTATCTGATTTCTTACTCTAATCAACTTATTAAAAATCATGATTAGCATTACAATCAATGCTATTACTACTCCAAGAATTATTAAATTCGTATTCATCATTATGCTACTTTCCATATGTTAGTACTTAATTTCAATTCTTCGATAAAAGAAAGTTGATCATACAACTCTTTATAAAAACCTTCTATAGCATCATTTTTTGTAATGGATTTAAACAATTTTGTTTCAAATTGATTGATTCTGTTATTATTTGCTATCGTTATTCTATCATCTTTAAAAGAAATAAAGTATTGACCTTCTCTATCCTGTGATAATTGTTTTACTCTTAGCATTAACGAAGTACTTAAAATGTAACGCGCTTCAATTTGATCCTTTGCATAAACATCGTAAAGTTTCATAAACTCTGGATCTTCTAGCATTACTTTTTCCCCCAGGTCAAAGTTTAAATGATCTTTTATATCATTTCCTCCTAAGGATTTCCATGATTTTTTAGGAATAAGAAATACGGATTGATTAAAGCTTTTATTAAACTCTGCCATAAAGACCTGTCCTTTAAACACCTGATCCGGAGAACTGTTTTCTTTAGAAAAACTCAAAGTTCGTTCTACCGTTAGGTCACAAAACTGAAATGGAACGCCTTGATGATTTCCAAGAATTTGATCATTCCCTTTTAGGTCATACTGCTTCTCTTGAAACAGGCCTATATCCAAAAATTCTTTTAAGGTAATATGTCCATGTAGAATATATCGAAAGTCTGGATTCATAAACTGAATCATGGGTTCAAAGATCTTTCTTTTAAACTGGTAGTTAGTATCTGCCTCTATTGATTTTCCCTTTCCTCTTATTTTGGTGAAATATATAACCAAATAGTATATGGCAAACACACCTATAAAAGCACCTATAAATACTTCTGTGCTTATTTTTATCGTTTGGGTTGCCTGTAAATATTGAAAACCATACCACCCGGCCATAAATACACCAATGATAACAAAATATAAGATGTAGTTCTTTTTCCCTTTTACTCTTTCTTCTTCTATTTTTTCTATATCTGGCATCAAGGTACTCTTCATAAACGGTTTAAATAATTCAACAGATTTTAAAGGTTCTTTTGATGTTTTTGTTTCAGTTAATTCGTACCAATCCTTACTATCCTTTGCTTTATTACCACTGCTTATTATCTCTTTCAATGCCGGTATAACGTGATAAGGAACTGCAAAATTATATCCCAAAGTATTGGTTTTTATACCTTCTTTATTTACTAAACCAATATTTACAAATTCTACCGGACATAGGTTTAATTTTATTTTTATTAGTGGTATTACTATTTTATACACTGTATTTTGATGTATTCTTTCTGCCATACATCCTTCTTCTAAATGTGCTATAAACTCAGCTATAAGTGCGGGTCTTTTATTAAGTATATATAATTTCCGAATGGGAAATATTAGATATCCAATAAAAACTAGTGGAAGTATATATTGATAATAATTACTGTATGAAGTTGTCAAATTAGATATGAAACCTTCTAAGGTTTTCACAAAAATTTCTGCAGCAAAAAAATAAATTAAAGATGCAATAATAATAATGGTAAAAAGAATTAAAACATACCCTAATACAGTAAGCTTTTTATCTCTTTGATGTTCTTCTAACAGGTGTTTTCTAAGTTCTAAAACATTCATTATCTATCAATAAAATTATAATTACTTTATTTTTATTTACTATCTATAATGCACATATCGAATGCTAAACTAATCCATAGGTTATGTTTAGAAAACAGCAAATTTATATTCGTTACAAATTTTTTAAAATTCGCTACACGTAAATATTTTTTCGATTTTAGAAGTAATAGTTACTTTATGAAGAAATGTAAAATGAGTAGTAATAAGAGTATTTGAATCAAAACACAGAACACTAGCAATAAGGAGCTACGTTAAGTAATATCATTTTCTTACAGCAATTTTATATTCTAAAAAGAATAGTTATGATGACAATAACATTCTCAAATAAATTAGTTAGAATATTTTAGAAATAATCTCTTCTCTTTTCCTTGTAGATACAGGAATTTTAGTTTCATTTGCCAAAATTAAATACCCTTTTTTATCATATCTATCAATATAATCACGATTTACTAGATATGATTGATGTGATCTAATAAAAACGTTTTGAGGTAATTGTTTTTCGAATTCTACGATAGAACCAGAAGCCAGAAACTTTCTGCCGTCGCTTAAATAAAATGTAGTGTATCCTTTATCTGATTTGCAATATAACAATTGATCTAAAATCACAAACTGAAGACTTTCTTGAGTACGTAAAACAATTTTCTTTCCTTCTCCCTTAAGATGATTCTGAACAATATCCATTTGTTTTAGAATGTCTTTAGTATTGATATTACTTACTTTTTCAATAGCTTCTTTAAGTTCATCTATTTCTATAGGTTTTAACAGATAATCTACTGCCCCTATTTTTAATGCCTGAAGTGCATATTCTTCATAAGCAGTAATAAATATTATTTTAAATTCTAGATTTTTAGTTTGTTCCAAAAAATCAAAAGCAGTGCCATCTGCAAGATTAATATCTAAAAAAATCAAATCTGGTTTACAGGCATTTGCCAAAATAACCGCTTCGTTTACAGATTCACATTCTCCTAATACATTTATCTCAGTATCTAATAATTCTAACAAATTAAGCAAGCCTTTTCTAATATACACTTCATCTTCAATGAGTAATGATTTAATCATATACTATTAATTTTATAAGGGACTACCAAAGTAATTAATATTACTGGTTTGTTATATATTTTTTTAAATTTCAGCCATTTGTTGTATTGCACAAATATCTACTAGTTCATTTTTACCTTTTAATTTAAGAGCTCCGATTTCTTTCACAGAAAACTCTTCTTCTATTTGTATATCACTCAGCAATTCAGAAGAAATCAAAAAGAATTCATTGTACGTGTTGCATTGTGACTGAATTCTGGCAGAAATATTAATTACATCTCCGTGATATGCTAATTCTTTTTTAACCGTCCCTACCTCAGAAACCATTATTTGTCCACCATGCAATCCTGCCTTGAACTCTGGAGAAACTCCGTATTTATTTAGATAATATTCCTTTTTTTCATCTAGATTGTTTTTAAAACTAAAAAATATACCGATACATTTTTGTTGGGATATTCCTTTTCTATAAGGCCAACATAATACCGCTTCATCACCAACATATTGATAAATCTCGGCATCATATTTTGGAACTACATCATTAAGGTCATAAAAACAGTCTTGTATAAATTGGCTATAGGCATAATGTCCTAAATTTTCTGCTATAGTTGTAGAGTCTTTTAAATCTAAAAACATAAATATACGTTTCTCCTCCTGCGGATTTTTGTATTTTCCTAAGAGCATTTTTAGAAAAACTCCTTTGCCAAATTTTTCAACTGCGATTGTAATAAACGAAAAAACAAAAGAAACCAGAACCAGATATATAATAATGGCCCAAAATGACTTATCATCCCTCCACCATCCTTGTTCTGTATTAAAGTCAACGTTAAAGATTTTAGATGAAATCTTTAACATCATGGTAAAAATAGTAATGGTGATAGTAAAATCAATAAAGCTCTTAACAATAATTCTCAACCCCAAAGTTATTTGTTTTGAAAAGAATTTATCAAAAATAAAATCTACTGTAGCATATATTAATCCCAGAAACATTCCTAATATAACAAAAGCAAATAAAGCTTCTTTAAATCTAAAATCTGGATTCGTCTGTATCCCTACTTCTTCATCTATCCCAAAAAATCTAAATATTACATAACATCCCAGGGCAATCCCCCAAAAAAAGATAGATTGCCATAAAAGTGTACTATATTGTTTAAGGTTTCGATTCATCTTCTATAATTTGGCACTAAAATACTCCAACAATTTTTTAGTTTATATTTTCTGTCAATTTACCATTTTTGGTTCTAACCATAGATATCCAATACAGATTAAAAAAATCAAAAAGAATCCTAAAGGGTTTACTAATCTAAAAGCTTTATTTTCTTCTTTACTCTCCTTTGAGGAAACAGCAGAATACTTGTTATTTTCTACTATTTTTTCATAATGAGTCTGCGATCTCCAATGAGAAGTATGAGTAACAAAGTATGGAAAGACTTCTGTTGTATCTTGTTGTATCAACAGAGTGTCCCATCCTAAGGTTTTTGGATATGTAGTAGCACTCCATAGGTTAGATATATCAATATCTTCACGCATTGAAATTTTATATCCATTTATCGTATTAACCATAGGTTTGGCTATAGATGTTCTTAACTTGAATTTAAAAGGTTGATTAATATATGCTATATTTCCTCTTGACCTCCATTCTGCTGAAGGAATTTCCTTATTACTTATACTACTAATCAATTTTGACCATAATTCCTGATAAACTTTAGTCCGGCCATTCAATACTAATTCATACGTGTTTTCTAATACTGTAGTTCCTATTCTTCCTTTCCCCATTGGTTTATATGCAGATAGTACTTGATTGTTGGTATTTTTATGAATTGGATGTAATAAAAATTCATCTTTAAAAAAGAAAGGGGATTTAGAAATTTTTATTTTTGATTGACCTTTAAGATTTGTCTCTACGTTTTTTTGGGTAACAAAATCAAATGAGCCAAAGTTTCTCGAAAATCTAAAAAAGTCCTGATCAGACTGTATAAAAAGGCCTAAACCATTTTCTCTGATCGAATTTCTTAAAACTGTTCTGGATGTTTTTCCTAATTTCTTAAATGAATTTGCATCGATAATAACCAAATCAAAAGGCTGTAGATTTTTTTCTGAGAAAGTACCTATAGGTAGTCTTTCCATATTAAAATATTCATATTTGTATCTTCCTTTGGTAATTTGACTTCTAACTAATACCTGATGCCCCATTTCTGCCAAATAATTTTTTAAGTATTTGGTTTCAAAAGTTGGAAATCCATTCACTATTAATATTTTTAAGGGAATCGGATCTTCTACAAGAAGGGGAATTGGATTTTTAGAATGAATTTTACCTGTAGTATCCTTTTCTATCAGAGAGAAAACAAATTTCCCTGGTAGATTGAGTTTTGTAGATAATCCAAATATTTGTTGCTCATCACCCCCTAATGAAACTGAATCTAAATATACTCCTCCCGGACCTTCTAATACTAGTTGATTTTCCTTTTTAGGCTTATGATAAAGCCCATTAAATATCATTTGTTTTCCCACGGTATTTTTGTGATCATAGGTAAATCTAATCACTCCTGAGGGTATCGAATCGTTAAGGTATTTTACTTTACAATTATCGAATTGCCAAAAGTCGAAGGGTTCTACACCATAGCCCAGTATAAAAACAGAATCCGGAATATTTATATCTTTAAAAATTAACTGATTGATGTTATACTTGTATACTTTAATTCTTTTGTGAACTTTCTTTATACTGTCTAACCTTACCTGATCATAACCTTCTGTCAGTATCACCATTTTTGTAGCATCCCCGGGCACACTTATTACTGGCTTTAATACCAAGATAACAAGAGCACCAATAGCTAAAAATGATATCATTACTTTGATCCAAAATCTAGGCTTCTTGTTTGAATACCATTCTTTCCAAATAAAAACACACCATAACAGGATTGCTCCTATACTTAATGGCCACATCAATTCTGCATTCAAAAAAGTAAGGTTATCAATCATGAACTTCAAGTTCTTTTAATAATAATTCATTAATCTCGCCAGTTAGTACTTTTCTTTTTACTGCATTATACTTTAGTTCTGGAAGTGCATCAAATAAACCTCCTTGTATTTCAACCAATGCGGACAATGGTATTTTTTTATTTTCGGTAGTTCTTTTTAATTTTTGTAATGTTCTTAGATATTTTCCTGGATTTTCAAGTGCTTTGATAGCCAATTCATTTCCTGCTTTCTCAAAAAGTTTTCTATCATCATCATTAATCTTTTCTTTACCTACTATCAATTCTTCTAATCTTAAGATTGTTTGTCGTATCGATGGATATATCTCTGGTTCTTGTAATTCTTCTTTTTTCCTAAAATTAGATACTTCTTCTATTTTACCCGTAAGTCTTTTATCCTCCTTAATAGGCGGTGGATCAAAGCCAATTCGATGTACATAGACACGAGCACTGTTTTTAATCTCCTGTATAAGTTTTAATGCTCTATATTGATATGGCAATGATTTCTCTGGAGTATATAATCTTAAATATAGTTCTGCATCCCACATCTCATTTAAGGCCTGTCTTAGTTTACTTTTTAGAGATTGTGTAAATAGCGTAGATTCTTCGGGATCTTCATGGTTATGTAAGTATTCATGTAAAGGATCGTTCTTTTCTTCACTATCTCCTTCTTTATGATCGACCAGATTGTGCTCATTATCGCTATCATGTTTGTGTGTATATTGCTCCAAAGGATCTTCTTCATCATGATCTTCATCTCCATGTTCGTCTTCATTAGAAATCTCAGGATTTTCTTGATTAACAAGTTCTGATTCTGATTCGTCCCCCATGAATTCTGCATATTTAAGGCGTAGTACTTTTTGGTCAAAGCCTAACTCATTACTTTTAAAATTAAATTCTTTTTTAGTCAATTTTGATTTCTCCCGAATTAACTTTTCTGTATCTATAATCAATTGTCGTTGACTTCTAAAATAATCGGGCATTAAATCTACTCCCATAGTACCTTCAACTGCAAATTGATCAGAGAGTGTATCTTTTATAACTGCAAAAAAGGTTTCACTTCTAGATGTATTAGACATCGGTTGCTTGCGATCCAAAGCTTCAATATAAAAATAAAGTTCATCTCCCGGCTCCATTTTCATCTTATCTAAATCTATACTTTTTAATAACTTCAAATTTTTACTCCCTCTAATAACCTTAGTATCAAAGCTTAATTTTTCTTCTCTAAACTTTACTGATTCCCCAGAGCCTTTGCTTACTGTAGCAATAATATAAACATCTGCAATTCCAAAATCATCAGTAACAGAGGTTTTAAAAGAAAGCTTTTTATTTTCATCAAACTCGAAGGAAGTAAACTGTTTTAGTCCAATAATCTCTACTCCAGGACCCCTATCCTTTATCATTTCTATAGCATACAAATCAGAAGTATATGATGTATTTTGTACATCGGTATATCTAAAATTATAAAACCCCGAAGCATTCAATGTAGAAGTTTGAGTATATATTTCATTACCATAATTCATGGATTGACTACTTCCCATACTTTCTATAGTTACATCTTTTATATGTGTATTAAACTTGATTCGCCAGGTTAATTTTGAACCTTCTACTGCTTTTACATCCATTTTTGTAGTTCTAAAAGAAGGTATTTGTGTATAACTTGGATAATCTATAATTAATTCCTGGTGTTCTAATTTAGGTTGCTTACCTCTTTTTGAAATTGAATCTGTAGCTGTGAAAACTATTGTATTTGCAGGTATTTTTGGTTCCTTTGCCTCTTGTAAATAATTGATTATCTTAAATTGATACATTAGAAATCCTACTATTGCAAATAAGCCCATAATGACACTTCCTCGTAACAAATTGCTTGGTGGACTAATAGTACCCAATTTCTCCACAAGTTCTTTCGCTACTTTATATTGTTGAAGCTTTGCCAGTCCTGATAATTGTTCTTCTGGTAATAATAAAAGGCCAGTACTATACTCTGCTGTATCCAGATGTTGATCTATGTAACCACTTACTTTTTTTAAATTGGGCCTCCATGGTTTTATAAAAATAAACATAAATCCAACTAACACTATCGATACAAGTATTGACCAAAGTAATTTGAAGAATAAAAAATACACCAAAATAGCTGGTCCAAGAGAATACAGTAAAATCTCAACCCACAACATGAATTGCCAACGTCTCCTAAACCGATTTAATATCATATTTCCTGTCATCTTCATTGTCTTCTGTATTTTGCTATTATACGTTCTATAATTAATAAGAAGACTAATACTATCCATAGCCATTGTGAGATATCAAAAATTGAAGCATTTTTTTTATCAATTTTGAGATTAGATACTAAAGGAGATAATTCTTTTATATCCATGACCCGTTTGTCATACAAATCAATTTTTTCTTTTGCCTCTTTATGTATATCGATTAAATATAAAAGTTCTTCAGAAAGATGTTTATTAATACTATTTTCTGTATTAAGGGGAGAGGTTAAGTAAAAGGTTCTGGAAGAAGGTCCTTCTTCAATAATATTATGAGCCAACTCATCTGGTCTATATGCCAATACTTTTGCAGAAGTCTTTGGAATTGGATTCTTAGACAACCATACCATCAAATCAAAAGTATCAAAATCAATCGTATCCTTTTTCTTTTCAATTTGCAATTCTACAGGTCTATTAATATACTTTGATATTGCTCTAAATGCTGCGTTGCAATACTTCATCTCGTTAGATAAACTATCTTCATAAAACAATAGTATAGTAATGGTTTTTTCATTGATTAAAGGGATACTATTTTTTTTCTTTTCTAACGAAAAAATCAAACTATCTTTTGATGTGTTTAATGTTATGCTATCGCTATTAGAAGAAAGAAGCTGCTTATTAAAAGATAAACCATCATGATCACTTGATACTGACAAAAGTTGTATTTTACTTTCTTTTTTAACCGCTTCTATAGGTTGGTCAAATGGTTTTTCCAGATCGAGAATTACCCAGTTAACATCTTTATTTACCTTAGGGCGTATACCTTTTATCCCTGATCTAAATCCATTAGTAAAAACCACAATACTATCGGTTTCAAGAGTTTCCATTTCTTTAGCTAATTGCCAATAGTTTGGTACTTTGATATCAACACTATCTAATTGATCTTTTTGAAGTTCTGGAAAATCGGTTTGTAACATTCTTAAGGATTCTCCCTCTTCTATTGTATCGAGAATAGTATATATTTCTTCATATTGCAATAAAGAGGATTCAAAAATATATGTAATCGGTATTGTGCTTACTTTCTTTTTTATTTGAGGTCCGGCGATAATAACAATAAGCACACTAAGCAACACTAGTCTTAGTACTAATAACCACAACTCATTGATTTGAATACTACTGGTTTGTTTTGAATCTGATTCGTCCAGTAATTTGATACTACCGATTTTGATTGTTTTTCCCTCTTTTTTACTCCACAGATGTATTGCTATGGGAACTAGGAGTCCCAATAAAGCCCATAGATATGTAGGGTTAAGAAAGAACATATTACATTAATCTATTTCGTTTCTTCAAAAATACCTGTAGCGCTTCTCCTATATGCTCATCCAATCTAAAAAGATGATAACTAATTCCATTTGCCAATAAAATGTCTTTTGTCTTTTTCATCATTTCTTCTAAGGATGACAAGTATTTCTTTTTTGCAGTTTTAGTATCTATTTTAAGTTTCATTCCCGTTTCAAGATCTTCAAAAGTAACCGTCCCCTTATAATCAAATTCTAATTCATTCTTTCCCATAAGGTGTAATACCACAACTTCATTTCTTGGGGTTTTTATTTTTTTAATAAAAGAAGTAAGTTCTTTATGATGTTCATATAAATCAGTAATAAAGAAAATCAACTCTTTCTGACCGCGATCATGAAAATTATTTGATTCCTTGGAGTACTCTGGCCATTTTCCTTCATTCTGAATATTAATCAACTCTAATAACAAACGATTATAATGTTGTTTCTGAACTTTTGGATACAAATTATATAAATTATGATCATTAAGTGCAAAAAGACCAACAGCATCTCCTTGATGATGTGATAAATATGCTAAAGAAGCTATTAAGATTCTTACGTAATCCATCTTAGATAATCCTTCCTCCTGATGGAGCATCGACATACTTGCATCTAAAATAAATTTTACTGCAATATTGGTTTCTACTTCAGATTGTTTTATGTAGTACCTTCCTGATCGTGCTAACATTTTCCAGTCCAGCAATCGTAAATCATCACCCGGTTCATAACTCCTGAATTGACTAAACTCCATTCCCGGACCAACACTAATACTATGATTAAGTCCCGATAAATAACCATCTACTATTACACGCGAAATCAATGCTAATCCAGAGACGCTTTTTATGAGTTCAGGTTTTAATAATTGATGATAATCCTGTTTCACTTATTTAATTTTTGGGTACAGTAATCTCCTTTAGTAGTTGACGAGTAACATCGTCAGCTGTTATATTTTCTGATTCTGCTCTAAAATTTACAATAGTCCTATGACGTAATACGGGAATAGCCACATGTTTTATATCTTCTAGAGTAACAGATAAACGTCCTTTAATCAATGCACGAGCTTTGGCTGTTAATATCATTGCCTGACCAGCTCTTGGCCCTGCTCCCCAACTTACCCAATCCTTTACGTATGCATTCTTTGTAGTTTCTGGTCTTGTTGCACGAATTAATCTGCTTACATAAGTGATCAATTCATCACTAATAGGAACTTCTCGAACAAGATATTGTAATCTTATGATATCTTCACCGGTAATTACTTTATTGAGTGTTTCCTTTTTAACACCTGTAGTATTTTTTAAAATCGTAGTTTCCTCTAATTCATTGGGATATCCAATTTTTATATATAGCAAGAACCTATCCTGTTGAGCTTCTGGAAGCATAAATGTCCCCGATTGTTCAATAGGGTTTTGAGTAGCTAGAATAAAAAATGGTTTATCCAACTCATATGTTTTCCCAGAATAGGTTACTTCAAACTCTTGCATCGCTTCTAATAAAGCTGCCTGTGTCTTAGGTGGTGTACGGTTAATCTCATCTGCAAGTATAATATTAGCAAAAATTGGTCCCTTATTAAATTTAAAAAACTTCTTTCCAGTACTATAATCTTCTTCCAATATTTCGGTACCAATAATATCTGAAGGCATAAGATCTGGAGTAAATTGTATCCTCTTAAATTTTAAATCAATTGCCTCTGCCAATGTTCTTATCATCAACGTTTTTGCTAATCCAGGAACACCTTCTAACAAGGCATGCCCACCGGCTAAAAAAGTAATCAATAATTGTTCTATGGTTTCTTCCTGACCTGTAATTATTTTACCTATTTCTTTTCTTAAATCACTAAGCTTTCCGGTTAATATATTTACCTCTTGCTCAATACTTGCTAAATTTTTATCCATCAATATATTTTTTATGATGTAAGTGCATATAATACTATATTCACTCCAAAACGAGTATTATCTATCTTATACCACCTTTTATTTCTAAAATCATAATCCCACTCGCAACCATAATCTTTATTACTAAATAAAACTCCTATTCTACCATTGATTATAATTGCTTTTAAATAATCGTGTACTATATCATCCCCCCATCCATTAAGCTCTTGAGAAGTAGTAGGTGGGCCATCTTCAAATTTGAAAAACACATTGTATATCTCATGATTATTGGGAATTTTCTTTAATTGTCCAGGTCCAAAAATATCTTCCATTTGGCGTTCAAATGATTTTGAAAACAAACCATCTATATCATGATTACAATCATCAGCAAATACAAACCCTCCATTATTGACATACTTCTCAAAATTCTCCCGCTCTTTTTTAGTAAATTGAACCAACTTATGACCTGATATATAACAAAATGGGCTTTTGAATATCTCCTCGCTACTTAATGCTATTATTTTTTCCTGAGTATCTACCTCTAAAGTTGTATACTCAACAAGAGAGTTTAAAAGATTGGAAGGCATCCTTTGATCAACATCCCAATCCCCAGACTCATACTGTAATCGTGTGAAGAAAAATTTGTTACCCAATGCAGTTTGTTGTTTTAAACTTTACTATTACTCCTATTGTTTCTACTATACATTCCTGATGAAGTAATCTAAAAGAAAAAACTGGTCATAATGAACTCATCAAAATGACCAGTATATAGTTATGCTATAGAATTAAACTGCATCTGATAAACTGGTAAATGTAAAATCTCTTACTTTCATATAAGGGACTAAATTACCATTCATCCTAACTTGTTTACCAAGTGTTTCTAGATTATTTAGCATAATGATCGGGCTTTCATTAAATCTAAAATTTTTCACAGGATGTTTTATTTTCCCATTCTCTATGTAAAACGTTCCGTCACGGGTAAGACCTGTATATAATAGTGTTTGAGGGTCTACGGTTCTAATATACCATAATCGAGTTACCAAAATTCCTTTTTTAGTACTTTTTATAAGATCTTCTAGAGATGCATCACCTCCTTGCATAATAAAACCATTAGGAAAAGGAACAGGATCAACTCCCTTCTCTTTTGCCCAATATCGGCTATAAGCTAGGTTTTTTACCACTCCATTCTCTACCCAGCTTGTTTTTTTCAATGGTTGTCCTGCGCCGTTCCATGTACTGGTTGGCACTTCAGGATGTAAAGGATCAGACCATATATTTATGCGTTCATCTACTATTTTTTCTCCTAATTTAGTTCCTCCACCTTCTTTAGACATAAAGCTTCTTCCTTCATCTGCTGTACGGGCATTAAACGCTCTTGCCATATTACCCAACAATCCTATCGATGCTGCTGGCTCCAGTATTACGGTATATTTACCGGGCTCAATAGCTTTAGCTTCTTTTGACATCAATGCTTTGTTTATTGCCACATTAGAAGCTTCGACAGCATCAAACTTACTTATATCATTATAATCTCTAGACACCCAACCTGATCCAGTACCATCATTAGTTCTCATAGTTACTGTAAAATCAGAATTGGTCTCTTGATTATAAGCAAAAAGTCCACTAGAATTTAACATTGCACTAAAACTGGATGAGTCATTAAAAAATCCAGCTGCTGTAATATCTTTTGCAGCTGCAGGTTCAATACTGCTGCTTGCAACAGTAGCCCGATACTCTGGAGTAATCTTGGCTGTAGCTTCACTAAACGTGATTGACTTATCATAGGTCTGAGGACCTAATGGAGCCATAAACTCTGGGTTTTCTGGTGAAAGTTTTGCTAATTCTTCTGCTCTTTTCACAACTTTCTTTAAAGATTCATCATCAAATTCATCAATCGTTGCTGTACCAGATTTTTTACCAAAGTTTGATTGTACTACCAAGGTTTGATTTGATCTGTGTCCTGCTGTAGACACCGTATTACGTGCATAACGAATGTTACCACTTTCACTTCCACTTATATTAATTTCACAAGCATCTGCGGTAGAAAAGCTTAAAGCTTTCTCCATGATTTTTCTTGCTTCTTCTTTTGTATATATTGCCATGATATTGTTAGTATTTGTAGTAAATCAATAGTTTAAATCGCTCTACCTGTATTGATTACATTTACGTTATTAAACCTGGTAGTAGCACTACCGTGAGACACTGCACTTATCTGAGAGGGCTGGCCTTTACCATCGAAAAATGAACCGAACATACGATAATCACTCTGATCACATATTTTAGCACATGAGTTCCAGAATTCTTGAGTATTTGATTGGTATGCAACATCATCTAACATACCTACTATTTCTCCATTTTTAATCTCATAAAACACGGTACCTCCAAACTGGAAGTTATATCGTTGTTGGTCAATAGAATATGAACCTCTACCGGCAATATAAATTCCTTTTTCTACATCCTTAATCATTTCTGCAACAGAGTATTTCTCTTTACCTGCTTCCAGAGATACATTTGGCATTCTTTGAAACTGCACATCATTCCAACTTTGTGAGTAACAACACCCGTGAGATTCATTTTGACCAATCATATGTACTTGATCACGAATTGCTTGATAATTAGTGAGTACTCCATTACGTACAAGATCCCATTGTTTGGTTTTAACGCCTTCATCGTCATAACCTACAGCACCTAAAGATCCTACTTGTGTCTTATCTGCAACCAGATTTACAATATCACTTCCGTATTTAAAGTTTTTTGTTTTCCATTTATCTAATGTGGCAAAACTAGTTCCTGCATAATTTGCCTCATATCCAAGAACTCGATCAAGCTCCAGAGGGTGTCCTACAGATTCATGTATTGTTAATCCTAAATGATTAGGTTCTAAAACAAGGTCATATTTACCAGCGTCTACAGATTTGGCAGTAAGTCTTTCTTTGGCTTGTTTTGCTGCCATGGTAGCATCTTCTACCATATCATAACTTCCTCTATATAATTTTAGGCCAGCTGGGCCTTCAAGTTTTTCTGAATCTAAACCATCCATATATTCATACCCCATTCCCATCGGAGCACTCATTGCCTGACGTGATTTAAATTTGTTCGAAGCCCGATCTATAGCAGTAACTGTAAATGTTGGCCAAATACGATGTACATCCTGATCGATATAAGATCCTTCTGTAGAAGCAAAATACTTCTGTTCATTTACCATGAATAAACCAGAATTCACAAAGTTTGCTCCATTTTTTAATGCTGCTGCGTTAGCACTTAATAATAAATCTACCTTTTCTGAAATAGGAACTTCTTTGAAATCTTTCTTTATTGGCGTTTTCCACGAAACCTCTCCATGAGAAGCTACCGGAGCTAACTTTACCGGTACTTTTTGAATTTTTGAATTGGCCTTTGCAATTGCTACTGCTTGATCTGTAGCTTTTTTAATCCCTTTTTCAGAAACTTCATTGGTAGAAGCAAATCCCCAAGTACCATTTGCAATTACACGAATTCCTATACCAAAGGATTCTGTATTAACAACATTCTGTACTTTATCTTCTCTTGTAAAAACATATTGATTTAAATATCTTCCGATTCGAGCATCGGCATAAGTCGCTCCTAAAGATTTTGCAGTATTAAGAGCTATATCTGCCATTCTTTTTTTGATTGCTATATCCATTCCCGGATGTAGTAATGCTTCTGCGGAAATATCATTTCCTAAGAGCAGGGATGGCATCATTAAAGCGCCTGCTCCTAATCCCGCGTATTGAACAAAGTCTCTTCGTTTCATATAAGCTTCCTTTTTTGATTGAGTGAATATTAGTTTATTATTAGTAAGATTCTTTATGATTACCCTAAAGAATTCTGTATATAATCTTTATTACAAAATTAAAAATAGTAGTATCCCCAAAGCTCCATCATCACTATTTTTACCAACTTTTTTCAATATTCATTGAAGTACTATTAAAATAACCTTTTTCAAGAAACATAACGTGTACATTCAAAACACAGATCATTTTATATAATTCAATAAAAACCATTTAATACCAAGAAAAAGATAATTGTTTCATCTTTTTATAATTAGTATTGCACTAAAAATAGAAAAATTATATCAAATAACAATAATCATCAAAAACGCTTAAAGAAGGATTGTTTTTAAGTTTATCAGTATAAAATCAATAAAAAAAACAAAAGTAAATCACTCAAAAACAGATACTTAAATAAAAAAAGTAAATATCACAGTAAATACATTTATAAAAGTACATGAATAAATCACGATATATCGGCAAGGCTAAACTTTTGTTAAACTTTTGTATTCTTAATCTGACAAAACACATATCAAATTTGGCTTATAAAGTTTAAACAAAGTCAGGAGATGATTTACTTTGAATTAATTATTGATCAATAATTATACATTTAAAGAGTATTAAATAAGAGTTTTATAAGGCATAAAAACCGAAATAATTAAGAAGCATTAACCTAACAACTAAAGATTATTCTTTATTTCCAATAGCAAATCGAATTAAAATCTCGTGGGTTCCTCTGGAAACATTTGCTATTTCATTTTCTAAAGAACCTTCATAAGCATAACCAAAATGCAGCCATTTTTGAATCTTTATGGTAGCAAAACCACTAAACGCATTATCAGTTCTGTAAGCCGTTCCTAGTTCGAATTTATTATAGAACAAAAAACCTCCAGTAAAATCAACCGAAAAAGGGGCTGTATCGACATATCTTAATAATACTGAAGGTCGAAATTCTATATTGTTACTTAATTTAAGATTATAACCGGCCATCCCATAAAAATGGGAACGCTCTGTAGCTGTTGTAACTATTCCAGACTCATCATCAATCCTATCATTATTTAACAATCTTGGAACAGAAATAGATAAAAACCAATCTTCATGTTTTAGATATCCACCAATCCCAATATTGGGGTTAAACTCATTGACATTCGATAATAAAGGGTCCTCTGTAGCTCCAAATGTGAGTAGTCCATTTGTATTTACATCATAAGAATTCCCCCCTGCTTTTAACCCTAGAAAAAGATTTATTCGCTCATTTAACGGTAATTTATATGAAAAATCAATATAGATCCCTGTTTGCTTTTCTATAAAAGTTTGATCATTTACTACTGAAAGTCCAAGTCCCATGTTTTTACCTATGTTAGTATCAAAAGAAAGGCTCTGTGACTCTGGAGCACCTTGAACGCTTGACCACTGACTACGAATATTTGTAGTAAATTGTATATGACCTTCTGATCCTGCATTAGCAGGGTTTAGCACATTTTTATTATATCTATAAAGTGTATAATATGGTTCCTGTTGTGCATATACTCCCGTTATTGTTAAGAAGAGTAAAATGATTACTATATATATCTGTAGTTTCATGTTTTTGATAGATTGATTGTGTGCTTACTTTTTTTGAATTAATAATTTATATATAACCATCCATCCAAAGGTTTAACCCCATTCTTTAGGTCAACGATAAAATAATAAGAGCCTTGAGGTAGTTGATCACTTTTAGACTTGTATACTCCGTTCCAGTCATTTTGATATCCTTGTTTAGCAAATACTTCTTTACCCCAACGGTTATATACTTTTACAACCGAATTTGGAAATTCTTCTATATCCTTAATAACCCAGGTATCATTTATACCATCATTATTTGGAGTCATAGCCTGCGCAATCGAAGTTTTTGAAATGGTCGGAACTATATTATCTAAAACAATAGTTTCCTGATCATTTGCCTGGTTACCGGCTATATCGGTTACCTCAACATCTATGATAATACTTCCTTCTACAAACCCACTTATATCGACATCTGTTGCTATCCAGCTACCATCAGACTCTACAATAGCTGTTGTAGTCACAGAATTTGTACCGTCAGAAAAAGTAACCGTTACCATTTGTCCTTCTTCTACACTTATAGTTGTTCCGGTAATGGTTACATCCTTATCCTCGATATCATTAACAATATCATCCCCTTCTATAGGTGTAATAATATCAACACTTGGAAAATTTATGAGTACGGTTACAGTGGATATATCTGTAGTACAACTGGTTATCATATAATCAAAACTATAAGCCCCGGCAACTAAACCTGAAGTATCTAAAGTTCCGGCGCTTGAATCAAAATTAGTACCGGGAATACTTCCTGTAGTATCCAAACTCCATATCCCGCCAGTATCTGGCGCCCCCAACAGGCTAGAAAATAGATCAATCACTATATCCGGATTGTTAGTATTAATCGTATTATTATTCCCTGCGCTTCTTTCGGTTTGCACGGAAACGGTCACCGATGTTGTCGAATTGACTACACAAGGAGCTATTGGATTCACTGTATAATCAAATGTGTAAACACCCTCTGTTGCTGGATCATACGTTCCCATACCAGAATTAAAATCACTTCCTGGGTTGTTTAGTGATAATGCAGAAACACTCCAAGATCCTGTTTCCTCACCAGAAAGTAAATCATTAAGATTGATAACGGTACCTCCAGTACAAGCATATAGATCAGTTTCAGTTCCTGAATTTGGCTTGTCAATCACTGTAATTTGTACAACATCTTCTGCACTACATCCTAACCCATTATCCATCTGTATTCTATACCAGGTTGTACTAGTGGGTGATACACTTGGTGTTATCGTTCCATTTTCAAAAGGACCACTCCAGGGTCCCGTTGATCCCGTTGTGCTATATGACCATTCATATCCTCCCGTATTACCTATACCAATGTTATTTTGTAAGTTGATAGTAATAGTATTTTCTATCGCTACGGATGGTGGTGGAGTAAAAGGTAGCTCATAAATTGTAGCCGTATTAGAAAAACAAGAATCATCTTTGATTGGTACATTAACAGCTCCACTATCATAAGTTACTATAGTTCCAGCTCCATTATTAAAAACCATAGTTACAGAGCTTATTTCTCCATCATCCAAATCCTGACAATCGTATATTTGTACTTTCCAACCTCCCCGGCTAATGTCATACCCTTCTACTGAAGACATGGTTATTGGTGTAGGACCAAAACCTCCAGAAAATGTTGCACAATTCACATTGTTATTAGAAGGGTTAGTATAATATGCATTATAGGTTCCTGTCAATGCTGGACCTGTCAAGGAACATCCATTATCTCTAGAAAACTTACAAATATCAAAAAACGGCAGTGTAGGAATAATTGTTGTATCATTAGTAAATGTTAAATTTTGTGCATTGGAAGACCCATAGCATGGACTTCCTCGTTCACTTACACCCAATCGAACAGTTACCATACCATCTGGAGATATTAAAGCATATCCTAGATCAGAAATATAGGTATGCGCAATATCAAAAGTAACAGAAAAAATAGTTGATGATGTAACTATAGTAGGAGTGTTTACAGGATCATAATACGTATATGATAAATTTAATCCTGTTCCTGATCCTATTAGACTTACTGCATCTCCATTACAAATAGTTTGTGAGGTTCCAGCATCTGCGGTGAGATTAGAATTCCATATCCAGGCTCTACCCTCTGTTATAGTTCCTGCATCATCTCTTATAATGAGATATCCCCCATCAGCCAAGTTTGTTTGTATTGGTGTAGAGTTTATCGCAAAGGGTACATATGAATTCGTAGCTTCATCAAAAAGGTACCAGTGATATTTTGCTCCTACTACCGTTGGACAACTTAATTCTCCATTATTTCCAGGGGTATCAAAAATATAGATTGGATCATCAGAGCCCGAAGAAAATGTAGCATCTGTGTATTCGGTCATTATAAAACCGCAAGAAGAAGGTGATGTTATTTCTAATTCTTTAGCATCTACAATAATAAGCACGACCTTAACGGATGACCCGTTACAAGGAGTTGTCCCAGTTACTTCATATCTAAACTCATAAGTGCCTGTTGTTAACGTAGTAATATCAACTACACTACCTGTAAGAGCAGCAGTTCCATCAACATCAATCCATGTACCACCAGCATCTTGAGAACCATCCAATCCATTTATTAAATCGGTTGAAGTATCGGTGCTCAAAACCACGATAGGACCTGATACTTTTCCTGAATTTGAAGCATTCACTAAACTTAAATTCCCTGTTGCAGCAATAGATGAATTTCCATAAGTGTCAAATACAATGATTTCAATAGCTCTAGCTATGGTTGTATTTGGGTTTGTGGCCTTATTAATATAATATAATTCACTAATTATATCTTGAAAATCACTAGTCGTTGCACTATTTATATTTGTTGCGATTAAAGTACTGGTTCCATTTCCCGTGATTTGGATGTCTTGAAAATTTGCAGGTATTGATAATTCTTCAAAACCAGTATCCTGCATATTTGTAAGATTAACTTCTATTCGCTCAATCCCATGAGGTGCATTTACAATAATATCAGAACCCTCAAAAGGTTTCGCTCCGCTAGTACAAATAGTCCCATTAAAATCAATCCCTCCAGCTCCTGTAGAATTATTACTATCTAATCTAACCCAGGGATTTGGTGCTAAATCTAGCGTAAATGGTTCTCCAGAAACAACCTCTACGGGATCTGCAACATAATATTCAACCGATAAAGTAGTCAGTGCAATATTGCTTTCTACCATCCAATAGGTTCCTGCTGTAGTGATAGTACTATTAGAACCAATATGAATCTGCGAAGTATTATTATTACTTACAAAATGACCAATCTGTCCTCCTGTAATACTCCCTGAAAATAATACCCCCGTATCTGGACTTGATATTTTAATATTTTCTGTTCTTATGAATTCACTATGCTCTTGCGAACTTAAAATAACCTGAACGGGTTCACTAAATGTATACGTATATGTATTACCCGAGACCCCAATGGTAGCTCTGCTATTATTAAAACTATTCCCTAAAATTAAACCTGGGGGAACAGCATTAATCTCTTCACTCACAGTTGCTGAACCTGATTGGGTAATATCTACTGTAATCAATGAAGTGCCATCTGCATTGGCAGATAAACTACTGGTTTGAAAATCGTTTTCTGGTAAAGTACCAGATAGAGTTCCCCAAGTGCTTATTATCTGTGCAGATACACTAGATGAAATCAATATCAAAAAAAATAGCATTGATATTATGTTTCTTTTTTCTGTATAGAATCGAGTATTAGTTTTCATTAATAATTATTTTGATGTGAGTTGCTCTCCATTAATTTTGATGAATATGTTTTTTGAACCAGATGTTATGTGAAGTACCAAAGATATAGGTGTGTGCATGTTGAATTCCGGGCAATCTTTGTTGAAAATCTGCCAATTCTAAGGTTTCCCCCTTTAGATCATATGGTTTTTGTTATGTATCTATCTTCTCCTAATTAATTCATCAAAATAAAACCTGATTGATCAATACCTTAACTTACCCCCCTTGTATTCTAATATCCAATAATAACTCCCAATAGTATCCCTATAATTACGAATCAAATTTGTGTAATTAATAGACCTGTAAAAAAATAAATGAGTGAATAGATCAATTCTTTTAGTGAATGCCTATTAATTATGAGTAAAGCGAATTGTAGGTAAGAAATTTAAGAAACTTCTCTTCGAAAAATATGAGGTTTACCATATCAAATTCCAGACAATCTCTGTTGAAAAGTTGCCAATTTTAAAGTATCTCTATGTAATCTGTTCGATTCATTATACCTTGTAAAACCATAACAAGTATCTATTGATGATAAGAATCATAATCATTTTATTGTTTTTAATAACCACAAGCATTGCTAAAGGGCAGGCGTCTATAGAAATGTTATCTATTAGTGTTCATGAAGGGGATATTTCATCTAAAGATACTTTAGAAGATTTAGAATGGGAGTCTTTACAAGGGTTTGATACTATGGATAGCACAATCCCAGTATATTGGTTAAAAATAAGACATAAAGAATCCACAAATGATTCAATAAAAAGCGGTGTGCTTTTACTTTCAAATTTGTTTGACCATGTAGAATCCTATAATAGTCCTCATTCTGATTCTGTTATTGCTATTACGGGAAAACTAGTGGAATACCAAGAGCGATCCATTGTTAGAGGAATTAATAAAAATGCATTACCTCTTAATTTTAATGATACAGAAACATTATATATCAAATTGACATGTATTCGAACTGAAGCATTGCTTAAACGCTCTCTAACTGACTTAGAATATATTTCCCAAAAGGATTTTGATGAATATTTCATTAGGACTCATACTTTTTTTGTCCTATTTACAGGAATGGAAATACTTATTTTCCTGATTTTTTTATTCCTTATCTATATAAAACCAACAAAGGATAATATTTACTATGCTTTTATGGTTATTGTAAGTTTATCAGAAGTTATTATCCGCAATAAAGTTTTTGATTCAATTTGGGGGTTAAGTGGTCCATTCCTTGCTAAAATTGAATTTTGTCTTGTGATATTAATGCTCTATAGTTTTTCTGCTTTTATTGCGCATTACCTCGAGATACAGAAGTATTCTAAATTTTGGTACAGAATAATGGCGTGGCCATATATTCTTTTGGGTATTCCTGTATATCTGTATTCAGATTATCCATTTCTTAGTGATTTAAATAATTTTTATTTCCTGATGACTATCATTGGAGCTTCGGTTTGTCTTATCAAATTTCGAAAACAAAACCCTCATAGAGCTAATGTCTTTTTAATAGCTATTAGTCCAATTGTCTTAAACGGAATTTTAATAATTATGGCATGGAAGAAAATTATACCGCACAATTTTTGGACACTTAACAGCTTGTTTCTAACTCTACTTTTTAGAGATGTTATTTTTATGATTGACCTGGTTTGGGGCTTTTTTCAAGATAAATCCTTAATTGCCATCAAAGAAATAGAAGTCAGTCAGCTTCAGGAAGAAAAAAAACAACTCAAAAAAATTGAGGAACTTAAAACCACTTTTTTCAATAATGTTTCTCACGAATTAAGAACACCACTTACCCTACTTTTGGGTCCATTAGAAAGTGTATTAAACAAAGGAAAACTAAATAAGGAAACAGAACAGGAATTAAAAATGTCTATGAAAAATGGAAAATACCTGTTGCAACTCGTTAATGAGATATTAGATTTATCTAAACTGGATCATGGACAATTAAGCATTATTAAGAAAAAACAAGATGTTATTCCTATTTTAAAAGGTATTATTGAATCTTTTAAAAAGTATGCTGCCGAAAATAAGCAAACGATCTATATCACGCATTCATCTGCACAAATATTTATAGATACTGATAGAGATATGTTTGAAAAAATGATGATCAACTTAGTATCAAATGCGATCAAATATAGCAAATCAACGGGAGAAATTCATATAACGGTAAAAGAGCACAAAGAATCGGTATCGATTACTGTGATTGACTCAGGAATTGGTATAGCTCCTTCTGACATAGAAGCTATTTTTAAAAGATATTATCAGGTGGATGGCAAGGAGTCTGTAAGCGGTACCGGAATTGGTTTAGCTATTGTCAAAGAATTCATTGAACTACATGAGGGTTCTGTAACAGTACAAAGTACTATAGGAAAAGGATCTTCGTTTGAGTTGAATTTTCCTGTAATATCAGATTCAAATCAATTGGATAAGCATATCATTCCATATGCAGTTAATCATACAGAATCTATTGATGTTAACAAATCATCAATCTTACTTGTAGAAGATAACCTCGATATGAGGCAATACCTAGAACGTCACTTAACCGAATATAACCTGTATCAGGCGGCTAACGGACACGAGGCATTAAGTCTCTTAAAATCTATCCAAAAACCAGACCTTATCATTACCGATTATATGATGCCCGTTATGGATGGAGTAGAATTTATTAAGAAACTAAAATCAGATGAAGATTTTTTAATGATTCCTTTAATTTTCTTAACCGCACGCACACTACAAAATGATAAAATTGAGGTATTACATATGGGAGTGGATGATTATATTATCAAACCATTTGATATGACAGAACTAAAACTACGTATCGATATTTCTCTCAAAAATTCTTTAAATCAAAAGAAAAGTATGCTATCTACTATTGATAAGTTTTCATTATCAGAGATGGCACAATTCAAAAAAGAATTAGATACTTACATTATTACCAATATATCTAACACCAAACTAAGTAACATCGATCTTGCTTATCATTTCTCAATCAGTGAACGTAGTCTAATCAGAAAAATTAAATCTGCAACAGGGCAAACCCCAGCTGCTTATATCAGAGAAATTCGTCTACAATCGGCAAAGCGTAAGATTGAATACAATGAAAGAGCCAGTATAAGTGAAATTGCCCATGAGTTGGGTATGAGTAACCTTCCTCACTTTACTCAGGCATTTAAAAAAAGATTTGGAAAACTACCTTCTGAATATTTTAGAAAAGATGACTAGTCTTAAAATTTTGACCTTACCACGTAACATCTGCTCATAAATCCTTCATCTCTTTTTGTAACAAGATTATTTTCTCTCTAACTACATAGAAAAGATAAATAGGTTATCTACATCCAAAATCTAACTCCTCCTTATAATCGAGCACTTTGATTTTCAACCAAATATCCGCGAAAATCACGTATAAACACCTACGCATTACACCATAGCTATTTTCTACATTTGAGTTAACATTAATATATTCTAATTTAAACTTTTAAAATCATGGCACAAGAAAAACAACTAGTATCAATGGCACAGCAATTTACGGGCTTGCCTATGGATGACCTTATTGGTGGTCCATTAAATGCCGCAGCAAAAGCTAATTCTGCAATGGCATTAACTCAAACTCGATTTATGCTCGACACCTGTTTTTCATTTGACGATACCACAAAAGGGTATAGTCCAATAATGATTAATATGTCGCTTACCAGAGGGGTTATCATTCCAAGTGAAGAACCAAATGCTGCACCAGACATTAAGCCTATCACAACAAAGTTTGATTTACCAATTCTTACTGTAATACCTTTAAACTCATTAGCAGTGGATAATGTAGACATTAACTTCGAAATGGAAGTGAAATCAAGCTATGGAGAAGAGACCAGTGAAACTCAGGAAACAAAAATAGCTGCAGAAGCTAGTTGGGAAGTTAAAGCAGGTTGGGGTCCTGTTTCGGCCACAATCAAAGGAAGTGCTAGTTATGACAGTAGTGACAGCTCAAGTTTTAGCTCTCATTATGAAAAAAGTAACTCTGCTAAATACACAGTGAAAGTTCATGCTGGCCAGCTACCTCTCCCTAAAGGAGTTAATACCATTATTGAAGCATTTACCAAGGCAATAGAACCCTATGAAATGCCTCAAGAAAAACCTTAATAATTAAGTAGTAATCGATAAAATAAGATGTCTATTCTTATTTTATCGATTTCACTTCTCTAAACACAACAAAATGGCGAAAAAACCTAAAAAAGAAAACCAATATGATTTTACAGGTTCATTGATAAATGAACTTATATCTCAACCATTGGTTGCTGTTGCCAAAGCACAATCTAAAATGGCAGAGGAGCAAATAAGATCACTCCTGGATAATTGTTTTCATTATAATGGAAAACATTATAAACCAAAAATGCTGAAGATGTCGGTTACAAGAGGAGTATTAGAGACCGTAGATGCTATTAATTCAGAACCAGAAATTCAACAGATAACTACATACTTTAGTCTTCCATTAGTTACAATATTCCCATTCAGTCCATTAGGTGTAGAAACAGTTAATATTGATTTTAATATTGATGTCACTTCTCAATATAGTGTCGATGAAGATTGGAATCATGATGACTTTTCAGAAGGGAATACTTCAGATATTAACTGGACAAAAAAAAATCCTTCTGTAGAAATGTTAGGTAAAATAGCTCCTAAAAATAATATGCTTAAGAATACAGATACTAACATTAACACATATGAAAGCAATGATCTAAATGCAGCGTATTCTATAGGCGTAACTGCTGGTACTTTACCTCTTACAAAAGGGCTTCTAACGATCATTGATGTGTATACAAAAGCTATTGAACCTTTAGAAATGCCACTGGATAAAAATTAATATTATAAAACAAACAAAATGATCAACGAACAAAAAATACCATGCCCCGTTTGTCAGGGTCAAATTCCATTCGATATAACCTCTCTTTTACAAGGTGTAAAATTTGCTTGCCCCTCATGTCAATCTGTTGTGGCTTTATCTCCCGAAAGTATTGATGAAACTAGAAATGCAATAGAAAAATATGAAGAACTTAAGCAGGCAGGAGCTAAACTAAAAAATAAATCTTATGATAAATTTTGATCAATTCATAAAAGCAATTAACGATGCTACGCTTTCTGCTAACTCGGCATTAATGGATGAAAATCTAAAAGTGATAGATCGATATTTTGAAAGTTCTGGTGGGACCGAACTAATTACAGGTTCTCTTGATGACGCATTACATGCAGCAAAAAAAATTCTCAGAAAAAAACGTCCTACCAAAGAAGAGTTAGAAGAAGCAATGCAAACTTTTGCTGATGCAAAAGAGGCACTCCAGGATGACAAGGGTATTTCTAAAACAAAAACATCTAATGCACTAAAGCCAAAAACAGTAGTGGTTCAGTATCCAGAACAAACTTCTAGCGGAGTTGTAATGAAGAATGTACATGTGCCCTTAATTGCATTAATACCTATTTCTTCATCTCAGATATCAGAGGTTCGTTTTAAAACAAATCTGGAGATTTTAGTAGAAAATGATGATTTAAAAGTTAGTTTCCCTACAAAAGACACAGAAGCTAATACTGAAAACAATACTCAATTACAAACCAGTAGTTTAGAAATCATTATGCAACCACAAAAAAGTCCTGAAGGACTTAAAAGTTTAATTCAGGGATATGAGAAAGTACTAAGAGCACAAATTCCTAATTAAATAATTTTATTCTGGTTTTAGAATATTGCAAAAGGAAAATTAAGAAATGCCTTGCATGGTAAGTAACGTGGTGCCCCAAACTATTACTGAAGAAAAGAATATCCCCACGGTATTTGCCATAAAAGCTTTTCTTTTTTTGATTTTAAATAAATATGATGCAATACTGCCTGCATATACTCCAGTTCCCGGTAATGGAATCATCACAAAAAACAGAAGACCCCAAAAGCCATATTTTTGAATTTTTTCACCAGATCCTACTTTGGCTTTTCGAGCAACATATATTGCGGCTTTTTTATAATAATGCCATCGTAATAAATAACTATTTACCTTTTCTAAAAAAAATATCATTAAAGGAAAAACAAGAACATTGGCAAGAAAACATACTACAAAAACCAAGTAAATGTTTACTCCATTGAACATTCCATATGGAATCCCAACTTTAGCTTCCCCAAAAGGAGAAATGCTCCATAAAATAGCTATAATAATATCCTGAATCACAAATTTACTTTTCTAAGAGAGCGCAAAGTTAATGTTCTAAATGATTCACACTTCATTTAAAATCATAAAAAACGTTTAAATTGTC
Organism: Aquimarina sp. AU119; assembly: GCF_900312735.1. NCBI lineage: Bacteria > Pseudomonadati > Bacteroidota > Flavobacteriia > Flavobacteriales > Flavobacteriaceae > Aquimarina > Aquimarina sp. AU119. Next base: position 202,730 of record NZ_OMPF01000015.1, on the reverse strand, counting down.
AATTTTAGGGCATAATTCAACAATAAAAACAGAAATTAAGGAAAAAAGAACCCTATAAATTAGTTTTTATAGGGTTCTTCTTTACAAATATTAGAATTTAAAATTTATATCCTACTCCAAAACCAAATAACCATGGATTAATATCCACATCTGCTCCAACAGTAGCTCCCAATGCATTAGTCGCATTTACAGTTACATCGGTCTGAAGGAATAGCTTTTTCACATCAACATTTAAAAACCATTTGTCATCTAATGCATAATCCAATCCTGCTTGTAAAGCAAAACCAACACTATTATCATAATCTATATCATCTGCTATTGGTCCTTCATCCACCCCATAAAAAATAGTATAATTTATACCAGTTCCCAGGTATGGTTTAAACGCTCCCCCTGTAAAATGATATTGCACTGTTAATGTTGGTGGTAATAACCATACATCACCTAAGTCAATATTTCCAACCGCTGTAGAAATTGCTTCTACCTCATGTTTTGTTGTTGCCAAAATAAGTTCTGCCGCCCAATGTTCTGTAAAAAAGTAAGTAAAATCCAATTCTGGGACAAACGTAGTAGATATATCTACATCCCCTCCAATGGCATCAATAGAAGCACTTTCATCAGGAGCTACTGCTACCCCTCTAAGTCTTACTTGCCATCTACTAAAATTATTGGTTTCATCTGCTCCTTTTTCTTGTGAATAGGAAGAAAAAGATGCTACCAAACTAACGAATAAAATAACTCCAATTTTTCTCATTACCGTTCTAATTTAAATGATTTAATGCAAAGGTAATTTCGAGTAAAAAAGTAAATTATGACGAATATCATATTTACATTTTTAGCCAGTAAATAGAAGCAAATAATCAGGTATTTACACCTATTAAAATTACTATGATTTATATCATTTTTAAACAAATCGATTTTGAATAGTTTTCGAAAATAATTTCAATTAAGCTATGTAACCTTTGTTACTGATAAGAAGATTTTGAAGTTTTACTTTTATCAAAAAAACAACATAATGTTTGGTAGAGGTTCAAAAATATACAGCATACTATTTTTAAAATGTCCCAGGTGTCATAAAGGAGAATTTTTAGAAGCCAATCCTTATAATTTAGGAAACTTTAATAAGGTAAAAGAAAAATGCCCTAAGTGCGAACTAAAATATAGTTTAGAACCAAGTTTTTACTATGGTTCAATGTATGTTTCATATGGTGTGGGAATTGCAATTAGTGTAGCTGTCTATATTTTGATAAGACTATTAAATCTTGATGTAACTCCTATGATCATTTTTGTAAGTATTGTTACTACTTTATTTGTTTTAATGCCATATATAGGGGCTATATCAAAATCTATATGGGCTAATTTTTTCTTCAATTATGATGAATCTGTTTCTAAACAAATAACACCAAAATCTAATAAATGATCCAGGAACTAAAAATAAGTTATGGGCATCTATTTGAAGATGCTTTGATAAATGACATATTACACGTTGGAACTTTTAAAGAGGTTCCAGCTGGATATAAGTTAATGGAAATTGGGGATTATGTTAGAGGAATGCCATTACTCGTATCAGGAGCAATTAAAGTACTTCGAGAAGATAAAGAAGGAGATGAATTACTATTATATTATCTGGAACAAGGAGATACGTGTTCAATGACAATGACATGTTGTATGGGACAAACCAAAAGTGAAATTCGCGCTATAGCAGAAACAGATACTAAACTTATTATGATTCCAATTAGAAAAATGGAAGAATGGACGGCAAAATATAAATCCTGGAGAAATTTTGTTTTTGAAAGTTATCATCATCGTTTAAATGAACTTCTCCAAACGTTGGACAGTATTGCATTTGATAGAATGGATGAACGTCTTATAAATTACTTAAGAGAAAAAGCTAGAATTAATAAAGAAGATATTATTCATAATACACATCAAGAAATTGCATATGAACTTCATAGTTCTAGAGTAGTAATATCTAGGTTACTTAAAAAATTAGAACAGATTAATAAGATCGAATTGTATCGAAATCATATCAAAATCCTTGATCTATCATAAGTTCATTACTAACAATACCAATAAAAAACACTCAATATCTTATGGATATAAACTTTTGATTAGATGTTAAAACAATACTTTCCAATTTTTCAGTGGCTTTCCACTTATAAAAAAACATACATATCTGGTGATGTCGCTGCAGGTATCACTGTTGGGATTATGTTAATTCCGCAAGGAATGGCTTATGCAATGATTGCTGGCCTGCCTCCTGTATTTGGGTTATATGCTGCATTAATCCCTCAAATTGTTTATGCAATACTAGGAACCTCTCGTCAATTGGCAGTCGGCCCTGTAGCTATGGATTCTTTATTAGTTGCTTCTGGACTAGGTGCTCTTGCATTATCAAGCATTGAAGAATACATTGCAATGGCTATTTTTCTTGCTCTTTTTATGGGAAGCATACAGCTTCTTCTGGGGGTGCTTAGAATGGGTTTTTTGGTAAATTTCTTATCTAAACCTGTAATAAGTGGATTTACATCTGCAGCAGCGATTATAATAGGATTAAGTCAGCTAAAGCATCTTTTAGGCACTGAAATTGAACGCAGTAATCAAGTACATATTCTTTTAAAAAATGCTTTAGACACTATTGATCAAATCAACATATATACTTTAATAATTGGAGTTATTGCAATTATACTTATTAAAAGTATTAAAAAAATAAATCAAAAAATGCCGGCAGCTTTGATTGTTGTCATTCTTGGAATTACAGCTATCTATAGTACTGGCTTGAGTGATTCGGGAGTAAAAATAGTAGGAACTATTCCGCATGGATTACCTGCGTTTGAAATACCATCTATTCAATACTCCAGGATTCCTGAACTCGTTCCTATTGCTCTAACTTTGGCACTTATCGCTTTCATGGAAGCAATATCTGTTGCTAAAGCTGTAGAAGAAAAACATAGCGATTATGAAATAGATGCCAATCAGGAATTAATTGCATTGGGAACATCTAATATCATAGGATCTCTTTTCCAATCATATCCTACTACTGGTGGTTTCTCAAGAACGGCAGTAAATGAACAAGCCGGAGCTAGAACAGGAATCGCAGCTATTGTTAGCGTAATTATTGTAGGAGCTACCCTCCTATTTCTAACACCCTTATTTTATTTTTTACCTAATGCGATACTTGCATCCATCATTATGGTAGCAGTCTTTGGGTTAATTGATACAAAATATCCTATTCAATTATTTAAAAATAGAAAAGATGAGTTTGCGCTATTGATTATTACATTTTTAATTACGCTTACTGTCGGAATCAAAGAGGGAATATTACTTGGAGTTCTGATTTCTTTATTGTTATTAGTTTATAGGATTTCAAAGCCACATATCGCAATACTGGGAAAAGTAAAAAACACTAATTATTTCAGAAATATTGATCGTTTTGGTTCTGATGTAGAGGTCTCAGAAGAACTTCTCATCATTCGTTTTGATGCACAACTCTATTTTGGAAATAAAGAATACTTCAAAAATGAACTTCACCGTCATATGGCTCAAAAAGGAAATAACCTTAAAACAATAATTCTTAATGCAGAATCCATTAATTACATTGACAGTAGTGCTATGCACATGTTACAACAGTTAATTAAAGACCTTAAAAGCAATCAAATACAATTTTTAATCGCTGGTGCCATAGGACCAGCAAGAGACATCATATTCAGCAGTGGGTTAATTAACATGATAGGAAGAGAACATCTTTTTGTAAAAACATATGAAGCTTATGATCATCATATCCATGCAAAACAAAAAACAGCTATTCAGAAAAAAATAGCGCTTCAAACCAAAGAAACATCTGTAACCTAAGTAGCTGTAAACAAGAAATATCAAAGTTAGCTTTATAGCATTAAACCTTAAAGAAAACAATTATGAAAGTAGAACAAATTTATACCGGATGCCTGGCACAAGGCGCTTATTATATCGAAAGTAATGGTGAAGTCGCTATTATAGATCCATTAAGAGAAGTAAAACCTTATCTTAAAAGAGCAAAACTTGATGATGCCAAAATCAAATATATCTTTGAAACTCATTTTCATGCTGATTTTGTAAGTGGCCATATCACACTTGCCAAGGAAACAAAGGCCTCTATTGTCTATGGACCTAATGCAAACCCAGCTTTTGAGGCGATTATTGCAAAAGATGGTCAAGAGTTTAAATTAGGAGATTGTATCATTAAAGTACTTCATACTCCTGGACATACCATGGAAAGTACAACATACCTTTTAAGAGATGCTAATGGTAAAGATTATGCCATTTTTAGTGGGGACACCCTCTTTTTAGGTGATGTAGGACGTCCTGACCTAGCCCAAAAGGCAGCTCATATGACTAAAGAACAATTAGCAGAAACATTATACGATAGTCTTCGTACTAAAATAATGCCTTTATCAGATGATGTTATCGTGTATCCAGCTCATGGTGCTGGATCTGCTTGTGGTAAAAACATGATGAAAGAAACGGTAGATACATTAGGAAATCAAAAACAAGTGAACTATGCACTTCGTGCAGATATGAGTAAAGAAGAATTCGTTAAAGAAGTGACCGAGGGACTGTTACCTCCACCAAAATATTTTCCGTTAAATGTAAAATTGAATAAAGAAGGGTATGATGATATTGATATTGTTTTAGAAAGAGGAACAACTGCTTTATCACCAAAAGCTTTTGAAGCATTAGCTAATGAGACCGGAGCAATTGTATTAGATGTGCGTCGTCCACATGATTTTGCCAAAGGTCATATTCCTCGTTCTATCTTCATAGGATTAGACGGAAGTTTTGCTCCCTGGGTAGGTGCGTTAATTGTAGATGTAAAACAGCCGATTCTACTTGTAACTCCAAAAGGTTCTGAAGAAGAAACTATTACGAGACTTTCGAGAGTTGGTTTTGACAATACACTTGGATATCTAGAAGGTGGATTTGATGCCTGGAGACAGGCGGCAATGGAATATGATACGGTTAGTACTATATCTGTAGATATTTTAAAGAAAATATTGGACGAAGAAAACATTCCCATTTTTGATGTTCGCAAAGAAAGTGAATACATTTCTGAACATATTGAAAGTGCAAAAAATACACCACTAGATTTTCTTAATGAGCATTTAGTAGAATTCCCAAAAGACACATCTTTTTACATTCATTGTGCAGGAGGATATAGAAGCATGATTGCTTCTTCCATTCTTAAAAGTAGAGGGATCCACAATGTTATTGATATTTCGGGTGGTTTTGAAGCGATCAAAAATTCTGATATAGATATTACAGACCATGTATGTCCTACAACATTAAAATAGTTTCCAATTCCATTTTGGATTTTTAGTTGGTTAGTAAAAAGAGTTGTCTTTAGAGATGACTCTTTTTTTTTATAAAAATGCTCCAATGTAACCCATGTTACTGTATTACATAATAATGAGAATTAACTTTACTAAAAAATAAAAACCATGGATATATTAGACGAAAAAAAAATAACTATCCCCAGAATTGGTGATGATGCTCCAGATTTTGAAGCACTCACAACAAAAGGTAAAATAAAGTTCTCTGAATATGCTAAAGATCAATGGATAATCATGTTTTCTCATCCAGCAGATTTCACACCGGTATGTACTACAGAAATGAGTGGATTTGCAATAAGAAAGAAAGAGTTTGACGCTTTAAATACTGAACTTATAGGCTTAAGTATTGATAGTATTCACTCTCATTTGGGGTGGGTAAATAATGTAAGACAAAAAACAGGAGTGTATTTTGACTTTCCTATTATCGCAGATTTGGATATGAAAGTTTCAAAATTATATGGGATGCTTCAACCAAATGAAAGTGAGACTGCTGCTGTACGTGCTGTATTTTTTATTGACCCAGCAAAAAAGATACGTTTAATCATGTATTACCCATTAAATGTTGGAAGAAATATGGATGAAATTCTGAGGTCTTTAGAAGCTCTTCAAACATCAGACAAGTATAAAGTAGCTATGCCATTAGATTGGAAACAAGGAGATAAGGTGATTATCCCACCTCCAAAAACTTTAGAAGAAATGGAAGCCCGTATTAATGACGATTCTATTGAAAAAATAGATTTCTATCTCGCGAAAAAGGATATTTAATTCTAAAAAGGATCACAAAACAAATTTATTATTTAAAGGAGAAGGTGATATGTTATTAATGATCATCTTCTTCCTTATATCCAATATCTAATAATATAATCATGTCAATTTTTAATTTCATTTTTAAAAAATCCAATTCAAAATCTAGTGCTATTAAAATACTTGATGTTTCTTTTTTTAAAAAAGAAATAACAGAAAACAAAGATGCCCAATTAGTAGATGTTAGAACACCGAAAGAATATAACACAAGTCATATTAAAAATGCTATCAATATAAATTATTTTGAAAGAGATACGTTTCAATCTCTATTTCAAAAATTGAATAAACAAGAACCCATTTATATATACTGTAGATCTGGAAACCGAAGTCGTAAAGCTGCAAAACAATTATCTGATATGGGATTTGTGGAAATTAAAGATTTAAAAGGTGGCTATCTAAACTGGAAATAATTCAATATCGATGAGTTCTTCTTCTGACTAAAATATATTGAAGAAAACAAACATTTCTTTGCTTTGTGTAACATGAGTTACATAAATAACAAAAAGATGAAGGTATTTTTAACAAATTAGTTAAAAGAAGAACCAAATGAAATCACATCATCAAATTCTCATTATTGGAGGAGGTACTGCTGGAATAATGACAGCTGCACGCTTACTCAAAAAAGATAAAAGCTTAGATATTGCAATTATAGAACCTGCAGATACTCATTATTATCAACCTGCCTGGACTTTGGTAGGTGCAGGAGATTATGATTACAAAAAAACAGCAAAACCCATGGCAGATATAATGCCTGATCATGTACAATGGATTAAGGATTATGCAACTGCTTTTACTCCTGAAAGCAATATAGTTTCTACAAAATCAAATGGAAACATTACATATGATTTCTTAGTGGTAGCTCCTGGATTAGTTATGGAACCTTCTATGATTGATGGTTTAAAAGAAGGTCTGGACAAAGGAATTGTTTGTAGTAATTACACAGATCCAGAGCATACCTGGGAAGTACTCAAAAATTTTAAAGGTGGTAACGCTGTATTTACTCAACCTACAACTCCTATTAAATGTGGTGGAGCACCACAAAAAATTGCATACCTGGCTGCTGATTATTTTAAAAAGCATAATCTTACTCATAAATCCAATGTCATTTTTGCTACACCTGGTTCAGTAATTTTTGGTGTAAAACCTATAAGAGAAACGTTAATGAAAGTTATAGGTCGTTATGGGATACATTTTAAGCCTTTTTATGCTCCGCATAAAATAGATTCTGAGAATAAAATTATCTATTTCAAACATGTAGATCCAGATGAAAATAAATGTGTTATTAATGAGGATCCTGCTATTGGAGAACTTGCTATAGAAGAGAACATTATTAAAATTCCATTCGATATGTTGCATATCGCTCCTCCACAAGTAGCTCCTAAATTTATAAGAGATTCTAGCTTGGTTAATACTAGTGGTTGGTTAGATGTTAATCATCATTCTCTTCAACATAACAAATACTCTAATATATTTGGACTTGGTGATGTAGCTGGACTTCCTACTGCAAAAACTGGAGCTGCTATTAGAAAACAAGCTCCTGTAGTAGTTGATAATATTCTTAAACTTATAAAACATCAGGAGGCATCTAATAAAAATTATAAAGGGTATTCTTCATGTCCTTTAGTAACTGGTTATGGCAAAATGACATTAGCAGAATTTGATTATGATAGTAATTTTACTCCAGATCCAAAATTAAAACGAATGTTAATCTTTAACAGTGCAAAAGAGCATTGGAGATTGTACATGTTTAAAAAAGTTATGCTACCCTATTTATACTGGAATAAAATGTTAAAAGGACAAGATGTGTAAGGTTTCTTTTTCATGTTAACATCAATAAAAAGTGTATTGATAAATAGTAGTTTACATTTCGATTTGACTTCCAATAAATACATCTTTTTCATTCTTTGGATGCTCTAGGAACGTATTGGCAATCAAAGAAATTTTTTTATTCTTTAGCCACATTAAATTCTAATCAGATTTGATCAGGAAATCTTTTATTAGAATGATTTATCTCTATTCTAACTACATAATAGACGTCAATAAATAATATTATAGAATATTTTATACCAATTTAGAGATATAATGTCGTATTAAAGGCGATGTTACTTTCAGTTATAAAAACACTGTGATTGTATTGCATAGCTTAGCTATGAAATATATGGATAAGGCATTTATAGCTGAAAAGAATGAGATGACATGGGACATTATATCTCTAAATTAGTGTTAATCCTGCTAGAACAACTTGTTTCTCTATTTCTTAGATGTAAGTTCAAGTTTTTCTAACAGGAAGGCTATTCTTTTCTATAAATCTTTCCTCGGCATGAAGAGTCCCAGAACCCAATTCTCTAATAAATTAAAGAAAGTTCTACAAAAATAGATATCACAGTTTATAGGTAAATTTTTGTTCTTCTTTCGCAATTAGATACAATGGATTTTCTATCAATTTATTTTATTTTCAAAATGATAAGAAGGACAGATCCAACAGATTAAGTTAGGTCTGACTCCTATGATGTTTTAGTGATATTACGCTGCTCTGATATTGATAAGAAAATCTGTAATTGGTATAAATCACAATACATAATTTTTTTTTATGCTATATATAATAAATATAAATAAAAATATATGCGTATAATTTTGTAAATTATTAGGATAAAATGATGCTTGACAACTCTTAAAAATTAGATCATGAAAACGTATAATTTCTTTTTATTAATTGCAATACTAATAATATTCTGCAATTGTGCAGTAATAAGACCTGGAGAAGCTGGGGTAAAACAAACTTTAGGAAAATTCTCTAATAAGGTATCCACACAAGGTACCATATTATATAATCCTTTCATCAGTAAAGTAATCAAAGAATCCACCCAAACGAATAACATAAAACTGATCTTAAGCTTGCCCAGTAAAGAAGGATTAAGTGTGAATTCTGAAATTTCAATCTTATACCGTTTACAACAAGATAAAATACCAACTGTTTTAGAAAATTTAGGTCAGGGTTATGAATCTATTATTACTAGTATTTTTAGGTCGGCCTCTTCTGACGTTTGTGCTCAATTTTTTGCGAAAGATATGCATTCGGGAATGCGAGCAAAAATTGAAGATGAAATAAAATCAAAAATGACAGTGAACCTACAAAAACAAGGAGACGGAATAGAGCTTATAGCTGTTTTAATGAAAAGTATTCAGTTACCCAGAGGACTGGCTGGTTCTATAGAAAGAAAATTACAAGCAGAACAGGATGCTATGCGAATGGAATTTGTAATACAACAAGCAAAACTTGAAGCTAACAGAAAAATAATTGATGCAGAAGGAGAGCGGGATGCTCAAAAGATATTGTCAGAAGGATTAACACAAGAAATTATAAAAATTAGAACTATAGAGGCTTTTAATGAACTATCGAGATCTAACAACAGTAAAGTTATCATTACCGATGGTAAAACCCCTCTTTTAATCGAAACTGATGATTAATTCTCCAGGGCATATTCTTAAAACCTAAAGCCTCTATAGTATGATACCCAAAGTGCTATTTAATACAAAGTATTTTATCAACCTTAAACAGTATATACATGAAATTAATAGAAGAAGCATTAGCATTCGAAAGTAAGAAAATTGGTCATATGAGTACTAGTGATAGAGTATCTGCATCCAGAGAAGCTAAGGCATTAGTTCTTAAAATCAATGAAATTTATAAGATTACTAAAGACCCTAAACTTATGGAAATCATGAAAACAATTACCGTAAAAAAACGTAAAATCGAAAAACGTTTAAAAGGTCTACTGAACTCAGCTTAACATTTTAGATTTTCCTCTTTTCTTTAATGTAGCCGGGATATTGATGATGTTTTGTATACTCCCGGCTGCATTAATTAAGTTATTATCGCTTTGTAAAGAAGTATTTTTATTTTCCTGTAAGTTTTTTTGAATTAAAACGCAACTTTCCTGTTTCAATTCCAATAGCGGTTTTGGCAAGTATTGTGAAAACAAAAGCACCAAGTGCCCAAATACCTATAGTAACTCCAATCTCTATTCCGGTCGGCATATATTCTGCAATTTTACCATATGGCCCAGGAATAAATCCAGGAACAATTAATCCAAACCCTTTCTCTATCCAAATTGCAATAAATAGAATAAAACAACAAAAATATAATACCTTAAAATTGTTACGCAGTTTACCAAATGTAAGTAAGATAGTAGCCAGAACGTTTAACGGAATAGCGGTCCATATCCATGGTAATAAGGCAGTTTTACCTTCCAAACCAAAAAATAAATAATAAGCACTTTCACTATGATGTGTGGGAGCATAAAATTCTTTAAATAATTCTGACACCAACATAATGAGATTGATTTGCGCTGCTACAGTAACAATCATTGCTATTTTCTTGATCGTTTTATCTTCGATTTTAAATGCCGTAAATGTTCTTATAACCGCTAATACAAGAATGATTAATGCTGGTCCCGCAGCAAATGCTGAAGCCAAAAAACGGGGACCTAATAATGCATTATTCCAAAAAGGACGAGCCTGTAATCCCTGATATAAAAAAGCAGTTACCAAATGGATTCCCACAGCCCAAAATACTGACATGATTGCTCCGGGAACATATACTTTGGGATTCGCGTCTTTTCCCTGATAATGTCTAAATAATATATATAGAGGAATACTTATATTAATAAACAAATATCCATTAAGAACAATCACATCCCAGGTAAGCATCGAATTAGGAAAATTAAAAACTCCTATCCCAGGTATCATATGCCATAAAACAGATGGGCCTCCCATATCTGCTACGACAAAGGCCAAACACATAATCAAGGCCGCTACTGCCAAACCTTCTCCTATAAGTACAGCTTGCTTAAAGTCAATATCTTTAAGCACATATGTTGGCATCACCAACATTACAGCTGCAGCAGCAACACCTACCAAAAAAGTAAAATTAGAAATATATAATCCCCAACTCACTCTATCTGTCATTCCTGTAACACTCAACCCTTCCTCTATTTGTATCGAATAGCAATACATCCCAACTAACATCACAAAAGTCAAAAAAGCCATCCAAAAATGGTATTTTTTTGACCCTTTGGTAATAGTATCCAGGCTATCTTTAATTAAACTTCCAAAAACTTTGAGTGTCTTCATACTAACTATTTTTTTGGCGTTCCCTTCATTCTTCAGGTCGGGCTATACACGCTACATTGTAGCTTGTTCCTATCCCTTACGCGAGCTTATCTTTTTATTATTAATCCATAAAGTACCAGAACTTAGGTTCTGTACCGAGATCTTCTTTTAACCTAAACACTTTTTTATTTTCTAATACCCATCGTATGGTACTATTTGGATCTAATAAATTCCCGAAAATTCTTGCTCCCGTTGGGCAGGCCTCAACACAAGCAGGATCTTTACCAGATCTCGAACGTTGTACACAAAACGTGCATTTCTCCATGACTCCTTTTTTACGCATTCTATTTCCCAGATAGTGTTGATCTTTATTTACCTCTTCTTCAGGAACCTCGGGAGTGCTCCAATTAAATCGACGTCCATCATAAGGGCAAGCCGCCATGCAATACCTACACCCTACACACCAATCATAATCTACTACTACCAATCCATCATCTTCTCGCCATGTTGCTTGTACAGGACACACCTCTACACAAGGAGGGTTATCACAATGAAAACATTGCGTACCCATATAAAAATGACCTTCGGCAGGGACTTCGTGATAATAATTATCATCAGCTTCATTAAACTTAAATCCTTCTCCGTCTTTCATTTCATGAATACGGATATATTGCATTTCTGAGTTACGATCCTGATTGTTTTCTTCCACACAAGCATTTACACAATCCATATATCCTTGGCATTTAGAGATGTTAAATGCATATCCAAACAATACATCTTTTACTGCATCTGTGGATTTCATGGTTATAGTTGAATTTTTACGCAGTTCATAGGACCGTACCAAACGATTTACCGTAGCATTTCGCTCCTCATCTGTCATTAATTTATAGTTTCCTTTAAACTGCTCTTCCCAATCTATTTGTGCTTTTTCTTTTGTACCCTCTCCAGTAGTGACACTACAAGATGTACTTACCGCTCCAGCTCCTATAAGCAAACTAGCGGTTAATTTTCTAAAAGCGGTACGACGATCCATTTTCACATCAAAAACCTGATCGAAACCATCTTTTTTACGTTCATTACCAATAGAAGCTTCAACTGCTGCTTCAAAAAATTCCTCATCATTAATCTCAGGTTCAGTATGAGAACCACATCCTCCTGAAGTGCTTCCACAACCACAAGATGTTTTTACAGGAGCTGGTTCATTTACCCGAGAACTACAACCTCCCGAAGAACTTCCACAACCACAAGGTGATCCAGAGGTCTGTCTAATTGCACTATTTAAATTCAATTTAAAATATTTTCCAATCCCACTCATAATTTAAATTTTTATTATAATCACTGTAAAGTGATACTGGATTATTCTCTTTCTTTTACTTTTTGTGTATTAAATCTCGATGGCCATCTGGATTCTATATGTGGCTTATGTGGATTGTGGCAATTTACACAGGTCATCGCAGCTCTTGGGTTAGCCCACCCCCCTATATTCTTACCATGAGCACCACCTTTCCAATCCTCAAATTGTTGGGTATGACATTGACTACATAATTGATAACTTCTATTAAAATCAATCGCATTACCTGTAAGGCTTTGTAAATTATCCATATCATTACCATTATGGCAAGTAGCACAATTCATAGTTGTTGTATTAGCATGCACTAATTCGATATCCCAATGTGCTTTTTTAAAATCTGCTCCCTTAATTTGTTCTAAAGGTTTAGAATGACATTCTGTACAAGCATAAGAAGTAATTTGACTTTTACGATCCGGAATTAAAAATGTATGCTTTCCTTCTGTAATTTCGACAGTCTTCATATCTCCTATATATGCTTCAGAAGAAATAGGAATACCATGATAATCTTTACTTTCTTCTTCTATTTTATCAGTGAGGCTATGATACTCTCCTTCTCCTCCATGCTTACAAGAAAAATGCATAAAAATGAACATGCAAACCAGAAGATATATATAATATTGTCTATTCATTTTGATGGGTATTAGTTCTTGTAAAAATTTCTGTATCTACAAGCTCACGAATATCGGGTACGTGACATTGGCGACAGTTTATTCTTTCAGGATGTGTAACTCTGATCTCTTTTGGCGCAGCAGGGCCAGCATGACAGGACAGGCAATTCTCCCTCATCTGGATATCATGCGGCATCATTGGCGGACTGCCCGGCAAAGCACTATTTACACCTACTTTGGGAGCATGTATTTCGGAAAAATTAGTGTCTGTAAAAAGTGTCTGTGTATTTTGAGCTACATGACATTGTCGACAATTGATCAACTCGGGATGCGGAGTTACAGGAGCGTATGCATTAAATTTCTCTACAAATCCACCATTTTGATGACACTGTAAACAAGCCTTTCCGCCGATACCTCTTTCGCCTTTTAGTAACTCATGAGGAATACTTGGCGGCGCACCGGGATATGCCCGGTTATCATAATATGTAGTTAAACTTCGTTGATGTTCTTCATCAATCGGCATATTCAGGTATTCTAAAGCAAATTCTGACCGTGCAAATACTCCTTTTTCTGAAGGAATGGTAGAAACAGGAACTTCTTCAGCAATTGGAATATATGCTTCTTCTAATCCTTTTTTATAGCTAAAATTCCAGATCACTATAAAAGCTATGAATAAAAGTATAAACAACGATATGATACCTAGTCTCTTTTTCATAGCCTATGCTTTTTCGACTTTAACAGCACACTTTTTATAGTCAGGTTCTTTAGAAATCGGACAAAAAGCATCTAAAGTAACATCGTTAATCATCATGTTTTCATCAAAGAAAGGAACAAATACCTGCCCCTTGGTTGGCAAACCTCTTTCATTTATCGAAGCCGGTAATATACAAGACCCTCTGCGTGAAGTCACTTTTATATTTTCTCCATTCCTAATTCCCAATGCTTTTGCATCTTCTGGATGAAACTCTGCATAAGCACTCGGCATAGCTTTATGTAGTACAGGAATCCTACGTGTCATAGACCCTGTATGCCAATGTTCAATAACCCTTCCTGTATTCAACCAAAAAGGGTATGCGGCATCCGGGACTTCTGGAGCAGGTTCATAGGGTCGTTGCCAGATTACTGCTTTTCCATCTGGTTTCCCATAGAAATGAAAATCTTCTCCATTAGAACATGCCGGATCATATTTTGCGTTAAAACGCCATTGTGTAGATTTTCCGTTTACATATGGCCATATGACTCCGGATTCTTTTTTTAGCACTTCCAGAGGAGCCATTCCGTGTTTTGCTCCTTCATGAAACTGTCTGTATTCATTATAAATTTCTTCAACATGATTTTCTTCACTGTAAGGAAATAAATCACCATATCCCATTCGTTTTGCAACTTCAATCGTCATCCATGCATCTGGTGTTGTTTCTCCCGGACCATCAACCATTTTGTCCCAATGTTGTGTTCTGCGCTCAGAATTTCCATACAATCCACTTTTTTCAATATGCCAGGATGCTGGTAAAATGACATCTGCCACATCAGAAGTTGGTGTGGGAAAAACATCAGAAACGACTACAAAACAAGAGTCTTTTTCCATACCAGGACGATACCTACTTGTCTTTGGTAATGAAACCAGTGGATTAGTAACTTGTGTCCAAATAAATCTAATATCTCCTCGATCAACTGCTCTGAACATTTCTGTTGCATGATAGGTCGGTTTAGCAGGAATACGTTCATAAGGTACTTTCCATATTTTTGCAGCCAAACGTCTGTGTTTTTCATTCGTTACCACTCCTTTGGGTAATTTATGGGTAAACGTACCTACTTCTCTTGCTGTACCACAAGCAGAGGGTTGACCAGTTAATGAAAATGGCCCATTTCCTGGTTGTGAAATTTTTCCGGTAAGTAAATGTATATTATACACTAAGTTGTTGATCCAGGTTCCTCTGGTATGTTGATTCATTCCCATACACCAGTAGGAAACCACTTTTTTATTTGGATCTCCATATATTGCTGCCAAATACTTAATGTCTTTTACAGATACTTTGGAATATTTTGCTACTTTTTCTGGAGTATAATCTTTTAAAAACTCTTTGTATGCTTCAAAATCTATTGTTGAGGGCTTGTCATTAAACTTATAATTATCTTCTAAGCCATATCCCATATTAGTTAGCCCTTTACTAAAGTTACAATGCTTTTCTACAAAAGAGTTATTTACCCATCCATTATTTATAATTTCATAACAAATAGCATTAGCTACTGCCAAATCTGTCTGAGGTTCGAATAATATTGATCTATTAGATGCTGTGCTGGAACGCGTTGTTCTTGTTGCAAAATCAATGATTTGAGCCCCTCTTCTACTCTTTTGTTCTAACATTCTGGAGAATAACACGGGGTGCATTTCTGCCATATTATTTCCCCATGTGATAAAATAATCTGCATGATCTATATCCTCATAACATCCCATAGGTTCATCAGCCCCAAAAGTGGTTAAAAAACCAGCTACTGCACTTGCCATACATAGACGAGCATTACAATCCAGGTTATTGGTTCCTATGGCGCCTTTCATCAATTTAGATGCCACATATCCCTCTGGAATTGTAGATTGCCCAGAAGTATACATAGCAACAGCATCTTTACCATGCTCTTGAATAGTTTCTTTCATTTTATTAGCTACAATATCCAAAGCTTCATTAAGGGGAGTCTTTACATATTGACCATTTTTCTTCACCAATGCATGAGTAAGTCTATCTTTTGATTGAATACACATCGTTTGATGATACCCTTTTACACAAAGCAATCCTTTATTGACCGAAGAGTTAGGATCTCCTTTTACCGCTACTGCTTTTCCATTTTCGGTACCCACCAAAATACCACAACCTACACCACAAAAACGACAAGGTCCCTTTTTCCAGTCCAGATTAGCTCCATTAGGTATCCCTTCTTCTTGCTCATCTGCAAATAAAATCCCGGGGAACATTGTAGCCGCAGCTGTCATTGCAGACAACATTGCCATTTTTTTAATAAAATTTCGTCTGTCGGTAAGTATAGAATTGTACATATGCTATTTATCTTTAGGAGTATTAAATCCAGAAACCATTGCTAATAATTTCAGGCTTGAGATGGTTTCTAGTTTCTTAGTTAGAATATCCTCTTCGTATTCGTCTGCGGTATCTGTGACCAGAACAAGAATATCTTTATTTTCTGCGGGAAGTACTTCACACTTTTCTAATGTCGAAAGTGCAGTGATGAGTTCGTCTTTTTTTCCTTGGTGCGGATGTGCTAAATAACTTTTGATTGGCATGGTGGTATAGTTATTGGTTTAGCCAAATCAAGATTTTGAGGCAGAACTCAAATAAAAAAGAAACATCTCCCACCTTCTAACTACCTATTGACCTGATGATTTGTGGTTATTAAGATACAAAAATCGTGGTTTAATCAGTAATAAAAACTGACATTTATCATATATCTAAGTTTTATAATTCACTAACAGGAATACCTCTAAATAATCTACTAATTTATTTTCGAACTATTATCTATTCTCTTTGTTGGTTAATATATTTACCAACAATTATTGCGGTGAGAATAACCAAATAAAACTGTCCCATCATACCAATTAGAACTGCTGCTTTTTGTGCCAAAATAGAAACAGGAACAATTTCTCCATAACCAATAGTCAAAAGAGTGATATAACTATAGTACATTAATCTTTCTGTTAATATTTCAGGTTGATTCATTGTGGCTAACAAACCTGTAAAAGATCCAGGATAAGACATTTCTATAGTCAGGCACATAAAAAAACCTATTAATCCTAAAGAGATGTATCCACTCATTAGACCAAAAATCACATTTTTATTAATAATTTTTGTTCCCCAGATTTGTTTTATGATTTCAAAAGTTACCACAACATAAAACAAAAAATAAGTTCCCATGTTTAGAAAGTTGAGGAACCTTATCTCTTGTTTTTCTATCGTTCTTATTCCGAAGAAAATAGTAGAAAATATAAGTAATACGATAAAAAACCACATTAACTTTTTGTTCTTTGAAATTAAAAGAATCCCTGCTCCAAGATTAATTAAAAATAGTACTGGTGATAATATATTTTCAAAAAAATCGGATGGGAATAGTAGTGATCCGAAAAGGATAACTATTTGACTAAAAAAGAAAAACTCAAATCTGTACTGATATAGTTTATTAAGCATTGTATTTTTCATAAAACAAATTAAGGCCCATAGTATATAGATATACTATGGACCTATTAATTTATCCTTGTTTATTCTAACAGTTCTTCATTAAAAACATACTCTTTATAGTTTACTTTATACAGTGCACTATATAATGAAGGAATAAATAATAATGTAATCACGGTACCAAACAATAATCCTATCATAATACTTACCGCCATACCTTCCCACATCTCACCACCACTAATATATAATGGAATAAGCCCCAGAACTGTTGTAAAAGTAGCTAACAAAATTGGTCTGAATCTTTGTAAACAAGCGGCTATTACTGCATCTTTTTCGGTACGCCCGAGATCTTTTTGTTCTATTTCCATTCTATCTATCAACACTATTGCATTATTGATTACTATTCCTGCTAAGGAAATTACTCCTAAAAATGGCATAAATCCAAATGGCTCTCTAAAGACTAGTAATCCTATAACAACTCCTATAATAGCCAAAGGAATAGTAAACACAACCATTACCATTTTTCTAAAGGAATTAAATTGAATAATAAGTAACAATACAATAATAAAAGCACTTATAGGTAAATACCCAATGACCGATCCCATACTTTCTTCAGAGTTCTTGGCATCTCCTCCAAACTCATATACATATCCTTCTGGCCAGTTCTTTATTTCTTCTTCTAACCATGGTGTTATTTCGGCAGTAATAGCAGATGCATTACCAGTTAATCTCAATTCGCTACTAATATTAATAGTACGGCGTAAATCCAAACGTTTGATTTTAGAATATTGCCATGCAGGAACAATCGAAGCGATTTGCAATAAAGGTACACTTTTGCCAGAATTCTGTGCATAAATATTCAGCGTTTCAAGAGATGCCAATGATTGTTGTTGATTATTATCACTTCGCATAAGAATAGGAATCGATTTATCATCTTCTCTATATTCTCCTGTTTGAAATCCATCTAAAACGGTTTGCAAAGAAGTAGCAATATCTTGACTGGATATACCTGCTGTTTGTGCTCGATTTTGATCAATTTGAATTAAGAATTTTTTACTCTTTGGACCCCAGTCGTCTTTTACATTCTTGGTCCCCGATATTTTTGATAATTTCAGTTTTACTTGTTCAGCTATTTTGGACAGTTCATCTGGACTACTTCCTGAGACTTTAATTTCTATAGGAACCCCACCACCACCAGCTCCTAGTGGACCAACTTTGATATCTGCATTTGGAAAATTAGAGAAGGTAAACTTATCCAGTTTGGCGATCATATTGTTATTTTCGTTAAAAGACGAAGTGTTTACCAGAATATGAGCATAATTAGAGTTTGCTTCATCGGGAGAGTAACCCAAATCATAAGATTCTGGTCCTTCACCAATATAAGATGACCAATCTACGATACCTGTAGATCGTGATGAATTTGTTTGTAAAGAATCAATCATGTATTGCTCTATTCGTTTCACTACATCTACCGTGCGCTCTATTTTATTCCCTTCGGGTAGATTGATATCTATAGTGATCATATTTCTATCACTATCAGGGAAGAAAATAAATGCGACTTTGGTAAATCCATAAAGAGAAACAAAAAAGCAAATAAAAATTCCAATGATGAATTTATATTTATTGGTTAATGCCAATAGAATTAAATTTTTATAATAATTCTTCATTGAATTGATTACCCTATCAATAAAGCTAGGTTTCTTTTCACTCTTAGGAGTTACTTTTAGGAATAAATAACAAAACATGGTAATAACTGTAAGTGCTATAATCCATGAGGATAATAAGGCAATAGAGATTACCACAAAAATGGGCCCTACGATATCTCCCATATTTGTCGGAGATAAATAAAAGGCCAAGAATGCTGCCGAAGTTGTTAATGTAGAAATTAATAAAGGCATCCATAATTCTGTAAAGGCTTCAATAGCGGCTTTCTTTTTCTCAATACCTTCTTCCATCTTTACCAATATCGTTTCAGCAACTACAATAGCATTATCTACCAACATCCCTAACGCCATTATCAAAGCAGCTAATGTAACCTGGTTAAGGCCTATATTCATTAAACCCATGATCATAAGTGTCATGATCGTTACAATAGGAATAAGACTAGCAATTACAAACCCTGTTCTAAACCCGAGAAAGACAAGCATCACAATTAATACGATCCCAATAGATTGCATTAAATTATTTATAAAGTCGCTAACTTTAAAATCAATATAAGTATCTAGAGATGATACACGATTTAATTCAATACCTATTGGTAGACGTTCCTGCCATCTCTTTACTACTTGATTTACTTCTTCGCCTAAGGTAATTACGTTAGCATTATCTTTGAGATTTATATGTAATGAGATAGCATCTTTACCATTAACCCTAACCTTTTGAGTCGGAGGATCTATGTATCCTTTTGTAATAGTTGTAATATCTCCCAATTTCACCAATTGCGCACCATTACCTATTGCGATAAGCATATTTCTAATATCGTCTATGGAATTAAAGTTTCCGGTAGGCTCAAGAATAATACGTTCATCTCCTACATTAATTTGACCACCAGAATTCAATATATTTATTTCTGCGATACTCTGCTGTAATTTGGTTGCAGATAATCCATATTCTTTTAGTCTTGTATTATCAAATTCTACAAAAATACGTTCTTCCTGTTCTCCTCCCATTTCTACTTTGGCAGCATCTGGAATTTTAATCAGGTCATCTTTGATATCATCTGCGTATTCTTTCATTTCTGCATACGAATAGCCATCAGATGTCAAACCTACTACAATACCATATACGTCTCCTATACCATCATCGTCCAAGTTTGGAACAACTCCATTGGGTAACCCCTTAATTCCCTCTAATTTTCTACGTAATCGATCCCAAACTGCCTGCATCTTATTTTCTGGAACTTCATCTTTTAGAGTAACACTAACTACAGATAACCCTGTTCGTGAAGTACTATTTACTTCTTTTAATTCTGGGAGTTCCTGCACTATTTTTTCGATCTTATCTGTAACTAATTGTTCTACACGTTCAGGACTTGCCCCTGGAAAAGTAGATACTACAGATGCCACTCGAATAGTAAACGGAGGCATACTATCCCTGGATAAGCTAAAATACATCGAAATACCTAAGAGAATTATGGTACCTAGGACCATAAAAGTAATTCTATTCTTTTCTATAGAGAATTTTGCTAAATTCATATAATTATGCTGTTGGTGATTATTGTAATTTTACTTCTTGTCCATCCAAAAGTGTCTGTAAACCTGCTGTAGCTATCTTTTGCCCTACCAAGAGTCCTGATACTACTTCAAAACCTTCTCCTGATAGATTTCCGATAGTGATTTGCTGTTTCTTTACTTTAGCTGTATTATCATTCTCTTCTATTAAAAACACAAAACGTCCATTACTATCCTCACCTACTGCATTAGCTGGAACTACCAATATTTTAGTATTCGTCTCACCTTCACCAAAATCAAAAGTTACATTAGCTGCCATACCACTTTTTATGTCGGTTGTTGGATTAATTACGGTAACTCGAACCGGATACGTTGCTGTATTGCTATCTACTGCCGGAGAAACTTCTGTTACTTTGGCTTTAAACTTTTTATTCTCTATTGAAGTAAAATTAACCGTCACTTCCATTTCTTCCTTTACTCTATTGATTACACTTTCTGGAATACCTAATGTAATTTCCATATCAGCTCCGGCATTCAATATTGCTACTGCTTGTCCCGAGCTTACGTTTTCATCTATTTCTGATGTTATAGCAGCAATTACTCCATCTTCTGGAGCATATAGATATCCATATAGTATTTGTTCCTGCTGAATATCAACTCCTCTTTTTGCAGATTCGTGACTTTCTTGTGCTGTTTTGAAAGAATTTTTTGCAGCTTCAAAATCACTTAAAGAAGAACTTCCTTTTTCATACAATGATCGAACACGGTTTAGACTCAATTTTGCCGTATTCATTTGTGAGGCTGCACTGTTTAATTGACTAACCGATTGCTCATAAGCCAATCGAGATTGTACATTATCTAATTTGGCTAGTAACTGTCCTTTTTTTACTTTTTGTCCGAGTTTAATATCAAATTGAGTAATAATTCCTGTGTTTCTAAAACTCAAATCAATAATCTTATCTGTTTGTGCCGTACCACTAAAAGTTCTTACTTTTTCCCCTCCTAAGAAAGAAACTTCCTGATATTTTACTGGTCGTACTATTTTTTCTTCTTTTTTTTCTTCCTTACCACAAGAATATATCAGCATTGATATAAAAATAAGTGTAAATATTTTGTGTATACATTTCATTTTGTTGGAATTTATGTGTTTTGTGGATTAGTTTCTTGTATTTAAAAATTCAAAAAAACGTTGTTTAAATTCATTATTATCCTGATCAGAATTCAATAGAAAATAATATCCCAGGAATCGCTCAAGTTGAAGCGAGTTTATAAGATAATTATAGGTAGCATTGGCACGTGCCAATTGAGCATTCAATAGGTTGTTTTGCGCATCTAGTAATTGTACAATATTTACTGAGCCACTAGAGTATGAAGCTTGGGTAAGTTCTAAGGCTTCTTTTGCTGTCTCTTCTGAAACTCTCGACAACTCTATGTTGGATATCTGATTTACCATATTCAATACACCGGTTCGAATATTTGCGGCTATACTTAACTCAGTATTTTCTTTATTAATTTCTATTTGATCTTTTTGGATCATAGCCGTTTGACGATTAATATTGGTTCGATTCTGATTAAATATGGGTATAGAAACATTAAGTCCCACATTATAATTATCATCTACTAATTGAAAACCTGCAGGGGCAACGCTTCCTTTTCCGCTTCTACTAAATGTTCTATTATACTGCCCTTGTAAGGCAACAGTAGGTAAAAATCGGCCATAACTATTAAGCTTAATATTACGATCTGTAGCTTCCAGATTATACATTAAGGATTTAAGTTCTGGGGCATTTTTTTTTGCTTCTTCTACCAAAAATTCAATAAAAGGTTCTCTTAAAGATGGATCATCTAATAACTCTGCTATCTCATCATAATTATATTCTTCAAAAATTCCCTCATCAAGCATCACATCCTCTACACTTATCTCTAAGTTAATTGGGTTATTTAGCACTTGATTTAACGCTATAAAACCCTGTTCTAATTGATTAATAGCTTCAACCATAGCTTGGGTATTTTGTGCCATTTCACTACGGAATCGCAATAAATCTGATTTTCCAGATTGCCCCGCTTCAAAATTTTGCTCTGCAATCTGTAGGTTCTTTTTTGTAAGCTCTAAATTTTGTACTTGAATTTGTGTATTTGTTTTAAGAATAAGCGTATTAAAATAGGTATTAGATGCATTAAAAATAAGATCCAATTGAGCTGCATTAAATATCTCTTCCTGAGCTTTTTGTAGCTTTTTTTGAATTACAATATTTGCATTAGCCGATTCTGAAAAAATAGTCTGCTGTAAAGTAACATTCCCTGAAGTTGAAAATTCAGGACTCTGTCCATTGCTAACTTCTGCTGCATCTGGATCGACGTACGTTCCCGTTCCTGAAGCTGTGAGTGATGGCAAATAGTTACTTTTTGCTGTCTTTATATCCTGATTGCTAAGATCTACATCTTTTTGGTCTGCACGAATCGATAAATTATCATTTAGTGCATCATTAATAACACTAAGTAAATCATACTGCTTTTCTGAAAGTACATTTTTAAATTCACCAACAAAGTCTGTTTGTGCAATCAAGCTATATTTTATAGGCACTCCAATTACTTCTGCCGTATTAAAATTAATGGTTAGACGAGGTGTATAATCTATAAACACTGGTAAATCAGCCAAAGAAGCACCATTAATTTGTGCTTCTACAGTTAATGCGATACGCCGAAAAAATTGTTCCAGATTCTCATTAGATTGGTTAGTAGCCATAAAACCATTTTGTACATCTTCGGTACCATTAATCGTAAAAGAAGGTAATTTTTTCTCCATAAAAACTTTGGCCAATTGGATATTCTCTTCTTCTTTCAAAAAGAATCCTCCTGCCATGTAAATAGCATCAATTCCATCAAGGTTAGAAGAAATATCTTCAGCTTTATTAAATGGAATCAGCTTATAATTTGATTGTAAAGCCTGTAACTCTCTATCAAAAGTTTCTTTTAATGGTAAAACGTCTACAAAAGGAGCATCTATTGCAATTCCTAAATTTTTAAAATTAGTAAGCTCTTTAAATGTTTCAAAATCCTCTTTAAACGATTCTGATTCGACCAAATATGTAAAGTTGTTAATTCCTGAAGTTTTTTTGGTTAAATCAATACCATTAAAATCCCGATTTACTGCTCCAAACAAAATAGTCGGTTTTTGATGTAATTTTTGCTTACTGATGATTTGATTGTTAATTATCCCAAATGCTAAAATAATATCAGTATCATTAGCCAGAAGCGTATTATAGTTTTGTAGCGCTGTATCAAGGTTATAATTGTTGACCAAGGTACTTTCTTCTGGAAAATTTATTGTGGCATCTTCACCTACAACCGATCTTATTTCTGATTTAAGTTTTGTTAATAATGGAATGACCTTAGGAGTTTGATAATCAGTGAGGATTCCGATGTTATAGTTTCTTTTCTGTGCAGAAAGCATAGCAGAGAAACACAATAAAACAAGGAACAATATATTTTTTTTCATAGGTTACTTATTAATGGATTGTAACGTTTTTTTGAAACGATTCTTTGAGTTTTTATCTACAAATTGTAACATTTTTGAGTGAAATTCTATTAACTCTTCAATAAATTGGTTGACTTCTTTTTCTTCTTCATTTCGTAATTTTAAGGTTTCTTTTAATAAATGAGTTTGCATTTTGAATCCATCAATATATCGTTGTATTCTATCGATATTCCCTTTAATATCCAGGTAAAAATGACGCTTACGTTTATTGCCTTTTAGCATTTTATAATTAACCTCTCCAAAACCAATCAATAGTTTTAACGCCTTACTAGTAGCACTTTTGCTAGCTCCAACTCCCTTCATTAACTCTTCAAACGTAAAGTACTTTTGGTTGGAAGTGAAAAACAACCCTACCATTTTCCCTGCAACAGGAGGATAATTCTCTTCCTTATATGCTTCAGCATATAAATCTAATATTGATTCAGATTTTTTCATTTTAATATCAAAATTTCAGCAAATATATATTTTAGTTTCCAAATATGGAAACCAAAAAGGATAAAACATTTTTATTCCTTCATCGAATTTTCTTATCTAGATAAATTTGGGGGATAAAAATCAAATATCATTTTAAACACTTATAAATAAAATGTTTAAAATTTATAACTGTAGTTTTACTACTATTAAGATCTTTTGACACAGAAAGAAGAACTATTCTTTTTTCCAGCCTTTTCTATTATAGACACTGGTTACAATCTTACTAAAGCTTTCTCTATGTATTTGATATTGTTCTTTTGTTAGGATTTCTTTGACTTCATCATTTAATTGAATTACCATAGCGTCAAATTTTGTTTTGATCTCAGCTTCTGTATATCCTTTTTTCTTGTCTCCAATACGACCCATTTTATTAGTGTAATACAAAATGATTCCGTAATAGTCATCTCTAAGTTCTTCCGTTAGTTTCATTTTATCTACCTGCTCTTTAAAAAAGAACTGTAGATTATCTCTTTCTCCAGATGTAAATATCTCAACTTTGTTTTTTTGTCTTTCTATTTGTTTTTCTTCTTGCGTTTGTCCGAATGTAGATAAACAAACCAATAGCAATAGCCCTGTGGTGATGATTCTCATAGTTAATACGTTAGTGAGTCTGATTTTGTGAGCTTAAAAGATAATTATTTATTCAAATAACTACCTAATTTTAGTGCATAAAATATTTTAAAGGCATAGTAATTCTATACTTTTTAGATTTTAATTTTGATTGAATATTTTGAACTCGTTTGTTTTTCTTCGTTTATAGTTTAAAAACTTCATGTTGTTTATATTGATTATTAAAATTTGAGAGCTAATCGTTAAAACAAGGAAAATGAGAAAAAGCCCTTGATAATTTGATTTGTTCATTCATTGCTTTTAATTATGTATTCTATAAACCAAATAGGGTTAAGTAAGACATGTTAAAAAGACTTAACATTAGTATACCAAAACTTTGTTTCCTAAAATTTATGTTATGAGATATAGGTAAGATAATGACCATGTTAGAAATAAGTCTTAATGGTTTAGTTCTATCTATATTAAAATGTAGCATAGTATCTGCCATTTATATCAATTATTAAAATAATTAAGATCCTTATCTTATTCATAACTCTTTGATTGATTATTACCTAATTTGCAATTACCATCTTGATATAATTGACAATGAGGTTTTAGGGTTCTCATCTCCATTTGGATCAATTACGGTATGTTTATCTACCTCGATGTACACAGGGATACCTTTTTCTTTAATACATAAATCAACATTATTGTCATTGTCATTAAGGTCTGCTATTTGAAACGGCTTGACTTTTATGGAATCGGTATCTCTTTTTAAGGTTATAGTAAATTTTTCTAATTGATCATTCCCTAGTTCTTCACCATTAATTGCAATAACTCCTCCTGCCCACACGGTTCTTACAATCGTTGTAGTTTTATTTTTTACACAATCGCATCCTTTTTTTTCTTTGTTATATGGGTAATTTTCATCAAAAATAAAATGCTCAGCATAACTGATAAAAGGCCCATCATTGAGGGAGGTAACTTTCATTTTTTGCCCTTGTAGATTTTGTCCATCCCTGCTTTTTAATTCTCCGATGATTTCTATATTTATAGGTTCATTATCCGGATGGTCACCATATTCACCAATGAGCAAAATGGTTCTCAATTCAAATTCTTCAGAAGCAGGCCGTAAAGTGACAAAATCTGCATATTTTTTCTGTCCTTTTGCAGTAGTAATAAGGAAATCATTTGCTTGCATCGTGTTTGGATCTATCTCGTGAGAGAAAACCAGAGGCATACCATCCTGACCGGGAGCTTCTTTCCATAGTGCTCTTGATATTAGTGGTAGAGAATTGTCTAAGCCAAAGAATGCGGAGATTATTTGGGCTTTTCTTTCTTTGGTGACTGGTGGGTTTTCATCAGATAAGGTATAATCCGGTTTTGTGTTGCAGGCTATAATTAACAGAACAAGAATCAATAGGTTTATTTTATTCATTTGGATATTATTTATTAATGAGTGTTTATTGATAGCATTTTTTACCTAAGTAACCGTCATGAATATTGTAATAGAAACCCCTCTTTCATGAAGGAGAAATGATGAGAGGTTTCATATCACAAAGTATGATTCTTTAAAATTTATAAGCCAATGACAAGCCCATATTAAAAGTGATGATATTGGGTTGGTACTCTGAGTAAACGACAACTCCTCCAATCCGTGTAACACTTTCCAGAGTAATAAAACCGCCTGTAAAGGTAAAAGTGGGCATTAAGGCAAAGTGCTTACCTAAATCTCTCTTTAAACCAATACCCACTTCATAACCCAAACCTGTAGCAGATTCTCCATTTCTCAAATAATCAACTGTACTTGAAATATTAGTTGCGGTAACAGAAACATCGGGACTGTTTATAATCATAGGGCCAATACTTAGACGTGGAAGAACAGCAAATTTGTCTGAAATATTCATTTGATAAGCGACCCCGGCTAATAGATACAAGATGTTCCAATTATCTGAATTATCGGTAAAATCGATACTGGGATTATTTGTTTCAAGGGTATTGATAAGGTCATCGGTATCAATATCATAATTTTGGATTCGTATTGTTCCAGTTAGAATCATCTTTTCTTTTATTCGATAACCTCCATAAATATCAAATTTAGCACCTGTTTTGGCGAAACCAGCATTTTCGTTATTTTCTGAAGCATCTTTAAAATCACCAAGAGGAAAACTTGATCCTGCAGAAATCCCCAGGTAATATTTAGAATCGTAATTATTCTGCGAAAAAGCGGAAATTGTTATAGTCAAAAATCCGATAAGGAAGCATTTTTTTGAAGTAAAATACATAACGATTGAGTTTAGTTAACGTGTGTTTAGTTCTTATTGTTTGGTCCAGATCAATGTTTTTGAAACAAATCCTTTACTTACTTTGACTTTTAATTTTTGACCATCTAAAATCAATTCGCAAGCCATTTTTTTTCCATCTTTAGGTTTGGTTAATGTACCTTTCCATTTTTGATTACTAAAAGTAATATCCTCCAAAATCAACTTATCTTTTTCGATAACAATACCTTTAAAACTGTCACCTAATTTGGTAATATGAACTATAAAGCCTTCTTCCATTTTCCAGTTTCCTTCAAAATTATCTGTTGATTTTTGTGCTATTGTGATTGAGGATACAAACAATAATATTGATAAAGTGATCTGTTTCATTCTGAGTTATTATTTATGATTTGTAGACCGCTAAGAAATATTTTTTAAGAATAATGCAGAAATAAGGAATGGCAAATAAAGTCCGGATTGTTCAATCTGGACTTATTAAGAATGATAGAAGGCCCTTTTGTTGAATGTTTATAATGGTGTCTAAAACAATACGAATATTGACATAATAGTATTTATTAAAATATCATTATAAAAAATCCTTAAAGCCAAAGGGTTATTAAAGTTTTGATTTTACGAAATCTGACGGGGAAATCCCTTTATGTTTTTTGAATATGGAATAGAATGATGATTTACTATTAAAGCCAGCTTCAAAAGCTAAGGTAAGTAAAGTGAATTTTTTGTTTTTGGGATGTTTCGCTTTCTCAATGAACTCCTCTACACGGTATTGGTTGATAAAATCATAAAAAGTAGTATTTAATCCAATTTTTAAAATTGTTGATAGATGGTAATAAGGGATTTTAGAAATATCAGCCAAAGACCGCAGAGAAAGCTTGGGATTAAGATAAGGCTTTTCAGAATATATACAATCTAATAGTTTTTGTTTGTATTCTAGAATCTGTTTTTCTTCCAGAACATTGTTTATATCTTGCTTTTTATCTGGCTCTTTTTTTTTATTATTTTCAGGTATTCCGTTAATTTCGGTAAGAGCAACATCATTTCTTATACCATAAATACCTATATATAACAACGCTAAGGAAAAAAGCAAGAAAGGATAAATCTGTATTTGATCATATGAAAATTCTGATCTGATTATGATAAAATGAGAAACTATAAGACATATCCAGGTAATAAAAATAGAATATAATAAACGTCTCAACCAATTAATGCTGATCCCTTCAGAATACGAAAGTTGCATTAATTGTAATTTCTCATGACTTTTTATTTTTCTCCACATTAAATATATGTAAAACGGAATGATCAAAAATTGAATAGAAAATCTAATTATTTTGATCCAGATTGTTAATCCATTGATTTGCATTTGCTCAATTAACTCAATCTTTTCCTGAATACTTAAAAGAGTATATTTAGAAAGTACTATTAAAACAATAATAATAGAAGGTAAAAAATGTAAACTATCTGTCCATCCAATTTTTTTTGTTTGGGAAGAAATATATAAATATAATTGAGCAAATATTAAAGGTCCAAATGGCATTGATACAAAAAAGTATTTTGCCTTGGTAATATCGTAGTTAAAATTTGTATAAACATTTATCTGAATAACAGTAAATGATAAAACGAAAAAACAAAACAAGAACCAATCTGGTTGATTTTTTTGCTTCTTCAGAAAGACCAAAAAAGCAAAAAATAAGGATTGGAAAGATATTATTGATAAGGTGTTTACTAAATCCATATTAGGAGATCAATTTACTAATATAAATAACGAATTATGATTTATGAGTGAATAAATCTAGTTTTAAAATTCGCATAACTATTCATATTATTTTTAGCTTCTTATTTTTGACAAGCTTCTAAGTGAAGTAACCAAAATTAAAAGTGAAGCTTCTGAATTTAAAAATCAAATACTTCTTGAAGTTTAGATAACGGCAAAACACCTTTCTCTGTTATTGAGAAAGGTGTAGATCAAGAAACGTATAAATAAGGAATATTAATAAACAATATATATCTGTAAAGGATTAAAAGATTTAATCCTTTTTGGCTCGCATCCTATTATTTCGTTTATTATGCTCAACTTCAGCTAGTCCTAATGCTTCCATAAGTGGAGGAACATACATTCCTACCCGTCCTCTAAGTCCTTTTTTAAGTCCGTACCAACCCCCTATTGGATTATCAGAAGATCGTCCCCAAAATTCTACAGTACCTTCTTTTGCTTCTGCTTTTTCATCTTTACTACCCAACAGCATCCAATCCCCATGAGATTTCAACATTTCATATAAATCATTGATAATTCTGGCATCATAATGTAGTATAGTTTTCCCTACAGTACATACAATGATTTCTCTACCTTCTTTTTCATCAATATACATTTCGTATGATGATGATTGCGGAGGAGTTTTTAGTTTCCATGGGTTGTCTTTGGTTCTTTTTTGCATAGTGGTTAGCTTTTATTGGCTTTTAATAACTCAAGCCTATTAATTTATACTATAGATATCCTACTTTATAAAATGTTACACTTCACTATTGTATAATCCCCCATGCCCAATCTATAATTTGTTGACTAATTTTTTCTTCCCATTTTCCTGGTTTAAAGTGATAACTGGCATTATAATCAGGATGAATCGTCGACCAATGATCCAATTTGGGATACTTGTAAAGTTTATGGTCCTTATGCCCAGCTTTTTTGAGAACATCAATAATCATATCATTATCTTTTTCAGACATTATCCAATCATTTGTTCCCCAACGTACTCTAACTGGAACTTTTAATTTTTCCCATTGCGCTGCAAAATTGAAATCTTGCACTTGATGATAATATTGCATAGGTCTGCCATACATATGATATAACCCTTGTCTGTGATATTTTTTAAACAATGGATTAGCCGTCAAAATCTTCTCAAAACTCTTTTTTTCAATTAACATACCGTAATATAATGGAATGTATACTTCATTCATCAGTGTATAAATCTCTTCTTGAGATTTACCCTCTATTTCTAGTATTCTTCTCTCAATTTCAAGCATATGTTCAAACCATGATTTGAAGAATGTACCATCAGAAATTACCCCTGCAAGATCATATGTATTGGCCAGATATGGAGCTAATGCACTTCCCATACTATTACCATAAACAATAATCTTTGTTGTATCTACATAGGATTTGGATTTTAAAAATTTTACAGCAGATTCATACCCATTTAATTCTGTCAAAAAATCAATCTTTCCACAATCACCCTCACTATCTCCTACTCCAGGTTTCTCAACACGCAATAAAACCATATTCGATTTTTCTGCAAGATTCTTAATAAGTTTAACCCAATTATTACTTCTGCCAGAGTATTTTTCTACAGACGAGCAACTGAGTCCCTGTACTAGAAAGATTGCAGGAAACTTAGCATTACCTTTAGGTTTGGTTATAATTATTCGTTGTTTAATTCCGTAATCACTGGTAATAGTTTCATAAAAAGTATCTACTCCGGTATTATCCTCTTTTGGCAAAGCCGATAGTTTTACTTTTTTTCTTTGTATTGTATTTCCTCTTTTTGCTTCAATAACAACTTCTTCATCCGATCTTATTCCATATTGTATTGCGCTCCAGTCTTCATTATTCTCTACCAATCTATCGTTCACTTTTATCATGAGATCTCCAGGTTTAAAACCTGCTTTATCCAAAGGAGAATTTGGCGTGATTTCTTTTATTTCGGCTCCGGGAGTTTTTCTATTTGGGCCAGATATTTTGGCTTCAAAAGATGCTCTTCTTTTTAACTCTTGAGCATATATTCCATTAATTAGAAAAAAGATCCATACAATGCTTATAAAATATTTCATGATTTATATGTGGTATTAGCGTTTTATATTCACGGGGAATTTATATTTTTGGGACTAGTGAAATTATGAACTTATACCAAAACCACTGTATTTTATTTAAAAATGCGGTTTTAAATGATCCTATTGTAGCGTGTTTGAAAAACTAGATGAAAAAAAGAAAATAATGATCCAGGTTGTATTCTGGATCTTATACTACATATTATTTGGTTTTATTTGGGTTAAGGGCGTTGACTACAAATCCTCTTTTTATTTAGAGTTTATTTTACTTCCTATCAGAATTTTTGCGGTGTATTTTACTATTCTCTATTTAATTCCGCAATTCTTATTGCCTAAGAAGTTTTTAAAATTTGTAGTATCCTATATGGTTTTACTTTGTTTTGCTGGCATTGCACAACGGTTTTTTATTTATTTTTTCTTCGATGACCAAGAGGTATTTAATATTGCCCAAATATTGAGCGTAAAACTTATTGTAAGGTCAATAGTATTAATTAATAGTACAGTTTTCTTTGTTTCTTCTGTATATATATTGAATTTATATTTTATCGAAAAAGCAAAAAGTGAACCCCAGGTAACTAATACTATCGAACTAAAATCAAATCGACGTATCTATAGAGTGCAACCTAAGGACATTACTCATATTGAAGGATTGGGAAATTATGTCAATTATATCACTATTGATGGTAAAAAAATTACGGTCTATCAAAGTCTTAAAAAGAGTATGGAGCAACTCCCCAATCATTTTATGAGGATTCATAAATCATTTATCATCAATAGACATCATATGAAATCATACAGTACAGAAACAGTAGAAATGATTTCTGGTGAATTTATTCCTATTGGTAATTCTTTTGACCAAAACAAACTACAAACAGAATAAAGGAAATAAATCAGGCCTCATTCTTTTTGAGAATGAGGCCTAGCTGATACAACCCACTAACTAAAATAGTAACTAACTAAACTTACTGCATCAGTTTCTTTGACAGTTCTTGCAACTGTGTTGATTTTTCTTGCATATAATCATTTAACTTTTTAACATCATCTCCAGAAAGATTCCCCATTACATCCTGAGCTTTCTGTCCTAATTCTTGTCCTTGCTCACCAAGTGCTGCAAAAGCTGTCATATCTTTACTTTCTACTGCTTTTTTATATTCTGCAATATATGCTTCATAAGCGTTCACATATTCCTGAACTTTTTCGTCACTAAAATTCGGAACACCATCTGCTGATTCCGTAGCGGCACTATCTTCTTTTCTATCTCCAGAAGTTTCTGTAGTCTCAGTAGTTTCCTCAGAAGTTGAAGCATCAGATTTTGCTTCATTCTTACATGATACTGTTGCCAATATTGCTATTACTAGTGAAAGATTTAAAATTACTTTTTTCATGATTAATTTTTGATGTTAATGATTAGGATAAATTCTTATTTCAAATTGATAGTACAAATTTGAATTATCTTACTCCATTACCAAACACCTTTTTCCGTGAAAAAAGAATACCCTGTTTTCAGGGTATATAAAAATATTGAGTTATGCTATTTTAGGAAAAGAGACCTGTACGTGATTTATATACTTTTGTCGATAACTATTAGGAGTATCATCTATATTTCGTTTAAACAAACGATTAAAAAGAGACAAACTATTAAAACCACAATCAAAAGCAATAGTACCTATAGAAGCATCACTATTAACTAATAGATTACAAGCATTTTGAATTCTAACCTCTGTCACAGCCTGTTTAAATGTTTTACCGGTGCTTTTTACAAAAAATCTACAAAAAGAACTCTCTGTCATTCCTATTTTCTCTGCTACCTGACGAGTAGAAATATTAGTTTGATAATTATTCTGAATAATATCATATATTTCTTTCACTCTTCCGGTATTGACCACAGAAAGTGACAAATATTGTCTAGCATGTAAACTTTCATAGGAAACTTCAGCAAACTGTCGTAACACCTTAAACAACTTAAGGAGTTTTTCTAATGGAGGAAGATTTATCATTTGTTTTATTTCCTCTCCTATGATATGCTTTTCTTTATTATTAACACTCAATCCTGCTTGTGCTTTTGTTAATAGCTCTCCAATACCATTAAATTCTTTAAAAAATTTGCTGGCTTCCTTTATATCTTCTCCATTAAACTGGATCACATACTCCTCATAGTTATCGGACTCGAAACCAACATTAAAACAATTATGCGGAATATTGGGTCCTAACAAAACCAAATCTCCGTCAGTAAACTGACTAATTTTAGTACCTATAAACCTTCTTCCTTTACCTGAAGGCAAATATACAATCTCAAATTCGGGATGAAAATGCCAACGCCCACCATAAGGCATAAAAGGTGCCTTAAAATAAAATGCTTTAAAAGAAGAACCTTCAGGAGGTATTACTTTTTCAAATGATGCTTTATTCACACTCTTAATTATCTATCAAAAAACGTTTTGATGACAATTTAATGCAAAAAAATGCACAATGAGTTAAAAAGAATATAAAATCTTAACAATAGATTTGAAAAATAATTATTCAACTAGATTTTAATATAATATATATGCTCCATCTCCCAGAGATAAATTTGGATGAGTCGGGAATGTATAAATAGTATAATTATCAATAAACCATTTGGTGTAGAATTAAAGATTACTAATCCTTTTACAAAGCTAATAAATCGTTAATTATGATGTTAAAAAACAAATGATCTTTTATATTTAGTTTTTCTTTTTTAAAAAATACTAAATATAAATACCCTTTACTTAATATTACCACAATACTAATCTATTTTAAAAATGTTTAAACATATACCATCATTAATTTCCTGTATTTGTGCTCTTTTTTTCCTTTGTTTTATTAGTTGTTCAAAAGAAAAGAAATCAACTAAAGAAACAATTACTATAGGTACTAAAAAGGAAGAGAAAAAGACCGGACTTCAAAATACTTCAACTGTTCCTGTTATGCTTGACAATAAAGGAATTGGTCCAATATCATCCATAACTTTTGAAGATCAAATTAATACAGAACTCTCTGACCGAGGGGCTCAGCTTTTTAAAGCAAAATGTACAGCTTGTCACAAGGCTCGTAAAAAAATGATAGGCCCTCCTATGGCAGGAATATATGAAAAACGAAGCCCAGAATGGGTAATGAATATGATCATGAATCCTGATGAGATGATAAAGAAAGATCCAGTTGCCATAGCATTATTTAAAGCCTATAATAATACAATAATGATTAATCAAAATATACCCGAAGAAGAAGCCAGAGCAATGGCAGAATGGTTTAGGACTTTAGAAGAATAAAATTACCCACTAACTGTTAATTTATGGAAAAAGAACCACAATATGATGCAATCGTAGTAGGAACAGGAATTAGTGGCGGTTGGGCCGCCAAAGAACTCTGTGAAAAAGGGCTAAAGACCTTAGTTCTGGAACGTGGTCGTATGGTAAAACATATCGAAGATTATACTACGATGAATAATGATCCCTGGGATTCAGAATTTAAAGGCAGACCATCTAGAGAAGATGTAAAACAACAAGAGAAACAACATCGCACGGGGTATGTAACCGATAAAGAACACAGCCACTTTTTTGTAAACGATCTTAAACATCCTTATAATGAAACTAAGCGTTTTGATTGGATACGAGGATATCAAGTTGGTGGTCGATCTCTTATGTGGGGACGACAAAGTTATCGATGGAGCGACATAGATTTTGAAGCTAATAAAAAAGAAGATATTGCCGTGGATTGGCCTGTGCGATATAAAGACATCGCGCCATGGTATGATAAGGTAGAAGAATTTATTGGAGTCAGTGGTGAGAAACTAGGATTAGAACAATTACCTGATGGCCAATTTCTACCTCCAATGGAACTAAACTGCGTAGAAGATCATTTAAAATCAAATATCTCCCAAAATTACAAAGACCGATTATTAACTATTGGTAGAACAGCACACATCACCGGGACAAAGACTTTTGAAGGTCGGATGAATTGTCAATTCCGAAATCGATGTATGCGAGGTTGCCCATTTGGCGCTTATTTTAGTAGTAATTCCTCTACTCTTCCTGCGGCAGAACGAACAGGAAACATGACTTTGCGTCCAAACTCTATTGTACATCAAGTATTATATGATGATGCAACAGGAAAAGCCACTGGAGTAAAAGTAATTGATACAGAAACTAAAGAAACTATAGAGTTTACAGCAAAAATTATATTCCTATGTGCTTCTGCAATAGCATCTGCAAGTATTCTAATGCAATCAAAATCAGAACGTTTCCCTAACGGAATGGGGAATGATTCTGGAGAATTAGGCCATAATATTATGGATCACCATTTTAAAGCTGGAGCTTTTGGTGTTACTGATAATTATCAGGATAAATACTATAAAGGAAGAAGACCAAACGGAATTTATATCCCCAGGTTTAGAAATATTGGAGGTGAAACGGATCAAAAAACATTCAAACGTGGCTATGGATATCAAGGAGGAGGTAGTAGAAATGATTGGAGAGAATCAATAGCAGAATTAGGTTATGGAGCAGAACTTAAAGAGAGCGTATTAAAACCCGGGAAATGGCAAATAGGATTACAGGGATTTGGTGAATGTTTGCCATATCATGATAATAAAATGACTTTGGATTATGACAAACTGGATGAATGGGGATTACCTACAGTCACTTTTGATGCAGAATTCAAAGAAAATGAACTTGAAATGAGAAAAGATATGGTTAAACAGGCCATGGACATGCTCAAAAAAGCTGGGTTTGAAGATGTAAGACCTTGGGATGATATCGGAGGAATAGGATTAGGAATACATGAAATGGGAACCGCAAGAATGGGTAATGATCCAAAGACATCTGTCCTTAATAAACATAATCAAATTCATGCTGTGCCAAACGTGTATGTAACCGATGGATCCTTTATGACCTCAGCTAGTTGTGTAAACCCATCACTTACATATATGGCGTTTACAGCAAGGGCAGCAGAACATGCTGCAAAACAAATTCAGGAAAACGCTTAATTCTATAGATTATGAACAGAAGAGAAGCCTTAAAAAACATTGGGTTATCAGCAGGTTATATTGCTGCTACTCCTACACTGCTTAGTATATTACAAAGTTGTACCAGTGAAATAAAATTAACATGGATACCTAAATTGCTTTCTGAAGATGAAGCAAAAGTACTTGATCAAATTGTCGATCTTATTATTCCAGAAACTGATATTCCGGGAGCCAAATCATTAAATGTCCCCATGTTCATTGACAGTTATATGAATGCAGTAGCAAAAGAAAAAGATGCTCAAATATTTAAGAAAACTGCTGATTATGTAATGAAAGCGTTAGGAGTAAATGAAGATAAACCAGTAAAAAAGATTAAGATCGAAGAATATGATGCTCTTCTAACAAAATATCTTAGATCTTCTAAAGAACAACAAGAAGCATATCAAAAGGAAATGTCGCAAGTAAAAAATCCTGATGATTTAAATAACGCTTCTAAAGAAGCAATCATCTTTAATTACTTATCTGCTGTGAGATGGTTATCGATTTGGGGGTTTAAAACTACAGAAGAAATTGGCGAGAATGTACTTGCTTATGCTCCTGTACCAGGAGAACAAATTGGGTGCGACTCACTAGAAAAATTAACCAAAGGCAAAGCCTGGTCTCTTTAATCATGAGGCTTTAAACCACAATTCATGCAACACACCATCTTAAAAGGGCTTATCGTATTTATGATCCTAAGCTCATGCAAACAAAATACTTCAGAAAATACAGAAACTCAAAAAGAAGAAGAATCCACCACTATGGAAGTTTCATCACAAGAATCCAAACCCTTTTTCAAATTATCACTAGCACAATGGTCATTACATAAAGCTATCAAATCAGGAGAAATGGATCCTAAGGATTTTGCTCAAAAAGCAAGTGAATTAGGTTTTGAGGGGATAGAATATGTTAGTCAGTTATATAAAGAAGATCTTAAAAGTGACCCAAATCCAGAAAAAGCGATGCAACAACTTTTGGAAACTTTAAAATCAAAAAGTGAGGAATTTAATATTCAAAATCTAATCATTATGGTTGATGGTGAGGGAGACCTAGCAGTTCTTGATGAAAAAGAACAAAATGAAACCGTAGAAAATCACAAGAAATGGGTAGATGCAGCACAATTTTTGGGTTGTCATTCTATTCGCGTGAATCTATTTGGCACTAATGATCCAGAAAAATGGGTAAAGGTATCTGTTCATGGTCTAGTTAAACTTTCAGAATATGCTGCATCCAAAAATGTTAATGTTATTGTAGAAAATCATGGATACCTATCTTCTAACGCGGCTATGTTAGCAGAAGTAATGCAAAAAGTTAATAAACCCAATTGTGGTACATTACCTGATTTTGGTAATTTTTGTTTAGAGCGTAAAGACGGTGAACGTTGGAGTACGAGTTGTATTAAAGAATATCCTAAATATCAGGGTGTAGAAGAAATGATGCCTCATGCTAAAGCAGTAAGTGCAAAATCTTATGATTTTGATAGTGAAGGTAATGAAACTACAATCGATTATAGAAAAATGCTGGAGATTATAAAAAAAGCTGAATATACTGGTTTTATAGGAGTTGAATATGAAGGAGAACGTCTTGGTGAAATTGAAGGTATTACTGCGACTCGTGATTTATTAATCAATGCGTCCAAAAACCTTAACTAAGATATGAGTACAATTAATAAAACGCAGCTTTTTACGGCGAGTTGCATTGCTCTTGTAGTTACGGCAATGACTTTCGCAATTCGCGCAGGTATTTTGGCACAATTAGGAACAGAATTTCGTTTATCTGATACACAATTGGGATTTGTAAATAGTATGGCTTTTTGGGGGTTTCCTATTGCAACTATTTTTGGAGGTTTGGTGTACAATAGTTTAGGTCCAAGAAAATTAATGATAATTGCTTTTATCTCACACCTTGCAGGATTACTACTTACAATTTTTGCAAGTGGATTTTGGGGGCTATTGATTTCTACACTATTTATAGGTTTTGCAAATGGATCTGTTGAAGCTGCATGTAATCCCTTAATTGCAGACATGTATACCAAAAACAGAACTACAATGCTCAATAAATTTCATGTTTGGTTTCCAGGAGGTATTGTTATTGGTGCTTTAGCCTCAAAATTTATGACCGATATCAATTTAGGATGGCAATTACAAATTGCATTAATGCTAATTCCTACTTTACTATATGGAGTTATGTTTTTCAAATTGACTTTTCCTAAAAATGAAAATATTGTATCCGATACTTCAGTGAATATTAAAAACTTATTTACCCCTTTATTCGTTTTCATTGCTATATGTATGACACTTACAGCAACTACAGAATTGGGAACCCAGCAATGGGTAGAACGTATTTTGGGGAGTTCTGGTGCCAGTCCTATGCTTATTTTAGCGATGGTAACTGGATTAATGGCCGTAGGACGTTATTTTGCTGGTCCTGTAATTCATAAACTTAATCCCACGGGAGTTCTTTGGTTTTCATCTATAATAGCCACTATTGCTATTTACCTAATGTCAAATGCTACAGGATCAATGGTATATATTTCTGCTATTTTATTCGCCATTGGAGTTATGTATTTCTGGCCAACTATGATAGGATTTGTAAGTGAATATATTCCTAAATCTGGAGCTTTAGGCATGTCAATAGTAGGTGGAGCAGGAATGTTTGCCACCGGAATATGGCAACCAGTTATAGGTTCCTGGTTAGATACTGAAAGGGCAAAAGCACTTTCTTCTGGAATGTCGCCAGAATCAGCTGAACTTGTGGCAGGACAAGCGACTTTAGGCAATATAGTATTCTTTCCATTATTGTTAATACTATTATTTGCTATACTTTTTTTCACTCGTAAAAAATTAGAATCAAGAAGAGTACCTCAATTAGATCATGAAAAATAAACCAATTAAGCTATAAAATGAGACATTTAGTTCGTTTCTTTTAATACCATATTTTGTATTTTTCGTATTCAAAATCATGTAATATTAGAGTGAATATCTTATTACATAAAAAATCGGAAAATTATTTATTACACCAACAATAACGTAAATGAATAAAAAATTAAAAATGGGAATGGTCGGCGGAGGAATCGGTTCCTTTATCGGTGATGTACATAGAAAAGCTGCAGGTATCGACGGAATGATATCATTAGTTTGTGGAGCTTTTTCTAGTAGTGAAGAAAAAAGTATAACTTCTGCAGAAGCTATCGGAATATCAAAAAATAGAGCTTATGGTAGTTTTGAGCAAATGATCAAAGAAGAAGCTAAACTACCAGAAGATGAACGCATGGATTTTGTAGCGATCGTTACTCCCAATCACATGCATTTTCCTCCTGCAAAAATGGCTCTTGAGCACGGTTTTCATGTAATTTGTGATAAACCTATGACCTTAACCCTGGAGGAAGCTGTTGAACTTGAAAAAATCATAGCTGCATCTGGAAAAGTTTTTGCGTTAACTCATAACTATACAGGGTATCCTATGGTTAAACAAGCTAAAGCTATGATTGCTAAAGGTGATTTGGGAACTATTCGTAAAATCAATGTACAATATTTGCAAGGATGGCTCTCTACTGCCCTAGAAAAAACAGATCATAAACAAGCAGCCTGGCGTGTCGACCCTAAGCGATCTGGTATTGGTGGAGCTCTTGGAGATATTGGAACTCATGCAGAAAATCTGGTTGAATACATCACCGGAACACAAATTACAGAACTTGCCGCGGATCTTTCTGCTTTTGGAGAAGGTAGAACCCTTGATGATGATGGCAATGTCCTTTTACGATTTGCAAACGGAGCAAAAGGAATAATGACATTCTCTCAGATTGCTACTGGGGAAGAAAATAATCTCGGAGTAAAAATTTATGGTACCAAAGGTAGTATCGAATGGTATCAGGAAAACCCAAATGAATTGGTAGTACGTTGGTTGGATCAGCCTAAACAAGTATTCACTCCAGGAGGTAACGGTGGATATCCCGAATCTTCTGATTATGTACGTATTCCTGCAGGACACCCTGAAGGATACCTTGAAGGATTTGCTACCATCTATAGAAGTTTTGCCAAAGAACTCTTATTAACCCAAAAAAAACAACCTTCTGCACGACCTGATTTCCCTACTGCCAAAGATGGTGTAAGAGGAATGAAGTTTATTTATGCTGCTGTTGAGAGTAGTCAAAATAATGCACATTGGATAAAAATATAATCACATGAAAACAATCAAAGGCCCTGCAGTATTTCTAGCGCAATTTATGGACGATAAAGCTCCATTTAATTCTTTAGACGGATTATGTAAATGGGCATCAGATTTAGGCTATAAGGGGATCCAGATTCCTACATGGGAAACACGACTTATCGATCTAGACAAAGCCGCTGAAAGTCAAACTTATTGTGATGAGTTAAAAGGACAAATTGCCAATTACGGATTAGAAATAACCGAACTTTCTACCCATTTACAGGGACAATTGGTAGCTGTACATCCTGCTTATGATTTAATGTTTGATAATTTTGCACCTGATGATTGTAAAAACAATCCTAAGAAAAGAACTGAATGGGCAGTACAACAAGTAAAAAATGCAGCTACCGCCAGTCGAAGGCTGGGTATAAATGCTCACGCTACATTTTCGGGAGCTTTGCTTTGGCATACTATGCATCCATGGCCACAGAGACCTCCCGGTTTGGTCGAAATGGGGTTCGAAGAATTAGCTAAACGATGGCTACCTATATTAAATCATTTTGACCAAGAGGGTGTTGATGTTTGCTATGAGATTCATCCAGGTGAAGATCTTCATGATGGAATTACTTTTGAACGTTTTCTGGAAGCTACAGGAAATCACAAACGTGTAAATATCCTTTATGATCCAAGTCATTTCGTTTTACAGCAATTAGATTATATTGAATACATA
The DNA here is from genome assembly GCF_900312735.1 of Aquimarina sp. AU119. Lineage (NCBI taxonomy): Bacteria > Pseudomonadati > Bacteroidota > Flavobacteriia > Flavobacteriales > Flavobacteriaceae > Aquimarina > Aquimarina sp. AU119. Next base: position 161,586 of record NZ_OMPF01000015.1, on the reverse strand, counting down.
GATCACTATCATGAATTTATTAAATCATTTCACGTAAAAGATTCTGAGTTTAACCCTACCGGAAAAAAAGGAGCTTTTGGAGGATATAGTGACTGGGTTGACCGTGCTGGACGATATCGTTCTTTAGGAGATGGACAAATAGATTTTAAAACCATATTCTCCAAGCTTACACAATATGGATGTGATGTTTGGGCAGTAATGGAATGGGAATGTTGTATTAAATCTCCTGAACAGGGAGCTCGAGAGGGAGCTATATTTATTCAAGATCATATTATAGAAGCTACTCAGAAAGCATTTGATGATTTTGCTGGAGCAGGTATTGATAAAGATCAACTAAAAAAGATATTAGGATTATAACCAACAAAAACCCACACCACAATGAAAAAATTAATCTACCTCCTTTTGGTACTTGTAATAACATTATCATGTAACAAAAAAGCAGATATCATTATTGTTGAAGATAAAGTAGAAAATGATAGCAAAAAAGAAGAAATCGTAGAAACACCAAAAAAGGAAATTACGGATCCTAAAGAAACCGAAGTTTGGGAACCTGAACCAAAAGTTATTTCTTTTAATGATAACAATATTCCGTCTGATGCTACTGTATTATTTGATGGTTCTAATCTTGAAGCCTGGATGTCTGCCAAAGATTCTACTGCAGCCGCATGGACCCTTAATACTGATAAAACAATGACCGTAAAACCAGGAACCGGAGATATCCAAACTAAGAAAAATTATGGTAGTATTCAGTTACACTTAGAATGGAGTGCTCCAGATGTTATTCAAGGTGAAGGTCAGGGACGCGGCAATAGTGGAGTATTTTTTCAAAACAAATACGAAGTGCAAATCTTAGATAGTTATCAGAACAGAACCTATGCTAATGGTCAGGCAACTGCTGTTTACAAACAGCATATCCCATTGGTAAATGCAACAAAAGCTCCTGATCAATGGCAAACTTATGATATTATTTTTCATGCTCCAGAATTTAATACAGAGGGTAAAAAAACAAAATCAGGTACATTTACTGTAATTCATAATGGTGTGTTGGTACAAGATCATGTAGAGATTCTTGGATCTACAGAATATATTGGTCCTCCAAAAAATGAAGCTCATAATAAAGGACCTATTAAATTACAGGATCATAGTAATTTGGTGCAGTATCGTAATATTTGGGTTAGAGAACTTTAGCTTTTTAAAGATCTATGATGTGAGTTTCAATACATAATAACCTCACAGATTTTTAAAACCCGTGAGGTTTGGAAGCTACGAATTTTAAATTATACTATTCTATAATGAGTTTTTTCAATTGTTTTTTTCCACCTGATTCAACTTGAACCAAATAAAAACCAGATTTTAGAGGATAAGAATTGAATTCGAAAACATATTCTGTATTTCCTGATTTCACCTCTTCAAATACTTTTCTCCTATCTACCAAATCGAAGATTTGAACTACTACAGGAGTTAGTTCTTTTGAAGAAATATTAATACTAAACTTACCATCCCGAGATGGGTTCGGATACATTGATGTTTCAAATAATTTTGATTCTTTATCACGTTGATTACTCAATATATTTTCATTTTTTTCAGTTAAAAGAATACTTTGATTTGATCTAATGGCATTTGTAGTTTGAACAACAGTTATTGTTGCAGAACCATTATTTATTCTACTTTCATAAATTTCATTTTTTGTAAAAACCTGGTGAAACGATGGAGAACTTACATTTACTAACTTTTCACTTGATCTAGAACTTCTACAACTCCCGAAACTACTTCTCCTTCTGGAAACAGATCTAAACTTTACTCCCACTAAACGTTTATTTTCACTATATACCTGAGAAAAAGAATATGTTCTATTTCTAAACTGACCTCCTGGCTGATTAAACAAAAAGTCTTCTGACCCATCATCGAATATGGCTTTTATCCATTTTAAACCATTATTATTAGAACCGCAAGAAGATGGTCCTGAGCCAATATATCCACTTACTATCAATTGATAATCTTGTGCAAATGTGTTACATGCGATGAATAACATCAATAATAAAAATTTTCTCATGCTTTAGGTTTTAAGAGATTTATAAAAAAATTATTTGATTTGTTCTTTGTACCGAATATTATTATTTTAAAAATGATTCTATTCTTACTATTCAATAATTAGTTTTCTAACTTGACTTGCTGAAGATGTTTCTAATAAAATGAAATATATCCCTGAGGGTAATACAGACATATCATATTCAAAAGTATATTCTTCATTTCCATCACCGGCTCTAGAATCTATAAGCGTATTATTAACTATATTAAAAATCTTTAAGTTGATTGGTTGTGATTTTGATAAATTCACATCTACTGTAAATCTTCCGGTAGTTGTAGGGTTTGGATATACTAGATAATCAATCGAGCTTTGGATATCGACACTATCCTCATCACCTTCTCCTCCTTCTCCATCGATTTCCTTTTCTACAACAATCACAGTTTTTGTCGTTGTAGATGTACACAATCCTCTATACGTCTGTAACATAATCTCATATTCTCCAGGTGTCTCAAAAATCAACTCTGCATAATTATCATCTTCATAGGTAACTTCTGCTTCCTCTGGGAATATCCAATCTAAAGTATCAGGTATAGGATCACTATTGTCCACTATAACAAATTTTTCTCCAACAAATACTTGAGTTGAAGCAATGAAATTTGCAGAGATAACTTCGGTAGTAGTATCTATAAAAATACTATCAGATGCTTCACACCCTTTAGCGTCAGTAACCAGAACATCATAAATACCTGCTTCACTAACCTCGATTGTTGGTTGATTACTGGTAAAACCATTTGTTGACGTCCATTGATAATTGGCGTTTGGATCATTTATAGTTGCATTTAATACTATGGTTTGCTCAAAACATAAAGTAATGTCTTCCCCTAGATTTACAATTAATTCATCTGGGTTGCTAAGGATAATCTCTCTTCTCATCTCACAGCCTTTGACATCGGTTACAATAACATCATATGTCCCCGCACATACTGCTGTTAAATCTTCTGTTGTACTGCCATTACTCCACAGATATGTATAAGGAGCAGCTCCTCCTTGTACACTGATATTAATTACTCCATCACATCCACTATAACACGTTGGGACTGTTAATGTTTCAGTAATTATTAATGGTTCTGGTACGTTAACAGTAACTTCTTCTGTTATACTACATCCTCTTAGATCTGTAATTTCTACACTGTATGTCCCTGCAACAATATTTTCTAAACGGTTTGTTGTATTTCCAGTACTCCATAAATAACTAAATGGACCTGTTCCTCCATTTATTTGAGGAATTATTGTCCAATCATTACCATCACCACAATTCACATAATCTGTATCAAAATTCACACTTAAAACATCTGGTTGTGTTAATCGAAATGTAGCACTGGTTACATCTGTTCCTGCCGCATCTGAAACTATTACATAATACTCCCCTGCAAGAATTCCTTCTAGTAAAAATCGATCCAGACCAATTGGAGTATTATCTTCTGCGTTGAACCACTGGTAATTATATTGTTTTGCTGCATTAAAAGGTACTCCTCCTTCTACAATAGCGCTCAAACTACCAGAGGAATCTCCGAAACAAGAAATTACATTTACGTGTTCTATATTAACTTGTAAAACCGGAGGTTCAAATAGATCTACATTATCAATAAATAAGACACACCCATTAGCATCTCTAACGGTTAAAGAATACCCTTCTACTCCAATATTACTAAGAACATTGGTTGTTGAAGATTGTAGTTCATTACTAAAATTTCTCCATTCATAAATATAAGAAGGTACTCCTCCTCCAATAGTAACCGTTATACTTCCATCTCTTGCCCCACTAGAAGAAGGGGGTATTCTCACTATAGCTCCATTCACAAATAATCTTGGTGGTTGAGTTACTTCAATTTCTCTTTGGAGTTGGCAATTATTTGCATCTGTGATTGTTACGGTATAATTCCCCGCTCTTAATGAAGATAAATCTTCTGTTACTTGTCCATTACTCCATCGATATGAGTAAGGTGCTACTCCGCCAGAAACGCTAATATCTATACTACCATTAGCATCTCCTCTACAAACTACATTATCTACATTCTCTATGATAGATAGTATTTCTGGTTCTATTACTTCATAGACATAATCATCTGTATTACCGTTTTCATCTGTTACTACAACAGTATATATACCTGCTCTGACTCTGGTTGTAACAGGAGTTGTGAAAATCACTTCAGTTGGCTCTCCTTGCTCAAACCATTCATAAGTATATGCCCCAATACCACCCTGCGTTGTTGTACTCAAAGGAATTACGGTCTCTTCTCCAAAACATTGCACTCCTTCATCTTCAGAAATTGGTATAATTTCAACGATAAGCTGATTAGGTTCTGTTATCTCTCGAGTAACCGTTGTTGTACAATCATTCTCATCTGTAACTTCTAAAGTATATATCCCAATGGATAGATTATCGATATCCTGGGTAGAAGCTGTATATGTCACATCTTCTGAATCTGTCCAGGAATATCTGTATGGCGCTGTTCCTCCTCTTACCTCGAGAGATATACTTCCGTTTCCTGTTTTGAACCCTGTTAAGTTAACCGGAATAACATCATATATTTCTAATGCTGCATCTGGTTGTCCTATTACAACAGGTTCACTAAGAGACGTTGTACACAAATTATCATCGATAACAACAACCTCATAAGTTCCTGCTGTTATATTTCTCAGATCTTCTGTTGAAGATTGAAAATCAGCATCTTCTACTTTTGTCCACCTAAATGTATAAGGAAGATATTCTCCTGTATCTTCATCAACAGGACCACCTGTAACCGTTATATCAATGGTTCCTGTGTCTTCTCCATAACAAAGTATCTGTGTTGGGGGACTTGAAAGGGTAACCACTAAATCTTCTGGTTGAGTAATTTCAATTGTTGTTTCATCACTTACTCCTGTTATATCGGTACTCACGACTCTATATATTCCTGCTGGAAGATTATCTATACTATTGAGGGACAAATCTGTATTTATTGGAGTCGCTGTAGTACCTTCTATGCGATACCATTGGTATTCGAAATCAGAAGGAACAGATACAATAGGAAAACCACCAGTAACAATTGCTCGAAGTTCTCCCAGACTATCTCCATGGCACAAAATGGGATTATCAATTTCTATACGTACTACCATTGGATCAGGTTCTATAACCCTAAATGTCCTGTTTTCTGTACAATCATTATCATCTGTTACTACAACGGTATAAGCTCCAATTGATAGGTTATCAATATCTTTTGTCGTTCTGTTAAAAGTAGCATCGTTTTCTTTTGTCCATACATAACGATAATCGCCAGTACCTCCTGTAACTTCAATAACCAAACTCCCATCAGAACCTCCAATAGTTGTTGCCGGGGATATAGTAACCGGGGTGATCACAATTTCTTCTGGTTGTGTAAGTGTTATCGATTGCGGAGTTGTTATTTCACAATTATTCGCATCTCTTAACCAGACTTCATAATCTCCTGATATCAAACTTTCTATTGTAAAATCAGTAAGATCATCTTCTGAAATATAAGTTAATCGATTATCTATAGAAAAGGAATAAGGTCTGGTTCCTCCCTGTGGATTTAGAACAATTCTTCCATTACTTCCATTATAACAAGAAATATTATCTCCTCTTGTAATTGACAAACTTAAAACATCAGGCTCTGTAAACGTAACACTCGCATTGTTAAATGTAAACCCATCCTCTACACGTACGCTATAATTTCCTTGTTGAACATTATTAAATACCCTCGATGTTTCTCCATCAATTATTGCTCCGTCTCTGAACCATTGATAAGTATACATATTTGATCCTCCGCTCACGACTGCAGATAAGGTTCCTCTTCCTTCAAAACATTGAATAGGGTTTGTTTCTTCAATAGATACTAAAAGTCTATCAGGTTGTGTAATCTCTATTTCTGTTGAACTCACTTCACAATCACTTGCATCTCCCACTATTGCTACATAATTACCCGCAATCAAAGATGAAATAGATACACCAGTATCTGCAATAGGAGTTCCATTTCTTTCCCAACGTACAGTATATCCTGGGTTTCCTCCAACAATACTAATCTCTATTTCTCCCTCATTATCTCCAAAAATATTATTTTGAACTACATTATCAGGAGTAATTCTAATCTCTGAAGGCTGACTTATAAAGCGTCTATCAGAGATCTCAGATATACAATCATTAGCAACCCTATCTCTTACTCTAAATAGGTACCCTGTTGTTGTATTTGCGTCTAAAGCAAATACATTACTATCCTGCCAGGTTGTTGTTGGACCTGTCCAAAGTGCATATTGGTATGTACCCGTTCCTCCTCCTGTAGCTGTGATAGCTACTCTAGACTGCTCTCCATAACATGTTATTGGTTCTATATCTATATTGGTAATTGATATTGGTAGTGGTACATTATCAAATTGAATATTAGTTTGCTCTGCTCTCCCTGATCTATTATCTGTAACCAAAACTTCATAAGTACCTTGGCCTGCTTCAAAAGGATTTCTTGAAACATAACTCGCATCGCCTTGTGCTCTCCATTGAATTCTGTACGGAGGGTATCCTCCTTCGATATTAACAGCTGTAAGTATTCCATCCCTTGCATCAGAACAACTTGGGTCTTCTTTTTGAACTCTAAATGTTACCGGTTGTGGATCTATTATCGTTGGTAAACTAATTACAGGATTTATAGTACATGTGGCTGCGCCAGTATATCTAATTTGATGATTTCCTGCCGGGAGATCTTCAATATCATATCCACCAGGAAAAGCTCTTCCTGTTATTGTATTAGTCGCTGAACCATTAATCAATACTTCATAATTATAATATGCAGGACCACTTCCTGTAATTGGGACTCCTCCTACAACACTTTGTATTCGAATCAACCCATCTCTTGCTCTCGGAGCACTTGGGTGGGTAATACCATTGACAGCAATAGTGTGTGTTATAGGATCCATTTCCTGTATTAGTACCGAAATACTTTCATCTCGATCAGATATATTCTCTTTATCAAGGCATCCTCTGGAATCTCTTACTTTAACATTATATGTCTGAGGAGATAAATTTTGAACCACATAAGGAGTTCTTGGTAAAGTGTTCCATGTTGCTCCATTATTCAAGCTGTACTGATACGTTCCTGAACCTCCTGATGCAGTAATTCTAATTTGACCATCATTTTCATCAAAACAAGTTTCATCCTGAGCTGGTGTTGCTGTAAACCGTACTCGCTCTGGAGCTCTAACCTCAAAAAAGTAGTGAAACAATTCACAAAAAGGAATCGGCGTACCTTCTTCTGTCCTATGACCAGAAATTTCGATAGCATATTGCCCTTGTGTAAGATTGCCACTCCATCTATATGTATTATTAGAGGTATTAAACCTGGGGTGTGCATTTGTAATCCCTGGATTATTTCCTGCATCAATTTGATATCTGGAATTTACAAGTGCTAAATATTCATTTCGTGTTAACGCTTCTTGTGCTGGTGTTTTAGGGTTTGGAAGAGGTACCTGTCCTTCCGCTAATTTCTTTAGATTAATACTTAATACTTCATTACCATATATCGTTCGATCAAGAGGTATTGTAAACCCTGCATCATTCGAATATGAACAAGTAGGTTGCACAATACTTGGAGCAGTAGATACCGAAGGAGGGCCAGGAAGATATTGTATTGTTAGTGGTATTTCTGTAGTTGCATCAAATATATTGCAACTAGGTCGAAGGCGTATTAATATATTTTTATTTACCGCAGCTATACGATCTGCTACATTTTCAGGTGTTCCTCCAGGATACAGGTCCTCTAATGACAAGGCTATATTTGATTGCCCTGTCTTATTGGTTATAGACCTCCATATCTCAACCTGTATTGTTCTTGGGCCCGTATAATTCCGTAACTCTGCTCGAGCTCGATCCCAAGCGATTTCTTCTCGAATACATCTATCTGGATCACCTGTTCGCCTTACACAAGCTATATAATTCCCTTCTCCTCTTGCTTCTGCTATAACCAAAGCTCTATAATCAGGATGATCACGAGTTTCTGTATTTACAGGGTCTAAAAACTGCCACTCATAAACTTCATTATTTGGAGTAAACCCAGATGTAGCATTTATATCTATAGTCCCACCTTCGCACCCAGAATAGACACTGGTAACTGGTGAACCATCATCAAAAGTTAAATCTATATTTGGAACTACAGAAATAGTTCCTCCTCTACCACTTATATCATCTCGATATATCTCTGTATTTAGAAAATATTGCCTAAAACAAGGTGTTCTTACAGTCACTCTTTTATATGCATGTCGAGAACTTCTACAATCTCCCGTTACACTTCTTCTTCTTCTAGATATAGTATGATATTCTACTGCTGTAATTCTTCTAGAAATATCAAATGTTCTACTGTATGAATACTCTTGATTTATATATTGGCTTGGATTATTAATTAATACTTCGGAAGATCCGTTACTAAAAAATAATGTTATTGATTTTAGCCCATTATTGTTACTTCCACAACTAGATGACCCCTGGCCTATATATCCACTTACTGTAATTGTATACGTTTGCGAATATGCATCTATTGAGGCAAACAACGTTATTAAAACAAGTAATACTCTTTTCATACCCATATCTCTTTAATACGTTACTTCAATTTGTTTAAAAGGAGACTTCGTCCCTGAATCAAATACGGCTTGTAATATGTATGTATATTTGGTGTTGACCCTTAAGTTTATATCAAAGAACCTCTTTTCCTGCTCTTTAAAAACTTTGTACAATGTTGGTTTTGTTTCTTCTTCTGATCTATACAAAAGATATTCTACCACATTATTTACTCCATATTTCCAGCTTAGTGTAATTTTTTTCTCTTCCCGATTCACCAAAGCCAAAAACTTATCGATTTCTGGTTTTGTTTTATTATCAGGTAAACTTATAGACAAAGGCGTTACGGGTTCTGACTCTAGACCAGATTCATCCATAGTAACCAATGTGTATAAATATGTTATTGTAGGTTTTGCAGTTGTATCGTTATACTTATTCTCTGGGATATTTGTTTCTGCTACGAGTACCCAAGGCGTATCGCTTCCCTTTTCTTTACGATACACCAATGTTTTTGCTGCATCTATACTACTACTTGTGATCCATTGTAATGCAATCACTCCGTTATCTGCTTTAAAAGATTTAAAAACTGGTTTTGTAGGCGGAATAATATCGGGTTTCCTAAGCATTAGTATTTCAGAAAAACCAGAAGGATTATATCGCTTATCAAACGCCTGAACCTTATAATAGACTTTTGCATTAAGCGTTTTGATATTTACTGTGTCTATAATTTTATTTTGTGGCGTCGGACGGAAAGTAATTTGTGTAAATTCCTCATTTTCTAAATTTGCTCTAAATACACGATATCCTAAAAAATCTGATTCGGTATTCGCCTGCCAGTTTAACGTTACAACACCTGTAGAATCTATTATTCCAGTTAAACCATATGGATTGTTAGGCGGTGTATCATCAACAGGTTGTACCATTTGTGGAAAAGAAACTCTCCTTGTACCATCGGCACCAACAGCCGTTATCGTAAAATAATTAATTACATTAAGATTCTTAAACTCTATGCTTCTGGTTTCTTTTGAGATATTAGATACAACAACTTTATAACCTTCTTTAATTAGATCAGATCTATTTAGCTCAAAAGAAACAATAGACTCCAAGCCTTCTTCTGGAAATTCCCAGGTTATTCTTGCGGTACTATTATCAGCCAATAACTTAGCTTCTTGTATCGCTGGGTTATGTTGTAATTTTTTTGTTCCTTTTCCAGAAACCACTGTTGAAGAAGGACCTATTTGTCCAAAAGGAGAAATGCCTTTTAATCGATACTGATATTCTTTATTGTTTTGAGGTAACGTATCGATATGAAACATTCTATCAGAAGATTCTTTCTCTCGTTCGCTTAGATTCGCTATCGGAACATCTTCCAAAGCATTAAACGTTTTTCCGTTATCCTCAGATCGTTCGATAATATAGTTTGTATATTTTCTTTTTAATAATGTAAAATTCCAACTTAACATTACGTTTTTATCTCCAAAAATTCCAACAAAATCCTGAGGTTCTGGTAAAGGGCGGTAATCATTCAGCCCAAGATATACTCCTCCAAACTTGACTTTCATTTTTTCTGAAGGGATTGCTGTATATACTCTATACAAATACCGTTCATTTGGTTTTACCTCTGTATCCACATAGGCTAATCCAGCATATTTTGCTACTTCATAATCCTGATCGGCCGCAAATAAAGTAAAAGAAAAACGTTGCTCTAATGCTTTTGCCTGGTTGATAATACTCATGATATCATTACCTCCATCTTCTAATTCTACGTCAAAGCTTTCTCCATAAATTGCTTGAGCTGCAATTGCTGCATTGTCGTTTTTATTTACAAAATCCTCCCATTCCATCATAGGTTTTGGTACTAATGGAGTTACTGTAAGTTTTTTTACAATTGGTTCTTTCAATATCTCTTCCCCTATGGCTATCGTTTTACGCTCAATTACATATCCATATTGGTTTGCTCGTTTCCATGCTAAAGGGGTATTTGCAGCCCAACGTAACATAATCGCATCTTTTGTAACTGTTCCTATAACCTTAACAGCCGGTTCCTGATCTCCAATAGGTTCTTGCGCAATTCCTAAAATCGGAAAACAAAACAATATCACCCCTATGATGTAACTGTATTTTAATTGCTTATTCATATAATGGATTATTATATTTTACAATATCATTTCCTCCATTTTTTACCTGCCCAGGTAATACATATTGAAGTTTTGTCCTATATTTTCCTTTTCTCATTATAGGAAAAGGGTCAATGATTAATGCCTTATATTTTGGCATCGTCTCCCATGGTAAATCAGAACTTATCAGTTGATATCTCAAATCTTCATAGTCCTGATAATAATAATGTGTAAGATTATAGCGGTATGGGTTATATACATTAATATCACTGGTACGGTCATTTTCTAAATATGTTAAGTACCAAGACATTGGTTCTACCCCTTCTAATGGAGGAACACTTATTTTGTCTGTATCTCTGGACACTGTTATAGTACCTTCTATAGGATAATTTTGATATAATAATGGGTAAATTTGATTTTGATAATATGAATTATCCAAAATTGCCCTTGCTACTACGAGCGGTTTGTTGCCAGAAAATCTATTTCCTACCAATTCAACCAAGTCAAAAGGTTCTAATGAATTAATTCCATTCAATAATGTTAATCCATAGGGATAAGTTACGTGCCTGTACAAATCTTTATTGGTTTTCATCGCACTCATCTTTTTATCAAATGTTGTGTATTCACTTGTTGCAAAATCAAAAGTTAGCAATTCACGTTCCTCCCCTTTTATAATTACCTCTTCTGCTTTTCTGGATTTGATTTCTACTTCATTTCCTGATTCTCCATCTAGTGCCTGAGTCGTATACGATTCTTTTACATTATTGGAATTATCATTTTCTTGAGGTACTAATTTAATCTTGACATTATACGCTGTAGTTGTAGACATCTCCTTTGGCAAATCAAATATCACTTGTCTATTAGCAGCATTATAAATGAAGTTTTTGTTCATCCCTGCTCCTGTATCCGATTTCATTACCATCGTTTTATTCCAATTTGGAACCACATCGAATAAATAGGATTGTCCTCGTTTTAAATTAATATATCCTTTATCATATTCTTTGGTAAAGAAATTCTTTTGATGAATGGTCGGATACATATAAGCAATATTGCTTAGAGGTATTGTTTCGGGAGCTTCTCCAGTAGTAAAATTAACCTCTTTGGATTCGATAGATACCTTACCATCATCCATGATAGTCTCCCATTTTCCGTTTATTTTTTCTTCAAAATGTAATTGTACATAAGCCTTTAGGCTAGTATTAGGAGGTAAAATCTCATGCGAATAGAAAACAGCAATATCATTATTATTATTCCATTCTATCTCTCCAACGATAGGTTGTCCTTCTTTAGTGACTTCGAACTTATCCATCAAAATTCGGTATTTACGATCTCCTGTATCATCAGGTAATTCAAATACTCTATTAATTTGTAAGTTGAAAGGAACTTGAGGAGCCGCAAATACATCAACTTCTGTTGCTCCTTCTTTTGGTGCCATTTCTCCTATGACTACAATCCCATCAAGAGCACTGCCTCCGACTATTTCACATTTATCTCCCAACTCCACTTTAAACCTAAAACGTCCTTTTATCAGTCCTCCCAATAAGTTATATTTTCCACCAAGATACCCTCTAAGCCAAACTGGATTTGGTAGTCTTGCTTGCATCAATACAGCACCACCGCCGGCGAATATTGTTATTTTTTTCCTCTTTCCAAATAGTTTAAATTTTAGCCCAACCTCTCCCTGTAAATATGCATATGCTTGTCCGTTGGCATACCACCCATTGAGTCCTATTTGTTCTGAAGAGCCTTTACAATGTGCATCTCCATAATCTTTTAACATAATATCAAAACCAACCCCGGCATCAAAACGTGCATAAAATATGAGGAATTTTAAATCTCCGGTAGACATACTCCAATTGGCCCCAAATGCTAATCCTTTGCCAGCTTCTAACATATTAAGGTCACGAGTATAATCGAGTTTTGAGACATCTACTCCTAATATATTAGCGACAATATCAGGAGGAGGAGGACTTCCTGGTAGCCCATCTCCCATCATAAAATAACTTTCGGTTCTCATTTTCACGATACCCAAATTCATTGCAACTCCTACCGGATCGCTTGGTGTTCCTATTAAAATATGCCATTTATCTGGGCCGACATAAAAATCCATCCACCCAGCTCTGCCATTAGGTCCTACTCCTTTCAGGATTCCGAAATTGATATAAAGTTCTGATGTCGCATGAAAAATATCATTTACAAAATCAAACTTTATAAAGACATTTGCTGCCATTGCTCCTTCTGGTTGATATGCTGGGAGTATAGGATTATTCCCCTTAGAAATTACTGCTAGCTTATCTGCGAGTTTTTCATAAAAATCTCCAGGTATACTGGTGATCATTTCGCCTTCTCCTTTAAAGTAGATTTCCTGTAATCCTCCTGAGTTTAGGAATGATATTCCGAATTCTAATGAGCCATGAAATAACTCTTCTGATCCGGTGGTTATAAGTCCGACAGAAGCTTTTAAACCAAAACCATTTTCTTTATATGGTTCATATATTACTCCAGAAGTTGATGCTCCTATTTGATTAAAAGCTGCATCTTTTTCATGCGTTACTCCTGCCATTTTCATATGGTTATAAAACCCTCCTCCGAATGAATTTATAGAAAAAGCTGTAAAAATAGGAATCCCCGTAGGTAGCGTTACTTGCGCATCGGCAAACCAATATCTAAAATCTTCTTTACGACCAAATAGTGCTTTTGCTTCTACTTCTAATTTCATTCCTACGCTGAATTTGGCTCCAACCGCACCGGCAAAGCCAGTACCATATGTTGGATCATCTTCAAAAATAAATATGGCTCCTTTGAGTTCCATTCCGGCGACTTCCATCTTAACAAAAACTCGCTCTAAGCGAATGCCATCATATTTCCATTTATCTCTTCCGTCACGATCTTCTAATTGTGCTTTGATCGCTAATTTTGCTCCACCGCCATTACCACCATCACTCTCTGAAGTCAAGTTGATATTAAAATCAAATACCAATTCTGCACGATCCCCAGATGGAGTTCGTAGTCCTATTTCATTAACAGTAATCGGAAAATTAGCTACGCTCATCTTTCCTCTATATCCAAAATAATCAACAGAAAACTTTGGTGATTCTGTTTGCAAAAGCATATTCTCAAACACAATTCCTTTAAAATCTACCGTTTTATCTCCTGATGATGATTTATTAAGCCCTGATTGGATGCTTACGGATCCATTAAGATTTGCTTTAGGTCTAAATTTGCCTTCTTTCACCTTCATTTCTACATATGAGTCTTTGGTCAAAATCACTTTAGCACTCCATACATCAAAATCAATATCATTTGTATTGGTTACTCTAAAACTATATTCATCTGGCTGGATAATAGCAGCATATTTTAATCGGTCTTCTTTTGATACGGGAAGAAGTAATTCTCCTTCAAATTCTCCTGCTTTTAACCTATTGGTTTCTATATCCAGTAAAAAACGATCTAAAGAGAATTGCCATTTTGAGGCTGAACCTTCATCTATGGTTAGAATATTTTCTCCTTCAAACTTTCCTGTAACTCCTTTACCATCAATGATTAAGTTTGATGCTCCAAAAGAAATGCGTTTATCACTATTATTTTTACGGAATGCTTTGGGTAAAACGACTTCCAGCGTATTGATATACACTCCACGCCATAATGTTGGGTTTTCATTATAATATTTAGCCAGGTAATCTTGTGGCATAGCAGCATCATTACGCAAATCACTAAAATCAAATATGGCCGTATTCAATTTAAATGTGGTTCCTTCAAGACCTTGAATTCCGAACTCTGGAAGTGAAATATTAACTACGATATCATTCCAATCACTAACTACCGTTTTAAAATTTCCTTCTACATACCCCAGTCTTTCTTTACCATTTTCATCAACTGGATATAGCAAACCATTAGAGAATTTTAAATCAGCATCTACTCCTAACTCTTTGAATCCTGAACAATCGATTAATGCATATGTACCAGGTTGTTCGAAACTACCATTAAGTGTTACCACCGCTTTACCATCATTAATATTAAAGGTAAACTGCGATATTAAGTTAAGTTTTGCGTCCCCAATAATACCTCCTTCATGCGAGAGTTTTATATTAGACCCTCCTAATATCAATACTCCTCTAGCTGTTTCTATCTTGAGAAAAGCAGTAAGTTCTGTATACGCTGGTTTAAAAACAGCTTTGGCAATCCCAACCGTATATTTTACGTTACTGATTTCCATCGGGCGTATAGCCACCGGCAATTGCCCTAGGCTACTATCAGAAAGTAAATCGACATAATTTTGAGTTTGATCAATTGTAGTAAAGACATTATTCGCCATATCCAGCCATTTCTTATTCTGTAAAGAATCGACCGTATTAAATTGAAACCCTTCTTTAACTTTTAACCGGGTAGATTTTTTTACTACTACTGGAGTATCAAATTGCTCTAACGATTTAAATTTTCGAAAAGTTTTAACTGATTTTGAAGGAGAAATTATTTTATTAGCAGTAACGCTATTGTTGTTGTGTATACTATCTTTTATTGATTCAGTTTCTTTGTTCACTGAACCATAAATGTTCTTTGCTAACAAACCTGTTGTAAACAAACAAAAGCATAAGAATAATAGAGATTGTATTGGTTTATTCATGGTTTAAGAGTACTATTAGAGGCAATACAACATAAAGCAAAAGTTATTTTATGTATTCTTGCTATCACTTACTAAACTATGGTACAAGTTTATTTATAATACAGATGAAAAAAATCACGGTTTTCAGTGAATTTGACTTTATTGTTTACTTTTTCTAATTAGAATATTTAAAAAAGAAAGTAATGGCTACTTCTTATATGATGTTCATATAAACCGATATAAAAAACATTTTTTGTTTGGAAGTATTAAGTGTACAAATAAAAATTACAGAATTTGAATGAATAAAAACAATAATATTCTCATCTATTACCATTAATTAGAGCTAACATATTTCATTAAAAATTGTATCATTATTAATCTAAAATATCCGAAACCCAATTCTCAAGCATATGAATTTATTTCAATCTTCTATTAATTCAACTAATAAAACAACGATAAGTAACATTAAAGGCCTTAACCTATTAAATGATTTCATAGACATTGAGACCGAAAAAGAATTAATTCAATATATAGACAATAGTAAATGGTCAAATGAATTAAAAAGAAGAGTACAACATTATGGCTATAAGTATGATTATAAATCTAGAAGTATAGAACCATCTATAAAAGCAGAGCCCATTCCAAAACAAATAATGAATATTTACACAAAATTAGTTGACTCTTTCGAAGGTATTATTAAACCAAATCAAGTCATCGTAAATGAATATTTACCTGGTCAAGGGATAGCTAAACACATTGATTGCAAGAAAAGTTTTGAAAGTGTAATTTTTTCTTTAAGTCTGATAAGCAGTTGTATAATGAAATTTGAAAAAAAACCAAATTCCCATGAATTAATGCTTAATCCTAGATCGTTATTAATATTACAAGAAGATGCAAGATATAATTGGGCTCATAGTATTCCTTCTAGAAAAAGTGATAAATTCAATTTTAAAAAATATCACCGAGAACGAAGAGTATCTATCACTTTTAGAAAAGCAATTATTAATCATAAGTCTTAGAAACTTTTAGAAGTTACTAACTCAAGAAAAGATGAAAAATCATTACAAAAATACTTATATCCGCTTTCTTTATCATTTATATATACATTTTTATAGATCCCTTTTTTACGTTTAAAAGATGTATCAATAGCATAACCAACACTTAAGTTTTTATTAATATTTGAATAATCTGCGATAACTAAAAAGTCATCAGGTGTTATCATTTCTCCTTCCCCTTCAATTATATGTAAGGTTATATTGTCATCAAATCCATATATACTAAAACTATCATAATCCCCAAAAAAACTATATCCTCCATATTCCTTCTGAAAACAATAATAAGATTGATCGTCCTTTAAAAACGAGTATCTTTTAAAGAAAGACTGAATTTCAGTTTCTTTACTTTGTATATCCCCAAACTGGGCATTAGGAAACAATTTCAACTTATTAATTAACTCTATTTCAATCATACTTTACACAAAATAATTATTGCTTTTCAAAAATGTATGTTATTACATTTTCTAAATTCGAAGACTGATCTGCATCCGTCATTCTATGCTGATACCCTTCAAACAAATTTTGATCAAATTCCTTATTCCCTACCAATTTAAAGCTTGTACCATCTGCAAGTATAGCTAATTTAAATCTTGTTGCCCAATATTTTTTTTGTGTTATGAATACTAGACCTCCTTTTTCCACAACTTTTTCTGCACTCTTAATAAAATCTTTCATTAACTTACTATTGACAACAGTTTGTTGCGGTCTCGGCACTGATTTAAAAGGAAAATTAAATATAATATTTCCATATTTCTGAGAAGGTACTGGTAAATTAGTTGCATCAATATTGTGTAACACCTCCACACCAGAAGATTTTATATATGATATATTACTAGAAGCATTTGCATATTTGGATGTTACTTCGTCCAAAGATTCTATAGTTGTAGCAATTACATCTTCTTTTTTTGAAGGGTTTGATGTAATTATACTTTTTGTAAATGAAAAATTTCCTTCTCCCAGTAATAAAGTTTTCGATGAATGTCCTTCAAATATATCTGCTGTACTGAAAGGTTTAGAAAGATCAATTTCCCTATTTACAACTCCTGTTGCATTGGTTCCTGATTTTTTAATCCATACTAAATGAACACTATAATACCCATCTATCTCTATATTTTTTGGTTCCCAATCCTTACCTAACACCTTTGCTTGAGGAGTAGCTAAAGCCGCATCAACTCCGTTATTCTTATTCGTATCATATACATTCATGAATGCTTTATAAGTATCTGATTCACTTAAGTACAGCCCTCCAATTGTTTCTATATCTTCTTTTAATAACTTTTCATAAATCGCTTTAGAAACACCTTTAGACTTAATTTTATCAGGAATATCAAAATTATTACTTAAATGTTTTTCGACAATACTAGATTTTCCAACTTCAATAATATCTTCTCCTTCTTTTTGTAAATAATGGGTAAATTCCTTCGCTCCATCGATCCCTTTTTCTTCTTTAAGAGTATATACATACCCTTCTTTTTCGAATTGGTATTGTCCTGATTTTGGTTTTGTTTTCCTTACCCATTCTACAGAAACTTTATAGTCTCCAATGTTTATATTCTCAGGAGTCCAATCTTTACCTAATACTTTTCCGCTTGGAGTAGACAAAACAGCCTCTACTTTATTTTGTTTTTTAGGATCAAAAGCTTTAATAAATGCGGCATAATTATCTGAATCATCAAAAAACTTCGATTCAATTCTTTGTATATCTCTTTTAAACACTTCATCATACATCCTTTTAGAAGCTCCTTTTCCTCTTAGTTTTTCGGGCACTTCAAAATTGTTAACTAAGGTCTTTGTTGATTCTACAAATCTTGAATCTCCAATCTTTTCTAGTTCACCTTCATCTCCTTTTTGCAAATAATGAAAAAACAATTTTTTATTTCCATTTTCTCTTTCTTCTATTTTTACTATATATTTATAGCCTTCTTCTTCGAATTTGTATCTTACTGGATTAGAAACTGATATAGACTTTTTTAAGTAAAATTGACTAGGGTTATTTGCGTCCGCTACGACATCTATAGTTGCCGTTTTATTGGCTCCATTTTCTAAATACCCTATTTGCCTAAATTGTCCTATCTTATTAACCTGTGTTACACTATTAGGCAACCATCTGGCATTATCCGTTAAAGTCAGTTTATTATCTACAATATCTATTTTTGATAGCGCCGGATAATTATTATCTACATTATTTATGATCAGATATCCATTTTTAACACCAAAATCAAAACCATCAGAAGCTTTTTCTAAAGAGGATAATGTTCTGATTCTAAATGTTAACAGATCTTCATACACTTTAGTTATATTAGCAATCCTATCGGCTTTACCCAATTTTATTGCTTCTATCAACTTATCTATTCCTGCAATAAAATCTAGTTTTTGAGCAGTGGTTCCATTATTAATTAATTCGTCTGCAAACTTTCTGGCTTTGCTCATATCCAAGGTAAACGATGAGATTTGTAGTTCTCCTTTTACCGTTTTTGATTCAAATTTCAAGAAATTACTCCCTCCAAGAGATCTAACTAATCCGTATACATTCCATAAAAAATATACTCCATCCCAAATGACCAGTGATTTTTGACCAAACTGTTCTATAAATTCATCTTGATTGATCGTAATAACAATATCTGTTACAGCAGCACTTACCTCTATCACCAAGAATGCTGTAGATCCTCCCGCGGTATAAGGTGCTAAAGCTATTGCTAATACATCCAATCCTACCCTTAAAGCTCTTTCATTTAATTCTGAATCTCGAGACTTATCTAACCATAAAAGGAATATTGAGGGAACCATATAATATTCTCCAGCAACCAATGAACTATTATATTTGGCATATATGTCATCATTTAAATGTATAAGGACTGGAGCAAATGGATCAAATTCTTTCTTAAAAATAGCTCCTTTCTTAACCGTATCTCCAATTGCAACTAGATCTTTAATATTGATTATCACAGAGCCATTGTTATTCTTTAAATTAGCTTCAAATGATGAAAATCGATCGACCCCACTATTTACCCAATCTGTACCATACAGTTCAAATAATTCTGTTTCATATTCCTTATAAGGAATCTCTCCATAATTTTCTTCGCTAACAACAAACTTATATTCTTCTTTAATACGATTGATTTCTGACAGGCTATTATATTTTTCTGGATTAAGTTTGATTACCCAATCAGAAATGATGGCTATGAAACGATATATATCTGAACTATTATAATCTAGCGAAGTAAGGATATAATTTAAATATTCATAATTATTAATAAATTCTAATAATACTTTTTTATCCTTATCATCAGAAGTTGTCGTAAATATTTTTAGCAAAACATGTTCAGATGAACTTGTAAGGTCATAATATCCTTTAAAAAGAAATCCATCCTCTGCAAATGTCTTTATAATTTGTTTTTTATCTTCTATATCTATTTTATCCCAGAAACAGTCCCAATTATCACTTAATGGATCATTATTTACATCTGAATCCATAAAAAGGTCAATAATCTCTTCTGCTGTAACTTCTTTCGGAAGTTCAAATTCTTTAACAGCTTTTGAAATTATAGGATAGTAATTAATATCATATTGTTTCCAATGATTTATTAAAGCTTTTAAATTATCCTTGTTAGATTTTTTTAGTCCTTCTTCATGATATGAAGAAAATGCTTGTACAGGGATTAATTCTGGTTTTGAAGAATACTTATGTCCATACACATAAGTATACTTTGTTATAAATTTTAATAATTGACCAGGAACCCCTGTTTTAAAACAATTTTTTAAAATAGCATTTTTTTGTAGTTGTGTTGCATGTATAAAAACATATGCATCATTATCATAAAATGCATTCCCATCATACCCTTCCTTATCAATATGATCATAAATAAATTGAATAACATCTTCGTCAAACTTAGGATCAAAATTGGCATAGATCTCATTGTATTTACTAATTGTGGAGAGTTCATCAACTAAAAAATCATATTCGTTTAAAACACCTTTTGCTGTATAAGCATCGATTTTTTGGACTGGAGAAACCTCAATCTGACCTATTTTATAAATAATATTTCTCCCATTGATCGCCGGAAAGCCAACAATAACCTTATCAATACTATCATTTGTATAATTATCAATAAACTTTTCATTGGAACCATTTTGAAACCCGACAAACTCGTTTTTACCACATACCGATATAGCATTGTATCTTCCTTTATCTTCTATTTCAAAACCAATTAGGGTCCCAAAAGGAAATAATTGAAACTTTTCGTCACAAGAAGTATCATCTCCCACACTAAAAGTAATAGATTTCAAATTGGAGGGTAAAGTAATAGGTTTTCCTGAGGGAGCTAAAAAAGTATATGTCCCATTTTCATTTTTAAAGTCTTCTAATCCTTCTATATTATTTATAGTTCCGCTTTCCCCATCTTCATCACCTTGAAACCAATACAACTTGAATCCGGGAGCATGAATCTTTTTCCAATCCATGTGATTAAAGACAGTACCTCCTTTATAATCCATTAAAAACTCAGTAGATTTTTCTGGAGTTTTATATTCTACAAATGGATGTTCTAAACCAAAAACCCCATGTCCTAACTCGTGTGCAATGGTGGTAGATTGATTCTTAGATTTTTGGAAAACAAATCCAAACTGCCCTTTAAGTGGCATAAAACCTTCTAATTCTTCTTTGGTATCGCTGTTAATTGCTTTCAGGTCTGTTACAAACAGATAATAGGTTTGTTCGTTATAGTTTGTTTGTGTTTTGAAATATTCATGTATTGCTTTTTCTTCTTTAGAATAATAATTCAACACTCCACTTTCTCCTGCATTAACTATTTGATCACTTTTGTCAATATCCCATACGCTTTCTGGAATTTGTAATCGATCTCCTGTAGTAATTTTAAAGTTAACTCCGGCTTTATTATAAATGGCATTAATATTCTCCCGTACTCTGGTATTGACATTTGCATTATTAACCGGTACAATCACTAAATTAATGGCATACATTTCTGGTTTTCCTAAGTGTACCAAATTGAATGCTCCTGCTATTTTATATTTTTCCGTTGAATCTTTTGGTTTTACAGTTGCGAGTATTTCCTCTATAAGATAATCTGACTTTTTCTTCAATGATAATGTTGCTATATCACCAGACCATTCTGCAGAAACCTCGATTCCTTCTTTGGTCTTAAAAACAATATCTTCTTTAGTAATGTTACTATCAGAAAATGTAGCCTTAGCTCTTATTTTATCTTCTCCTTTGATATCAGATATCACTTTATAAGGCATATGGTAGACCTCTCCATTTACCATGGTTAGCGATTTGTATTTTGAT
Source organism: Aquimarina sp. AU119 (assembly GCF_900312735.1). Classification (NCBI taxonomy): domain Bacteria; kingdom Pseudomonadati; phylum Bacteroidota; class Flavobacteriia; order Flavobacteriales; family Flavobacteriaceae; genus Aquimarina; species Aquimarina sp. AU119. Next base: position 139,876 of record NZ_OMPF01000015.1, on the reverse strand, counting down.
CCCAATTGTTCCTTAACATTATTGGGCATTTCATCAAAAGCATAAAATCCAGATTTTTCAAAATCTATACGAACTCCTGTAGCAGATATTTCAGAAACATCTCCATTGGTTAATCCGGCAGTACTCTCTTCTGTTACGGGTCCTCCATCGGCAACTTGCTCTTGACTTATAGTTCCATCCTCACCAATTGTCCATGCAGTTCCACTTTCATCTCTAATCACTACATCCTGTCCTCCGGGAACAATAGCTTGCTCCCCATTGGTTCCTGTTATTACCCAGGCATTGTTTTCATCTGGTTTTATGTCAGCAATAACAAAATCCACCTCTGCACTAGAGAGTTCTCCCTGATCTCCGGTTATCATCTCGACAATATCAAGATCAACATCTACCGTCATGCCTTCTCCTTCTCCAAAAGCAGGATCATATAAAGTGACAATCTCTCCTTCGGCCAATTGATTATCAGTATTGACCAAAACGTTGTCAAACTTTACTCCAAATCGAGCGAATTTAAAATAAGGTACTTTTACATATCCTCTTCCTGTTATTCTTCCACTATTGTTACTATCTAATTCAGTAATTGTCATTACAAAATCACCAGCCGTGATACGATCCCCTATCTGAAGATTAGGGTGTGGTTCTCTATTCGTTATAGCAATTGCATCAGGAACAATACCGCAGTTATAATTTGCAGTTTCATCTTGTGCAGTGGCTGTTGTTATTTCCTGAATTTCAGAAAATAGCCCATATTGATATTTACATTTCCCTTTTACTTTATATTCATATGTTGTACCGGGTTTTAAATCCCAAACAGTTGCCCAACCACTATTGGTTCGCATAGTAAACCATTCTGCATTGGGTTTATTAGCTTCTCGGTATGCTATGGTATATTCTGTATACACAGAAGGATCTTCATCCCAAAAGACATTAATTTTAGAAATTCCTTTGGGTTCTGCATAGACATTAATGGGTACAGTACACGGTGATGTTCTGGAAAACCAGAAAATTTCACTATTTCCTTCATTTCTAAAAAGACCAACTTCTTCTGCTCCCTGCAATGCTTTTGCTCTTACTCTCCATGCATATCGTTTTTCTGGTAATAATAAAGGTTGAGTCGGACCATACACAAATGAGGTAGACCTTGTTGTTGTTTCAAAAACAGGAGGTAATGATAAGAAAGCTGTTTGGGGATCAACAAAATCATCCCATATTTCTACAATACTCAACTCATACTCAACATTACTTACATTAATATGCCTTGGTGTCCATTGAAAAACAATATTATCAACTTCTTTTGGCTCAATATTAACTCCATCAAACGGAAGATTTAATATTGGAGGTTCATTCTTAAAAATATAGGTACTAGCGCAGGTTTTTGAGGATAGACGGTTCCCGGTTGTGAAATCAAAAACTTCGAAACAGAACTGATAACTACCTTCTGGAATAGTTCTACTATAAATGTTTGGATTGATTCCTTGTAAATTTTGAAACTCAAAATAAGGAGCCAGCTCTGCATTTGTCAATACCAAAGGAATACCACCATCAATAAGTAAGGTAGGAGCACCAACTACAACATCTCTACTTTCAAAAGCGATCCCATTACCCTCAAAAGATACTTTTAATCGAATTTGTTCTCTGGATATCGTAATATCGCTAAGCAAGAATTGTACTCTTAACGGGCTGTTTATTGTAGTACCGTCGGCATAATTATAAAAATTCACGGGTGCCGGAGGGTTAACTTGCGGAATTACTGTTATAGGAAATCGTTGCGCTAAGGCTTGACCAAAACTATAAAGCAGTATAAATAGTGTAAGTACTAATTTTCTCATAGGTTAGTTCTTTTCTACGTATTTCAAATCAAATTTATCTGGATCCGTATACTTAAGGGATTTTTTAAGATAAAAATCAATAATCTGTGTAATGATATACAATTCGATTTTTTGATCATCTTCTTTTTTATCCTTCATACGGAATATATTTTCTTTCTCTTGTTCCATCAGCTCTCTCAGGAACTTATCTGGATTTTCAACTTTCTTTAGAGAATTATAACTTTTAATAATCGGTAACGTCCAGCGGTGTCCTATCAATCTTGCTAAGGCAGTGTTAGAATTTTGTTGCAATTCCTTATACCGTTCTTGCAATGCTTTGGCACTATTTTGACGTTCTTCTTCTGTTCTTTTATGTAAACTATGGTTATCTACAGCTATTTTGGCTTTTACGAAAGCTTTTTCAAAAGCATAATCGAGACGTTGCATATCTCTTCTTAACTCTATCAATGTCTCGAATATCAATTGATTATACCCTGCAAGAAAATCTTCGTAACTATATAATTCTTTCAGGAAAACAAAAGCTTTCACCCTGTACTCATTTTTATTTTTCTCATCAGCAACGATCTGGCGTAACATACTAAGTTCTCCTTTTTTGTATCCAGGAATATGGTCAAAATGTGAATGGTTTTGAAGGTCTTCTAGTTGTACATTAATTTCTGCTCTTGTTCCGCGATACAGAGAATCTCTATATTTAAACTGGATAATTTCATCCGCCTTTGATTTCCTTACCCTCTTTTTCTTCTCCTTCTTTTTCTTTTCCCTTTCCGAAAGTTTAAATCTGGGGTTGAACTTATCGAGAATATAGTTATATCCAAAAGTTACCGTAAAATCATTACTAGAAGTTGTTGAGTTTCTAAATTGCGATAGTACGTTAAGGTTAAAATTGTGTTTTTTAAGATAAGTATATGAACTACCTAATCTTATATTCGTTACATCTCCCTGTTTTTCACCATTATTATTACTCTGATTATAACTTACTGACCCGGTTGTACGTAGTTTTTTATCAAAAAACTGTTTATTAGCAGATACTATAGGTCCGTATGTCACGCCTGTATCTGTACCAATAGTACTATAACTTATATTAACGGCTGTAGAAATATTTAGATTGATAATAGGATAACCAAATGTATAAGAGGCACTACCATTATAAAAATTAGAATCTCCATTTTCTACGGTTCGCCCTCCTTGTTTATTCACCGCATTCTGAAAAGATAATGCTATGTTAAGATTACGTTTTCTTGTTTCTGTATCTGTTAAAATATAATTTGTATTAAGATTTGCATTCTGCGAAATTTGTTGAAAATCCAGAGTATCCAAATTATCAATTTGTGAAACTTCATTAATAAAATCAAACTGATCCTTGATATTAGTATAGGATTGAAAATTAGAATATCCTCCTGAAAGGCTTAATTTTTCTGAAGCATTATATGTAAGATTAACAGCACTAACAACACGTTGTAGTTGAGTACTCTTTGTATTATCAAGATCATCTCTTTGCAAACCTGCGTTAAAAGCAATATTTACTTTATTTTCAAATAGATTCTGAGTAGCATTTAACGTAATATTTTCGAGATCATTATTAAAAAAATAAGCTCCCAAAGTTCTATAATCCGGATCAATATATTCATAACCAACACCAACAGTTCCTTGTCCCACAGGATAAGAAAAACTGGCATTAAAGGCTTTATAATGCTGTGTCGTAGCATTCGTTTTAACTAACGCCGATAAAACTGATGAATCTTCTGCTTCTCCTTCTGCATTTGTATCTTCGGTTATCGTAGAAGAAGCCACTTCTATATTAACCTCTCCTTTATCAAAAAGTTTTACTCTCCCCTCTATACTTGCCACTGCATTTTCTTTAGGCTGTAATTCTAATTCTATGGGGACAGGGGTATTAATAGAATTTTTATCATCAGAGGCTTTAAAGAAAATCGCTCCTATAGAAAATTTTTCAAAATCATAGCTTGTCTTAATACCGTATCCTATTCTTCGATACGCTGGTTGAGATTGTGGGTCATCAGGATTAAACTCTGATTCTTTAAGCAATCGACCATACATGGCACTTACTTTAAAACGACTTCCCGGAGTAAGATCTACTCCTAATCCTGTAAATTGATGTCCGCTTAATGTATATGGAGAAAATGTCATACTAACATCTCCAATATGAGTAGTTACCCATTTATAAGATGGATGAATACTTAATCGATTATAAGAAAAAGGATTGCTACTTCGAAATTCCTGATTAGAATATGAAAATGAGAAAGGGATATTATATACTCCACTAATATTCAAATTAATATTACCCGTTAAAAAATAGGTAAACGGTTCTCTATTAGATTGTCCATCATAAAAAATTGCGTTGGCTGCCACTCCTCCTGTTAATTTAAATAGTTTTGCTTTTCCTATTTGACCTAAATCCTGACAAAATGTTGTAACCGAGAAGCAGAAAAAAAAAGTGAAACAAAGTATTCTTGGAATCAAATAATGATATTTTCCTAATAAAAGAGGTGCTAAACGATACTTTTTTGATGAGGTCTCCAAAAACTCAAAATACTTTAATTAAAACTTCTAGATTTACTTACATTTTGAATAATACATAAACATCTAATGCATACTAATCGCTAGTTGTTTTACATATCTGAAGAAGGTACTTTTTGATCTTACCTCAACAATATACTAGGTACATAAAGATGGTTAATAACATTATTTCTGGAACCAAAATTAATTTAAAAGGTTTAGGAAATACTCACTGTTTTCAGTGATATTCTTGAAAAAAAAGATTCAAAAATTGTATTGTTAAAGTGTATAATATGCCTATAACGGAATTGTGAAGTAAAAGGTACTACCTTGGTTTTCAAAAGATTCTAACCATATTTTTCCTCCATGGGCTTCTACTATTTTCTTACAATGAGCTAAGCCAATACCAGTTCCTTCATACGTATCTCTGGAGTGTAACCGTTGAAAAATAGCAAATATACGTTCTTGGTGTTCTTTAGGAATTCCAATACCATTGTCTTTTACAGAGAATTGCCAAAAACCTTTAGTATCTTTCTTATCATCATTTTTTTTGATACAATTTATTGTGATCTCTGGTACTGTATCTGAAGCTCTAAATTTGATTCCGTTACTAATCAAATTTTGAAATAATAATCTAAGTTCAATTTCTGACCCATTCACTATTGGTAAATCAGCTATATGAAGTATTGCTCCTGTATTTTCTATTCTATTTTTTAAATCACTTTTCAATTCCTTCAATACTTCATTACAGCTCACTTTTGTATAAGCTTTACTTCTTCCCAATCTAGAATATTCTAATAATGCATCTATTAACTTCTTCATTCGAATACTGGCATCCTTAATAAAGGATAAACTTTCTTTTCCCACATCATCAAAACTTGCTTCATAATCTTCTGCAATAAGCCCTATAAAGCTAGATATCGTGTTTAATGGTTCTTGAAGGTCATGACTTGCTATATATGCAAATTGTTCTAATTCTTTATTTTTTGCCTCTAACTCAAGTGACTGTTGAGAAATCGCTTCATTTTTTATTCCCAGTTCTTTGTTTAATTTTTTCTTTTGAAGAAAACCTCGATAAATTAGCAAACTTCCTAACAAGGCTAAAAAAATGATACTCACCAATAGAATATTAATCTTTTTTTGAGCATTGATTTCTGATGTTTGTTTTTCTAAAATGGTACTTTGTTCTTCAATTTTTGAATTCTGGCGTTCTAAAAATTCATTTTGCTTTTCAATTTCCAGAGCGCTAGTCTTTATTTTCTCTTCCTGGTTTTTTATGAACACTATTTGCTCTTGAATATTTTTTTCAAGCTCTCTTTCGATAGAAATTTTTTCTTTATACTTTATTTTCTGTATCTCACTTTCGGTATACAGGTTTTCTATTTTTTCATTTCGACGAATAATCTCACCTTCTTTTGTATCAATTTCTTTTTCTTGATGATCTATTTTTTCTAGCTGGTCTGTTATTTTCTCCTTAAGAATCGCTTCTTGTTCATCTTTATCTTCTTGTACTTTTGTTAATGTTTCTTCTGTTTTTTGATACAATTGTTTCCATTTTTCAGAAGAGGAAATAGCATATTCTTTTAATGTAGGTACAATTACAAAATTTTCTTTTTTTATCCTACTTTCATTGATCTCATATTCAAATGCATCTGCAACATTAACCATGTTAATCATAGAAGCATTATAATTATAGTCTTCACTAACTAGTAATATATTTTTTTCCGAAATTTTATTCAGAATATATTTAATATCATAGTTATACTTATGATTAACATATAATAACTGGACATCTTGTACATTTTTAACTACTGTAAAACGTACAATCTCTACTGGCTTACCATGAATTTTACGTTTTTGTGCCATTGCATGGAGGTCTAAAATTGTTCGATCCGGTCCAAGAACACCGATTTTAAAACTTTTTAACTCATCAATATTTGGCCAGCCTATTTGCTGCGCAAAATTAAATACAAAAATAGGTCTATGTAGTCGTTTAACCTCTTCATTATCTGTTTCCTGAGCAGTTGTATTTAAAAAGAAAAAAGCAGTAAATAAACATAAGAATACAGGGGTTAGATATTTACGAATGGTCAATATATAAAACCTTTCCCCCATCATAATCTAAGTAGTAATCTTAAATAATAATTAGCTCCATTAACACCAAACTGCTGCACTCTTCTACTGTATGTGAAACTACCATCTTCAGTATTTGCTGCATGTTTATGTTTATCTGGGTATACATTAAAAATATTATTTCCGCCTAACGTAAATTTCATATAATCATTAAACTGATATGAAATCGCCATATCTGTAACTAATTTGGGAGAAAATGTTTGATCTCTTGTTTCTACATTTCCTGTAAAATCATTTACAACCCAATTTATAGGATTTCCGTCATTTGGATGTATAAATTTAACTTCGCCAAATAAGGTATTTACCATCTGAAACCTTAGTTTATCAAAATCATAAGATAACAAAGAATTGATTTTATAATTAGGTTGTCCATATTCTACTCTCGCAATTTCTTCTCTATTAAACAGCACTTCTTCCTGTCCGGTAAGTGCTGGTGAAACCTTTATAGCTCCTTTTACTTTAGTTCCTGTTATATTGGCTCCCAAAGAAGCATTAAACTCTCCACTACCAAGTGGGGTTTTATAAAACAAAGATATATCTGCTCCAGACGTTCTAGAGTCTATGGCATTGGTAAAGAATTGAGCTGCCCCTACATTAAATGGCTCTAATATTGTTTCATACCCCTCTGCAAATCTTCCAGAAAGTACAATTCTATCTTCTATATTGATCAAATAATAATCAAAACTAAAAGATAGATTATTGCTGAATTTTCCACTTATTCCTGCACTAAAATGGTTGGACAATTCGGGTTTTAATTTTCCGATATCAAAAGCCTCTGTGGCTACAGCACTTTCATTATTAAAAGTCCCTACTTGAACACTTTCTCCATTAATAAACTGGGTACTAATATTTTGAAAAAAGACCTGATGTAATGAAGGTGCTCTAAAGCCAGTAGAGAAACCTGCTCTAACGCTAATTTCATCTTTAATTCTATATCGACCCGATAATTTCCAAATAGCCTGCCCTCCAAAATCATTATACGCCTCGTATCGTCCAGCGCCTCGTATCAATAATTTTTCTGAAACATTCGCCTCTATATCCAAATATCCGGAACTATTTGTTCTAAAACGGTTTAATTCATTTTCTGGTTGAAAACCAGGAAAAACCTGAGCTCCAACAATTCTTGGTAACTCCATTCCTAAATCATCTATATAAGTACTTCCTCCATCTATATAAGAAGCTTCCTCTCCCGCAATAATCTGATAATTTTCTACTCTTAATTCTGCTCCAAAAGCAATATTTACTCCACTAAGCCAATCAAATGTTCTTGAAATATCCAGATTTGTAGTATTCTGTTTATACAAAAATCCTCCGGCATAAAAGGTTCTCGGCGAAGTCACTCCCAACGAAGCGTTATTAGAATTATTTACAGTATAATCTAATCTATTAATTCCAATAGAATGACTAAAATCTACATCCCAATCATTCTTTATTCCTTTTATACCTCCGGTAATTGCATCATCCTGGATATCGGTCATAATCTCAGGTGAAAAACCATTTGGAAATAATTCGAGGACCACTCTATCCTGATCTTTGGGGAAGCGATAAAAGCCTTTTGATGTGCCTTCTCTATAATTTCTTCCTCCATGCATATAAAATGTTGCATAATCAGACATTTTTATTTCCCCGTTAAATGATAATGCCAAGTTCTGTGTCTCTGCACTTCCTATTTCCATTACCCGTCTACCAGAATATCCTGTTTGTCCAAAAAAATTATTTTCTAAAATCAACCTCTGATCTTCTGTCACATCGTTAGTATAAACTGCACCTGTATACTCTCCGGACCGGTTTATTGATTCTCTATCTCTATATTCTGCAGTAACATTAATATACCCTTCTTCTCCTATTTTTAATCCAAAATTTGCAGAAGAATATATATTTACTCCATCTCCTTCAGTATTTAACCCTACTCTATTATCTATCTGAATAATCTCTATCTGTTTCTTAAGAATAATATTAATCACACCTGCTATAGCATCAGAACCATATTGTGAAGTAGCTCCGTCTCTAAGTATTTCTATTCTTTCTATAGAGGCAATAGGTATTGCATTAAAATCAGTACCTACAGACCCTCTCCCTACTGTACCATTAACGTTTAACAAAGAACTACTATGTCTACGCTTACCATTTACTAAAACCAGAACTTGATCAGGCCCCAATCCCCTAAGAGTTGCCGGATCTATATGATCTGTTCCATCTGCAATAGTTTGATTAGTAGAGTGAAAAGATGGAATTAAGTAATGTAAAATATGACTTAATTCTACCTGCGATGAATTTGTAAGGTGTTGTGGTGATACAATATCAACGGCTGCTGTATTTTTTAAAAGAGATTTGGGTTTGGCTCTGGAACCTAAAGAAATAGGCTGATCAATAGAAAACCCTGTTTTTAAAATAAAATCAAGTTTTGCTGTATCTCCAACTTTGACGTTAACTGTTTTAGAAACAGAAGTATACATAACAAATTTTGAAGTAACTATATACTCTCCTTCATCTACATCAAAACTATAAAAGCCATTAACATCTGTTGTTGTGCTTTTATCAGTGCCTTCAATAGCTACTCTTGCTCCTGGTAAATTACCAAACTGATCCGAAACATTCCCCGATATAATCGCTCTAGACTGAGAAGATACTCCCGAAATAACACCAATGAATAGGAAAAGAGTAAGGTATACTCTGTACCCTACTAATGAGATAGGGGATCTTTTTTTTATCTTCGTTTTAATATGTTTACTTATTTAAAATTAAATAAATGATTTATGGTGATATCCAAAACTATTATAAGTTAAATCAAATTACAAATATTTTTGGACAATACCTTTATATAAAATGTCAAATCATTTTGTTAGGAACATAAGGCTGGACGTACATCAGAAAAATATGTATTTACAATCTTACAAACTATTTCCTTAGATAACATTTTTTCCTGAAACTCCTTTATTTCTGGGATATTTTCTGCTTTTGTTCTTTCTTCTTCATTTAGTGTTGTACCAAGCATAAGAACAATAATAGATTTTTTTAAATTACTTTCTAGTTTTTCAAACTCTGTAAGAAACTCCCAACCATTCATCACTGGCATATTTACATCCAGAAAAAGTACTTCTGGAACAATTCCTGATTGTATATACTCTAATGCTTCTCTCCCATTTTTTGCAACCAACACTTCTTCAACACATTCTGTCTTCTGGATTATTGTTTTATTAAAAAAATTGGTTGCATCACTATCATCTACTAAAAGAAAATATTTTATTTTTTCCATATTAAATGGTTATTACTTCACCTGGTTTAATCGTTATTATTCTTTTTAATGTAAGAAACATAAATTCACTACTTTTTAGTTTATACTTTAATACCTTGGTACAAAACAATCTAAAAAAATTTAAGTCATTCTTAAAAATATAAAAAACAAAATCTATTTAACGATTAAGTACATAAATAAACGACAAAAAGATACTTGTTATTATTTTTCGGTCAAAAATAAAGTAAATTCCTAACCTACAAACTTTATCTATCGTTAAAAATGATAGGTAATAATATTATAAACAGTATTCTAAAGTGTTCTTACTTATTAAAATGATTTTCTAATACATTATCCAATAAATCTAAGGATAGTGGTTTGTTGATAAAATCATCAACAGAGTGATTTTTGGCAGAAGCTCTTACATCATCGGGGTTAGAAGATGTAGACAATAAAATCACTTTAATACCTTCTCTAATTTGTTCATCTAGTTTAGAAAATTCAATTAAAAACTCCCACCCATTCATCGCAGGCATATTGATATCCAAAAATATAAGATTGGGTTTTATAGCCGTATTTTGTGCTACATTATTAAGATATTCAAGAGCTGCCATCCCACTCTGCACAGTATTTACTTTATGAAAAGCACTGTGTTTGGCAACAACTCTTTCGTTAAAGAAATTTGTGGCTCTGTCATCATCTATTAACAGAACGCAATCAACCAATGTATTCATTTAAATTCCCAATTACACTCAAAGGAAATAAACTTTCTTGATATTACCATAAGAAAATCTAATTTTATGAAAGACTTTTCGTTCAAAAACACAAATTTAACGGTAAACCGTACTTTATACAGTTGTTTTTATAATAGTAAAACTATGAATAGCTTAAAACGCAATAATCATCTTCTTTTAAATTGGTTTTGTAGTTCTTTTAACGAAGACTCTAAAAAATAAATGTAAATTTGGATTATATCGAATTCTAATGCATTCGAGAATATTGTAAGGAATATATGCTTGATAAAATAAAAAATAAATGTAAAACATCATCTTTAAAATATGTTTATTACAATCATATCGATGATATACCTCATGTTAACTGGGATATTATAAATCCAGAAAACAACATCTTTCTTTCTTTAGATTATCTTAAAACATTAGAGAGCACTCTTTCCAGTTCTATTCGCTTTAGATATATTCTATTTTATGATAACGACATTCCCGTTGGTTTTGCCGCAGCACAGCTTATAAAATTTAATTCGGCACAGTTAAAATTACAAGAATTCCCCTGCTGTATTAGTGACACTATTAAAAATACATTGTTTAAAAATTTAGATGTTAGAGTATTGGTGTGTGGTAATTTATTTTCTTGCGGCGAACATGGTTTTGTATATAATACCGATTACATCTCCTCAAAAACAGCATTTGAAAGTTTGTCTGATGCATTACGTGAAATCCGAAAATCAGAAAACTCAGACAAGCCCTCTTTTATTTTATTAAAAGAATTTTGGCCAGAGTCTTTTGATCATAGTGATTATATCAAAGAACATGATTTTAGAGAATTTAAAATCGATGTCAATATGGTACTACATATGCATTCTAACTGGAATACTTTTGACGATTATATGGCCAGTATGAGGACAAAATTTAGAACCAGGGTTAAAAAGGTTTTAAAAAAATCTGAAAACATAATCGTTAAAAATTTTGATGCTGAAGACATAGAAATGTTTAAAAACGAAATTGACAACCTTTATTTATCTGTAATTGAAAAAGCTGATTTTAAAATTGGTAAACTTAATGCTTATACCTTTAAAAATTTAAAAGAATCATTAGATCAAACTTTTGTATTTAAAGGATATTTTATTGAAGAAAAACTAATTGGATTTACAACCTCTTTTGTTACTAATGATGTCGTAGATGCTAATCATATAGGTATAGATTATCAGTATAATAGCACTCATTCTATATATCAAAAAATGTTATATGACTATGTTGACTTAGCCATACACAAAAAGGCTCGTGAGCTTCGATTGGGAAGAACAGCAGAAATTATTAAAAGTTGTGTCGGTGCAAAACCAATTGAGATGAAACTATATGTCAGGCATGGAAACTCTATTTCGAACACCTTATTAAAACCATTAGTAGAACTAATTTCTCCAAGTGAGTACGAAATTAGAAATCCTTTTAAACTCCAATTAGATTAATGGATTCATTAACTCAAATTGTTTTGGGAGCGGCTGTTGGTGAAGCTGCTCTGGGAAGGAAAGTAGGTAATAAAGCAATGCTATGGGGTGCGATTGCAGGAACTATTCCTGATCTCGATGTACTATCAAAAATTTTTGTAGATAATGTCACTGCTAATGAATTACATCGTGGCTTTTCACATTCTATACTCTTTAGCATACTAGCAGCTCCAGTATTGGGTTGGATGATTTCTAAAATCTATCAAAATAAAGAAGCTGATTGGAAAGATTGGTCAAAGCTTATGTTTTTGGGGCTTTTTACACATCCTATTTTAGACGCATTTACTACATGGGGAACCCAGTTATTCTGGCCATTCGAATATAAAGTTTCTTTTAAAAACATATTTGTAGTAGACCCTCTCTATACTATACCTTTTTTAATTTTTGTGATTCTTGCTATGTTTTATAAACGTACTCATCCAAAAAGGAAAAAATTCAATCAACTTGGGTTGTATATTAGTAGTATATATATGATCATCACATTAGGTTTAAAATGGTATACATATGGTATATTTCAAACCAATCTTGAAAATCAACATATTTCTTATAAAGAAATTCAAACCAAACCCACTCCATTAAATAGCATTTTATGGACTGCTAACATAGAAACAGAAGATTCTTTTTTAATAGCTTATTATTCTTTATTAGAAAAAGAAGATATCATTGTTTTTTCAGAATTCCCAAAGAATCATCATCTCTTAGGTAAAATGAAAAACGATCCTCTAATCCCTAGATTAATCAAATTATCAGAAGGTTGGTATACTATCGAAAAAAACGATAACAAACTATTTTTTAATGATCTCAGGTTTGGACAATTAGGCGTAGGCACAGAAGCTAGTCGTTTTGTTTTTAGTTATGAATTATTTTATGATGACAACGGTATTCTTACAGCCAAAGAAAGAGAACGAAATATGGAAGACACTACTCCTCTACTTAAAAAACTATTCAGTCGAGTATTAGGCAATAAATCATAAAAAAAGGGACTTCATTAACTAAAAGCCCTCTGATCTATTTAGTATATATATTTATGCAAACTGGCAAATCACACCTCCCATTAAGGCAAGACAAACTATCCAGTACCCAATATTAACTGCCATATACTTAAACCCTTTTCTTTCGAACAGGGCATTTGTTCCCATCACTGGTAATACTACCATTAATCCAATCATACTACCATGTAAAGCTCCATGACCAAAAGTTCTAAAATTATTACCATACTTCGCCATATAATCTTGTGCATATTGATACGTTTCTGTACCTGTTTCTGTTAACCCAGGCTCATTCATAATACTAGAAAAAAAACCAAATTGATGAATCACAAGGGTATTAAGTATAAAAGCTAAGAAGAGACTAAAAACATAAGATAGAATAAATATCAAAGCCATATTCCCTCCTTTTAAATCTTCCTGAGTAAATCCGCAAGCATTCATCCATGCTGTACCAAAAACTTTTGGGTTATACCATATAAATCCTAATATCATAGGGATTAACGCTGCAAGTGCAATAATTAAAAAATTAAATTCCATATCAGTTAGTATTTAAAGTTGTTTCTCAAAAAAAACCAAAATCAATCTAATACGGTTTTACCACACCACATATAACAACCTGATAGAAAAGCAAATAAGAAGAAATCCTGTCACTTTAAAAAATACAGATAACCTTTTGGATGAGATAAATTTCTTTACTTTTTTTGATAAGAATACTTTAAGTAAATCTGTAGTCAATATACCTGTTAGAACAGCTACAATAAAAATAAATAATGATCCGTTTTCTGAATATTTATGTTGACCATAGTTATAAACACCTATCCAAACTGCAAAAACAAATGGATTAAAGAAATTAACACTAAATCCTTTTAAAAAAAAAGAATGCAACTTTTTGGATTGTACTATAATATCAGCAGTTGTTTTAACTTTTTTCATCAAATAATTAATTCCCAAACCAAAAACAATTACACTACCTATAACTCCTATCCAAAATTGATTTTGTTCTATAGTAACAAAAGCTGACAACCCATAATAACATAACATCACGCAAACAACATCGCTACAAATAATACCTAAAGCGACAGCCGTTCCTGCCTTAGAACCAAATTGAAAACTACTGTTCAACAGCAAAAAAAATACCGGACCTACAAAAATGATCATTCCTAATCCAATAATAAATCCTTCTAAAAAAGACATTAAGATATTTTTGACGTTTAAATTCTCGTAAATATAATATCTATATTTATCTTGCGAATCAAATAGTCATACTTATGAGCAATATATACAAGGCTGGTGTAAATAAGATCTTTGAGTTTGATCTTACCGACCAAGATATTTCAACAATAAATACTATAAAAAACTCAAGTTCTTCTTATCATTTACTACAAAATAACAAATCATACCATACAGAAGTTGTATCATCTGATTTTAATACAAAGTCATACACCGTAAAAGTTAACAATACTACCTATCAGGTCAATATTGCTAATGAATTGGATATGCAAATCGCAGCAATGGGCTTCTCTATTGGCTCCGCAAAACAAGTCAATAGTATTAAAGCACCAATGCCTGGTTTATTATTAGACATTCAGGTTTCTGTTGGACAGGAGGTAAAAGAAGATGATCCTCTTCTTATTTTGGAAGCCATGAAAATGGAAAATGTTATTCTATCTCCCAGAGATGGTGTCATCAAATCTATTTCATCAGATAAAGGTGATGCCGTAGATAAAGGACAATTATTAATCGAATTTGAATAAGCCTTCAACAGGCATTAAAAAGAACAGCACGTTCTAATCATTTTTCAGTATGAAAAAAATATTAGTAGCAAACCGAGGTGAAATAGCAATAAGAGTAATGACAACCGCTCGTAAAATGGGAATCAAAACCGTTGCTGTATATTCTACGATCGATAGAAATGCGCCTCATGTAAAGTTTGCAGATGAAGCAGTATGTATAGGAGAAGCACCTTCTAACCAATCTTATCTTTTGGGATCAAAAATCATAGAAGTTGCAAAACAATTGAATGTTGATGCCATACATCCCGGATATGGATTCTTGAGTGAAAATGCAGATTTTGCAGAAGAAGTTGAAAAAAACAATATCATCTTTATTGGTCCAAAATCTAAAGCCATAAAAGTAATGGGTAGTAAGTTAGCAGCAAAAGATGCTGTTAAAGCTTATGATATCCCAATGGTCCCTGGTATAGATGAAGCTATTACCGATGTTGTCAAAGCAAAGAATATTGCAAACGAAATAGGGTTTCCGATCTTAATCAAAGCTTCTGCAGGAGGTGGCGGAAAAGGGATGCGTGTCGTAGAAGAAGAAAAAGATTTAGAATCACAAATGAACCGTGCTATTAGTGAAGCAACCTCTGCTTTTGGAGATGGTTCTGTATTTATTGAGAAATATGTAGCCTCACCACGACATATAGAAATTCAAGTGATCGCTGATAGTCATGGTAATGTTCTTCATCTTTTCGAAAGAGAATGTAGTGTACAACGCCGACATCAAAAAGTAGTGGAGGAAGCTCCTTCTGCTGTACTTTCTCCAGAACTACGTTCTAAAATGGGAGAAGCCGCTGTAAAAGTAGCTAAAGCCTGTGACTATCTTGGTGCAGGAACTGTTGAATTCCTTTTGGATGAAAACCATAACTTCTATTTTCTTGAGATGAATACAAGACTACAAGTAGAACATCCGGTTACAGAACTCATTACAGGAACAGATCTTGTAGAATTACAAATAAAAATAGCACGAGGAGAACAACTAGAATTACAACAAGAAGATTTAAGTATCACCGGACATGCCTTGGAATTAAGAGTATATGCCGAAGACCCTTTAAATGATTTCTTACCTAGTGTTGGACATTTAGATAAATATATATTACCTGTCGGAGAAGGAATTCGTGTAGATAATGGTTTCGAAGAAGGAATGGATATCCCTATTTATTATGATCCGATGTTATCAAAACTCATCACTTACGGAAAAACCCGGGAAGAAGCTATTCAATTAATGATCAAAGCGATTGATAATTATGTCGTAGAAGGCGTACAAACCACATTACCTTTTGGAAAATTTGTATGTGAACACGAAGCCTTCCGCTCGGGTAACTTTGACACACATTTTGTGAAAAAATATTATACTCCCGATTTGTTACAATCAGCAACTGAAGAAGAAGCTAAAATTGCTGCTTTAATTGCAATGAAACAATATATCGAAGATCAAAAAACACTACGCATACCAACGCACTAAGAATATGGACTCAAAAATAAAAACGTTACAAGAGAAAATTGCTCAGGCAAAATTAGGTGGTGGTGAGCAACGTATTGAAAAACAACATCAAAAGAAAAAATTAACCGCTCGCGAACGGGTCGAATATCTTCTTGATGAAGGTTCTTTCGAAGAAATTGGTATTTTGGTAACACACCGTACTACAGATTTTGGTATGGAAAAAGAAATTTATTATGGAGATGGTGTTGTTACTGGATACGGGACGGTAAACGGACGCTTAATCTATATTTTTGCACAGGATTTTACTGTTTTTGGAGGTGCATTATCAGAAACACATGCCGAGAAAATTTGTAAAGTAATGGATATGGCCGTAAAAACGGGAGCCCCTATTATCGGACTTAATGATTCTGGTGGGGCTCGAATTCAAGAAGGAGTACGATCTCTGGGAGGTTATGCCGATATCTTTTTCAAAAATGTACAGGCATCTGGAGTGATTCCACAAATTTCTGCTATTATGGGACCTTGTGCCGGAGGAGCCGTATACTCTCCAGCTATGACCGATTTTACAATGATGGTTGAAGATACAAGTTATATGTTTGTCACTGGTCCAAACGTAGTAAAGACCGTTACTAATGAAGAAGTTACCTCAGAAGAATTAGGAGGAGCCAGTACACATTCTACAAAATCAGGAGTTGCTCATATTACTTCTGCTAATGACATAGAATGCCTCGAAGATGTTAAGAAACTGTTGAGTTATCTCCCACAAAGTAATAAAGAACAACCTAAAAAACTAGCCTATACGCTAACCGATGAAGTAAGAGACAATCTCTCTACTATTGTGCCTGATAATCCTAATAAACCTTATGATATGCATGAGGTTATTGAAGGGATTATTGATGCCGATTCTTTTTATGAAATCCATAAAGACTATGCTGAAAATATCATTGTAGGGTTTGCCAGAATTGGAGGAAGAAGTCTTGGTGTTGTAGCGAATCAACCTTTATTTTTGGCTGGAGTTTTGGATGTGAACAGCTCTAAAAAAGCAGCACGTTTTACCAGGTTTTGCGATTGCTTTAATATTCCGTTATTGGTTTTGGTCGATGTTCCAGGATTCTTACCGGGAACCGATCAAGAATGGAACGGTATCATTGTGCATGGAGCAAAGTTATTATATGCATTAAGTGAAGCCACTGTACCTAAAGTAACTGTAATCACACGCAAAGCTTATGGCGGAGCATATGATGTAATGAACTCAAAGCATATAGGTGCTGATCTTAACTTTGCCTGGCCATCGGCAGAAATTGCCGTGATGGGTGCAAAAGGTGCTAGTGAAATTATCTTTAGAAGAGAGATTGGTGCTGCAGATGATCCAGCAGCCAAACTTGCCGAAAAAGAAGCTGAATATGCCGATAAATTTGCAAATCCTTATCGCGCCGCACAACGTGGTTTTATCGATGAAGTAATTCTTCCAAAAGACACTCGTCGAAAACTAATCAAAGGATTTAGCATGCTCGAAAATAAAGTAGTTGTTCGTCCCGATCGCAAACACGGCAATATCCCTTTGTAATTTGTGATTATATATAACAGTATTAAAAGTAGAGTCGAAAAATTCAGATATTAACTGTGTTATCGACTCTATTTTTTAAATCCAAAATTATAACAAAAGAATAGTATGTATCAAATACATTATTTAGTATTTTAGATTCTTATTTTTAACTGAAAAGTCATTTTATTCATGAAACATATATGTACTCTTTTTTTGATGTTTTTTGTATGCTATACATATAGCCAACAAACTATAACCTATAAAGCTACCGATGGAATCAACATTACTGCTGATTTCTATAAAGCAAACGGTAGTGATCAATTTATTATTCTTTTTCACCAGGCAGGTTGGAGTCGTGGAGAATATAAAGAAATTGCTCCAAAACTTAATGCACTAGGCTATAACTGTCTAGCAGTAGATCAACGATCTGGTGGGGCTGTTAACGGAGTACAAAATGAAACTAATGCTATGGCCAAAAAGAAAGGTAAAAAAACAGAGTTTGTTGATGCCTTTCAAGATTTAGAAGCTTCAATAGCTTATGTTAAAGAAACATATCATCCTAAAAAACTTGTGATTTGGGGTAGCTCATACTCTTCTTCATTAGTGCTTAAATATGTAGGTGAATATCCAGATGGAATTAATGGTGTACTTTCATTTTCTCCAGGAGAATATTTTGAAGATAAAAAATTTATTACTAAAAGTGCCAGCCATATAAAAATACCTGTATTTATTACCTCTGCTCAAAATGAAAAAAAGAGTTGGTCAACTATTTATGATGCAATACCATCTACCAAAAAACATTTTTTTCTTCCAAAAACAAAAGGAAATCATGGATCTAGAGCACTTTGGGCGAAGTTTTCTGATCATGATGAGTATTGGCAGGCTGTAAAATCATTTTTAGAGACTATATAATTATTCTACAATCCAATTCTCAAGGGTATGAATGATTTTATAACCGCTTTAAAGAATGACAAAAGGAAACGTAAAAGACTTGTGTTTATGCTTCTGTTTGTTGTATTTCTTTTTGGTATACCTATATATACAAATGCTTTTATATATTTTGATAATAAGGCAATGTATGAAAATCCAGAGTCTGGACAATATTATGTATTTAAACACTTCAACTATACAAAATATGGTGTGCCTAAAAACAAGATCAGCTTATACCCGCCTGCTTTGGAAATATTAAAGGTTAATAAAGTATCCAAAGATGCTATTACTTTCTTGATCCCAGAATATATTTTTCCTTTTACAGGAAAATTAATTCAAGCCATATCAGAGAAGTCAAAAGACTCGAACAAGAGAATGGGATGTTTTCTTCTTCTAGCACGATAGTAGTACCAACAAAAGATGTCAAAAAATACTGGGATAATCATTCTTTTTTTTATGATAACGAAAACGAAAAAAATAAAAACATTGTAAAATTAGTTGGTATATACTAGCTAGAGGTGTTTTATCACACTTATCTACATTATTCGGCGCTAACTTCTTTTCTACCGCTAATTCCCGTAGCACAGCCTCCAAAATAACTATGAAATGTAACATCTAAACCTTCTGATTTAAATATTTCGGCAACTGATAATGAGTTTTCGTACACTTCGGTGTACTTCCAAAGCATTTTATATTCTCTCGGATTACCTATAAGTAATCTACCGCAAATAGGTACAATATATTTTAAATGTAATTTGTATAACCCCCTCAAGAATAAACTTTTTGGTTGAGAAACCTCTATAAATGAAAACTCTCCTCCTGCCTTTAAAATCCGTTTTGTTTCCTCTGCAAGTTTTACGATTTGTTCGTCGCTAAATGTTTTAAGCCCGAAAGCAGAAAGTACCACATCAAAATGATCTGACGGGAGGTTATTCTGCAAGGCGTTCTGGTTTGTTACATTGACACTATCATTAAATTGAGAGGAATTTTTCTTATGTGCCTGGCGTAACATACCTTCAGAAAAATCTAACGCCGTAAAGTTTCCATTAGGAAAATGTCTTTTTACGGGATGCCATGTTTCTCCCATACCTGTCATTAAATCAATAACTTCGAGTTCCTGATCAGAAGGTTTGATAGGATCAAGAAATTGCTTTCTCCATCGTAGTGAAAACCCAAAAGAAGTAATATAATTTACTCTTTCATATGAACCACTCATTTTATTGAATAGCGTTTTTATATATTCTGGATCATATTGGTTATTCATTATATTTAGCAATCTTTTAATGTAAACATTATCTTATTTCATTTTTGAAAGAGGTTTCAAAATTATGTAATAATGTTAAAGCAAATGTAAATAGCTTAAATGAATATTTTCTCCCTTTTTTCAGTGAAATTATTTTTCTTAATAGTGAATTGAATTCTATTCCACTTGTTTTTTCTGCTTAATAGTCACTAAGGCTTTGTGTATAAAAAGTTGTTATGGTATGAAAAGGAAACAGAGGGAAATCCATAGAGTTTTCCAGGTATGCATAGAAGGAGGAATTAGCTATACACATCTTGATTTTTATTTTCAATAATTATTCTGGAAGAATTCCTTATACATTGTACGACTTAATGATACTATTTCACCACTTATTAGTTTTAAACTATATTTTCCCTCACCATGTTTAATAACTTTACTGATTTTAAATTTTTCAACAATATATGAACGATGAACTTTAACAAAACTATCTGGAAGTTTTTTTGTTAGCTTTTCTAAATTTTTGTCGTGTAAAAAACAACGTTTATTGATAGTATATATTTCATTATTCAATGTACTTCCCGAAAAGGTAATATCAACAGGAGCTACGTTATCTGCCAAAATAGTTTCAATACCATTTTCATTTAATAAAACTTCTAGTTCTTTTGCCTGTTCTAAAGTTGAAAATTTTCTAAATATTGAATACTCTTCATCCATAATAAAAGATATTACCAATTATATATGAGTTCGAAGGTAATTACATTCTTTAAAATTACTAAGCTTTAATTATTCGATATTGTACTCTGAGTGGATCTAGCTACTGATCATTTTACGTATTACAACCCTAACTTTGCTATTCAGGTTTTCTTAAGCAGGTATTATAAGGAACAATCCCTTGATATAACTCATCCCGGCAGTATTTTGGTGCTCCCCGGCATAGTAATGACCTCTCCCTGCAGCTATATGACTCTCCCCGGCAATAGATTGATAGCTCCCGGCACCATAGTAATACTTCCCGGTATAGTAATGACCTCTCCCGGCAACCATATGACTCTCCCCTGTAATAGATTAATAGTTCCCGGCAGCTAGGAAACTAGCTTTGGGTACCGGGATTCACTTTTTATATGCTGGGAAAAGAATATTAGCTGCAGAGATGTGTAATATATTGTAAGGAAAACCTCTAGTCTTCATAGGTATAACTATTATCTAAACCCTAGTTCGATACATCAATTTAAATCAAAAGTTATAACTGCTTATAATGTACTAAATGAAATATCTACAGGATCACTCGAACCTCCATCTGAAACCGCCTCTACCGTCACATTATAAAAAGTATTAGGGGTAAGGTTTTCGAAGGTATATGATGTTTCGAAATAAGTATACATGTTTGTCACTGGATTACCATCTAGATACACATTGTAATATATAGTTCCCCCATTAGGAGTATAGGATGGCAACCAATTTATAGTGGCGGTTGTGCCTGTTATATTTTCTACTGATAGGTTTTCTACGGGGTAAGGTGGTGGTGGATCTATTCTGAAATTTAACTTTTCAATGGCTATACTTCCATCTGAAAAAACCGCTTCTACTTCAATATCATAATTCCCATAAGATTCAAAAGTAAATTGTCCGAACTCATCTACGGGGACAATGTTATTAAGCATGTTTGTTGTACCAGGTAAGTTTGCTTCTTTTAACTCAAGGCCTTCATAAACATTATATATAAAACCCTGACCATCTGGAGCAATTGGAGGAACCCATTCAATCACACCTCCTCCTACATGAGATAGTGGAAAAGATATGTTAGGGTTGTCTACGGGACTTGCTGCCGTTGTAAACTCTTTTTGTATAAATTGATTTACTTGATAAACATTCCCTGCTGTTGCTTGAATTGTAATTACGTATCTCGTAGAGGGTCTTAAATCATTCGCCTTGAAAAATGTTTCTGTACTACTGTCCGATGCTATTACTCCTAAAAGTTTGTACGATACTTCTGAATTATCTGATGCAACAGATGAGGTCCAGTTAATTCTTGCACTATTAGAAGTAATATCATAAATACTCATTGTGAAATCAGAAAGTGTGATAGTCTCAGGGGTTATAAAAGAGAAATGACCAGTCTTAGTAGTAGTAGTAGTAGTAGTATTTTTTGCGACTACTTTACCAGAATACGAAGTATTGGGTTTTAAATCACGTAATTGAATATTTAAAAGTTGACGAGCATCAGTGTTGTTTTCTAAAACTTTCTCATCTCCTAAATAAACATCATATAGAATTTCTGCATCATTGTCAAAGTTTGGTCTTTTCCATAGTGCACGTGCAAAATCATCTCGTACAAACTCAATATCGACCGTAAAATCTGAAGGCTCAGTACTCAAATTATTGCTTTCTTTTGTCTTAAAAGAAAAACCAATATTTTTGGTTTTCTCATTAGAACTTATGGCGATAATTTCACCTGTATATTCGGTATTGCTATTTAATAAGGGTAATAAAAATCTTGTTGAAGTACTGTTTTCTGACACTTTATCACCTTCTAAATATACATCATACCTGATCTCTGAATTATCAGTTATTGTAGCCGCTTCCCATTGCAGTGTAGCACTTACTAATGTTATATTGGTTACTTCAATCAAAAAATCACTTGGCTCTGGAGCATTAGCATTTTTATATTTTTTAGTTTTAGCAGAAAAAGGTATTTTATCTAATCTTACTTTACTTGTTTTACTTTTTGATTTTTCGCTGCTACTATTTGCTATAATTTCTCCTGTATAATCAGTATCACTTTCTAATCCTGTTAAGGTAAAATCTGTATCTTCATTATCCTCTTTAATTTTTACTCCTTCCAGATAGATATCATATGTAACCTTGGCATTATTATCAGCTTTAACTGCTTCCCAATTCAAAGCTATAATAGTATGAGATATATTCTCTGGAGCAATAGGTAAATTATTTAATTCTTGTTCAAGTTCTAATGGTTCATTTATAGTTTCATCATCTTTAGAACAACTTATTACTAATGCTAGAAAAAAAAATGATAGAAAAAGATGTATTTGTTTCATAGTGAATAGGTTTAAAGGTTTAATTTGATATTAGGGATATTCATTTGGTTATCACTATTTCAATAAGAATTAGTTTTTTTTAGTAATACTCAAAATTATCAAGTTAACATGACGTTGACTTCCCTACTTTTGGCGAAAATCACTACCCTATTTATCGGGTAATGAAACCTAATTTAACCTATTAATGAGTTGAAACCGGGTGCTCAATAGCTAGTATATGTTCCTATGTATTAATATATAATTGAAGATATAAGAATTGCAGAAATACTGATAATTCTGTTTAACATAGAATACGTTAAACCTAAATCTAAAGGAATACAACTTGTAAAAAACAGAGGTAGACTAACATAAGTATATCAAGTTAATCCAGATTCTATAGCATATCTTGTAAGCCCTGCGATGTTACGCACTCCCAATTTACCTAGTAATGTTTTGCGATAGCTTTCTATAGTATATTTGCTTAGCATAAGTATATCAGCAATCTCCTGAGAAGTATGTTCTTTGGCAATAAGTTTTAGGACTTCTTTTTCGCGCGGAGTAAGCATCACTTGTTTTTCTTTTATTTTATTACTGTTGAACAAGAAATCTTGATATATATTTTTGATGGTATCAGAAAAAAAACTCGAACCATTTAGAATTGTGTCTATAGCAGTTAATAGTTCTTCTTTCTTAGCATTTTTTGGTATATACCCATCTACATGATCATTTATAAGTGTTCCTATCTTGGAGACATCTGCATGCATACTAACGATTAAGGTTTTTACCTCGGGATGCTTTTCTTTTATAAGTTTATTTAGGGTAATACCATCCATAGAAGGCATACTCAAGTCACTAATCACCAGATCAACCGATTTAGGAGGATTGATATCTAGGTATTTAATAATATTTTCTCCATTTTTTGCAGTAAATAAGATTGTATACTTTTCATGTTCATTGAAAATACTAAGTAAACCATCTAAGAACATACTATGATCATCTGCAATAATCAAGTTATATTTCATCGTGTGTATTATTTAATGTTGGTATAACTATAGGAATATCAATATTTACTATAGTTCCTCTTTTTGGTGTAGAATCGATATGCATCTCTCCTGCCAATTTCTTTAGTCTATTTTTTATATTGGTTAATCCAATACCAAATCTGTTTTTTGAAACTACAAACCCCACCCCATCATCTTCAAACAACAACTTAATTGCATCTTCGAAGTGGTTAAGTTGAATCGTAATTTTATCTGCATTGGCATGTTTAATCGTATTAGTAAGTAATTCCTGTATAATTTTAAAAATTTCTACCTGTAGATTTTCATTTATCATATTTAATTCTTCAACAGGATATAAGTCACAAATTATATGATGATTCCTGGTACTATTGAGATTCTCTACATATTCCTCAATAAGATTAGTAAATGGGTTCTGAACAAACTTTTTTGGAATTAAGTTATGAGACATATCTCTTGCCAGTTCATAAGTCTCATCTATTTGATTTACAATTTTATCATAATTAAAAGTGCCTTCGTTAAAATTTGCAAGTTGTAACTTTATACTAGATAAATTCCCTCCAATACTATCATGAAGTTCTTGTGCAATACGTTCACGTTCTTTATGCTCTCCTGTTATAGAAGCTTTGATCAGTTTTAATTCTTGATTTTTGATTAGAGAAGTTACTTTTTGTTGATTTATCTCTTCTTGCTTATCACGTAGTTTATGTTGTGCTCTTAGTTTTTGGAAGTATACATATAGTAAAACAATGATGGGGATCAAAATGATGATAAATGCGATTAAGATTGTTTTCTTTACAGCACGTTGCCGGGCTATTTCATTTTCTTTAAGCGATTGTTCTTTTCTAAGCGATAATATCTCATTTTCTTTAACCAACTGTTCTTTTCTAAGGGATAATATTTCATTTTCCTTGAGCAATTGTGTCTGTTTTAGCGATAGTACTTCATTTTTTAATGTTTCTAACACATCACCCTCATTAATAATCGGATTGTAGGTTCCCTTTCCTAGTTTAGCAAGATCTGTAAGTGTATTGGTTCCTGGTTGTTTTTTTGTGGTGTAGTGTAGTGTTGATAGATAAACTCCTTTATCTACTTGTTTCTGGATTTCGTTTTTAAACTCAGTACTCGCTTCAAAAGCCCCGTCAGATAAAATAACAATCCTATTGCTCCCTTTTTCAATAAAACTATCTAAACTCTCCTTATAAGCAAGCATTAACCCTGATTTTGCACTTGTTTTTTTATTAGTATTTGTAGTAAACGTTAACCCAGAAATTATCTGTCTTAGTGTTTTTTTATCATAATCTGTACCTGTTTTTATTATTTTATTTACTGCTATAGCGGTATAGGTAACTATGGTGAGTTGATCTTCTGGTTGTAATGTTTCAATGAGACCAATTACAGTACTTTTTAGCTTATCTAACTTTCTTTTTTCTTTTTTTGATGTAGATAAATCTATAAGCACCACTAGGTTATTAGTGACTTCTTTTTTTGGTGTAGTCCCTTTTTGTTTGGTTACAAGATCTTCTCTACTGGTTATCTTGGTTGGAAGATTTTCTCTACTGGTTACCTTTTTTCCATTAATAAAGACATTTCCTTTAATATGCAAACCATCTTCATCCCATCGCATTACAGCAGCATATTCTTCTTCTGGTATAGCCGTTGGAAAACATACTCTAAAAGGCGTTAATTCTTTAACAATGTGCAACATAGGGACCTTAGGATTAAAATCATTATATTTTCTTAATAAAATGCTATTAAACCTATCTATCATTCTTATCTCATACCCTAATCCTTTATACCCCTCACAATCAATACCCCCCATTTTTGTTATTGGTTCATGTTTTTCTTTAAGATAATTTATTGATTGATTAATAATATCATCACTCCAACTTTTTATATTGTTGCAGCGAAGTTTTACACCAAGATGATGCTCTTCAAAAAAAACTTCTAATTCCTCATATTGCTTATCTTTAAATGTATTATGAGTTCTTATACTTTTTTTATAGATGTTTATAAACTTTTGAAGCTGTTTCTTATCTTTTTTACGTACTGAATGAATCATACCTTGAGCTGAGGATATAATATCTTTAGTTAGTTGTAAAACTATTGGCAATTCTTCTTCTCCGAATATTTTTTGTGTTGTTTGTCTAAATTGGTAATTTATTAGAATCAGCTCTTTGTACTTTAATTCGTATTTTGTTAGTAAGCCATAGGAGTTTTCGAATGTTAAAGACTCAAAAAACAACATTTTATTATTTGATAATTTAACTAATTGGTTTTCTAAATCTTTTAATTCATTAAACTTACTCTGATATGTATTGATTACTTCTTTTAATATCCTACTAACTTCTGAAGGGTTCTTTTTTCTAAATTCACCTAATTGTATAAATTCTTGTTGTAGTTTTCCCGGAGACCAATCCCATTTTTCATATCTATTTATTATTGGTAAAGGTTCATGAGCATTTTTTATTTCAATCAGATCATCATTATCTATATGTCCTTCAATATAATTATCTGCGTTTGTCTTAATATACCCATTCAATTCATCTAACTCTTCAATTACTTCTAAAAGGTATTCATTACAATGATTCACATAATCAATATGCTGATTAATGAGTTTTCTATCCTCATCGGTGGGTTTTACCTGACTAAAGCAAACATTGCAAAGAATAAAAAGTACATATATTATCTTCTTAGTCATATTCTTGATATCCGATTTTTTAATAGAGGAAATATTGTCATAAAATTACAACAAAAAAATTCTGTCTAATACCCTATAAATAGGGTGAGATTTATAATAGCCATTATATTTTATTTTGTATTACTATTTCTTCAAAAAAAAATGTATCCTGCATGGATAATGGGTTAATGTATAGTATCAACTCTCAAACACTAAAACCCAAATATTTCCTTTGTCATCACTCGCTTTTTTTTAGTTTTGCATCTTTAAAGAAAATGATATGATTTCTGTAGATAATATCGCTGTAGAGTTTAGTGGTGCAACCTTGTTTAACAATGTTTCTTTTGTCATTAATGAAAATGATAAGATTGCTCTCATGGGTAAAAATGGTGCTGGTAAATCTACTATGATGAAGATCATTGCCGGAGTACAAAATGCTACCAAAGGGAATATACGATATCCAAAAGAAGCTGTTATTGCCTATCTACCTCAACATCTTTTAACCGATGACAACTGTACTGTATTCGAAGAAGCGTCTAAAGCTTTTGGACATATCGCTGCGATGCAACAAGAGATGGATCAACTTAATACTGCACTCGAGACTCGAACCGATTATGAATCAGAAGAGTATATGAATATTATCCAAAAGGTAACTGACCTAGGCGAAAAATTCTATGCTATAGAAGAAGTAAATTATGACGCAGAAATCGAAAAAGCCCTACAAGGTTTAGGGTTTAAAAGAGAAGATTTCACAAGACCCACCAGCGAGTTTAGTGGTGGTTGGCGTATGCGCATCGAACTTGCTAAAATCTTATTGCAAAAACCAGATTTAATCCTCCTTGACGAACCTACTAATCATGTTGATATTGAATCTGTAATCTGGCTTGAAGATTTCTTGATTAATAAAGCAAAAGCAGTGATTGTAATTTCACATGATAAGGCTTTTATAGATAATATCACTAATCGTACGATCGAAGTTACTATGGGTAGGATCTATGATTACAAGGCCAACTACTCACACTATCTTCAATTACGAGAAGATCGACGAGCACATCAAATTAAAGCGTATCAGGAACAACAAAAATTTATTGCCGACACTAAAGATTTTATAGAACGATTTAAAGGCACTTACTCTAAAACTAATCAAGTCAATTCGCGAGAGCGCATGCTTGAAAAATTGCAAATTATAGAGATTGATGAAATTGACAATTCTGCTTTAAAATTACGTTTCCCTCCTTCAATGAGATCAGGAGATTATCCTGTTCTGGCAAAAGGTTTATCAAAAAGCTACGGAGAACATATTGTATTTAAAGATGCAGACCTATCAATATCCAGAGGAGAAAAAGTGTCTTTTGTAGGTCGTAATGGTGAAGGAAAATCAACTATGATCAAAGCCATAATGGGTGAAATAGATTTTGAAGGAGAATGTGCTTTAGGTCATAATGCCAAAGTTGGATATTTTGCTCAAAATCAAGCTTCACTGCTAGATCCTGGTCTTACTGTTTTTCAAACAGTAGATGAAGTGGCTCAAGGAGATATCAGAACACAAATTAAAAATATATTAGGGCAGTTTATGTTTAGTGGAGATGATATTGATAAAAAAGTATCGGTACTTTCTGGTGGAGAAAAGACTCGACTGGCTATGGTAAAACTTTTACTGGAACCTGTAAATGTCCTTATACTTGATGAACCAACCAACCATTTGGATATTAGATCAAAAGATGTATTAAAAGAAGCTCTTTTAGCATTTGATGGCACACTAATATTAGTTTCTCACGATCGTGATTTCTTACAAGGATTATCCCAAAAAGTATTTGAATTTAAAGACAAAAGAGTAATCGAACATTTTGAAACTATAGATGAATTCTTAATCAGAAATAGAATCGAAAACTTAAAACAAATTGATTTAAAATCATAAAACGCCATTACACTTGTAGTGAAGTAATCTGTTAGCAATGAAAAAAATTATCTTCTTACTATAGTAATGACGTTTTGATTCTAGTTGGCTAATTTTAAAACATCTTGACACCACTTTTTAAAATTGTGACACTCAAAATAACGCTAAAAGCCTAAATCTTACTATTGTATGGGACAAAAATTTCATCATTAACCCCATAAAGAAGTTATGATTTATTATCGCTAACTTTTCGACAAAATGTGTTTGATCTAGTCTCTATGTATCACTTTGAGTATTTTTTTATGTTTTAACTCATAAAATATATCAAGATGTTTTATTCATTTTTAATTCTATAAATTAGATTTTGATTTCTTTCTCAATACTTCTATAAAATCTGTTTTTACCCAATAAATATCTCCATCTTTTCCAAAGAAAAAATATTTACCATCCGGAGAAACGTAAGGCCCATAACCAGTTATAGGGTTTTTAGTAAAATAGCTTTGGTTTAATTTAAGGGGCAAGGACCATTTTCCTTGATCATTTTTAAAACTTATATGAAATGGATTTGACCAATGTAAAGGCTTAAAAATGATATAGTCATCATTTGGTGAAATAAAAAACTCTGCACAAGGGTTAATTCTATACGGAAGTAATTTTGGTTTTGAGTACTTTCCATTTTTAAACTTTGAAGAATATGCATTGTAAAGATGCCTATCGTAAAAATAAAAAGTATTGTTTTTAGTAAGCTGAGCTAAACCAAAACCTTTTTTAGCTTTTATATTTGGAATTATTGAATCAACTTCAGACCAAGTATTATTTTCTTTTTCTGAAAAGACGATACGAGCAATCGCTCCATTATGTATAGGTTGTTCCATAAATATTTTTTTTCCATCTGCACTAAATAAAGGATAACCTATAATTTTGTTATCAGTGAATTTGGCAATTTTAGGAGTAGACCATTTTCCATTTTCAAATATGGAGTGCATCAATTTTGGTTTAAAGTAATTGTTTCCTCCATCAGGATGTCTCCCAAAAAAACATTCTTTCCCATCTGGAGAAAAAGTAATTTTTTCTTCCCATCGATTTTTTAATGAAATTATGCCTTCTGCAAAAAGAACTGCCGCATCTGCAGGAGGTGGTTCGCTATCAAAATAATTAATTTGGGGTTGTTGTTGGGCACATATATTATAGCTGAAAAACATAAAACAACAAATGATAAGAATACAAGATGCTTTTTTTTTCATGACCATGTGAAATGTGATGATTGATATACAAAAATAAAATCTTATACCTTATTTTTCAACCACTTACATCCAAAATCATATAACAAATCACCTAAATCTATGGACCAATATATCATATGTCACCAAGAGTAAAACAAAATAATCAGCTATAAAAATGCTACTTTAAAACGTAATACCGTTTTTAATTTTTCTGCGGCAACTCTTCTAAAATCTGTTAAGTAAATTTCTCGATGTACTTTAGAAAGTCTTGTAAGACCTTTCTTTTGAGCAAAAGTCTCCATGATTCTAAAGCTTTTATGTTCATTATCATAACTCCCTATATGCATCATTTGTATACATTTCCCCTCCTTTATACACTCAAATTTTATATGGTCAAATAATCGATGAGGTTTTTTGTTTTTTGTTTGTATCATCATTTTTTGTACAAATTCTTCTTCAACAAAATCAGGCTGCCTAATCATCAATGTAAAAATCAAATCATTCTTATCTAATGTACCATCATAAGTTTTCTTTGCCTCCTCATTAATATCCCAGACGCCTTCAAGGGGATATACTGTATAATCTACATATCCATTGATTTCGGGTTCTTTTTTTAGATTCATTTTAATGGCATACGACAAAGAATATAAAACACTAATATATTCTGAAAAAATATCACTATTAGGATTTCCTTCTCCTTTAATAGTTAGAAATTTAAATTCGGGGATATCAATAACTTCAGGTTCATTTTTAGGGAGGTAGACTATTTTTTCCCTTTTTCTCCATTCCTGTTTCATAACGAATTGTTTTATAATAAAAAATAAAGGTAAAGAGTAAGTATGACAACCCTATGTCAAGTATATAAATTTCCTTCTCAAAACTAACAATTATTTGATCATAAGATAATTTTGGTTTATCATTCCTCTATTCGTCTCATTGTATTTTTAAAGTAACTTAAAACCTAAATATTATGAGAAAAATTATTTCCTTATTCGTAATCACCTTGATGTTATCCTGTAGTGTAGAAGAAAATAGTACCCCAGAAGAAAAAAACAGTTCACTTAAATCTTCGTGCCCAGGAGAACTTAATGGGGTTGTAGGTCTATGTGGATTTGATCGACATGGCGATCCTATTGAATATAATGTTTGGCTTACTAATGTAGGTCAAATTAGTGGATTTCCTACATGGGAAATCAGCACTAGTGAAATAGAAATTGTAAGTACAAGCAGATACTCATGTAAAGTAAAACTTAGAAGACCAGAAGGACAGGTACAGCATTATAATACTATTGGGACCGTAGATGTATCATATAATGGTAATTGTGTTAAGTCAAAACCTATTAATATTACCAATTGTAGAGACTATTCATATACGGATTAATGCAACAAAATAAATCTACACTAAAAAAGGGTATTTGAACATAAAGATTCAAGTATCCTTTTTTAATACCATATCAGATATTATTGTGATCTTCTATTTTTTTTCGTTTTTTAAGTTCACTACTAATCAATTTTTCTAAATCATCATACTTTATTTTTAAAGAATTGGATGTTATTGATAATGGAGAGCCATACATTTTATGATTGGCTTTCAATGCTCGTTTAGACAGCATATTTTTTCCACGTTCAATATATTTATCTGGTTGATCTGTTAGTAACATTAAAATTTTGGTCGAAGCAATTTGTACAGTCTCAATTCCTGTGATATCGTTCCACTCTATTAACCCGACACTTGTTGCATTGGTATGGTCTGTGATTCCATTTTGGTCAATTATCAAACCCATTTTATTATCAAAAAGTTTTTTAACAGCAAATCCCAAACAAAGTCCAAAAAATCCAACAGCTACAATCCCAATAATTCTAACAATTTCTGAATTACGAAAAAATCCTGACGCAAACAAACCAGGACTCATTATGAACAACACCCCTAATATTACAAATACTAATGCTCCAATTAATAATAGAAATATTTTTTTCTTACTTAATTCTATTTCGATTTTATCTTTCATATGCTAAAAATAAATATGGTAAAAGAGAATTGGCTTATTTATATTTTGTCAAGAATTATTCATTGATAATTGTTTTGTGCCCAAGTTATTGCATTTCTTATAGCGTGAACTAATCTTTGATGCACCATATCCAAATCATATTGGTAAGGCCCATCATGATTTCCTTTAGATAAATTAGTAAGGTTAGCTGAAAGGCTTTTTAATTGACCAATCATTTTTATTGGTGCATTAATTGAATCAGATTTCACTTCTGCAAGGGTGCTTATCGATTCATCAATCAAATCAATAGCACTTTGAAGATCTACTTTGGTATTTTGTGATAGTTTGATTGGTGCCCTTCCTTCAACATTTTTTCTTGACTCACCAAGTGTCTTTTCATGTTTCATGAACTTTTCTCTTGCTTCCAAAACTTTTTCAATTTCTACTCGAATTATTGGATCAAGTTTCAATTTAGGATCTTTAAGTAGATTATGCATTGATGGTACTTTTAAAATTGTACCATTCTTAATATCGTTAACATTTTCGATTTCATTATATATTGACAAAATCGAAGAATAATGTCTGTTTCCATAATATGTCCTGCATAAATACCACAAAGTTTCTCCTGATTTAAAAACATGGGTTGGTATAGTATCTTTTACTATCGGTTCATTAGTAACCTCAGGTTTTTGAAGGTTCTTTTGTACATCATCAGATAGACTATCATTAACTACTTCAATTTCTTTATTTAGTTTGTCATCTTCAACAGGTTTTTCACTCTTACATGAAAAGAAGATCAGACTAACTGCAGTCAAATACATTATTTTTCTCATGTTTTTTTTATTACAGTTTTAGAAATACCTGAAAAACAAAATGATAGATCAACAATATGTTTAAAATCGATACTAAGTCAAATATAAATATTTTGTTTTATATACTGGGTAGACGAATAAAAGCTTAGCATAAACCTTCAAATCTAAAACTATACTCCCTAACCTTCTTTTATTTTCTTGAAGATAACAATTGCCTTATGCTTGCCAAATGAGAAAACAAAACAATAGGTACAATTACTGCTGGAAGCCATATAAAAGGGAAGTAAGTTACTCCTATATTTGGTTGGTCAAATGCCATCATTTGTAAAGGAGTTTGGGCACTTAACACTGCTATCGTTAGAATGTTTATGAGTAACCCTAAACAGATAAAATTCCAAATCAAAAGTCCTTTGTTACCCATCCATTTTTTTATAAAAACCAAATAATATATAATCGGAGCAGAAATCCCTGAAAGAATATCAAAATTTAATCCTTCAAATGTCATGAGATCAGGTATTAATCCTTCTACAAAAATGTAGAAAAGAATAATCTCTACCGGAATTCTTATCGTATGTAATAATGTAAGCCATTTTAAATTAAGATTATCAGAAAACCTTCTCCCTTTACGAGTAAAAAAAACGATCAGTACGAAAAAAATACCTGGTCCTAATAAAAATAGTAATCGAGGAGGAATTGCATTCGCGTTTTTATAAAACCCTGATATTCCCAGAATGCTCAGAACGACCATCCACAAAATAATTCCTATAATTATTTTTTTATTTTTGGAAGCTTTAAAAAAGCTCCATAAAGTAATTACTGTTGTTAAAACAAAACCTATTATTATAAAATTTGATATATCTGCCATTTGTTATGTATTTATAAATGTAAATTTCTGATGAAATCAATACATATTACTTGACAAAAGGCAAGAAATGGAACGATTATATTTTTTTTCTTAATCTGCTTAATGTACTATCTGTAACTCCTAGATAGGATGCAATATATTTCAGCGGAGAATATTGTAAAATTTGTGGTTTTGCAGTTAACAAATTTTGATAGCGCTCTTCTGCTGTCCGATTAATCATTCCATAATTGCGTTTTTTTGAAGCCATAAATTCTTTAACTAAAATGGCACGCCCAAAATCCCTAAAGGCCGGTTTGTCATGAAAAAGAGTATTTAATTCTTCATAAGATATAGAAAAACCATAGCAGTCGGTAATTGCATGGATATTGGCTTCAGAACGTACACGATTAAAAAAAGAAGTAACTTCGAATACAATATTATCTTCCGTGAAAAAATCAGTTGTTATTTCATTCCCTTCTAAATCAAATAAAAAAGTACGCATCAATCCTTTTTCCAAATAAAAATAGTCATCATTTGTTTGATTCTCTCGAAGAAGAAACTCTCCTTTTTTCAATTTAATTGGATGAAAGGTATTAGCAATTTCCTGAGCCTCGTTCCTTGCTATAGGAACTATACTAAGTATAAATTTTATGAGTAGATCTCTGGTATTCATTTAATATATAACAATTAACGGTTTGTATATAATGTAAATAATACTACATTTTACGCTTATCGTAGAACCTGATTTTTATGTTTTATTAGATACATTATTTTTCTTTATTGGTAATAACTCTTTATAAGTTAAGCATCTCCAAATCCATTCTAATGGTCCAAATCGGTAATAATTTAACCAAACCTTACTCAATATTAGCTGAAAAATAAAAACCACAATCGCAGTTAATATCGCTACTGAAGGGCTTAACGTCTCATACAGTTTAAATCCAATCGATGAAAATAGAATTAAACCTATAAGGCTTTGCATAAGGTAATTTGTAAGAGCCATTCTACCCACATATTTTAATGGGGATAAAATAAATTTCCATTTGGTATTATACCAAAGCCAACCAATACCCCACAGATAAAATAAGCCCATTGCAATATCTGAAAGCACCATTAATTTTATGAATACAGGTCGAAAAGTCGTTGTAGAATACATCTCATAATCTGGAAGTACAAATAAAAATAAAACTCTGTAAATATTGGTCACAACTGCAATTATCAACATTGGTTTTTTTATTTGTTGTATGAATATATCTAAAGAATCATAAATTTTGTTTTTGCCCAGATAAAGTCCCAGAAGAAACATTGAAATAGCAACTGGCGCTAAAAACCCAAATAACATAGGTATGTTTGACAGATACTCTAGTAACCTCATTTGTAGGCCTTCAAGATAAGTTCCATTTTTTATTATTTGATTGACTGTTTCTCCTGTATACTCACTCAAATAAATTTCTGGTTTAAAATTTAAAAGGTTGAATAGATATTCAAAAAGTTGGTCATAAAAGGGAAAAAATAGAAAAATTACAGATAGAATAAGAATTAATTGGTTTGACTTTTTCAACATAAGTGTGGTTAAAAGCCCTAGTAATGCATACAGATTTAACACATCCCCCGACCATAAAAATACAATATGTAAAACGCCAAAAAGAAAAAGTATAAACATTCTTCTTGCAAAAAATGAAAATGAGAGTTTATTTTTCTTCAACATTTTTAAGGCTTGCATTGAAATTCCTAATCCAAAAAGCAATGAGAAAATAGGAAAGAATTTTGTGTAAAAAAACAGTTGTAAGATTTTATTGGAAATTTGGTCGATACCTGAAGTCCATTGCTTCGCAAATTCATCTTGATTAAGAAAAGTTGAATTCATTATTACAATATTGACAACAAAAATTCCGAGAATTGCGAATCCTCGGAAAACATCTAATACATCAATTCTTTTTTTTACTTTGATGGGTTGTTCGTTCAATTTTGATAAAGTTTTGTATTGTATCTAATAGAAACATAAATCTGATTCGGTTTATTTCTACTATAATTGTTTACAATTATACGTTAAAAAAACTTCTTCAAGATATAAATCTACGTATTACAGATTCACATAAATTTTTCCTTAAAAACGGGTTTTGTCAATTTCCATCGATGTACTTTTAATTCAAAGTTCCATCCGGAAGGCTTGGATACATAACATTTTTCAAATTGGAAGCCTAGTTTTACCAAGGTTTTATTAGGAGCACTATTTAAATAATATGGTTCACTTATAAGATTTTTTATTTCTAGGTTCTTAAAGAAATAAGGTATCGATCTTTTAACCATTTGACTACCCAAACCTTTCTGTCTTCTATCCGAATTCCAAATGTGCAAATGCATATGTGCTTCTTTTCTGAATTTTATACTATTCACATAACAATGCCCATAAGGTTCCCCATCTATTAGCCCTATCATAAACAAGGCAGATTTTTGTTCGTATGGAAGGCTAATTTGTTTTTCTATATACTCACCTAGATTCGCATAGATATATAATTCTTCCCTTTTTATACCCATAGATTCTAAATGGGATGTAGAAATAGTACTCCAATACTGCACTATATGTTGAATATCTTTTTTCTCAATTTCTTTAACTGCGAATAGATTTTCCATATTTCTTAAATCAGATCTCAAATTTATATAAAACCTTAGTGCTCTTTTTAGTTTGGTACCAATCATTATATACCAGTTCGTAGGTATCAATTTCGAAAGATCCAAAATCAACATCTCTGTATTTTTGTAATACTTTAATGAATTCTTTTGGATCTGTAATTTCTGATTTAAATCGTACTATTGTAGCATGTGCTGTTCTTATTTTATATCGAGTATCTATAGAATGTTCTAAGGTTGTTTTCTTAAAATTTGACCTCAAGTTCATTCTCGTAGTGTCCAAACTATTATTTTTAGTAAACCCTTTTAACATAATACAGGAACTAGAAGCAGTAATCCCTTTAAAAGTAATGTTATCTCTTAATGTTGTTTGAAGACTATCTGTTATCTGGTCTATATATTTTGAAATATCTATAGCGTTGATATCAAACCCTTGATAGCAGGAGATTATTGACATCACCGTAACATGTATATCTGTAGACGGATAATAATATTGGTTAGGATCTATATGTTTAAGTTCTTCAATAAATTCCGAAATTAATCTTTTGACCTTATTATTAGGTCGTACCAATAAAGTGATTCCTCTTCTTAAATCAGATGTTGATTCGATTAACGGATCAATATTAAATTCATTTTGATTGAACTTTGCTAAAGATTCTGACCACAAATTATCATAATGAATATTCAATTCCATTCTTATTTTTTAATACCAGATGTTAGCTAAGATATGAAGGTATAAAATTAGGTGACATATCGTTTATGATCAATGTTTCCTTCTTTATGACATTTCTAATACTATAATTTTATACTTCTAATGATTATTTTTTCTAAACTATCGATTGGTTTTATCGTTTTTTCCTTTTGATTGATTCCGCTTTTAATTTGAGAATTAACAATGAAGTGATAATATCCATTTCCAATTTCTCCTGTAGTACTTGAATCAAATTCTTCTCCAGAGTCTAAAACTTCTACTTTTGCTATTTCTGAAATATCTTCATTAAAATAAAACTTAGAGACCTTAGAGCTTTGATGTCCTATAAAATAATTATCATAAATAGCCAATCCATCAATCCCTTTAGTATCAATATTAGTAGTATTGAGTAATGTGATCATCTTGCTTTGCAACTCTATTTTTAGGATTCCCTCGTCTGTAGCTACAAACAGGCAGTTAAGAGGATTGTAATAAACAATTCCGTTAGGAAACGTATACTTTTCCAGATCAATAAAGATATCTAATGTGTCTGTATTTTTATCTATTTTATAAATTTTACCATTCATTGTCTCAGTAGCGTATACATCTCCATTTGTTGCTACTGTAATATCATTAAAAAATGATCTTGTTTCCCCTTTTTCAATAGTGTATGTTTTTTTAATCTTCTGATTCACTATATCAAAGGCCATAATAGCAGTTTCCCAATTTTTAACATTAGATTGATTTACTATAGGTGCAGCTGCCATATTGATCCATAATATTTTATTAGATACCTTCATCTCCATACCTATTGGACTTAATCTTCCGAATGATTCTTGACCTATCATATCGCGAATTTTTCCTTTTGAAGTAATTCCAATTACTTTCTGCCTATAAATACTACCAATATAAATCATATTCGTTTCAGTATTAAATGCAGTACCTTCTGGTATAAGATCTTTTTCTTTTAGAATGTAATCTCTCTTGTTTACATTACAACCAAACAAAAGAAACAGTATCATTAATACTATTATACAAGGATATTTCATGTGTTTATTATACATATTCTAATCCATAATTGTTTTCACAATAATATCTGAACCCAAGTAAGCATTATCAGAATATTCATGCCAATGTCTTATTCTGGGGATATTTATGTTTTTTATTTCGATATTTCCATCAAAATATAATCGTTCTCCTTTGGTAGTATCATCTGGAAAAATAACTTCTATTCCTTTAAGTTCATAATCCATTTTAGAAATAAAGACATACCAGTGTTTTGAAAATAGTTTTTCTTTTAATTTTATTTCTATTTTAAAACAATCAATTTTATTAAAGGTTTCTATACTCACCTTACCTATACTTTCTATCGTTTCAGAAGTAAGGCTCATTGGTAATCCATACATAATCCTATAAAAATCTTGGTATCCTTTATTTCTTTTAGGATTCAGTCTATATTTTTCGATTAATTCTTCATCTATATCTTTTATCCCATCCAATGCTACTTGAGCATTTCCTTTGTCATCAATACTATACTCTGCAAGGTGCGTATCTCTATTTCTTATCAATTTAAACGCATTGGTGGCATTATTTATACTTACTATCGAATATCTCCCGGGGTTTGATAATCTAGGCTCCTGAATATGAATTTTTAAATCTATCGTATCCCATGAAGCATTGGGGTCATGTTTAGTAATACTTTGCTCAATTATACTTTGACCAGATAAGCTTTCCTCTTTAACTTTGCATGAAAGTAATACTATGGGTATACACAATACATAGATGATGCTTTTTGTCTTTCTGAGCATATCGAAAATTTTAGAATAGAAAAATAGAATACATAAAACTAACAAAATTCCCTCAATCATTGTTATTTCAGATATCATAAAGAAAACCTAATTAACTCATTTTTAGCAAGTGATACTTTACTTTAAATTACAATCAATTTACATTGATCAGCATTGATGTATTTATTTTTCTACAA
Source organism: Aquimarina sp. AU119 (assembly GCF_900312735.1). Lineage (NCBI taxonomy): Bacteria > Pseudomonadati > Bacteroidota > Flavobacteriia > Flavobacteriales > Flavobacteriaceae > Aquimarina > Aquimarina sp. AU119. The sequence goes on along the minus strand of NZ_OMPF01000015.1, from coordinate 101,186 downwards.
ATTCATTTTGAATAGGTTCTCCCCTTTCGGTCCATTTATCATTTGTATAATAATTTAAAAATTGATTAGGTAAACCCTCTTCATTAAAAGGGCTTCAAGCGCAATTCTCTTTTTGATTGCATGTAAATGGGTTAAATACAAAAACCCCAATTGTAATTGAGGTTTTTTGTAATCTTAAACATGAATTATTATTTGTAATAGAAAAGATTATATCATCTTTTCACTACCACTTTCCTAGTGATATTCGATACATTATCTCCGGTTATTTTAATAATATAGATACCTTGTTTTAGGTTACTCATTGGTATTACTTCCTTATCATTATCTACTTTGTACTCATACATGATCTGCCCGGTCAAATTAAAAATAATAACTTTATCATATCCTTTTGTAATTCCTTTTACTTGCAGCATATCTTTTACTGGCAAAGGATATAGCATTATTTCTTGGTTATTATTAAGAGTTAACACTTCACCTAAAGATCGATTAACTGCATTAGTAGCTGTTATCATAAGCTTTGGTTGGTAGGAAATAGTAGAGTTTTCTCTAGAGGCAAATTTAACATATGTCTTACTTGCATCTCCTCCATTTGATCTCACATGAATTGAGATTTGATTTAAACTATTCAAAACACCATCATTAACAAGGTCTGTAATATCATACACGCTTGGTTCTCCAACTACATATCCACCAGTTTTAGTATCTAAAAGCTTTGATATTCCTGGAGTTTGACTATATGTTACATTTGAATTAAAATCATCAGATTCATATACATGAGTTGTTAAATCTGAAGCTGTACTTCCCACTTGAACAGGAGTTAACATTAATTTTGCAGAAGTTATGTTTCCGCTAAGCGCAGAAATATCAAATTTGAATAATGCTCTTCTTTTGTAATCATCAGAATTAGGTTCTTTTACCCAAAGATCAGTACTCGTATTATAATTTACAGCATCAAAACTTCCTCCTCTTATATACGTATCTATAGTTGGAATTAAAGTAGATTCGGTTACAGTTCCTGCGCTCATTTCTTTTCCCCAGATTTCAACCTCAGTTAAACTATTCCAGTTGTTCCCTGATGAATTCCCTTTTCCAATAATTCTAACGTATCTTGCTTGCCCACTCAAGGCAAAATCTTCCAGATCATTAGAATTGCCACTACTTGATTGATTTGATATGAGGGTTGCAAAATTGGTTCCATCCTCTGATATAGCAATATCAAAAGTTGTAGTTCTTTGATCTCCTTTAAAAAATGCTATTTTAATTGTATTAATATCATACACAATTCCCAAATCATATGTTATTGTTTCTCCTATACCTTGGGCAGACCATCTTGTGCTTAAATCTTTATCTAAAGTTTTTTCTGGACCATTACCAGATTGAAAAGTACTTGCGTTTACACTAGAAACGTTTAATAACATATCATTACCGGTGCCTGGATTCGTTCCACTTTGTGAAACACTAATTGTTTTGGTTATTGCTCCTCCTGTGATTGTTATTATTCCTGTTCTGGAATTTGTAGTGGCATTAGCATTTACATGTACTGTAACTGTTGCGTTATTACTTCCTGATGACGGCGATGTACTTAACCAATTCTGGTTATCAGAAACTGTCCAATTGAGGTTAGAATTAATAGTAAATGTACTATTAGCTATAGATGAGTCAAAAGAAATCGTAGAATTAGAAACAGTTAACTCACCTTGTTGTTGAGCCACTCCATTTTGAGTTATATTTATAGTTCTTGTTATTGATCCTCCTGATACTGTAACAACTCCTGTACGTGCTGTTGTTTCTGTATTTTCAGTTACCTTAATTTCTACTGTACCATTATTTGATCCATTATTAGGGCTAATTGATATCCAGTTTTGATTATCAGAAACTGACCAATTTACATTAGACATTATTGATAAGCTTTTACTATCCGCAACAGCGGTAAAATCACTAATTGTACCTAAAGTAAGCGTGTTAGTTGGTGGATTGGGATCTTCACCAGCATTTGGTCCAACATCACTAGGTGTTAAAGGCTTATATCTTACAGAGGCAGTACTAAAATGATCTGCACCAGCATTACTGGTACCTGGCCTGGGTTGTCCTTCTATATCTTCATCAATATTTAAGCCCGCAATAGCACAACTAATGGTTGGTGAAGAATCTGTAGATCTCCATGCAGTACCGTCAAAGGTTAAACCTGGGTTTATTTCATTAACCTGATTAGCGGCAAATGTTGATCCATCACTAGTAAGATTTGCGCTACCTGTTGGATACATAATATTATTAAAGAATTTTACTTCTCCTCCCTGATCATTACCATTGATATAACTAATCATACTATTTGTTGATCCAGTCACAATATTATTGGCAATAGTAATATCTTTTAACTTTACATTATAAGGGTTTCTTCCTGGTTTATCATAACCAATCTCAATACCATATGTATTATTTACGAGAGTGTTGTATGCAATAGTGACACGCTCTGCTCTAAAATGTTTAGTAAGATTTGTACTGTTTCCATCTATCGCATCACCTTGGGTTAATGCAATTGGAGCATTCCAAATAGTTCCTTTTAACCCTTCCATATAGTTATTTACAATAACATGATCGGTACCGTATATACGTATTCCTCCAGTATGTATTGTGGATGATTCAAAAGTTCCATTAGGTTTATTATCTCCAAAGAAATAATTCCCTTCTGCTCTGTTTCTATTGCCATGTCTAAATGATAATGTTCCATAACTTTTTCTAAAAGTATTATGTCTAATAATGTTATCACATGATTTTACAGACACTATTTCTGGGTCCCCATCACAATCTTCGAATAAATTGTGTTCTACAATAGTAAATCCGCTAGATTTTGACATTTGACTCCAACCAATACGTATAGATTCTTGTTCATTTTTAGCTCTTGGTGAATTGTTCTTAAAATAATTATGATCTATTCTATCATACTGGGATTGTCTAGAATCACTTTCATCCTGATTACTCGTCCCATCTATGGTAATATAATGTCCGGGAGTTGTCTTATTTTGAAAAATATTATGATCTATCCTATTATGGTGGCTTGTATGTTGAAAAGTATAGTCATTATAAATACCACCAATAAAAACCCATTTTATAGGTACAGTAGTTTTTAATTCGAAAACATTTCTCGTTATTCGAATATTATTAGATCCTTCGAGTTTTACAAGCGTATTTTCGCCTTCACAATCAAAAACAAACCCTTCTAAAACAATATGTTCACACCGTTTTAAAGAAAAAACCGATTCTTTGGTAAATGTTACTCCACCGACCGTTTCTGCTTTGATAATAATTGGATTTCCCGGAGTTCCTTTTGCATCAGAAAAACGCGCTTCGAAGTCTCTATATGTTCCATTCGGAATTATAAAAACTGAACCGGCAGAAGCAGAATTAACCAGGTCTCTAAGTTCTTTATCATCACTTACAGTAGTTTGTGCATAAGTACTCAGATAACAACATGTACATAAAAAAAGTAATAGTTTGGAATACGTAAAAGTTTTCATTTTGAAGATTGAATTTGTGTAAAATCAGTTAAAATTAAATTGGTTGACCAATTTAATTCTTATAAAGATAAAACATTATATCAACTAGAAAGGCAAAATGTTAAAAAAATAAACAATTTCTAAAACAAACAGCTATATATTGAATAATTGATATTAATCTATTTTTATTTACTTCATAATACTATTCGATTTATTGATCCTGTATCACTTACATAAACTGAGTTTTATATCCGAAAAAGCAATCAAACAATCTATATACTTATGATAACAAAGAAAATTATGACCTTGATTCGTTTGTGATAAATCATAATTTTTTATTAGATTTCAACTCCAAAATAAGAAACTAGCCTCCATGAGTAATAATAGACAATCTACCAAATATGCTATTTATGCAGTTGCTGTTTTATCGGCTGCTCTAATTAACGGGTTCATTTTAAAATATGTAAAGAGACATATTGATCAACAAGGGTATCTTCTTGTTCTGATAGACATGTTAGTTGTCGTACTAATTTTTGCGCCCGCTTTTGCTTTGGTAACGAGTTATGCAAAAAAATTGTCAAAAGTGTATTTAAAAACTTCCAAAAAACTATCGAGTAGAAATAATGGAATGTTGCTTGGCTTTATTGTCGCCATAATTATTCTATTTATTCTTTATGCTAACCTTAGGCATAACATCAATGTTATTAATGACTTAAAAGCATTAATTTCAGGATAATATATTCTTTTAGACATCACAAATCATAATTCCTTCTTGTAGAGCACTTAATTTATCATCATAAGTCGGGATAAATTCCTGAGCTACATACCCTTTAAAACCAGTGGTTAATACAGCTTGCATTATGGCTGGGTAATTAAGTTCCTGACTCCTATTAATCTCATTGCGGCCAGGGACTCCACCCGTATGATAATGCGCAATATATTCAGTATACTTTCTTATCGTTGCAATAATATCGCCCTCCATAATTTGCATATGATAGATATCGTAGAGTAATTTAAAATTAGATGACCCTATTTTATCAACTAAACCAACTCCCCATGGAGTCAAATCACATTGATAATCTTTATGGTCCACTTTGCTATTTAGCAATTCCATAATAAGGGTAACATTATTTTTTTCGGCATGTTTAACTAACACATCCAAACCTTTAGCACACTGTTCCCAACCCTCTTCATCAGAAATACCATTTCGATTACCAGAGAAAACGATAACTTGTTTTATACCTGCATTAGAAGCTTCTGAAATTAGGGTAAGATATTGTTTTTGTAGTGCTTCATGATTTTTAGGGTCATTAAAGCCGTCTGTTATACTTGCAAATGTATCAGTTGCCAGAGAACATTCTAATCCAGCCTCTCTTACTATTTTCCATTCATCCGGCTTTAATAAATCAATTGCCTTAAGCCCCATTTCCTTTCCTTTTCTTGCAAATTCCTGTAAAGGAATATCTTGGTAACACCACCTGCATGCCGAATGATTTATGTTTCCTTTTAAATCTTCTTGAATGTTAGTTTTTTGGTCTTCTACACAATTTGCAACTATTGATCCGCTTAACCCTATAGCCCCAATACTTAGTGATATATTTTTAACTGCTTGTCTACGATTGATTTTATCTCTTGCCATGACTAAAAGAATGATGATATGATCTTATTAAAGATAATAATTTATAATAATAAATATTCTGATTATTGATTTAATACTTTACTTGGCTTCTAACAAAATTTCTGATTTCACTGGTGCTAAAAACAGGATTAGCTCCTTCTCTAGCTGCTACCATAGCACCTACAGCACATGCATTATCAATCGCCACCTGAGGGGTTTCTTGCTGAAGTAGTCCCGAAATTAAAGTAGCCAAAAAAGAATCCCCGGCACCTACAGTATCTACAACTTTTATTTTATATCCTTCATTATGGTAAAATGTGCCTTTATACCATAATATTGCTCCTTTTCCTCCTTTGGTTATACAAATTTGATCTGTATCACAATGTTTTGCAACAGCTTTGATTTTATTTTCAATAAATTTCTCCTCGATTTTGAATATCGTACAAATTTCATCCAATTCCTCATCATTGAGTTTTATGAAATCCGTATTTTTCATTAATTCCAATAACAATTCAGCATCATAATGCGGAGGTCTGAGATTAACATCCAAAATCTTAAATTTAGCTTTGTCTAGAGCTCTTAGCAATGTAGCTCTTGATGTTTCATTTCTACTTGCCAAACTGCCAAAAATAATAGCATCAGATTGCGCTACTACTTGTATAACCTCTTCTGTATATTCAATAAAGTCCCAAGCCACAGGGTGGTTAATGTTATAAGTAGCTGTGTTTTCTTCATCCAGAGTTACTTCAACCTCTCCTGTTTTATATTGATGATCAATCTGAAATGTATCTAATGGTAATTGTCTTTCTGCAACATACTTCATGATGTCCTTACCCAAATCATCATCTCCAACTCTTGAAACAACGCAGGAATCTATACCCATAGATTTTAATCGTAAGGCTACATTAAGAGGAGCTCCTCCTATTTTTTTATGCTTTGGAAAAATATCCCAAAGTACTTCTCCAAAACAAGTGATTTTCATTAGATATTGGTTTTAATTTATATATCTGCCTGCTCTTTTTAATATACTTATTATGAAATTTTGGATAATTAATACGACTGATTATACACAATGTATTATTTGTGTGTATTGAAAACAACCCTCAGTGGTTAACAACTCCTCTGAGGGTCTAGGCCGAAGCGATAAAATTAAACTAACTCAACTTACACTCAATTAAACTTGCTTCAGCTTCTCTTCAATTTTATTAAGACACAGGTTATTAATACTACCTATGTGACTATGTTTTGTATTCTTTTCTGGTTTATAATCTCCATTTTCGATATCTAAACCGATTTTCACATATGCATCTCTAAATGACATTCCCTGCATTACCAATTCATTTAATGTATCTACACTAAAAAGGTAGTCATATTTATTATCATTAAGAATATTTTTATTTAAAGTAACATTTTTTAATGCATATATCGCCATTTCTAAAGAAGCTTTTAAATCCTGGATAGCAGGCACAACTCCTTCTTTAAGTAACTGTAAATCGCGGTGATATCCGCTAGGTAAATTGTTTGTCAATAGACTTAACTCATATGGTAATGCTTGAATTTTATTGCATTTCCCTCTAATCAATTCGAAAACATCAGGATTCTTTTTATGAGGCATAATACTAGATCCTGTAGTAAATTCTGAAGGTATACTCATAAAATCAAAATTCTGACTCATATACAAACATACATCCATTGCCAACTTTGATAAAGTTCCTGCAACACTGCTCATTGCAAAAGCAGTTGATTTCTCTGATTTACCTCTACTCATTTGAGCAGCTACTACATTATACTTTAATGTTTCGAATTCTAGTTCTTTGGTTGTAAACTCTCTATCTATAGGAAATGAGCTACCATATCCTGCCGCACTACCCAGCGGGTTTTGATCGACCACTTTGAGAGCAGCGTTCACAAAATGAAGATCATCTATAAAACTTTCTGCATATGCAGAAAACCATAACCCAAAAGAAGATGGCATTGCGATCTGTAAATGTGTGTATCCTGGTAAAAGAACATCCTTATATTTTTCTGCTGTGGTTAGCAGGTTAGACGATAATTCTTTGACTTGTGATTTAATTTGTAGCAATTCATCCTTTAAATACAAATGCATTGCTACTAAAACCTGATCATTACGTGATCTTGCCGTATGGATTCGTTTACCAGCATCTCCTATTCTTTTGGTTAGTTCAAACTCTATCTTAGAATGAACATCCTCAAACTGATCTTCTATTAGAAACACACCCTCTTCTATCTCCTTTGCAAGTGCATCTAACTCTTTCTCTATCCCGGCAATATCATCATCAGAGAGTAAACCTATTTTATGCAACATTTTGGCGTGTGCCAATGTAGCCCTTACATCATATTTGGCGATTACCAAATCCAGTTGTCTATCGTTACCTACGGTAAACATATCTATTTTCTGGTCTGTTAGTAATCCTTTATCCCAAAGCTTCATAACCTTATTATAATTTTTATTCCTTAATGCATTTCCAATACATATTGAAGCTACATTTTAAATTATTATTTTAAATTTAACAAATTAAGTATAGAATCATAATTTTCTATACAATTCCTTCTAAAACCTTTATATATAGTTCTACTCCTTCTTTAATCTCATTCACATAAATAAATTCATTAGCAGAATGCGATCGTGTTGAATCTCCCGGCCCTAGTTTTAAAGATGGGCAGCTTAATACTGATTGATCTGATAATGTTGGTGATCCATATGTTGTTCTTCCTAGTGCTATGCCTGATTTTACCACTGGATGATCTACAGGTATCGATGAAGATCCTAGATGTAATGATCTTGGACGAACCTCAACCTGTTCTGGCATTGCCCGTTTTACAAGTTCCAAAATCTCTTCATTTTTATACTTATCATTTACTCTGATATCCACTACCAGATCACAACTCGCTGGTACTACATTATGTTGATTTCCTGCATTTATTTGTGTTACAGTCATCTTTACTTTTCCCAAAGCTTCTGAATTTTTATCAAATACATAGGTTTCAAACCATTGTATAACCTGCAAGGCATTATAAATAGCATTATCGTCATTTGGATGTGCTGCATGACTTGCCGTTCCTTTTACTGATACATCTAAAACCAATAATCCTTTTTCTGCGACTGCCAATTGCATCAAAGTAGGTTCTCCTACAATCCCAAATTCTACATTCTTTAGATATTTTAATACGCTTTTTAACCCCAATGGTCCGCTACTCTCTTCTTCTGCTGAGGCCACGATCACAAAATTGTATTTTAAACCATCCTTCTTATAAAAGTAAGTAAATGTGGCTAGTAATGACACCAAACATCCACCAGCATCATTACTCCCTAATCCATATAATTTTCCATCTTCTACAAAAGCCTTAAAAGGGTCATTAGTATAATTTCCATTAGGTTTTACCGTATCATGATGTGAGTTTAATAAAATAGTAGGCTTTGATTCATCAAAATGAGCATTATAAGCCCAGATATTATTATTCTCTCTTTCGAAAGGAATATCATTTTTGACAAACCAATGTTCTATCAACTTAGCCGTCTTATCCTCTTCTGAAGAAAAAGATGGGGTTTCTATTAGGTTATGCAAAAGCTCTATTGCCTGATTTGTTAGTTGTTCTACCATTGTTTATAGACTCAAAGTCGTATGTTTAGTTGTATTATCTTTTATAAAATCTGCATTTGCTATATGTACCTTACTCACTTTCTTTTGTAATGCTTCAAAACAGTTTTGAAGTTTAGGCAACATACCATCTGCAATCACCTGAGCATCCCGTAATTCGTTATATTTTTCTAAGTTTATATGTTCGATTACAGAATCTTTATCTTTTATATTTTCTAGAACACCCTTTAATTCAAAGCAATAAAACAATGAAACTTCATAATGAGGGCTCATCGCAGAAGCAATTTCAGATGCTATTGTATCAGCATTTGTATTAAACAATTGCCCATTTGAATCATGTGTTACTGCACAAAAAACTGGAGTTATTTTTTGATTCAAAAAGCCTTTTATTATTGTATCATTCACTTCTACTACATCTCCAACATACCCGTAATCTATAAACTGAACTGGTCTTTTCTCTGCTCTAATCACATTAGCATCTGCTCCTGTTAATCCCATAGCATTACAGTTATACTTTTGTAATCCTGAAACAATTCTTTTATTTAACAATCCAGCATATGTCATCACAACAATATCTAAGTTTTCTGCTGATGTAATTCTTCGTCCATCAATCATTTCTGTCTTTACTCCAAGCTTAGCAGCAAGTTGTGTCGCTGACTTCCCTCCTCCATGAACCAGAATCTTAGGTTCTTTTATCTTTGAAAAATTCTCTAGAAAGGATTGCAAAGCAACCTCATCTTCTATTATATTTCCACCAATTTTGGCAACCAGTAACTTCTGTTTTTCCATATCTACCTTTTTAAGTTTTTGCAAAAAATGCAAAGGCTTAAAGTTTTCAATTATTTTGTAAAATCTTCTTTAACACCAATTGTGCTGCATATGTTCTATTGTTTGCTTGTTCAATAACAATAGAATTCTCACTGTCGATGACATCATCATCAACAACAACATTCCTTCTTACAGGTAAACAGTGCATAAATTTAGCATCATTGGTCAGGTTCATCTTCTCTTGAGAAATTTTCCATGAAGGATCATCTGTCAATGTTTTACCATAATCCTCATAAGCGCTCCAATTCTTGACATAAACAAAATCTGCATCTTTTAGTGCATTCTCTTGATTGTAATCAATGGGCACCTCTTTAGTAATCTGACTGGCTAACTCAAATCCCACAGGATGGGTAATTACAAAATTTGCGTCCATTCTTTGCATCATCTCTACAAAAGAATTAGCAACTGCCTGTGGTAAGGCTTTTGGATGCGGTGCCCATGATAGTACAACTTTGGGTTTATCTATTTTTTTATGTTCTGTTATCGTTATTGCATCTGTTAATGCTTGTAATGGATGCCCTGTAGCGCTTTCCATATTAATTACAGGAATAGAGGCATATTGTATAAAACTTTTAAGGACCTTCTCGCTATAGTCATCTTCTCTATTTTCTAACTTTGCAAAGGCACGTATTGCCAATACATCACAGTATTGAGAAACGACTTGTGCTGCTTCTTTAACATGTTCTGAATTACCCTGATCCATAACAGTACCATCACCATACTCTAAAGACCATCCTTCTCCTGTAAAGTTCATAACAATTACATTCATCCCCAGGTTTAAAGCTGCTTTTTGCGTACTCAAGCGCGTACGAAGACTAGGATTAAAAAATAAAAGTCCAATAGTTTTATCCACTCCCAAAGTTTTATTCGACATTGGAGTTTTCTTCATTTCTATAGCTTCACTTACCCAATCAGGTAGTGAATCTATATCTTCTATAGAAAAATAATTATTCATTATATACTGCTTTAACTATTTTGGTAAATAAAGTTTTATTTTGGATTGCATTGATTACAAAATTATCTTTCAATCCATTGATAACCCAAGTTTCTATATCTGCATTTTGAGCTATTCTTGCCGCTTCTATTTTCGATTTCATACCTCCCGTACCATGACTAGAAATCTCTGCAACAATTTCATTTTCTAACATCTCAATATCATTTACTTCATCAATTGTTTGATAAGTATTATTTTCTACCGATTCTTTAGTGCATATTCCATTCGTATTTGTTGCAATAACCAACAGATCTGCATTAAGTAAAGAAGCTGTCAATGCGGCTAGTTTATCATTATCACCAAATTGAATCTCATCGGTGGCTACAGTATCATTCTCATTAATGATCGGGATATAATTATTGGCAACTAATACATTAATTGTATTTATAATATTCTTTTTGGATTGCTCTCTTTCAAAATCTGAATAGGACAACAAACATTGAGAGGTTAGCAATCCAAGATCCCTAAAGCTTTCCTGAAATATTCGCATTAAATGTGGTTGCCCTATAGACGCTAAGGCTTGTTTTACGTCTATTGCTACTCCATTACTCTCCAGATTTACAAATTGTTTGGCTACAGCAATTGCTCCAGAACTCACAATAACAAATTCATATGTATCCTGAAGTGCCACTATTTGTCGACCTATATCTTCAATCTTTCCTCTAGAAATATGATCTGTTCCTTTGGTTAAGACATTTGATCCTACCTTGAGTACAATTCTTTTTTTATCTCGTCTGCCCATCTCCATGTATATACCATTTATTAGTTACCAAATGTTGTAAACCGATCGGGCCTCTTTGATGTAATTTATCTGTACTTATAGCTAGTTCTCCTCCAAGGCCTAATTGGAAACCATCAGTGAATCGAGTAGATGCATTATGATATACGGCTGCACAATCGACTGAAGACATAAATACTTCTGCCGCAGATTTATCCTTGGTGATTATAGCTGCAGAGTGTCCCCCACTAAATCTATTGATTTTGGAAATTGCTTCGGGAATGTTTTCGGTCTCTCCAATAACAATTTTGTAATCCAAAAATTCTTCAAACCAAACTGTATTTTTTTGTATTGGCTTTACTTCTTCATATTGAGATAGAGATTCATCCCCTAAAATTTCTACATTATATCCATGAAGTGTTGCAATAAGGTTTTTTACAAAATCTTCTTTATTAGGAAGGTTTTTATCTATTAAAACTTTATCTACAGCATTACAGGCAGAAATCTTATCTGTTTTTCCATTAATGATATTATCCAACGCTAATGCTTTATCGGCTTCTTTGTGTACATATACAAAGTTATTACCTCTACCACTTACAATGACCGGGCAGGATGCATGAGCTTTTACAAATTCAATTAATTTTTCTCCCCCGCGAGGAACAATTAAATCTACTTTTTGCGTTGGTTTTTCTAGAAATACCTGTGTTTTCTGTCTATCATAATTCAAATATTCGACCCAATCTGTTGTAATATCATTTTCTAAAAGTGCCTGGTGCCAAAGTTTTACAATAGCCAGATTAGAATGTAATGATTCTTTTCCTCCTTTAAGTAATATTTTATTACCAGATTTGAAAGCAATTCCAGCTGCTTCTATAGTCACATCAGGTCTAGATTCATAGATAATCAATACCGTCCCAAAAGAAGCAGTTTTATTAAATATTTCCATCCCGTTATCATGATGAAACCTAAATCGCTCTACACCCACTGGGTCCTCCTGACCTGCCAATTGTTGAAGCGAGGTAATCATACCGTCAATTTTATGCTCATCAACCTTAAGTCGGTCCCTCATCGCCAGATCATTACCAGAATACCCGTCCATATCTCTAATATTCGCCTGAATAATCGATGTTCTATTTTGATCTACAAGAATTGCCATTTTCTCTAAAACCAAATTTCTTTGTGATATGTTTAATGTTATACTACTCATAACCCAACTTTTTCTTCAACCAAAACATTTTGTAAAGCTTTAATGAATTGGTCAATTTCTTTTTTACCTATAGTTAATGGAGGAAGTATTCTTAATAGCTTTTTATTCATTGCTCCTCCTGTAAAAATATGTTCATCATAGATCATTTTTTTTCTCAGTTCACTAACTTCAAAATCGAACTCTAATCCCAGCATTAATCCTTTTCCTTTTACTTTTTGTAATCCCGGAATCTGCTGTACTTGTGATAAGAAATATTCTCCGGTTAACCTGGTATTATCTATTAGGTTTTCGGTTTCGATTACTTCTAGAACTGATAATGCTGCAATACAAGCGAGATGATTCCCTCCAAAAGTAGTTCCTAACATTCCGTAGTTTGGTTCTATATGTGGTGCGATCATAATTCCTCCTATAGGGAAACCATTTCCCATACCTTTTGCTATAGAAATAATATCAGGAGTAATCCCATGGTATTGATGCGCAAAGAATTTTCCACTTCGTCCAAATCCCGATTGGACTTCATCTAAAATCAAAACCGCTCCAAATTCATGACATAAAGTTTCTAATGCCGTGAAGAATTCTGTTGTCCCTTCATCTAATCCTCCCACTCCTTGAATAGGTTCAACAATAACAGCACAAACATCACCTTTTTCTAATTCAGTCTTTACCAACTCAATTTCGTTTAACGGTAAAAAGGCGACGTCTTGCTGAGCATTTAAGGGCGAAATAATTTTAGTATTATCTGTTGTTGCAACTGCTGCTGAAGTTCTTCCGTGAAAACCATTATTAAAAGCAATAACTCTTGATTTTCCTGTATAAAAAGAGGCTAATTTCAGCGCATTTTCATTTGCTTCTGCTCCAGAATTACAAAGAAATAACTGATACTCGTCGTATCCAGACAACTCCCCTAGTTTTTTTGCTAATCTTGATTGCAAACTATTTTGAACTGCATTAGAATAAAAGCCTATTTTTTCTATTTGTTCTTTAAGTTTTTTTACATAATGAGGGTGAGAATGCCCAATCGAAATGACGGCGTGACCCCCATACATATCTAAGTACTCAATTCCGTTTTTATCGACTACGATACAGTCATAAGCATTAATTGGTTCTACATCATAAAGGGGATATACATCAAATAGTTTCATCTTCTTTATTTTATGGTATTAATTTTCTCATAAGAAGCCATTACTCCTTTTATTACAGAGGAACTTAACCCCTGGTGCTCCATTTCATTTAACCCTTCTATTGTACACCCTTGAGGTGTTGTCACTTTATCGATCTCTCGCTCGGGGTGGGTACCATTTTCTGCTACTAATGTTGCTGCTCCTATAGCAGTTTGTACTGCTATAATTTGCGCTTCATGAGGATGGAATCCCATTTGAATTCCCCCTTGGATCATAGCTCTTAGAAACCTTAAAAAGAATGCAATACCGCTCGCTCCTAAAACTGTTGCAGCCTGCATTAATCGTTCTTCGATAATTAAGGTTTCTCCTATAGTATCAAACATTTTTTTCACTATCTCTAATTCTTCTTTTACATCATCATTTGCTGCAATACATGTCATAGAAAGTTTCTTTGCTGCACCAGTATTTGGCATAACCCTAACTACTTTATTGCTTGGAACAATCTCATTAATTTCTGTAATAGATGTCCCTGTTACAGTCGAAATCAATATTTGGTCTGTAGTCACTATATCTTTGATTTCTTCTAATACCGCATCTAATTGCCTAGGTTGTACACAAAGAATTACCCATTTCACATTTTCTATAGACTCCGCTATATTTTGTGAAGTTGATACTCCTAATTTATCTTCAACTTCTTTTAGGTTATACCTGGACTTATCAACTACGGTAATATTCTTAGCTTCAAACAAATCGCTACCAGCTAATCCTGATATGATTGATTTACCTAAATTTCCGCCTCCTATGATCGTTATTTTATTCATCTTTAAAATGCGCTTGCTTTTAATTCTAATCCTGTTTTTTCTTCTAATCCAAACATCAAATTCATGTTATGAATAGCCTGCCCAGAAGCTCCTTTTATCAAATTATCAATCACTGATGTAATCAATAACATTCCATCTTTCTTGCATACATGCAGAATACATTTATTTGTATTTACCACTTGTTTTAAATGAATCTCTTCATCAGAAATTACCGTGAATTTTGCGTCAGAATAAAATGATTTATACAGTGTTTTAGCATCGGATTCACTTCCATCATATCTTGTATATATTGTGGCATAAATCCCTTTACTGAAATTCCCTCTATTCGGAATAAAAAATAAAGGAAAGTCAAAATCGGTTTGCAACTGCTTCAGACTTTGCTCAATCTCATCCAGATGCTGATGAGTAAACACTTTATAGCTAGAGAAATTATTATCTCTCCAACTAAAATGGGTTGTTCCTCCTGGCATTACTCCTGCCCCTGTGCTCCCAGTGGTAGCATTTATATGTACCGCATCAGTAAGTTTCCCCTCAGAAACCAAAGGAAGTAATGCCAACTGGATAGCCGTAGCAAAACATCCTGGATTAGCAATATTCTTTGAAGATTTAATCTTTTCCTTTTGTAACTCAGGTAAGCCATACACAAAATCTCTTCCTAAGAATTGTTTATCTTTTGTTAATCTAAAGTCATTACCCAGATCAATCACTTTTGTGGTTGAAGAAAATGTATGTGTTTCTAAAAATGATCTAGACCTTCCGTGACCAAGGCATAAAAACAATACGTCTACATCTGGATGTATTGTATCTGTAAATTCCAGATCTAATTCTCCAATCAAATCAGGATGTTGTTTATAAATTGAAATACCTGCATTGGTTGTACTATATACAAAGTCTAATTTCACCTCAGGATGATGCACCAATAATCTTAGTAATTCTCCTGCTGTATATCCTGATCCTCCTATAATCCCTACCTGTATCATAATTCATTTGGATTTACATTATGATATATTTTATTGGCATTACCATAAATTTTGATAAAACCTTTGGCATCATCAGACGTCCATGAATTATTCATTTCTCCATATTGCCCAAAATCTGATTTCATCATATCATAATCAGATTCTATACCCTCTAAAATAAAATGGTAAGGTTTTAACTTCACCTTTACATCTCCTGTTACTGATTTTTGAGCATCTTCCATAAATACTTCAATATTTCTCATCACAGGATCCAAATAATTCCCTTCATGCAATAACATTCCATACCAATTAGCCAATTGTTCTTTCCAATACTGTTGCCATTTGGTTAATACATGTTTTTCTAATAAATGATGCGCTTTTATAATAATCATTGGTGCAGCGGCTTCAAACCCAACCCTTCCTTTAATTCCAATTATAGTATCACCGACATGGATATCTCTTCCGATAGCAAATGCACTTGCTAACTCTTCCAGTTTTTGAATATTTTTTACGGGAGTATCTTGTACTCCATCAAGCCCGGTAAGTTCGCCTTTTTCAAAATGAAGGGTAATTGTTTCTTCTTTTTCCTTTTTTAATTGGCTTGGATATGCTGTATCAGGTAATGCACTATGAGATGTTAATGTTTCTTTTCCTCCTACACTAGTCCCCCATATTCCTTTGTTAATAGAGTATTGTGCCTTTTCCCAGCTATAGTGCACTCCATGTTTTTCCAGATAGGTTACTTCTTCTTGTCTAGAAAGTTTTAGATCTCTTATCGGAGTAATAATTTCAATCTCTGGAGCTAATGTTTGAAAAATCACATCAAATCTGATTTGATCATTTCCTGCCCCTGTACTTCCGTGAGCAATGTATTTTGCTCCTACCTTTTTTGCATAGTTAATTACTTCTATAGCCTGAAAAATTCGTTCAGCACTAACTGACAAAGGATAGGTGTTATTTTTTAATACATTTCCAAAAATCAAATACTTAATTGCTTTATTATAAAAATCATCCAATATTGTTTTATTAACATGATCCTTACTACCTAGCTCGTATGCTCTCTTCTCGGTTTCTTCTAATTCTTTTTCTGAAAAACCTCCTGTATTTACCAAGATGGTATGTACTTCAAGATTTTTCTCATGAATAAGGTATTTTACGCAGTATGAAGTATCTAAACCTCCGCTATATGCTAATACTACTTTTTCCATACTAATAATTGTTTATTATTTTCAAGCATAGATTGCTTGATTTTTTTTAATCTTTTTAATACTTTTTTATTGAACCATTTTTCTTTTTTCTTAACTTTTTGTGTAGGATCGTATAGCATTCCTGTACATAAACACATTTTGTGATCCTTAGATGTTAAAATTTCAAAATTGGTACATGTTTTACACCCGGCCCAAAACTTTGGATCATCTGTCAGTTCTGAAAATGTAACAGGTTTATAACCTAAGTCTGAATTTATCTTCATTACTGCCAGTCCTGTAGTAATTCCAAACACCTTTGCTGTTGGGTATTTATTTAAAGAATGATTAAATGTAAACTCTTTGATTTTTTTAGCTAACCCTCTATTTCTAAAATCAGGATGAACTATTAACCCAGAATGTGCTACATATTTTTCATGTCCCCAAACCTCGATATAGCAAAATCCAGCAAATTGGTCTCCGGATAATGCTATAATTGCATTACCATTTTGCATTTTGGTTTGCACATACTCTGGCGTACGTCTAGCAATACCTGTCCCTCTGACTTTGGCAGATTCTGATATTACTTCACATATTTCTTGTGCGTATCTAAGATGGCTTTCGCCAGCAATTATGATATCTACTTTTTTCATAAACGAATTACGCTTATTAAAGAAGCTTTGAAATTGAATACTAGTTGATTGTTTTGAATCCGGATAAAACTGAAGTAACCATGAAGTTATATCTCCCAAAAAAATAAATATACTTATAAAAGTAATTCTTAGAATTTGGATTTCATTAAATGGATTCGATGTTTATAGGGGAAGTAGGACGCACCTACTTCAGAAGAAAATTAGACCCCCAAGGGGCGACGAAAGCGGCGTACAGGAATAATTGTATTATCCAATATGTTCAATAACTGAACTCTAACTTCTGTAAAAATGTAATTTGCCGTTTTCATAATAGTAACTCTAAATCGTCGGCCGTAGCCCCTTTCGTTAACTAGATAATGCAATAATACATAAAAACTAAATATCGATTGCAAAACAATTCACAAAATTTAATAAAAATGTCATTTTGATAAAATTACGCCTCTTGATTTAGAGATTTGATAAATATTTTTCTTGATTTATAAAAAGTAAGGCTTACTTAGCAATAGCTATATATCATTTCTACAAATTCCTATGTATACTATAAAATTCAAAAAGCATACTTCTTACCATCCTTTACATAAACTTTGTAATTCTTATTTTTTTAACAATAAAAATGATAAATATATTATTTTAATTAGTTTTTTTTAAGAATTTATCTTAAATTGGTCAACCAAATTGGTCGACCAATTTTATCAACACATAAATTCAACAACAAAACGATGAAAACTACTAAATTATTTTGCCATCTCTTGGCAATTGTATCTATTGGATTGTTATCCAATTGTACTACCGAAACAGAATCTTTAGACGATCCTAGTCTAATTGAACAACAGAACACCTTAAAGGCATTAACTGAATTATCAGTTTCATCTGTCTCTGCAAATGGAGATGACGGTAATGTTCCTGCCAATACTTTAGATGGAAATTTGAACACCAGATGGTCTTCAAATGGAGCAACAGGAAAATACATCACTTACGATTTAGGTTCTTCAAAGAAAATCTCTAGTGTAAAATTAGCCTGGTATAAAGGGAATCAACGAAAAGCATTTTTTAAAATTAGGGTTGGAAACTCTACTTCAAGTCTATCTACTGTTGTCGATAAAAAATCAAGTGGAAGTAGTGGATCTACAACTCAACTAGAAACCTATAATTTTAGCGAAGTAAGCGCCCGATATGTCCGTATATCTTGTTTTGGCAACTCTAGTAATAGTTGGAATAGTCTCACAGAAACCGAAATTTATGGTAATACTGACGGTGGCAACCCTCCACCTCCACCATCAGGAAATACGCCATACGATCTTCTTGGTCTTCAAAATTGGAAATTGAATGGCTTATCAGGATCTCCATCTAATAATGATTATGTAGATGCAATCCCAAACTTAAGTAATTATACTAATAACAATTGGTTTTTTGTAGAAAACAATTGGGCAATATTTCAGGTATGGGCAGGTAGCGACACATCTTCTGGTTCTGGTAATCCAAGAATGGAACTTAGAGAATTAACCGCTAATGGTAACAACAATATTTTCTGGGATGGTACAACCAGCAAAGAACATAGAATGAAATGGAAGGTTAGAGTGGACCGTTTACCCAGTTCTGGAAAAGTTTGTTTTGGACAAATTCATGATAAAACTGATTTTTTTGATGATGTAATTAGAGTACAATGTCAAGGAAGTGCCAACCAAACCAGCGGAAGTGTAAAATTAAGAATTAATGGTTATGTAACCGAAGAACTCGAAGGCGGTGGTAAAACTGTAGGCAATTTTAACTTAGGAGAAGAACTGTATTTCGAATTAACATATAAAAATAGTATAGTAAAACTATATGAACTAAATAGTAGTGGTAATCGAGTAAATACCATATTCACTTCTCAGAGCGCGCCAGCCAAACAAAATTACTTTAAAGCAGGAAATTATTTGCAATCCATGAAAGGAAAAAGCTATAAAAGTTCTGACTATGGTAGGGTAGCAATCAATAAGTTAGAGGTGTTTCATTAATACCTAAAAAAGTACACATCGTAAACAAAGCTATCCAGTGATTTTCTGAATAGCTTTGTTTTTTTAGAAAAATCCAGTCTTTTTAGATTTATATTAATAATTTTAGTGTTACGTTTTTGAAAATATGTTTAAAAACATATTCATCAATCAGCTAATTAAAATTGATATGAAGTTAAATGGACTAGAAAAGATTGAAAAATTACCAGAAGACAAAGAAAATGTCGAAGAGGTAATTATTTCTAAAATCAGGGAACTTATTGTTTCTAAACATTTAGAACCTGGAGACAGGCTTCCCGCAGAAAGAGACCTCGCTGAACGATTTGGTGTAAGCCGTAATCAATTGCGACAAGCTATTCAAAAATTAGAATTTTATGGACTTGTCAAAAAATATCCTCAGAGTGGTACTCGTATTTCAAACATTGGAGTAACCGCATTAAACGGAATGATGTCAGATATCTTGCAACTACAAAATCCTGATTTCAAATCTTTGGTAGAAACCCGAATAATTTTAGAAAAAAACGCAGTACGTCTAGCCGCTACCAGAAGGACAGAATCACAAATTCACCAAATAAAAAAAGCGCATGAAGCGTATAGTGAAAAAGCGATACAAGGACTTGATGCCATAGAAGAAGATCTAATGTTTCATATAAAATTAGCTGAAGCAAGTAATAATAGCGTGATCAATTCTCTAATGCTTATTATAACTCCCGAAATTATTGCTCATTTTGTAAAAAATAAAATATGCGATAAGGAGGAGAATTTTCTTTTGATTAAAGAGCATCAGGCTATAGTAGATGCTATTGAAGAAAAAAATGCGGATAAAGCAGTTGCCAGTTTAAATGACCACTTTAAAGAACTTTATAAGTATTGTAATAAACAGTAGTTCACTCTTATTCATTCAAAAAAACATTAATTGAAGCAGGTTTTTATAAAAACCTAAACTTCATAATATCATCATGCTGTTTATTCATTATTATGTAATAGACAATTTTATTGGATTTTCTTTAAAGAAAATGTATAGTCTTAAAAGGTTTTTTAAAGATTTCTTTAAAAAATAGAGATACTTTCTTTGAATATTAATTTATATGTTTATTTTTGGTTAACCAAACTGGTAAACCAAATTCATTCATGGAAAGAAAAGTATTTTATCTTATACTTATTTTAATTTCGTTATACTCTTGTAATAATCAAACGAAAAAAGAATACGTTAGCACAATTGAAACTATTGATGCCTTTAACGAAGCGGTTAAAGCTGCACAACCAGGAGATTCTATAATATTAGCTAAAGGCATATGGAAAGATGCCGAACTATTATTCGAAGCTAAAGGAACCAAAGAGTTACCAATTACATTGACGGTAGAAGAAAAAGGAGCTACAACATTTGAAGGAGCTTCTTATTTACGTATCGCAGGAGAACACCTTATAGTTAGTGGCTTAGTATTTAAAAATGGCTTTACCCCTACTTCTGAGGTTATTTCTTTCAAAAAGGACAAAGATAACTTTGCTTCAAATTGTCGATTAACAGAATGTGTGATCGATAATTATAGTAATCCAGAACGAAGAGAACAAGATTATTGGATTGGTATTTATGGAAAAAACAATCGCATTGATCACAACCATATCGAAGGAAAAAGTAACCTTGGAGTTACAATGGCTGTCCGCTTAAATTCAGAACAATTTATTGAAAATCATCATCAAATTGATCATAATTATTTTGGTCCCAGACAAACTTTAGGATCAAATGGAGGTGAAACATTAAGAATAGGAACAAGTCACCATTCTTTAAGCAATTCAAATACTATTGTAGAACATAATTATTTTGATCGCTGCAGTGGTGAATTAGAAATAATCTCAAGTAAATCATGTCAAAACACTTATCGCAATAATGTGTTTTTTGAATGCAGAGGAACTTTAACCATGCGTCATGGTAATGAAACCAATGTAAATAATAATGTTTTTATTGGAAATGGTGTCCCAAGCACTGGGGGAATACGTGTAATTAACGGAAAACAAACCGTAGAAAACAACTATGCTATTGGACTCACAGGGTATCGTTTTGGTGGAGCATTGGTGGTTATGAACGGAGTACCAAATTCTCCTTTAAATCGGTATTTTCAGGTTACTGATGCAAAAATCAAAAATAATACATTCATCAACTGTGATTATATTCAATTATGTGCTGGTAGTGATGCAGAGAGAAGCGCAACTCCGATAAACTCAGTTATGGAAAATAACATTTTTTACAACCCAGAAAAGAATGATACATTCACAGTTTATGATGATATTAATGGAATTCGTTTTAATAATAATATCATAAGTCCAAATACAAAACCTATTACTAACAAAGGATTTATTCAACAAAAATTAGAGTTATCAAATAACACTGCCGGATTATTAGTTCCTTCGCAAAAAGACCTTACTGCCGGTGCTGTAATCAAAGGGGAAATCCCTACTAAAGAAAGTACAGGAACTTCCTGGTATCCCAAAATAGATAAAGTAGCAGAGTTTAATTCTGGTAAAAACATTCAAGTATCTCCTGGGATCAATACACTATTTGATGCCATAAAAAATTCTGCTCCCGGAGACATCATAGAACTTACTTCTCCTAATGAATATTTAGTTACAAAAACCATTGATATCAATCACCCTGTCACAGTAAAATCTGCTTCAGGAAAATCCATAATTACTTTTGAGAAAAAATCACTTTTTGACATTTTAAACGGAGGGAGTCTTCAATTAAAAAATTTGATCTTTGATGGAAAAGAAGCTCCGGACTATTCTGGTAATTCTGTAATAAGAACAAGTAAATATTCTATGAACAAGAATTACAAATTGATTGTAGATAATTGTGATTTTAAAAACCTAAACATTAATCATTCTTATGATGTGGTAAAGGTTTCTAAAAACACAATGGCAGATATAATTCGAATTGAAAATTCAACTTTTAACAATATATCAGGTAATGTGCTTTCATTAGATAAAGAAATTGGAGAAAACGGAATCTTTAATGCTGAATTTGTAGTCTTAAAAAACAATATCTTCTCTAACATCGACGGGGCAATACTTAATCTTGTAAGAGACGGACGAGATGAGAGTACTTTTGGACCTTTTCTGACCTTTGATCATAATATTGTTGACAATGTAGGTAACGGGAAAAGAAATAAAAACAAGAAAGCTATCTCTTTAATCGGAGTCCAAAATGCTAACATTAAGAATAGCATCTTTAATAACAGTAAAGGAATTCAAATGCATTTGGTCGTAGGTGGACCAATAGCAAAAGTACATCACACAAACTTTTTTAATTCAGAAAAAGTTACTGTTACAGGTGATCAGAAATACGAGGTTAGCTCTATTTGGTCTTTAGATCCAAAATTTGAAAATGACACCACATACAAATTGGAAGAAAATTCAAGTCTTAAAGAAAAAGCAGATGATGGACAAAATCTTGGCGTCATTAATAAATAGGTATGCAAAAATTAATCCCACACTTGTCAATAAGAATTTTACAACAGTTTTTTGTTGTCTTCGCTATCATGTTCTGTTTGCATGGCTATGCTCAAGAACATCCTAATCTTATTTTAACAAAAAAAGGAGTAACCGATATTCGAAAACACTTAGGGCAAATCCCTATTTTTGATCAAACATTAGCTGCCACCAAAAAAGAAGTTGATGCAGAAATCGCTTCAGGTATTCACGTCCCTATTCCCAAAGACATGGCAGGGGGTTATACTCATGACAGGCATAAAAAAAATTGGTTAATACTCCAAAAAGCAGGTATCCTTTATCAGCTTCTTGAAGATGAAAAATACGCTATTTACGTACATGATGTCCTTAAAGCCTATGCAGCAATGTATCCTACACTTCCACTGCACCCTCAGACAAGATCATATGCTCGAGGGAAAATATTTTGGCAATGTTTAAATGACGCTAATTGGTTGGTCTTTGTAAGTCAGGCTTATGATTGCATCTATACATATTTATCAAAACAAGAACGCGAATATTTAGAGAAAAATTTATTCGTACCATATGCAAATTTCCTTTCAGAAGGGAGTCCTCAATTTTTTAATCGCATCCACAACCATAGTACCTGGGGAAATGTAGCCGTTGGTATGATTGGTCTTGTAATGAATAATGAAAAACTAATTAATAATGCTTTATATGGATTAAAGAGTGACAACATTGATCCTAACCAAAAAGATAACGACGGTGGTTTTATTAAAGCTAAAGGTCAAAAAACAGGGTTTTTAGCAAATTTAGATGAACCTTTTTCTCCAGATGGATATTACACAGAAGGTCCCTATTATCAACGTTATGCCATGTATCCTTTTATGGTATTTGCAGAAGCATTACAAAATGTAAAGCCAGAATTAAAAATTTTCGAATATAAAGATGGTGTATTAATAAAAGCAGTGTATGCATTACTAAATTTAACCAAAACCAATGGTGAATTCTTCCCACTAAATGATGGTCAAAAAGGAATGTCATATTATTCTAGAGAGCTAGTATCCGCAGTAGATATTGCATATCATTTTGGCGGAAACGATGCCTCATTATTAAGTATTGCTAAAAAACAAAACAAAGTTCAATTAGATGACACTGGTCTTGCTGTTGCTTTAGGAATCCAACAAGGAAAAACGACTGAGTTTATAAAAAAATCAATAGAACTCAGAGATGGTTCTGATGGCTCAGAAGGTAGTGTGGGGATTTTACGCTCAAAGGATCAACATTTAGAATTACTCATGAAATATACTGCGCAAGGTCTAAGTCATGGTCATTATGACAAATTATCTTTTTCCTATTACAACAAGGACACAGAAATATTTCAGGATTATGGTCTGGCAAGGTTTGTAAATATTGAACAAAAAAATGGAGGAGGATATCTTAAGGAAAATAAAACATGGGCTAAGCAAACTATTGCTCATAATACTATTATTCAAGATGAAACATCTCACTTTGGAGGTAAATTTGAAATAGGCAGTAAACATCATTCAGAAAAGTATCTTTTTGATAGTTCAAATCCAAAATTACAAGTGGTAAGTGCAAAAGATCAAAACGCCTATCCAGGTACAAAATTACATAGGACTATGATTATGCTGGAGGATGAAGATTTTGAAAAGCCAATACTCATTGATGTTATGCAGTTTGACTCTAACACAATACATCAATTTGATCTACCCTTTTACTACAATGGACAAATTATAGATACAAATTTTGAATATATCACCCCAAGTAGCCTTGAGGTATTGGGAAGTAAAAATGGATATCAACATTTATGGTTAGAAGGAAAAAAAGAATTTCAAAATGATGAAACCACTCAAGTCACCTGGTTATCAAAAAACACATTTTATACATTATCCACTATAACCAAGGCAAAAGATGAATTTTTATTTGTCAGAATTGGTGCCAATGATCCTAAATTTAATTTACGTAGAGACCCTTCTTTTATTGTAAGAAAACCTAAAACTAAAAACGGAGCTTTTATTAGTGTTATCGAAACGCATGGTCTATATGACCCTGTTACTGAAATAGCAAATAATGCATATAGTAATATTAAAGGAATTACTAAGTTTTCAATTCAAAATGAAAAATACATAGCCTGGGCGATCATTACCAAAAAAGGGAACACACACACCTTTATTTTATGCACTTCTGACACAAATAAAAAGAGCACACATAATTTGAGTCTAAATGGTAAAACCTATACATGGTCTGGCCCCTACTCATATACTAAAGAAAATTAATTTTTACATCTTAATAATTATCAAATGAAAAGTTTTGGATCAAGCAAAGAATTTATCATCGGAAAAGAAATTGAATGGGAAACTGTTGGTGAAGGAGTACAACGCCAAATTATGGGATATGACGACAAGATTATGCTAGTCAATGTAAAATTTGACAAAGGAGGAATTGGTGTTATGCATAAACATTATCATTCTCAAGTTACTTATGTAAAGAGTGGAGAGTTTGAAGTTACCATTGGTAACGAAACCAAAATATTAAAAAGTGGGGATTCTTTTTATATACCTCCAAATGTAATGCACGGTGCGATTTGTTTAGAATCTGGTTTCCTTATTGATGTATTTAGTCCTATACGAGAAGATTTTATGGAGTAAGTGTTATTATTAAATTCATATTTATCACTTCAAAAAGAGAATATCTCAACCATTTTATATGTCAAATAAAGAATCTCAAAAATTTTAACATTAAATATTGTAATAATTTTTTGTTTAACATTAAAATAACATATATTTGGTAAACCAAATTGGTTTTCCAGTTTGGTTTACCAAAAAAAACATCAAATCTTTTACTCATTTTCAAATCACAAACAACATGAAACTAATTGATTACTAGAAAACAAAAAAAGGACAGGTGCACACCTATCCTTTTAGAAATTACTTCTTTCGGAGGGAAGTAATACTTAACACGCATGCACTTTATAGATCACATGCTTAACAAAAATACGAAATTTCGTTTACACTGTTATGATATGTGATTAATTAAAAGGGAGAATAAGAAATACTCATTTATTCTTCATTAGGATATCTACATAAGATATCAAACTAAATTGTAAGGAACATAACATAATCAAAATGAATTTTAAAGGTAAATTAGTATTTATTATCCTGATTGTTTTTCAAATTTCTTTGTTTGCACAGGATGGTAATTATACCGTTACAGGAACAGTCACAGATTTAAAAGTACAAACTCCTCTACCTGGGGTAAATATTATTATCAAAGGGACACAAAAAGGAGTTTCAACTGATTTTGATGGTAAATACTCAATCAAAGTCAAAGAAGGAGATATTCTCGAATTCTTATATGTAGGCTTTAAAACAAAAAGTGTCGTAATAACTGGACAAACAGTTATAGATATTCAATTAGACGAAGATGCTGCAGAGCTAGAGCAAGTTGTAGTAATTGGATATGGTACCCAGAAGAAATCTTTACTAACCGGAGCAATTTCAAAAGTTGTTAATGAAGATTTGGATCAAATAGCGGTATCCAGGGTAGATGAAGCCTTAATTGGTCAAGTTTCTGGGGTAAACATCAGAAATTCTGAGGGTGAAGCTGGTTCTGCACCCACAATTCGTATACGTGGTATTGGATCAATATCTTCAAATAACGGACCTTTAGTCGTAGTTGATGGTGCTGTTGTTGATTCTGATTTTTTAACCAACATTGATATGAACAACGTAGAATCTTTTGAAGTATTAAAAGATGCTGCGTCTGCTGCCATTTTTGGTTCTAGAGGTTCTAATGGTGTAATTCAAATTACAACCAAACAAGGTAAAGAGGGTAAAGCAAAATTTACGTATAATACCTTTACAGGAATTAAGAAAGGTCGACGAAGTGATGCATATGACATTGATTTTGAAGGCGAACTGGAGCGAGAGAGGCAAATAACAGGTGGACTTTCTTTAGGAAGTCAATTCAGACAATTGATAAATGCCGAAAACGACTGGCAAGACATCGTTATAGATGGAGGTATAATCCAAAGTCATAGTTTTAGCATAAGAGGAGGTACTAAAAAAACAAAATACAATGTTAACTTAAGTTATGTTTCTGATGATGGTGTATTGTTAACAGATAGTTTTGAAAGATACCAAGCACAACTTAAGCTTAGTACAGAAGTAACCGATAAACTAAAAATAGGAGCGAGTTTCTCTCCTTCTTACTCAAAACGAAGACGATTTAGTGCAACTGGTGTTTACGATGTTATAAGACAACCTTCTTGGGTACCTACTCGTTTGGATGAGAGTAACATCGGTTTTGTGAATCGTGTTAGAGATGGAGGTAGATATGCTGATGCACAGATTGGAGACTATGCATTACAAAGAATGTTTGACGATTTCGAATACCCTACTGGAGCAACAAGTATTTTTGATAGTGCTGGTAATTTTCAAGGAGTCCCTGTGGGTAGTGGTGTAGATATTAGTAATACAAGTAATACCAATCCATTGGCAAAATTACTTGAACGTGAACGTTTTGAAAATAGGTATAATTTTTATGGTAACCTATACGCAGATTATAAATTCACAGATGACTTAAGTTTTAAATCAACATTCACTGCTACTTATGAAAACAGAATAAGCACAGACTACCGCGGTGTTAATTCATCAAGAAATGGTGCTGCCGCAGCAAACTCCTCATATGATACACGTAGCAGATATGCTTTAATTTCTGATAATATAATAAGCTATAACAAAACAATAGGAAAACATGCGATCAATGCGATTGCTGGTGTTTCTTTAGAAAATAGATTTTTTGAAGAGTCTCAAATAGAGACCAGTGGATTTACTTCAGATTTGATCCCAAATGTTGGTGGAGGTTCTATTATTAATGATGCAACTGCATTTGAATATGAAAACTTTTTAAATGGTTTCTTAGCCAGAGTTATTTATTCTTATGACGATAAATATTTGTTTAACGCCAGTATTAGACGAGATGGTAGTTCTGTTTTTGGACGAGACGTAAAATACGGTAACTTCCCCGCAGTATCCGCTGGTTGGGTGGTTTCAAACGAACAATTCATGGATAATGCAGACTGGGTTAATCAACTTAAATTCAGAGTTAGTTATGGTATTACAGGTACTAATGCCCTTGATACCGGTTCTTTCTTAACCGACAACTACCCTTCTCTAGCCTTATTAGAAGGATCTAGTGCTGTTGTTGATGGTACTATAACCAATGGCTTCAATCCAGCTAATATTCCTAACGCTTTATTACAATGGGAACAATCAGAAGAAATTAATCCAGGGGTTGACTTTGGTTTCTTTAACAATGCAATTTCTGGTTCATTTGATTACTATAAAAGAACCAGTGATGAATTACTTTTGGATAATCCAGTAGCTGGAACCACAGGGTTTACTTCTGCACTTGTGAATCTTGGTACCGTTGAAAATGAAGGATTTGAAGTAGAATTACGTGCACGATTAGTTAGTACAGAAAAATTCAGATGGGATGCGACCGTAATAGGTTCATTTAATGAAAATACTTTGGTTGATTTTGGTGATTCAAACGGTCAAGTAGTGAATACTAATGACGGTAGTAGATTAGTTGAATGGATCAACTTAGTAGGTCAGCCTATTTCATCTTTTTATGGTTATGTATATGATAGGGATATTGATTTTGAATTTCTAAACGATCCTTTTAGACAAGTAGGTAACAGAACTCAATTCGCTTATGCAAAAGATTTGAACGGTGATGGTTTAATAGACGAAGATGATAAAACTATTTTAGGTGATCCTTATCCAGATGTGGTTTGGAGTCTTAGCAACAATTTTAGATATGGAAATATGGATTTTAGTTTCTTATTTCAAGGTAGTCATGGAGCCAAGACTTATAACTTAGGAGATCAATATGTTTTTGACTTTTTTAATAGTAATACTGTAGATTTTGATAGAGCTAGCACACCTGATCAAGAGTTTTTGGTGCAGCGTATATTTACAGACCAATTGGTGCAGAATGCAGGTTATCTAGCTTTGCGTACGGTAAGTTTGGGATACAATTTTCCTAAAGATGTTACTTCTAAATTGAATTTGACCAGTCTTAGATTGTATGCTACCGGTCAAAACCTATTATTCATCACAGCTGATGATTATACAGGTTGGAACCCAGAACATGTGCGTGAATTAACGCCTTTAACCTTTGGTTATCAAAGAGGTGGTACGCCAATACAACAAACAATAACCTTAGGAGTAAATGTTGAATTTTAACATACCAAAAACAAAAGTTATGAAACTAACAAAAATATATTCATTGTTTTGCCTGACCCTTTTATTTTGGTCATGCGATTTAGATCCAGTGCCAACTTCCGCTGGTATTGTTGATGAGTTTTTTAGAAATGATGACGAAATAACGGCGGGGATCATAAATATCTATGATGCTTTGCAAGGAAGCAACCCTCTCGAAGGTGACGGTGGTTTTAACAACCCACATTTAGCTATTCAAATAGAATATCAAATGGCTGAGACCTTAAGCGATAATTCAAGAACGAAAAGTGGATCCCCGCAAGGTTTCGATTTTGAAACCTTTACGGTTACTCCACAAACAGCAGCAGTAACTACATATTACCGAAGTATGTACAGAATTATCTTTTCTGCTAATGTCGTTTTGGAGAACCTAGAAAACGCCTCCAGTGAAAACGCAAACAGGTTTGAAGCAGAAGCACGTTTTTTAAGAGCTTATGCTTATTTTAATTTGGTACGTTTTTATGGTGATGTTCCCTTAGTTGACAGAGTCCTTGAATCTGCTGTGGCAGAAGATATAGAAACTTCTTTTACCAGGGTTGATGAAAATCTAATTTATGATTTAATTATCAGTGATCTTCAGTTTGCTGTAGACAGTGATTTGGATAATAGCTTTAGGACAAGAGCATCAAAGGCTGCAGCTCAAACCTTTCTTGCCAAAGTATATCTTACCTTAGGAACTAATTATTTAGAAGCGCAACGCTTGTTGGAAGCTGTAATTGATAGCGGTGACTATAGTCTTGAACCTAATTTCCTTGATATTTTTTATACCGAAGCTAATGAGGAGACAATATTTTCAATTGGTTTTGATGATACTATAGTTGATGATAGTCAAGGTTTTTCTGCAGAATTTTTAGACGCTGTAGGTCGTGGTACAGGTTCAAATTATGCAACAGCTGAACTCGTAGCAGCTTTCAGTACTTTTGGAGGTAATAGAGGGCAATTTACTTTTAGAGAAGATCCAGGAAATCCAGGTTTATTCCAAACAGTAAAATACTTACCAATAGCTGACGCAGATGTAGGTGTAACATCCGCCCCTGCTAATCCAAGAATCGCTGGTAATGACTGGATTGTCACACGATATGCAGATGTATTGTTACTGCATGTTGAAGCTATTCTTGCAGGTGGTCAAGAAACTAGTGCTCCTGCAGCAATTACATCTTTTCAAGCGGTTAGAGAAAGAGCAGGCATAACTGATCCTATCACAAGTATAACCAAGCAAGCATTGATGGACGAAAGACGTGTAGAATTAGCTTTTGAAAATCATCGTTTTTTAGACTTAAAACGTTTTAAAGTAGCGCAAGAAGTCTTATCTGCCTTTTCAGAAGCAAACAGTTTTGACTTTCAAGCTACTGATTTATTGTTACCTATTCCGGGTGCAGAAATTGCTATTAGCCAAGGGGTATTAACACAAAACGATGGGTATTAAAAAATTAAACATAACGTTATGAGAAAAATAGTTTTAAACAACGGATTGATATCAAAAACTAGTATGGCTATGCTTTTAGTTTTTGTAACGGTATTTGTCTCTTGTGATTTTATAGACGAATTACCAGAGGAAAACTCTATTGCAGATGAGACACCACCAAATGCATTCTTTACCTTTACAAATGGTGTAGAAATTGAAACCTTTACACAAGTTACTTTTGCAAACCAATCAAATAATGCAACCAGTTATAACTGGGATTTGGGAGATGGAAATACTTCGACTGAAATAGATCCGCAGAATACCTATCCAGGAGAAGGTTCTTACACAGTTACATTAACTGTTACAGATGCATTAAATCAAACTTCTACCTATTCAGAAACAATAGAATTAATTGAACCCGATGTGCCAGCTGTTCCAGATCCAGTATTATTAAATGCTGATTTTGACAGGCTTCCTAAATCTTCAGGTTCTGATTGTACTTGTTCTGGATGGATCAATACAAGCATTGGAGAACAAGGTGAATCCAGCAGCGGTAATGGTTCTGATGTTATCAAGTTTGATAACGCTGAACCTGACCACGCATATCAAGAGTTTGCGGTTACTCCAAATGCCGATTACAGAATTGAAATCCCTTTACGTTTCGAATCAGATCAAGCCGGAAGTTTACCAAGTCAGTTAGAAATAAGAGTTTTGGCAGGAGAAGGTTATGTAAGTAGTTACACACCTACTTACTTCACAGATACCGCCGCAATTCCACAAAATGGTTTTGGATACACGTCTGTAGCTCAAATTGAAGACGCTGATAATAATTTATTAATTGAGGTTATAGATAATCCTAATGATTCTGACTACCGTATTTTTGCTTTCACCTTTAATTCTGGAGCCAATGACAGTGTTGCCCTCTTCATAAGAGGTATTGGTAATTCTGGACCAGAAGATCCTGCCGATTTTGCTATGTATGGATATTCTAGTGGAGATGAAGAAATACGAGTTGATTCTGTTACTATTACAGCTGTTAATTAATTTGTAAAATGAAAAACATTCAAAAAAACATATTACCTTTTTTAGTAATAGTATTTCTATCTGTTAATGCTACTTGTCAATCTCAGACAAGTAGTATTACAGATTCGAATGTTAAAAAAGAAAAAAAGAAAAAACGCAAAAAGAAATACAAACTCCCAAAGATTGATTTAAGTCACTGGAAAGTGACTTTACCTGTTGGAAAACCAGATGAAGTAAGTCCCCCAGAAATATTAGATTATGCAAATAATGACGTCCTTAAAAAGTATATGTATAATGACTCTACTAGTGGAGCCTTAGTTTTCTACGCTTTTCCAGGATCTCAAACCGCAAATACTAAATATTCCAGATCAGAATTACGTGAACAAATGGTGCCTGGAGATAATAGTGTAAACTGGACATTCGAACAAGGAGGAAAAATGCGAGGGCGATTAAAAATGGGGGAAATCTCCCGAGACAAAAACGGAAAATATCATAAAACCATAATCATGCAGATTCATGGTAGACTAACCAATGAACAACGTGATTTAATCGGTCAAAAAGATAATAACGCTCCTCCAATATTAAAAATATATTGGAAAAATGGAAAAGTTAGAGTTAAAACCAAAGTATTAAAAAATCCAAATGCATCAAATACAGAAATTCTAAGAACTGATGCCTGGACAGATGATAAAGGATATACTTTTAAGGAAGAAGTAGGATTTAAAAAATTCACATTAGAAGTAAAAGTTACAAAAGGAAAAATGGTCATCTCGTTAAACGACAACGAATTTGCCGTTTATAAAGATATAAATATCAAGAGATGGGGCGTTTTTGAAAACTATTTTAAAGCCGGAAACTATTTAGGCACTAAAGACAAAAATGGTTTTGCAAAAGTGATGTATTATGAATTAAATGTTAGCCACTAAATCATGAATAAGAAAAAAAACATATCAAAGTACTTCCCAAAAAAATTGATAATTAATAAAATCTGGAGTATACAATTATTATTAGGATTATTTCTTTTAATATCTAATACTAGTTGCCAAAAAGATAATTCAGACACAGAAACCCCTCAAAATGAGACTATAAGTACTGATGAGAATGATAATACAGATCAAAATAATCCAGTCTCTGATAATTTCAAATTACCAGAAATTGATTTGAATCACTGGAAAGTTACCTTGCCTATAGGAAATCCAACTGAAGTAAAACCACCAGCTATTTTAGCATATGCGACCAATGAAACATTAAAACCTTTTATTTATAATGACTCTATAGATGGATCTTTAGTTTTTTATACATATCCAAGTTCATCTACCGCAAATTCTTCTTATTCAAGAACAGAATTAAGAGAACAAATGGTTCCCGGAAGCAATAACACAAATTGGACATTTGCTCAAGGAGGACGAATGAAAGGTACTTTGGCAATGAATGAAATCACAAAAGATAATGATGGTAAATACCATAGAGCTATCATTATGCAAATTCATGGTAGACTAACAGATGCGCAAAGAGATTTGATAGGAGAAGATGATAATAACGCCCCTCCTATTCTTAAAATATACTGGAATCAAGGAAAAGTTCGTGTAAAAACAAAAATTCTTAAAGATCAAAATGTCTCTGAGACAGAGATACTAAAAACAGATGCGTGGACAGATGACGAGGGGCATACATTTAAAGAAGAAGTAGGGTTTGAAAAATTCACCCTGGAGGTAAAAGTATCAGAAGGAAGAATGGAAATTATACTTAATGAAAATGAGACTGTGGTATATGATGATATAAATATCCAAAAATGGGGAATTTTTGAAAATTATTTTAAAGCAGGAAATTATTTAATAACCAGAGATGAAGGATCTAATGCAAAAGTTAAATATTATAACCTTGAAGTATTTCATTAAATAATAATAAATACGTGATCCCTATCTATTATAAACCAAAAAAAATAAAAATTTAGATTTGAATTAGTATTGTTTTAGGATTTTGTTAGCCCTATATTGTATAGGGTTGACAGACTCCAGTAGTACCAAAAAAGACTATTCTAAATAATTAATTCATGTCTCTTTGATATATTTTTATTATACCGAATAATTTCATAAATTTGGCAAACCAATCTGGTTAACCAATTTTATCTAATACACATTTTAACTATGAAATTAGAAATACTAACAAAGAATGAGAACGAGGAAATCCAAAAGAAAATCATTTCTGATATAAGGGATTTGATTAATCATAAAAATTTGGAACCTGGAGATAAATTACCTTCAGAAAGAACCTTATCTGAAAAATTTGAAGTTAGTAGAAGTAACATTCGAGAAGCGATTCAAAAGTTAGAATTTTATGGTTTATTAAAATCTATACCACAAAGTGGAACTTTTGTCGCTAATATTGGAGTTATTGCCATGAATGGTATGATCGAAGATATTCTAAGATTAGATGATCCAGAATTTAAATCCTTAGTTGAAACACGTATTTTATTGGAATTAAAAACAGCAAGGTTGGCGGCTATCCGAAGAACAGATGATGACTTAAAGCTCTTAAAAGAAGCATTAGATGCATATTCTAATAAAGTACTCAAAGGCGAAGATGCTGTTCAGGAAGATTTATTATTTCACTTAGCAATTGCTCGAGCAAGTAGAAATAGTACCATGAATACTTTTATGTTAATCATTACTCCAGAGATCATTACCAATTTTGAAAAGTATCATGTATGTGATACAAATCAGGCTTTTTCAGGAATTCAAGAACACACAGATATTTATGAAGCTATTAAAAACCAAGATCCAAAATTAGCTAAAGAAAACATGAAAAAACACTTTAAGATATTATACCAATATTGTTATAATCTCAAAGACTAAATTTAAAATTAAGAACACAGAAGATAAAAGTGCACAATTTTATCTTCTTATAAAAATATTAGGAGGGAATCTTACTTAAACCATTTTACTACAAGTTTTTATAAGTACATAATATACTTACACCACTTCAAGATTTTGATGACTTTCAGTAAATGAAATGAGGATTAGTTTGCATTAATGTTTTTTAATAACTGCGTGTATCTAATACTAATTATTAAGATTCTCTTGAATTAAAAAAAACAATATGAAATTAAAAGGATTACGCTGGTGGGTTATAGGGTTAATAGCTTTAGCGACCGTTATCAATTATATTGACAGGCAATCATTAAATGTTCTTTGGCCACAAATATCAGAAGAATTATATCCAGATAAATCTATGGATGAACGAAAAGATATCTTTGGTTGGATATCATCAATTTTCTTATTCTCTTATGCTTTTGGTCAAGCAATTTTTGGAAAGATTTTCGATAAAATAGGTACACGTCTAGGATTTGCATTTTCAATAGGGTTTTGGTCTATAGCAACCGCATTACATGCTTTAGCAAAAGGTTTTCTTAGTTTTTCGATCTTTAGATCCATATTAGGTGTCGCTGAAGCTGGAAACTGGCCAGGCGCTGCTAAAGGAAATGCAGAATGGTTTCCATCCAAAGAACGCGCCTTTGCTCAAGGTATTTTTAACTCAGGTGCCGCTATCGGGGGTATCATTTCGATTCCTGCAATTGCTTTTATGACGATTCATTTTAGTTGGCAAATGATATTCATTATCGTTGGAATTATAGGACTACTATGGTTAGTTCCATGGATGCTAATAATGAAAGCACCACCAGAAAAACATCCATGGCTTACAGAAAAAGAACGAAAATATATTCTTGATAAATCAGAAAATATTGATCAAAATCAAGACGAAAATAAAAATGATGACTATAATCCCGTTACTGGCAAAATGTTATCTCATAAAGAGAGTTGGGGCGTAATGATAGCTTCTGCTGCAATTGACCCTATTTGGTGGCTATTTGTTTTTTGGATTCCAACATACCTTGTAGAAGTATATAATATGGATGTAAAGTCAATAGGAATTTATGGATGGGTTCCTTATGTCGGTGCAATGATTGGTGCATGGTTTGGAGGACTTCTAGCACAGAATCGTATTAAAGCAGGTTGGAATATTAATAAAACCAGAAAGTTTGTTATCACGCTGGGTTGTCTAATTATGTTGCCTTGTTTCTGGTTACTATCTGACCCTGGAAGCCCTGTTAATGCGGTACTCATTATGGCAGTTATTCTTTTTGGATTTCAAACAGCCATTGGAAACATTCAAACATTACCAAGTGACTTATTTGGTAAAAAGACAGTTGGAACCCTAGCTGGTTTATCTGGAATGTCAGCAAAATTTGCTGGTGTAGGTCTTACTGCATTAGTATCCACTTTAACAATGGGAGGAAATTACACCCCTGCATTTATAGTTGGAGCTGTTTTGACCTTAATAGTATTAGCGAGTGTATGGATCTTATGCCCTAAAATCGAACCATTAAAAGCAAAAAAATAAAACCAATTAGAAAAGTAATCAATTAAACAATAAACTTAAAAAAAAATGAAATTAAAAGGAAAAGTTGCTATAGTAACAGGAGCTACCGGTGGTATCGGTTACGAAGTTGCAAAAAGATTAGGTAATGATGGATGTACTGTAATTTTAAACGGTATAGAGGATGATAAAGGAGCTCAAAGAATAGAAGAACTTACTGCTCTTGGAATAACTGCAGAGTACTATGGATTTGATGTTACAAACGAAGATCTTGTAACTTCAAACATAAATGCAATTGGAGAAAAATATGGTAAAATTGATATCCTGGTAAATAATGCTGGTGGATTAGGCGGACGATCAAGATTTGAAGGAATGACAACAGAATTTTATCGGTCTGTAATGGCGTTAAACCTTGACTCAACATTTTTTGCCTCAAGAGCTGCTATTCCATTCCTTAAAAAAGGAGAAAATGCCTCTATCATTAACTACACATCAAATGCAGGATGGACTGCTGGAGGACCTGGAGCAGGAATTTATGGTACATCTAAAGCCGCAGTTAATGCAATAACCAGAGCTTTAGCAAAAGATCTGGCAGAGTATGGCATTAGAGTAAATGCAGTATCTCCTGGTACAATTGATACCCCATTCCATAAACAAATTAAATCAACAAAGCCTGAAGTTTTTGCATCGTGGAAAAACAATATTTTATTGGGAAGATTAGGTCAACCAGAAGATGTAGCTTCTGTTGTTTCTTTCTTAGCAAGTGATGATGCTGCTTTTATAACAGCTGAAACTATTCAAATTGGTGGAGGACAAGCGTTAGGAATTTAAATAATAGCATATTTAGCTAGCTATTATTTATCTTTATTAAAAGGAAATCGTACGATCATAAATAGAAACGTAAGTTTTTGGCAAATTTCCACTATTAACGACCTAAATTAATTTAACAATGAATAAAGTAGTAACCTTTGGAGAAGTTTTAATGCGTATAGCTCCTTTGGGAAATAAAAAATTAAAACAAACCAACCAACTAGAGTACTACTTTGGAGGTACAGAAGCGAATGTAGCTATATCGCTTTCACAATTAGGAAATCAGACACAACACGTGAGTGTTGTGTCTGATGATTTTATTGGTGATGCTGCAAAAGGTTTTTTACAAAAATTTGGAGTTAATACACACTCAATATACAGCTCTCAACACCCACTAGGATTATATTTCCTTGAGGTAGGAGCCGTTATGAGATCTAGTACTATTACATACAATAGAACACATTCTGCGTTTTCTAATATAGATCCCAAACAAATAGATTGGCACAAAGTTTTAGAAGATTGTCAATGGTTTCATTGGACAGGAATCACTCCTGCCCTATCTCTTAACGCGTATCAGGTGTTAAAGGATGGGTTAACCATTGCAAGCCAAAAAGGAATTCCTATTTCTGCAGATCCAGCATATAGAAGCGATTTATGGAACTACGGAAAAGATGCTAGAGAAGTATTAAATGAGTTGGTAAAATTATCTACTATATTTATAGGAGGACCTAATGAAATTAATGAATTATTAGATACAAAATTTTTGTATAAAAATGATGATTTTATAAAAGGTAGTAAACAACTAATTGAAAAACATCCTAACATTAAAAAAGTATTTGATAAAACCAGAAATTCAATAAACGCAAATTGGCATAAAATCCAAGCTAGAATGTGGAACGGTTCAGAGTTTTTAGAAACAAATGAACTAGAAATTACCCATGTTATAGATAGAATCGGAACAGGAGATGCCTATGCTGCAGGATTGATTCATGGTCTATTGCATTATGATGATACAAAGGCATTACAATTTGCAAACGCTGCTTGCGCAATTAAACATACAATAGAAGGCGATGCAAATTTGGCAACTGAGCGAGAAATTATAAATATTATTGAAGGTAATCTTTCTGGAAGAATTATAAGATAATGGCACAATATACAAGAATAGAAGTTGCAAAAGTGATGAAAGACACAGGGATTGTTCCCTTATTTTATCATTCAGATATAGAAATCGTAAAAAAAGTAATAAAATCCTGTTATGATGGTGGTGCAAGGGTATTTGAATTTACAAATAGAGGAGATCATGCTCAGGATATATTTTCTGATGTTTCTAAATGGGTATTTAAGGAACTTCCTGGTATGATTCTGGGTATTGGATCTATAGTGGATTCTGGCACAGCTTCTCTATTTATTCAGAAAGGGGCTAATTTTATAGTTTCTCCTATTCTTAATGCAGATATAGCAAAAGTATGTAACCGCCGAAAAATAGCCTGGTTACCTGGGTGTGGAACCCTCTCTGAAATTAATTATGCAGAAGAATTAGGAGCTGAGATTGTCAAAATCTTTCCTGCAGCACAAATAGGTGGTCCAGATTTTATCAAAAGTATTAAAGCGCCTTGTCCATGGTCTAGTATCATGCCTAGTGGCGGAGTTACACCAGAAAAAGAAAATCTATCCAACTGGTTTAAAGCAGGAGCACATTGTGTAGGTATGGGTTCTAAACTTATAACTAAAGATGCACATGGTGTTTTTGACTATGATCAAATCACTAAACTCACTGCCAAATCTATAACGATTGTAAAAGATTTGAGAAATCAGAATCTATAACTTTTGAGTATCTTTTAATACAAATAGAAAAAGACGATCTTTTCAGATCGTCTTTTTTAATACTATAAATGAATTGAATTAGTTTCCTCCAAAAGTAAATAATAGGCCAAGATTTATTGTAAAATCACTAACAGATTGTTCAAAGTTTCCTTCTCCTGTTTTACCTGCATTCAAATACGCAACATTCATATTAAGAACGCCATATTTAAAACCAATTGCAGGGCGAATTGCAAAGTTTGATGTACTTGCCGCTACTTCTACATCTCCTGTATTTCCTGTAGCTTCTACTTCTACTGATCCAATAGAAGTAATACCCAAACCTAAACTTCCATAAGGTCTAAACCCTTCCTTCTTAAAATAATACCGACCGTTTAAAAGATAACTGCTTAATGCAATAGCTCCAAAAGATACATTTTGCCCATTAATAGTTTCATCACCTCCTACTAAGAAGTCACCTTGCGCCAAAATAGATACGTCAATATCTTCGGTAACGCCATATCCTAATTCTAGATGTGCAGAAACCCCTCCATCGGTATAGTCTGCTATATCCCCAGTAGGAAGAGCATATCCAACACCAAAACCAAGTTTAACTTGCGCGTTTGCAGCAGTCATTCCTAATAATGCAACTGCAGCTAATAATAAAAATTTTCTCATAATTGAAATATTAATTAATTTATGTTGAATATCTTACTTACCAACTATCAGACCAAAAACGCATCACTGCAATACAAAACACTTACAAACCCATTTAACTCGATAAAAAACAACACTTTAAAATACTTAATTTTTATATAAATTTATTTCTAGACCGTATTTAAAACAAAAAAGACGACCTTTTCAGATCGTCTTTTTATATTATATATTTGATTGAATTAGTTTCCTCCAAAAGTAAATAAAAGACCAAGGTTTATTGTAAAATCGCTAACCGATTGTTCAAAATCTCCTTCTCCAGTTTTACCTGCGCTCAAATATGCTACATTCATATTAAGAACACCATACTTAAAACCAAGTGCTGGACGAATTGCAAAATTTGATGTACTTTCCGCCGCTTCTACATCTCCGGTAACGCCATTTGCTTCTATTTCTACAGAACCGATAGAAGTAAGACCTAAACCTAAACTACCATAAGGTCTAAATCCTTCTTTTCTAAAATAGTAACGACCATTTAAAAGATAACTACTTAGGGCAATAGCTCCAAAAGATACATTTTGACCATTAATAGTTTGATCACCTCCTACTAAGAAGTCTCCTTGTGCTAAAATAGATACATCAATATCTTCTGTAACACCATATCCCAATTCTAAATGGGCAGAAACCCCGCCATCAGTATAGTCTGCTATATCTCCAGTTGGAAGAGCATAACCAATACCAAAACCAAGCTTAACTTGTGCATTTGTAGCTGTAATTCCTAACAAAGCAATCGCAGCAAAGAGTAAAAATTTTTTCATAATTGATTAAGTTTTATCGTTTAAGTGCACGAATATACCGATAAAAAACACAAATTAACAAATTATTTTGAAAAAAATTAACATAATAACAACAAAAACCTAGAAATCAAGTATTTAACAACATAAGAGACAAGAATTGTTGTTGTTTTAGTGTAACGAAATAAGGTATTAAATAAGAAATTGAAACAAATCTGGTTTATCATTTAGATAATCTCCAAAGAAATTAAGCTCTTTCATTCTGGAGATTAAAGGCTCTAAATCCTTTTTGTCTTTTAATTCTATTCCAACCACAGCAGGGCCATTCTCTCTGCTTGATTTTTTTGAATATTCAAAATGTGTAATATCATCGTTAGGGCCTAATACTTCGCCTACAAATTGTTTTAGAGCACCCGCTCTTTGTGGAAAGCGAACAATAAAATAATGTTTTAAGTCTGCATATAATAGAGCTCTTTCTTTAATTTCGGCTGTACGCGTAATATCATTATTACTTCCACTTACAATACACACGACATTTTTACCCTTAATTTTGTCCTTATAAAACTCCAATGCAGCAAGAGTTAAAGCTCCAGCCGGTTCGACGACTATAGCATCTCTATTATACAGATCTAAGATAGTCTGACATACTAATCCTTCAGGTACTGTATACATATCGGACAAGTATTCTTTACAAATTTCAAAATTAAGATCTCCTACTTTTTGAACAGCGGCTCCATCAATAAATTTATCAATATCAAAAATCTCTGTATTCTTATTGTTTCGTATAGAAGATAACATAGATGGTGCCCCTTTAGGCTCTACTCCGATAATTTTTGTTTTTGGTGATAAAGCTTTCATAGCACCACATAATCCTGATGCCAAACCCCCTCCTCCAATAGCTACAAAAATATAATCTATAGTCACATCTGCTTGCTTAAAAATCTCGAGGCCGATTGTCCCTTGTCCTTCTATTGTTTTAGGATCTTCAAAGGGATGAACAAAAGTTTTCCCTTGAGACTTACAAGCTTCCATAGCAGCTTTAAATGAATCATCAAAAGTATCTCCTTCAAGAACAATTTTTACATAGTCTCCACCAAACATTTCTGTTTGAGCAATTTTTTGTTTTGGAGTTACCGAAGGCATATATATGGTACCTTCGATTCCCAAATGATTACATGCAAATGCAACTCCCTGAGCATGATTACCCGCACTAGCACATACCACTCCTTTTTCTAACTCTTCTTTGGTAAGTGAACTAATCTTATTAAAAGCTCCTCTAATTTTATAAGATCGAACTCTCTGGAGATCTTCTCTCTTTAATAAAACATTAGCTTCATATCTACGAGAATAACGAATACTATCCATTAGTGGAGTGACCATGGCTACTTCTTTGATTATAGAAGCTGCTTTCTGGATATCTTCTAATTCAGGAAAATATGTAGTAATGACAGAGTTCATACTTATAGGTTATTATTCATTAAAACTTTGTTAGCCTGGATCCATCGAAGGTTACACAATACACATCTCAAAACTTCAACAGACCCGGCCGAACAAAATTTAGTGAATTAGACTATCGGTTTCATTGCGGTCATAGACGCTCTAAGTCTAGCTCCAACAACTTCGATAGGGTGATTACGTAATGCCGCATTTACTTCTATTAACTTAGCATTATCTACACCATTATTTCTTCCTTCATCGTATTTTTTTCCGATTACATCGGTATCGATTTTCTTCATAAAATCGGTAAGTAATGGTTTACATGCATGATCAAAAAGATAACATCCATACTCTGCAGTATCAGAAATAACACGGTTCATTTCAAATAACTTTTTACGTGCAATAGTATTGGCAATAAGCGGAGTCTCATGTAAAGATTCATAGTATGCTGATTCTGCTATGATTCCAGAATCTGTCATAGCTTCAAAAGCCAACTCAACACCTGCTCTTACAAAAGCAACCATTAACACACCGTTATCATAGAATTCTTGTTCAGAAATCTCTACATCACCAGCAGGAGTTTTTTCGAATGCTGTCTCTCCTGTTGCGGCTCTCCATGATAATAAGTTTTTATCATCATTCGCCCAATCTTCCATCATTGTTTTAGAGAAATGACCAGAAATAATATCATCCATATGTTTTTGAAATAATGGACGCATAATCTCTTTTAATTCCTCAGATAATTCAAAAGCTTTCACTTTTGAAGGATTAGATAATCGATCCATCATATTGGTGATTCCACCGTATTTTAACCCTTCGGTAATGGTTTCCCATCCATATTGAATCAATTTAGAAGCATAACCTGTATCAATTCCTTTTTCTATCATTTTATCAAAACATAAAATTGACCCTGTCTGCAACAATCCACAAAGAATTGTTTGCTCGCCCATGAGGTCAGATTTTACTTCGGCAACAAATGAAGATTCTAATACTCCTGCTCTATCTCCTCCTGTTCCTACAGCGTATGCCTTTGCTTGTTCTAAACCATGTCCCTGAGGGTCATTCTCTGGGTGTACCGCAATTAATGTTGGCACCCCAAAACCTCTTTTATATTCTTCTCTTACTTCTGACCCTGGGCATTTAGGTGCTACCATAATTACAGTAAGATCCTCTCTTACCTGAGTACCTTCTTCTACAATATTAAAACCATGAGAATATGATAAAGTAGCTCCTTGTTTCATTAAAGGCATTACCGCATTTACTACTTGAGTATGCTGCTTATCTGGAGTAAGATTAATAACCACATCTGCATGAGGTACTAATTCTTCATAAGTTCCAACATTAAATCCATTATCAGATGCATTGATAAAAGATTGTCTTTTCTCCTTTATAGCTCCTTCACGAAGTGCATATGAAACATCTAAACCAGAATCTCTCATATTTAGTCCCTGATTAAGACCTTGGGCACCGCATCCAACGATAACCATCTTTTTTCCTTTTAGTGCATCAATTCCTCCTGAAAATTCTTCAGAATTCATGAATCTACATTTTCCTAATTGTGTTAATTGATCTCTTAATGATAGCGTATTAAAATAATTTGCCATTTCCTTCCTAATTTGTGATTTCCGTTCGGAAATTTGATTTAATTTTGATTTATAGTTGTTTCTCTTTTATGGTGTCCCCTTGCGGGACAGGCTATCCACTTTATCCCTGAAACAAGTTCAGGGGATGTCGTTTCTATCCCTTACACAGTCTCTGATCCAAAACTTTCTAATATTTTAGAAATATGCATTTTATCTTTTGTAACTGCAATTCTGCCAGAACGCACAAATTGCATCAGCCCAAAAGGTTCTAATTTGTGATACAAAGCTTCTACTTCTCTTCGTCTTCCTGTTTTCTCTAACACAAAAAACTCTGGAGTCACAGTAACAATATTAGCATTACTATTCTTAATTACATTCTGAATCTGGCGATCTTCAAACAATAACTTTGAAGCTACTTTAAACAATGCTGTCTCCTGATAAATAGTCTCTTCATCTTTATGATAAAATGCTTTTATAACTTCGATCTGCTTTTCGATTTGACCAATTAACTTTTTTACTTGTTCTTCGGTTATTTTCACCACTATAGTAAATCGAAACACATCTTTGATTTCTGAAGCAGAAGCTGTCATACTATCCAAATTGATGTGACGCTTCAGGAATATTGCCGATATCCTATTTAGCAATCCTATATTATTCTCGGTATATACCGATATCGTAAAATTTTCTTTTTCCATAATTACTCTAATCTTATATCAGAAACTGATGCTCCTGTCGGAATCATCGGAAATACATTATTTTCTTTTTCAACACATACCTCCAAAAAATAAGGCCCTTCACACGCGATCATTTCTGCAATTGCATCTTGTAAATTTTCTCTTTTGGTTATTCTTGTGGATTTTATGTGATATCCTTCTGCTATTTTTATAAAATCTGGATTTACCATTTCTGTAGAGGCGTATCTTTTATCAAAAAATAGTTGTTGCCATTGCCTTACCATACCCAGAAAATCATTGTTTAAAACAACTATCTTTACAGGTACTTTGGTTTGAAAAATTGTACCCAACTCCTGAATCGTCATTTGATATCCTCCATCACCAATTATAGCGACAACTTCTCTATCCGGAGCTCCCATTTTTGCACCAATAGCAGCAGGTAATGCAAATCCCATTGTACCTAGCCCTCCAGAAGTAACATTACTTTTGGATTTAGTAAACTCTGCATATCTGCATGCAATCATCTGGTGCTGTCCTACATCAGATACGATAACTGCATCTCCTTTGGTTTCTTCATTAATCCCTCGAAGCACTTCTCCCATAGACAATCCTTCTTTACTAGGATATAGCTCATCTTTGATTACTTTATCATATTCTATAGCATCGTAATCTTTAAATTCCTGAAACCACGAATCATGTGTATTTGATTTTACCAAAGGAAGTATTTTGGCAAGTGTATTTTTAACATCTCCCATTACAGCAACATCAGCCTTCACATTCTTATCAATCTCTGCTGGGTCAATTTCAAAATGAACAACTTTAGCTTGTTTTGCGTATGTTTCCAGATTTCCTGTTACTCTATCGTCAAAACGCATTCCGATGGCTAATAATAAATCACACTCATTAGTTAATTTATTTGGACCATAATTACCGTGCATACCTACCATACCAACATTTAATGGATGTGATGTCGGCAATGCAGAAAGTCCTAATATTGTCCATGCTGCAGGTATTCCTGTTTTTTCTATAAAGTTTTTTAATTCTTCTTCTGCTTCTCCAAGAATTACCCCCTGACCAAAAACGATCATTGGTTTTTTTGCTCCATTTATGAGTTTAGCAGCGGCTTCAAGACTTTTTGGTTCTGTTTCTGGTATTGCCTGGTAACTACGTACTCCTTTGCATTTTTCATATATAAAATCTAATTCACCAAACTGAGCATCTTTAGTAATATCAACCAGAACAGGTCCTGGTCTACCCGACCGAGCAATATAAAAAGCTTTTGCCAGTACTGTTGGAATATCTTCAGCTTTTGTTACCTGGCAATTCCATTTTGTAATTGG
This sequence comes from Aquimarina sp. AU119, assembly GCF_900312735.1. Classification (NCBI taxonomy): domain Bacteria; kingdom Pseudomonadati; phylum Bacteroidota; class Flavobacteriia; order Flavobacteriales; family Flavobacteriaceae; genus Aquimarina; species Aquimarina sp. AU119. Next base: position 56,323 of record NZ_OMPF01000015.1, on the reverse strand, counting down.
CATGGAAATTCCAATAATATCTGTTTCTTGAAATGCATCTGTACCTAAAAGATGAGAACCTACCTGGCCTGTGATACAAACCATAGGGGTAGAATCGATCTGCGCATCCGCAATTCCAGTCACAAAATTGGTAGCTCCCGGTCCAGAGGTTGCAATTGCTACTCCTACTCTACCACTGGTTCTGGCATATCCTTGCGCAGCATGTGTTGCACCTTGCTCATGTCTGGTTAATACATGATGTAACTGATCCTGATACTTATAGAGTTCATCGTAGACAGGCATTATTGCCCCTCCCGGATATCCATAAATCAAATCTACACCTTCTGCCAAAAGACATCGTATTACCGCTTCAGCACCAGTCATTTTTTCTGTTGCTACTACCTTTTGTTTTTTCACTGTTTGCGTTTGTGTTTCCATACGCGTTTTTTTATTTAGAGTCTGGATTTTATTTCAATCAAGACTTAGATCCTTTTATATATTTCGGTTTTCACCGAAATGACAATTAATAGAAACCAATACCTCATAAAGCATTGGAATACTTTTTTAGAATTCATCAGTTACACATCCTTGCGATGCTGATGAAACCGTTTTTGCATATTTATACAATACACCTTTACTAAATTTCAATTCTGGTTGTACCCAAGAAGCTCTTCTTTTCTCTATCTCCTCTTTATCAATATCTACAGTAATAGCATTGGTCTCTGCATCAATTGTAATGATATCTCCATCTTTTACTAATGCTATCAAACCACCTTCTTGTGCTTCTGGAGTAATATGTCCTACAACAAACCCATGGGTTCCTCCCGAAAATCTTCCATCGGTAATCAAGGCTACATCTTTACCCAAACCTGCTCCCATAATCGCGGCGGTAGGCTTAAGCATTTCTGGCATTCCTGGACCTCCTTTTGGACCTTCATACCTAATGACGACCACATCACCTTTTTGTACTTTTCCATCTCTAATCCCATCATTAGCATCATACTCTCCATCAAACACTTTAGCTTTTCCTTGAAAACGCAATCCTTCTTTACCCGTTATTTTTGCAACACATCCATTTTCAGATAGGTTTCCAAACATAATTCTCAAGTGCCCTGTTTGTTTGATAGGGTTTTCCAAAGGTTTTATAACGTCTTGACCTTCGGTAAGATCAGGAACATCTAATAAATTTTCTGCTAATGTTTTTCCGGTTACAGTCAAACATTCTCCATGTAATAACCCTTTCTTTAATAAATATTTTAATACTGCAGGAATACCTCCAACCTCATGTACATCTTCCATAAGGTACTTTCCACTTGGTTTTAAATCTGCCAAGAATGGAGTTTCATCACTAATTCTCTGGAAATCTGCAAGTGTAAAATCTACATCTGCAGCTCTTGCAATGGCTAAGAAGTGTAATACTGCATTGGTAGATCCTCCAAGGATAGTCACTAACCGTATTGCATTCTCTAAGGATTTCTTAGTTACAATGTCTTTTGGTTTTATATCTTTTTCTAAGAGTACTCGCATAGCACGACCTGCAGCGATACTCTCTTCTTCTTTGTTGTTACTAATTGCAGGATTTGAAGAGTTATAAGGTAATGACATGCCCAAAGCCTCTATTGCAGACGCCATTGTATTGGCAGTATACATACCTCCGCAAGCTCCTGCTCCCGGACAAGCTTTTTCTATCACACTTTTATATTCTGTTTGAGTAATTGTACCAGCCACTTTCTCTCCCCAGGCCTCAAAAGCTGAAACCACATCTAATTTTTTACCTGCATGATGTCCTGAAGCTATTGTACCTCCATACACCAGAATTGAGGGTCGATTCAATCGTAAAATAGCCATTAAAGCACCAGGCATATTCTTATCACACCCTACAACAGTTACCATTCCGTCATAAGACATGGCTTGTACCACAGTTTCCATAGAATCTGCAATCACGTCTCTTGAAGGTAATGAAAAACGCATTCCCGGAGTTCCCATAGAAATCCCATCACTTACTCCAATAGTATTAAAAATGAGTCCTACAACATCTTCTTCTAATGTTCCTTTCTTCACTAATTTAGCGAGATCATTAAGATGCATATTACAAGGATTTCCTTCATATCCTGTACTTGCAATCCCGACTAAAGGCTTATTAAAATCTTCATCGGTTAAACCAATTGCATGAAGCATTGCTTGCGCTGCAGGCTGTGTGTCATCTTGAGTGACTTGTTTACTATATTTATTGATGCTCATTACGTTTGAATACCAGTTTTTTATTAATTTGATAAAATTTTAACTATTCTTTTACGACATTTGTATCGTATTGAATAAACCACAGTATAAAATTATTTCCTTATGGCTAAACGGGTAAAGATTATTCAATACCCTTACAATATCCAATACTCACTTTACCTTTCTTAAACACTGATTAACAAGTGTTTATATTCATTTTTTTTACAATCACTATTTGTTAATTTTTAATTAATTCTACATTTTGGTCTAAAAAAAATCCCTTCATACTTGAAGGGATTCTTATATTTTTAACATATCAATATCCCTCATCATGGTGAGCTAATCACAATACTAATAATGACATTGATATTACTGTTGTTAAACATGTTCATTTTTTAAATTTGGTTCAAAAAAAATCCCTTTACTGAGGGTAAAGGGATTTTTTATATTTTGAATATCAAATATGATCCCTTATCAAGGTAAAATAATTACCTCAATACTAATGACCGCGTTGATATTTATGTTTTTTATACTCATTTATATGGTCAAATATAGCAAAATATTCTATTGTCCTATATTTTTATATGTAAACTTTTGAAAATTTAGCGTTTCACTAGATTTTAAATAATTTGTTTTTCATACAATAAATCACCAACCCTACTCTTGTTTTCACTTCTAGCTTTCTAAAAACAGTTTCTCTATAATTTTCTATTGTTTTTGGACTTAGGTTCATTTCTCCAGCAATATCCCTATAGGTAAGTTCTGAACAAGCGAATTTCAAAAAGACTCTTTCTTTGTCTGTTAATTTATCTTGTAGGTTTTTACTAGTATCAACACCTTCAGAATTTCTTAATGCACTTTCTATTTTACCTGAATAATAGAAGCCTTGTTCTATTACCATCTTCATTGCAAACTCAAAATTCTCTGGATGAATATCTTTAAGCAAATATCCTTTTGCTCCAGCTCTAAGCATTTTGATAATGGTTTCTTCATCATCTTCCATGGTCAAAGCCAATACTTTTTGATCTGGTTTATTTTCCTTAAGCCATTGCATGGTTTGCACACCATCCATAACTGGCATTTTTACATCCAAAAGAATAAGGTCTGGTGTTTTTCTTTTATGAAGATAATATTGTGTAAGTTCTTTGCCGTTCTTTAGAATCGCTAATACCTCATATGCTTCAAGCTTAGAAATCAAACTTTCTAGCGACTGCGCGAATAAAAGATGATCATCAACAATTACTATGGTCTTTTTTTTCATCTGGTCCTTTTTATTATGTATACCATTTAAATTATATAGCCATCTATATTGAGAAAACAATTCTCAATACTACAAATGTATTAAATCAATTTCTATCTAGCATAGGATATGACAAGGTAAGTAAGACACCTTTTCCCGGAGAAGATTTATAGTCCAGTTTTGCTTTGACCAATGAAGCCCGACTTTTCATATTTAATAATCCTGAGTTTGCCTGTACAGATTTCATATCAAAACCAACCCCATCATCTTGTATTTTAATACGAAGTGCTTCTGGTGTATACTCCAGTTTTACATCGAGATTAGATGCTTCTGCATGTTTAATGGTATTAGAGAAAAATTCCTGAATAATACGATATAAGATAATCTCATCTTTGGGATCAATATACCCCTCTTCACCCTTTATCGTTAGTGTAGGTGTTAAAAAATTAAGTTTTTCAAAACGTTTTAGTTCTACCCGAATGGATTTCTCTAATCCCACATTCTCAATCACTTCATGATTTAAGGTTTTGGATAAATTGCGGATTTCCTGGAGACTATCTCCTACCAGTTTGCGCACATCTTGCAAAGAATCTGAAGACTGGGTATCAATCGTTGTACCCATTATATTGATTTGCATTACTGCTGTAGATAATAACTGGCCGATATTATCATGTAACTCCCAACTTACATTTTTAAGAGCCTGTTCTTGTATTTCTATACGAGATTTAAAAATCTCGTCTTCAAAACGTTGTTCTGCTCTTAATTTCTCAAGAATCAATTTATTTTTTCGTCGTTGAAAAGCTATAAAAAAGATAATCCCAAATACTACAAAAAAAAGAATAATTGCAGTAAAATAAACTATTAATAAGATTTGTTCTTTCGCGAGCATACCACAAAACCAATTGTATAACAAGTATAGGTAAAAATTATAGCACAATAAAGAATTATAACGCGGATTTTAACAAATTCAACGTTTTCTTTTGAATAATAAGAACTATAAATAAATAAAGGTGCTACTACTAAATGCAGAACCATTGTTCCTATTGCAATATAAAAAACCAAGTCTTTATTGAATTCTAATATTTTTTCACTTTTTAACATTTCAAAAAAATAAAAAAACACACTTATTAAAATAATTAAAGTACCAGTAATCATAGGGAATGCAGAATGAACTTTAAAAAAGTCATCAGTAACTAGCAAATTAAGTACAGATGTAACAAAAAATACAACTATTAAGACATTTAGAATATAAATGAATTTTTTTGATATTAAATTTTCTTTAAAATACCATGTATAAAAAACAATACTAATAATAGAATGAATATTATATAACCATGCATTCTTATAACTTAATAATGTCCCTTTTAAAAATGACATACTATCATATGTAGAGATAAGTGTTGGAAGTTTACCAAACATCTCTACAAAAAAGTTAAACCATAAAAAATATACAAAATACCGTATCAAACTACTGACACGGTATTTCATTATATAAATCGTACCCACTAACGCTGCTAAAAACTCAGCAGCCTGAAAAAGAATACCTAAAGTTTTCATTAATAAATCTGTGGAGGATTACCGCTATTTCCATAATTATAAGGCTCTAATTTATAATTATTTTGAGCACTATCACCTCCTTTACCCATTTCACCAGCAGGTGCTCCGGTAGGTACTAAAAATACCGTAGAGTAGCCTCTATCCATTTTACATTGTTCTTTTGGGTATGCGCCAAAATAAATTCTAATCCCTGGATTACAGATTCCTTGTTTTTTAGACTGTTTTTTTACATATTTAAGATACTCCTGAAGTTCTTCTACACTCCACCAAAATTCTCTGGTATCTTCAAACCCAAGACATTTATCTATTTCTGGTGTTCTGGTATCACACCATGCTTTTTGAAGCTCTTTTGCCTCTTCTACACTAATACATTTTTCGGGTCTTTTTTTTCCCATAACTTTTTTTTATTTAGGTTAACTGATGCTAATATATCCAAAAAACCTGGTGCAAAGCAAATACAACGTACCATCAACCACAAAACCAAAAGAAGACCAACAACTATTAAAAAACTGGATCACAACATCTTAACACACTAAACACAATACCATAAAAAAAGAACATAGGGGATTTTCCCCCTATAGTAAAAAGGGGCATTTCCCCTGTTTCATAATTACACTTTTTGATTATACAAATGTGTGACATATAGAAAGATTATGCGCTATACAGTAAGTCGAACAATAAGAAATCACCCCAAGGATTGAGGCGTTAAAATAAGACTCTGTTGAAAAAACAAAATTAGTTTAACTTACAATATTTAATTCTCAGTTAAATAAGATTCAAAAAAACGAATTTCATTAATATAGAAATAAGTTGATTTTTCATTCCGTTGAAAAATGGAATCTACTTAATACATGTACTACCAAAAATTGACTCCAGCCTACACTGGAATGACAAAAAACAATGAATACTCGTTCATCATACTAAAAACAACTAATTAAACATATAGGCAAATAGGAAATGAAAAAATTACCTTATCACTTTGAAACTACACTTTGACAATGCCTGTCCTGAGCTTGTCCAAGGGCTCAGTATGACAATTTTGATTTTATCATACTTAACGGTATTGTTATATCAACTTAAAACTACATCTTTCTTTCATTCTTTTTTGTGCAATTATATTGATTGACATTTCACTTAATTGTAAAACTCTTGGATATCCTCCCGTGGTTTGACAATCTCTCATCAAAATTATCAAAGTCCCCGATGGAGTCAATTGAACTGTACCCGGTAAAACCGGAGAAGTTAACATCGATGGTAAATCATTATATAATTTCTCTTCTAATTGAATTGCCATTCTATTTATTGTATTCGAAATGGTAAACGAATTATCAAATAAAAACGACTGTTGATCTTTTGATAAATGATCAAATTCTGGTCCCTTGTACACTTCTAATTTTTGGGTACTATCGAACAATATTGGAATAGAAATAGTAGACAATTGACGCTCAAAAATATTGTTGATTTTATATGGCAAAATAGCATCATTTTCTAATCGATAATCAGAGGTAATTGATTTATAAAATGATTTGCTTTTTAAAATCATTGGAGTAGAAAAACCTTTACTTATTCCTACATAACCATACACGCCTTTCCTACATGATTTAAATTTTAAAATATCATCTTTAACAATGCGAATTTTTTTATACATATCAATTTTCAGATCATTTAAAAAGGCATCCGCTTCAGCCCCTGTTAAAACAATTTCTGTATTTTCAAAAAAATGTAAAACTGGAGGTTGGAAAGTCCATTCTATACATGCCGAATTTTTATCATTCCCCAACAATGAATTTGCTAATCCATATGATAATTTATCCATAGCCCCACTTCTGGGAACACCATATTTTGAAAACCCAAAACGACCTCCATCCTGAATAGTAGTAAAAAAACCTGCTTTAAGAATTTTAACTCCTCCAGTCATCTCATGATCGGTTTAAGTAAGAAACTATCTTTTTCACACTTTGATCTGATATCGTTATATTCATATTCTTTTATCGACATAAACTGAATAGTATCGCCAGGTTCAAAAACAGTAAACTCTTTAGCATTTGGATTAAAAAAATCAAAAGGACACATACCTATCACATGCCAACCACCAGGACTTGTAACCGGATAAATTCCGGTTTGATTTCCACCTATAGCTACCGATCCTTTTTTCACCTCTAAGGAAGGTGTGTTTTTTCGAGGCAAATGAAGCTTTGAATCAAGACCACCCAAATATAAAAATCCAGGTAAAAAACCTATAAAGAAAATAGTATAACGAGGAGCAGTATGCAACGCAATTATTTCATCTACAGACAATGATTTATTTTTTGCAAACGTGTTCAAATCAGGTGCCAGAGCAGGGGAATAACATACCGGGATTTTCCACAGTCGATTTTCTTGTTGTCCTGGTAACACATTAGATGAATACAAGGTTTTTAGTTCAAAAACGGTATCATAGAATTTCTCTATAGTAGACACATAGTAAATTAACAACGAGTTATATCCAGAAATTACCTCAACAATTAGTTTACCATAAAAAGATTCAATTGATTTTTTATAAAAAAGAAGGTCATAAAGGACATTTTTGTCAATTACTGAAGGCCATTCGATTAAAATAGCCTTTTCAGAATACTGCCAATATCTTAATTCGTAACTCATGAATTTATCCTATACTTATGTTCAATTTCAAAAATTCCTGATGTAAATATTTTAAAATATCAACCGATTTTGGATTATCTCCATGTACACAAATCGTATCAAAAAAAATTGGCAACTCCTCTCCTTTTTTCGTTCTCACCTCATCTTCTAAAACCATTCTTTTTACATGTTCAAAAACTTGTTTTACATCTGTAAGAACAGCTTCATTTTCTAAACGAGAAACCAAAGTCAAATCGTCATTATAATTTCGATCTGCAAAAACTTCAAATTTTAATCTAAATTTATCTTTCACAAGATACGATAATTTAGAATTTTTTGACGTTATTATAAACAAACTTTTATCGATATTATTTATTGCTTCAAGTACTGCAGAAGCTACCTCTTCATTTTTGACTACTTCATTATAAAGCGCTCCATGTGGCTTTACATGATGCAACTCCTCTCCTTTTTTGTCAACGTAAAATTTAACTTCTTCTATTTGAGCAACAATTGTTTTCACTAAATCATCATATGCCAAGGCCATCTTAACTCTTCCAAAATTTTCTCGATCGGGATATGATGGATGTGCTCCAATCTTTACTTTATGTGCACTTGCTAACCGGATAGTTTTCTGGATCTCTTCTTGATCACCTGCATGACTCCCACATGCAATATTACACCAAGATATAAATGGCATTATCTGAGCATCAAAACCAGCTCCTTCTCCAACATCTGCATTAAAAATTATTTCTTTCATATTCCTACAAAAAATAAAAATAAATCCTACAAATTAATTACTACCTTCCAAATACTTCTACATCCTAAAAAAGCGGCAATCAATACAATCAAAAAACCAATAGCATTTTGCACCTTAGAATTAGTGTATTTTCCTAAAATATTTTTCTTGTTCATAACCCATAAAAGGAAGCCTGCAATTACAGGTAAAAGGAGTCCGTTTGCCACTTGTGCAAATTGTATAATCTTAATTGGTTTTATCCCTAGAGATGAAAATACTACACCAAGAAAAAGTATAAACATCCAAACTGATCTAAATTGTTTACTCTTTAATCCTCCTTGCCATCCTAAACATCCTTTTACTACATATGCAGCTGCTAAAGGAGCAGTTATAGCCGAGGTAATTCCTGCTGCAAAAAGCCCTAAAGAAAGTACATATTTTGCTGCAGGTCCAAAAACAGGTTCCAGGCTTTTTGCTAAATCAGCTGCATTATTTACTTCGTTACTAAGTATTGCAGCACCCGCAATAATAATAGCCATAGACACTAACCCACCAGCCGAAATAGCAATAATGGTATCTTTTCTTGCTAATGGTAGTTCTTCTGGAGTATTCCATTTTTCTTTTACCACTGAAGCATGAAGAAACAGATTATAAGGAACGACTGTAGTACCCACTAACCCAATAACTGTAAATAGTTTTTCTGAAGAAAAATCGGGAACAAACCCTTTAACAACTAAAGAAATATCTGGTTTGGTCACAATAGCAGTAATAATAAAAGCCAAACTCATAAAAAGTACTAACACTATCAAACTTCTTTCTAGTATTTTATAATTACCTATGTACAAAACCACAAATGCCAATACTCCAATTATCCAACTCAAATAGTTAAAAGCGAACCCTCCCAAGCTTATATTTGGCGATTCAATGATTGTTGATAACCCTAAGACACCACCACTTATATTGCCTGCTTCATAGGCAGCATTACCAATAAAAATTGCAGAAATAATAATACCCAGAAGTATTGATTTTACAATTTTATTATCAAACTGAGATTTAAGCACTTCACTAAGTCCATTTTGAGTTACCACACCTAGCCTTGCTGCCATTTCTTGCAATACCATACAAGCTATAATAGAAAGTCCCAAAGCCCATAATAATGTATACCCAAACTTCACTCCTGCTATTGTGCATACTGTGACTGTACCCGGACCAATAAATGCTGCTGTAACCAAAGTCCCCGGACCAATATTAGAAAACCACTTTTTCATGCGTTCACCTATTTTTAATCATTTATTTTGTATTTATATCTAAGGTGTATATCGCAAATGACCCTAACCAATGCCCTCCTTCATAACTATCTCCAACCAGATTGGGTAATGAATAGTTGATGTGCGTATTTGCTACCGAAAAAAGATGCGCATAGTCCTCGTATTGTTTTGCTAATCCATATAGCACCCAGGCTCTACTAAAATTGAGCCCATCTAAATGTACTAGTTTACCATCAGTACGATCAGATACTTTACCCACTTCTATTGTGTAGTTTTTATTTTTTAGTTGAGGCATGAAAGCAGAAATCCAATGATCAAATTCTTTTTTATTAAGTATTCTTCTCATTAGGTCAATTTCTTCAAAACAAGGAGACAAAAAATCATAGCCACTTGGTTCCCATCCGATAGGGCAGTTCTGATCATTCTGATAGAACTCCTTTGCTTTACCTTCAATACTTTCCTTTAATTTTTGATGATTAACCGTATTCGCATAGTCCCAAGCAAATGATAATCCGAATGCTGTATTGGTATGCTCTCCCACTCTAATAGGATAATTAAGTTTTGGCAAGAAATCAATGTATTTTTGAACAATCATAATTGTTAAAGGTTCTAAATTTTCCTCCAACTCCCTTGCTATTGGATCATCCCAGGTATGCAATTCTTCTGCTAGTTTAAGCAACCAAGCCCAACCATAAGTTCTCTCATAAGATTTATTATGTTTCTCTTCAAAATATTTAACTTCTATTGCTATATTATTTTTTGAAATATTTTGGCGCAATTTGTTTATAGCTTCTTCTCTTTTTTCGAGATCGGGAAAGGTTTTTAAAAGCTTCACCAATGACCAATGACCATGAACAGAAGAATGCCAGTCAAAGCAACCATAAAATGTAGGATGCAATTCTTTAGGCTCTCCAATATTTTCTTTTCCTCCCAGTGTTTGATTAAGCTTGTTAGGATATTCAATTTGTAAACACGCTAATGGTAATTCTGCCAACGAATTAGCATTGGCTAATGTAAGTTGCAAAGGTTTTTGAATTGGATGTTCTTGCTGATTTTGAGCTGCTTTATCTTCTGATAATTTCTTCTGATTTTCAGCATCTTTATTACAACTTATGAAAGCTAGTATTAAAATCAAAAAAAGTATTCGATTCATAGTCAATATTTAAAAGTTCAATGTCTGTTTTCCTAAAAATATTGATTTCAGAAGGGATAGTAAATGGATTGTTGATAAGAACCACAAATAGTTTATAAGTTATCGAATACCCCATTATTGGACTTATTAAACTAGCCTAACCAACCATCCCGATCCAGGCTTCTGTATTGTATGGCTTCAGAAATATGATTTCCTTTTATATCCTTAGAACCTTCAAGGTCTGCAATAGTTCTTGAAACTTTTAGAATACGATCATAAGCTCTTGCTGATAGATTTAACCTTTCCATTGCTGTTTTCAGTAATTCTTTTGAATTTTTATCAAGTGCACAAAATTCTCGTATTTGTTTTACTCCCATTTGTGCATTGTAATGAATACTCTGTAACTTTTCAAATCGCTTGGTCTGAATATCTCTTGCTACAATCACTCGTTTCCGAATATCGACACTAGGCTCTCCTCTTCTTTCTTCGCTAAGTTTATCAAATGGAACCGGAGTAACTTCAATATGAATATCAATTCTATCTAATAAAGGCCCGGAAACCTTACTTAGATAACGTTGCATTTCTGCAGGAGAAGAGACTACAGGCGCGTCAGGATCATTAAAATAACCTCCCGGACTCGGATTCATGCTCGCCACTAACATAAAACTAGATGGATAAGTGACTGTAAATTTTGCTCTCGAAATTGTTACTTCTCTGTCTTCTAAAGGTTGACGCATTACCTCTAACACTTCTCTTTTAAATTCTGGCAACTCATCCAGAAATAAAACTCCATTATGTGATAGGGATATTTCTCCTGGTTGGGGATAACTTCCTCCTCCAACTAAAGCTACATTTGAAATCGTGTGATGTGGACTTCTAAATGGTCGTTGTGCCATTAATCCAACATTATCTTTAATACGCCCAACGACACTATGAATTTTGGTCGTTTCTAATGCTTCTTGCAAAGACATAGGCGGAAGAATACTTGGTAACCTCTTACTTAACATCGTTTTTCCACTACCCGGAGGACCTACCAATATAATATTATGACCTCCCGCGGCCGCAATTTCCATACAACGTTTTATACTTTCTTGCCCTTTTACATCGGCAAAATCAAATTCGGGATTAGCAAGCGCTGAATAAAATTCTTCCCTAGTGTCAACGATAGTTTGTTCTAATTGTCCTTTATCATCAAAATAATCAATTACTTCTTTAATATTATCAACACCATACACCTCTAGATGATCTACAATTGCAGCCTCTTTAGCATTTTGTTTTGGAAGTATAAAACCTTTAAAACCTTCTTCTCTGGCCTTAATTGCTATTGGAAGAGCTCCTTTTATCGGTTGCAGACTTCCATCTAGAGAAAGTTCCCCCATAATTAGATAATCAGAAACAGTATCTCCTTTGATTTGTGAGCTTGCAGCAAGGATTCCTAATGCCAAAGTAAGATCATATGCAGATCCTTCTTTTCTTAAATCTGCAGGCGCCATATTGATAGTAATTTTCTTTCCTGGTAATTTGTAACCGTTATTTTGTAAAGCAGCTGCGATACGATAACTACTTTCCTTTATCGCATTATCAGGCAACCCTACCAAATGATACCCAATCCCTTTATCAATATTTACTTCTACAGTTATTGATGTTGCTTCAACACCAAAAACAGCACTACCAAAGACCTTTGTCAGCATATATTCCTTTTTTCATACATGCAAACATAATCAGAATGAGTTTCAAAAAATGAAACTAGATTTTTGTATTCCGAAATATAGAATGGTAAAATAAATTATTCGACTATCAATATTTCTCGAATAGAGACTGGTTTTCCTTTATCTGTAAATCCTTCTAGTGAGATTTCATATTGCCCAACATTGTCTGATGTAAAAAAGTCAATTACCATCTCTTTAGCATCAAATTTAAGGTTGGGTATCCACAGTAATTGATGTCTATAATCCGGAATATGATCTGTTGTAGACTTTGTAGCTTCATCATATTGTTCGTGATAATATTTTTTTATAGGCAATGGTTTTGATAAAGTCAAGCTATACACCCCTTCACTTCTAAATGATTTATAATAATCCCCATCTATTGTTTCTATATCTATCACTCCTTGAAACATTTGTGAATTTAGAAAATACAAATCTCTTATAAGTTTAATACTTTTAATTTTGTTTGCATTATAATCCACTATAGTACTATGATCCTGAATTATGACGCCATCAATAATAACGAGTGGTAGAAATGCATAATTTGAAGAAGATTCATAGCCACGAACCTGAAAAACATATTGCTCTTCATCAATCTTTTTAATCCATGCATTATTTACAATTTCTACCAAAGTTTCTCTTATTGTAGGGAATCTTGTGTAATCATCTAAATTAAAAACCTGTGCAATATCTCCATAAAAACGAGACTTATCATCATTTAAAGCCAGTGTATCAGGTTTAACAGAGAAGTATCCATTGCGTATTTGATTATACACACTGCGTTCCAAAACGGATGATTTAGATTCTGAAGACAATGAAAATTTATTAAATACAAGATCAGAATAATCAGGGGATTTAGGATCATCCAAGGTTATTCTGAATTTCTCTTTATCGCCTAATACCTGAACTAAGGCATCCTGCTCAATGTGGGCCTTGTCTACATTAAAATAAAACACTCCGTCCCCATCTGCTTCTGCTATTTTTAATTCATAATTCTCACCAGGTATTGATATAGCTACTTTCTTATTAGATACTAAAGTTCCCGAATCTACAGGAGTAATCTTTCCCGATATAAGCTCTCCTCTAAGTTCTGGTGGAACAATTTTTTTAGGACTACCACTTTGTTGTGATTCATACAGAGAAAAAAATGTTTTGGCGCTATATCTTGATGCTTCTTGAAAGGATGTATCCTTCTTTTTAACTGATATTGAATAATTTCCATACCCAAGATTGCTTCTTATATCTTTTATGGTTAATTGAACCTTACTCCTTTTAGTAAATTTTTTCTTATTCAGAATCAGTTTTACATTAGTATTATCATTTTGAATCAGATCCGAATCACTATTTATCTCTTTCTTATCTGAAGTCTCTAAAATGTTTTTTTGATTACCTTGATAAGGATTTATGACACTAATATCTCCTTGAAAAAAATTATTCTTAACCCCGTTATTCATCCATTGCGTGTATCCTACAAGTTTATAATTCCCAGAAGGAATAGTAACTGGAAGGAAAAAATCTCCTTGCCCTACTCCTTTATTCAAATTTATTTTATGTTGGAAAATACTTTTTTTATCCTCTCCTACTAACTCCACATATGCAATTTTACTCAAATCACTCAAGAGGTTAAGCTTAGCATTAATACAGTATAAACTATAGTATAAATATTCTCCTGTGAATAATAATGATGAATTGTAATGTATATAAACTTTTTCTTGAGGTATATCCTTATAGTCTATAGATTGTAATTTATCTTCAGTATTTGATTGAGAATTAACCAATGAATAAAATAAAAGAAAGATCACCACTAATTTCATACTATGTCTATTCATAATTTTCATAATTAATTTTCCCAAAATTCTGGGATTTCACTATTACCTATCTCTGTACAATCACCACACTCCTTTTCTACTAACTTATATGGACCTCCTTGTTCTGGGTCATCATTAAGACCAGCAAACAAAAACAATCCCGACCTTATTATACTAGAAAATCCATTTATACGTGGCGCACCAATATTACAATCTTCAAAATAAGGAGGTAAGTCTTCTTTTGGAAAAAAGTCTCTATAATTAAAAAAAATACGTTTTGATGATATTGAAGAAACCTGAAAAAGCCCTAAAACATTTTCTTTTTCATTAGAAAGCGATTTGATATTACCTACAATAAATCCAGGTTGTGTTTGAGAAAACAAGGTTATAGAATTAGAAAATTCTTTCAATGTTTGATAAAACTCATATGTTTCTCTCGACTGCACAAACTGATGTACTAGAATTGAATAGCGATCACTTATTGTATAATCATCGATACCAATAAAACGAACCAAAAATTTTGACACTCTATTTTCATCAAAATCTTCAGTTTTTGTAATTAAAATATCTAAAGCAGGGTTTGTTTTATAGCATACTCTTTTTTCTAAAGGTCGTCTAACGAAATCCACTGTTAATGGATTATCAGAAAGTAAAATCAAATCAAAATCATTAAATTCTGGAGCTACAAATCTAAATGTTTCTTCGAATTCATATCTGTAAAAAGACGCATTACCTGTTGCATCAAAACTATCCACAAAAATCCCTATTCCTTCTTTACCTTTTTCATTAATAATTCGCTCAGCATATAGTTTGTCTATACTTGTTTTTGGTGTTAATTCTACCGAATCAGATATATATGATTTACCGTCATTGGTTTGAATTGATAAAGTATACTCTCTATCAGATAATGCCTGAAAAGGCAATACTGATGTATACACCCCTAAATCTGTTTCCTGAAAGAGATACTCACTCCCTTCACTATCATTAATCTTCACTTCGGCATCCTTTTCTCCTGATAGATTATCATCTTCAAACCGAAAGGTTTTTGACAACTTAACCACTTGGTGTTTTAACTCATCTGTAATAATAGCTTCGATAACAATAATATCTTCAAAAGTCTCTGTTTGTAGTTTAAACTCTTCTGTACAATTTGTTATACAAAACAAGATGAGCATTCCTAAAAGTATACGATATGTATTATTATTCGTTTTCATTATATTAGTTCTCCCAAAACTCTGGTACTTCACTACTTCCTACCTCTGTGCAATCACCACATTCTTTAGGAACAATAAGATATGGTCCAGTTTCTACATCATTTGATCCTGTTTCTTCTAAAAATAAAAAAAGTCCTGTATTAAATGTGTTCGTAAAAATGCCTGGAGAAGGCATAATTGGCGGAGCAATACCTTCACAACTAAAAAAATATGGTGGTAGATCCTCTACTACAAAAAAATCTCTATAATTAAAAAATATACGTTTTGATGATACTGATGATACTTGAAAAAACCCAAGTACATTTTCGTCAGGATTTTCAATAGCTTCGATATTACCTGCTATAAACCCTGGTTGTATTTGCGAAAACAAGGTTTCTGAACCAGAAAAGTCTTCTATCGTTTCATAAAACACCTGAGCTTCTCTGGACTGTACAAATTGATTAACCTGTATAGAATAACGATCACTAATACTATAATCATCTGTTCCTACAAAATGAACCAAAAAACGAGAAATTCGATTTTCATTAAGTCCTTCAGTCTTTGCCAGAATTATATCTGTTGAAAGATCAGTTTTATAACATGTTCTTTTTTCGATTGGTCTTGGTGTAAAATCAACCACAAAAGGATCTTCTGAAATCACTTCGAGATCAATAAAAGAAAACGACGGCGCAACAAATCTATATGTCTCGGCATACTCATACCGATAAAACGAAGCGTTCCCTGTAGCATCAAAACTATCTACAAAAATACCTACTCCTTCTAACCCATCATCATTAGTCATACGTTCTGCATAAAGGTTATCTATTTCTGTTTCTGCCGGTAAAACAACAGGATCAGAGACATATGATTTCCCATCGCTTGTGCGTATCGATAATGTATATTCTAGCCCAGAAATTGCTTGAAAAGATGTCGTAGATATATATACCCCTGAGTCAGTTTCTTCAAAAACATATTCATTTTGATCACTATCAACAACTATTACCTCTGCATTACTTTCTCCAAATGTTCCACTTTCATCCTCAAAACGAAATGTTTTTGATAATTGAATTTTATGCTGTTTTAATTCATTCGTAATGTTTCCTTCTATTACCAAAAGGCTTTCAAAAGTTTCGGTTTTAGGTACAAATTCTTCTGTACAATTTGTTAAACAAATGACTACTAATCCTAGAAAAAAACGATGTATTCTATTTTTTAAATTCATGTTATTAATCTTCCCAAAAATCTGGTCTTTTATTAGTTCCCAAAACGGTACAATCTCCACATATCTTGGGCACTAATAAATAAGGCCCTTCAAAAATATTATTTACCCCTGTTTCTCCATCAAATAAATACCTATCCGCATTTAACTCATTAATTAGAGCTACTGGAATTGGAACTATAATAGGCGCAAATGATTCACATCCTACAAAGAATGGAGGGATAGGCTCTGTTGGGAAAAAGTCCCTATAATTAAAAAATATGCGTTTTGTAGTGGTTGATGTAACCTGAAAAAAACCCAACACATTTTCATCAGAGTTATCGACTGAATTAATATTTCCTTCAATAAATCCTGGTTGAGTTTGAGAAAACAAAGTTACTGAACTAGAAAAGCTTTTAACATTTTCATAAAATGAATGCGCTTCTCTAGATTGAACAAATTGATGCACCAAAATAGAGTATCTATCACTATTTCTGTAATCATCCACCCCGATAAATCTAACTAAAAACTTAGACACTCTATTTTCATCAAAATCTTCGGTCTTGGTAATTATAATCCCCTGAGAAACATCGGTTTTATAACAAGTTCTCTTATTTTGAGGTCTTGGAACAAAATCAATAACAAAAGGATCTTCAGAATCCAAAACAATATCCTCGTCATTAAAACTAGGTGCATTAAATCTATATGTTTCTTCAAATTCGTATCTATAAAAAGAAGCATTACCGCTTGGATCGAAATTATCCACAAAAATACCAACTCCTTCTAATCCTTCATCATTAGTCATACGTTCTACATAAAGATTATCTATTTCATTTTTCACTGGTAATATCATTGGGCTGGAAATATAGGACTTCTCATCATTAGTTCGTATTGATAGCGTATATTCTCGACCAGAAACAGCTTGAAAAGGAGATATAGACCTATATACCCCAGGAGTAGTTTCTTCAAAAATAAATTCGTTTCCTTTATTATCAACAACCATAACTTCAGCATTACTTTCTCCTAAAGAACTATTTTCTTCTTCAAAACGAAATGTTTTTGACAACAAAATTTCATGTCGTTTTAACTCATCTGTAATGTTTCCTTCAATTACCAAAAGACTTTCAAAAATTTCTGTTTTGGGTTCAAATTCTTCAGTACAATTTACAGCAGAAAATATGATCATGATTACAAATAACATATAATATTTCTTATAGTATTTCATAGCTATAATATAGAATACCTCATCAAAATTTAAAACTATAAGTAATTGACGGCACGGGTACCGAAAAAATTGAACTTTGTAATCCTTTAATCTCACCCTCATCCGTAACAAAAAAGACAGAGAAAGGATTATTTCTTCCCAATACATTATATATAGAAATTGTCCAAAAACTATGGGCCACTTTTCCCTTTTTGTGATTGCCTTCAACATTAAAACCAATATCTAATCGATAAAAATCTGGTATTCTAAATTTATTACGATCACTGTACACTACAAATTCAGAATTATTAAAATTAAAATTCCCTATAGGAAAAGTTACAGGTCTCCCTGTCTGGTATACAAAGTTTGCAGATAGACTAAATCTTCTTGTAAATTTATAATTAGTAACCATACTAATATCATGAGGCCTATCAAAATTTGAAGGAAAAAAATCTCCATCATTTACTTGTTCTTCTCTAAATGGACTATCCAACTTAATAAAAGAACGTGAATAAGTATATGCTAACCATCCATTAAACTTTCCTTTGTTTTTTCTTATTAAAAATTCTGCACCATATGATTTTCCATCCCCTTGTAAAACTTCGGTTTCTATATTTTGATTTAGTAATGTTTGTGCACCTGTTTTAAAATCTAAAATCTTATCCAATCTTTTATAAAACCCTTCTAGACTTAGCTCATAAGCATTCTGATTAAAGTTTTTATATAGCCCGATAGAATATTGATTTGCCCTTTGCGGTTCTATATTTAAATCTGAAAGTTTCCATGTATCTATTGGAGAGGCTGTGGTATTATTAGATAATCTATGTATATATTGTATTGTGTTATTGTAGCTTGCTTTGACCGAAAAATCTGGTAATATCAAATATCTCGCAGACAATCTAAGTTCTGGTCCTCCATATGTTTCGACTACTTCATTTTTATCAAATTCTCTTGTTTCAATTAGAGTTCCATCATTTTTAGGTAATCCTTCTTGATATATTCGCTGTGATGATTCTCCCAATGTATTAAACACAGAAAATCTAATCCCTGCATCCAATAATAATTTTTTGGTTACATCAAACTTTCCAGAAAGAAAAGCAGCTGATTCTAAACCTCTTTCTTTTGGAACGTTTACAGGTGTTACAATAGATTCTGCACCATCCGGTTTTTTATTTCCTGGTCGCAATGCATATAACTTACTTGAAATACCATAATCAAACTTTAATCGATCACTATACAAGTATTTCATTTTTAATTTTAATTCGGTTTCTTCAATACTATTCCCTAGTTTAAAATCACCATTTGTATCTCCATCAAACTCTATATCAAATTCATAAGCACTATTTACTACTATTAAATTACCTCTATTCTTCTCATTAAACTTATGCTCCCAGTTAAGAGATAATGCTCTGTTTTTATAGATATACAATGAATCAGAAGTAATACTAAAGTCATCTCTACTAAAATAGCCTGTTGCGCTAATTTTATTATTCTCATTGAATTTATGATTATATTTTGCCACAACATCATAAAATGATGCCTCACTATTTTGTAGATTTTCTTCATCCAGAGATCTTAAAATCCAATTCGCATAAGCTACTCTTCCTCCAACCATAAGTGCAGACTTATCTTTAAACACTGGTGTTTCTAATACTACATTACCGGTAACAGGACCTATAGAGGCCTCTCCTTTAAACTCCTTAGCATCACTATCTCTTGTTTTGATATCAAATACAGAAGATAATCGACCTCCGTATTCTGCTGGTATACTCCCTTTATAAATATTAACTTCACCAAGAGTAAATGGGTTTAATGCAGAAAATACTCCGAAAAAATGTTGAGGATTATAAACCACTGCGTCATCTAGTAAGATTAGATTCTGATCTGATTTACCCCCTCTAACATTAAATCCAACGGCTCCTTCGCCAGCAGTAGTAACTCCTGGTAATGTAGTAGCTACTTTTAAAACATCACGTTCTCCAAGTACCAATGGTATATTCTTTGATTCTTCTACATCAACTTTCTCTGCTCCTGTTATTGCACTTTTAACATTTTCATTGACATTTGATTCTATAATTACTTCATCAAGAACTTCTAAACTTTCTTCGAGATTAAAATCCAACTCACCGTCATTATAAATAATAATCCTTTTAGTTTGACTTGCAACTCCCATAGCACTTGTTTCTAAAATATTGAGACCTGGAGAGAGTTCTATCTCATAGTATCCATTTTTATCTGTATCGGTTCCTGTATTTTTATTTTTTACAATAATCGAGAGGTTAGACACTGGAGCACCTGTTCTAGCATTTATAGCATATCCTTCTAGAGTAAAACTAGATCGATCACTATTTTTATTTTCTCTTCCTATTCGAATAGTTTGTGCTCTTCTCTTTTTTGAAATACCATCTTTTATCTGAAAAACCGGATTCACCTTTATTTCTTCTCCACTATCAACAGTTTCTTTTTTTTCATTTCCAAAAAACCCCTTAGGTAATTCATCATAAATAACACTATTACGAGTTATTATAATCCCTTTTTTATTAGAAATAAAAAAGTTCAAAATGGTGTCTTTAAAGATATCTTCTAAAACTTCATTAAGCGGAGTATTTTCATACTTACCAGAAACAATTTTATCTCCTAACCAAGCATCGACATAATAAAAACGATAATTTGTTACTTCTTCTATTTGACTAAATGCATTTTTGAGATTAACGTTATCGAATGACAATGACACCTTAGGTTGATTATCTTGTGCGTATATAACGGTAAGCCCGAAAAAGAATATAATTCGTATTAAAAACCTCATTCTTTTATACTATTATTATTGTTAGAAATCAGTGAATGGATTTTTTTCATTAGAAGTATCCAAAACATATCTGAATTTGATTTACGTACTGTCTTATTAGCGTTATAAAAAGTAGTGATGTCTTTCTTGAGTTCTGGAAAAACTCTGTTTAATTCGCTTTTTGTACGTATTAAATAGTAACTATCGTTATAAAAAAGAAAATATGATTCTCTATCTAAAAAATCATATAACAACCGGTCTTCTTTAAAGAGCTCTTTCTTAATTTTATGATGTTTCTTATAAAAAACAAAACGATCATTACTTGTTAGAACTTCATAGAATCCAGATTCTTTTGTAGTACTTATTCCAGAACGAATATTAACAAATTTATGATCACCAATACTAAAATTATCCACATTACTGGAAATAAGCTGTAAAGTTCTTACTCCAAATTTATTTGACAATTTAATAAGTACCTTATCTTCATAAATATTATATTTTATCATCAATCCATAGTATTCCTTACCTTCATACGAAACTGATCCCGGAATAAAATCAGATGAATTAAAAAATTGATGTTTTTTATGTATAAGATTATATTTTTCTGTGTATAATACACCATTATATAGTCCTGTATTCTCTATACCTATAAATGTATCAAACCAATTATAGTAGTCTGGATTATTTTTATTGAGTAACTGACCATAGGATATGAAACAAAAAAGTGAGGAAAAAAATAGTAGCCGTATTTTCATGCAGTTTTGATTAGTTAGACTCTTTTAAAACCACAATAACTTTTAGCCCAATAACTATAAAAGGAATATCTATAGTTTAGATAGTTAAATTAAACCCAGGATTTAGATAATTGTAATGAATTAACAGAGATTTCTTACTTTTTTCTAAAAATACATATTTTGAAAAGCTAAAAAACACCCTTCACTGTTAAATAATGTTAATTATTTAAAAAAGAAGAAAATAGTTGAATTATAAAAAATTCATAATCTCCTCTTTCTTCTTTCGAGTATCTTCCATAGTTTCTGGAATATGATTTTAAATAAACAAGTATAATTTAAAAACACTATCTAGTAGTCCTGTATATATAGAAAGTTGAAGATCTAGGACTTTTTTCTTGTTGATAACTTATATCTTTTTTTGTATAATGATTAGCAATCTATTATAAACTAATAAAGTAGGGCTTACACTTTGTTAAGATATATATTACGTATGATATCAAAGCTCATGCCCTACTTATTTATGTACAAATTACATAACAAACAATTATACTACTGCCTCTTCTTTAACCTGAAACAGTTTTTCATTTAAAAATCTTAATGTTGGAATTTTATCTTTTGTATCTACCAGAATAGATATATTATTATTACTTCCTCCATAAGAAACCATACGAACCGGAATAAAATTTAATATTTCAAAAAGTTTATATGAATTCTTATCATTAATAACAGATTCTCCAACAATACATATAATACTATGATCCTGTTCTACTGTTATTTCTGCATAGTTTTCTATTTCTTTTACAATCTTATCTAAATTGGTAGTATCATCAATAGTTAATGATATGGCGATTTCTGAAGTTGTAATCATATCAATAGATGTATGATAATTATCGAATACTTCGAAAATCCTTCTAAGATAACCATGCGCCATTAGCATTCGATTAGACTTTATTTTAATCGCGGTAATTCCATCCTTTGCAGAAATTGCTTTCAATCCTTTTCTATATGTCTTATTAGAAATTACTGTTCCTGAGGCTTCTGGATCAAAAGTATTTTTTAATAATACAGGGATATCTTTATCTACTACAGGAGAAACAGTTTGTGGGTGAAGAATTTTTGCTCCAAAATATGCTAACTCTGCAGCTTCGTTATATGTAAGGTGAGATATTGGATGCGTTTCATCCACATATCTTGGATCATTATTATGCAGGCCATCTATATCTGTCCAAATTTGTATCTCAGAAGCGTTTATAGCTCCTCCAATAATTGTAGCAGTATAATCACTACCTCCTCTTTTTAAATGACTAATCTCTTCTTTAGTATTTCTACAAACAAATCCCTGAGTAATATATATTGAAGATTGAATATTATTTTCTAATATCCTGTTCAATTTTTTTGAAACCTTCTCAAGATTGGGGTTATCTACAGAATCAACATACATAAATTCTTTGGCATCTAAAAGTACAT
This sequence comes from Aquimarina sp. AU119, assembly GCF_900312735.1. Lineage (NCBI taxonomy): Bacteria > Pseudomonadati > Bacteroidota > Flavobacteriia > Flavobacteriales > Flavobacteriaceae > Aquimarina > Aquimarina sp. AU119. The sequence goes on along the minus strand of NZ_OMPF01000015.1, from coordinate 33,477 downwards.
TGGGCACATCAACAGTATTTAAAAATCCAGAAAATATATACGTTAATAATGTCTCTCCATATGTAATAATCCTAGAATTAATAATTTCAGAATAATCTTGACTAGATATCTCAAACATTTCTGTTATCATAGATGATAAACCATCTTTAAGTGTATTTTTTACTTCCTGGTTTTCAATTAACTCATCAATAACATCACTATGTTTACTCTCAAGTCGATGTAAATTTCTTGTTATAGCATCTGTATCTTTAAATTTTATACTTTCTACCAATCTAATCAATTGATCAGTAACTCCAGACATTGCAGAACAAACTACAATTTTATCTTCTTGATCAGAAGTCAAAATTTCTTTAACTCTATTTAGATTTTCAACAGATCCTACAGAAGTTCCTCCAAACTTTAAAATTTTCATCAATCTTACTTTTACTGTTTTTTAACGTTGCATAATTAGTTAATAACGAACAGATAATAAATATTTTAAAAGAAAAAGCATAAATTTGCACAGAATGTTAAATATATAACAATGAAAACAATTACTGATTGCGTACACAATATACTTAGACATCAACCCTTTCTTGAGGACGCTCTATCAAGAGATATTATAAACTTTAGTTCTTTGGCCATTGATTTATTGCCAAGAGTAGAAAAAGTTATGAAAAAACCTGTTAAACCAGGATCTATTGTAATGGCATTAAGGCGCTATCATCCCAGACGTATTAAGCATATTGACAATTTGAGGAACCTTGGAGATATTGTAGTAAGGTCTGGAATAACAGAATATACCTTTTTAAATTCTAACACTATATTATCAAGTCAGAGTAATCTCTTAGAAAGTGTAAAAAACGAAGCTAAAGCATATTTCACTTATTCCAGCAACTTCCAGGAGAGTAATATTTTAGTAACATCTTCACTTAAAAGTATTGTAGAAAAGCATTTTAAAGCTGAAACCTGTATCTCTGTTGCAGATAATTTATCTTCTATTTCTATTGCCTTACCTGAAGATAATTCTAAATCCATTGGACTATACTTTTACATTTTTAAACTCTTAGCATATGAAGGCATTCCTGTTTTTGAGGTTATTTCTACTTCAAATTATTTTACTTTGTTTCTAGAAAAAGAATATGTAAACAAGGCTTTTCTTTTAATGAATGAAATTAAAGAAGATTGAATAAAAAAACCCTGCCAGATAGCAGGGTCTTATTATATAACTATTATAAATAAACGTATTACCAGATTTGAACTCTTTTCTCTGGCGCTAAATACATTTTATCACCTTCTTTTATCTCAAATGCATCGTAGAATGCCTGAACATTTAACAACGGTTGAATTGCTCTTGTAAAGCCTGGAGAATGTGGATCAGTTTTGATTCTTGTTCTTAATGCATCTTCACGCATTTTTGTTCTCCATACTGTAGCCCAAGACATAAAGAAACGCTGCTCTGCCGTAAACCCATCAATATCTTCTGGTCTTCCGTTTTCAGCAAGGTGCATTTGTAATCCATCATAAGCTCCTAATACACCTCCTAAATCACCTATATTTTCACCAAGGGTAAATTTTCCATTGATAAATACACTATCCAATACTTCTATAGCACTATATTGCTCTGCTAATGCATCTCCTCTTTTTGTAAATGCCTTAAGATCTTCTTCTGTCCACCAATTTTTAAGGTTTCCATCTGCATCAAAACGAGCTCCAGAATCATCAAAAGCGTGTGAAATCTCATGACCAATTACCGCACCGATACCTCCATAATTAACAGCTTCATCAGCAGTGTAGTTATAAAAAGGTGGTTGTAAAATCGCTGCAGGGAACACAATCTCGTTATTAAGTGGATTAAAATATGCGTTCACCGTTTGTGGTGACATTCCCCATTTTGTTTTATCAACAGGTTCTCCTATATCCTCAAAATTCTTATCCCTTGCCCACTTATCTACAGCAGCCATATTCTCAAAATAAGTTTTATCTGAAGATACTTCCATTTTAGAATAATCTTCCCATTTATCAGGATATCCAATTTTAACAGTAAACTTATTCAGTTTTTCAATCCCTTTTGCCTTGGTTTCATCACTCATCCAATCCAATTTCTGGATACGAGCTTTATATGCTTCAATTACATTAGCAATCATTTTTTCGGCCTTGGCCTTAGCTTCTGGCGGGAATTTTTCATCCACATATAGTTGTCCTAAAGCTTCTCCAACTGTTCTATTTACAGTAGCAAGCGCACGCTCATCTGCTGGACGTTGTTCTTTTTGACCACTTAAATATTTACTATAAAACTCCCAATTAGCAGTTTCAACATCTGTTGTCAAGCGACCAGCTGCATTATTAAATGTATCCCATCTGATCAAAGTCTTTAAATCTTCGATAGACGTATCCTTTAAGAAACCATCTAAAGCTTTAGTGTATCGTAATTGAGCAACTATTATGGTATCAAATTTCTTAGTTACACCAAGATCACTAAGCATTTTATTAACATCTATTGAAGTTAACATTTTATCAGCTTCTGCTATTGTTCTTGGATTATTATAGTTACGAGCATCTCTACTTTCAACTTTATTTAGTCTTGGTTCTGCAAGTTTAGTTTCTAAATCAAGTATCTTGTCTGCTGCTGCAGTAGCGTCGGACTCTGAATCTCCCAACATTTGCAACATTCTAACAATATGCTTTTTATATTCTACACGAATTTCTTTTGATTTACCATCTTGATCTAAGTAGTAATCTCGATCTGGTAATCCCAATCCATTTGCTCCAAGATAAACCGCATTCATAGCACTGTTATTTAAATCTGCTTGTACACCTAATCCTATGAATGGTGACGAAACTGATGGGTTTTTGGCCAGTACAGTTTGTAAGTCATTAAGATTCTTAATCGATGCAATATCATCAAGTGCTGACTGTAATGGTGTAAGACCTGCTTTATTCCTTGTTACCGTGTCTAATTTGGTATCAAAAATGGCTAATGCTTTTGCTTGATCGGTATCTCCACCGTATTTCCCGCTTTTCTTAGCTTTATCCAAAATTTCCAGTACATCTTTATCTGTTGACTTACGAAGCACTCCAAATCCTCCCCAAGTTGTTCTGTCCGCCGGAATTTCGGTGGTTTTCATCCAACTTCCATTAACATAGTTATAGAAATCTTCTTTAGGGCTCACGGTCGTATCCATATTTTCTAGGACTATCCCGGGGATTTTTTCTACCTCTGCTACCACTTCACTCTCGCTATCATCTTTTTTTGTTTCGTTTTTACAACTCACAAAAGCGAAAATAAATGCAGCTAAAAAATAAACATTTTTCATTTTTATACTCATTCTATTAGTAAATTAAGATTAGTTATCTGCAATATGACGTATAAATTGAGAATTTGTTACGCATATTAAGCGCGTAATTTATGGAAAATGATAGATGTTAATACTCTTTATATAGAGTTTTAACTAAAAAATAAGATTTATAAAAAGTAATAAATTCAAAATAAAACAGTTAGCTTCTCAAAAAAAAACAATTCTTATTTCAACAATCTGGTATCGAAAGAGAATGGTTCTATGTCCACAAGTTTTATTTCCCCAAATTTAGGATGCAAAGGATTGATGAGAAGGTTTTCTTCTTTTGGTATGATTATACTAGGGACCTTAAGTCCTAAGTATTTCTCCTCTGTTATCCATGGAACTGCAAAATTTTGAATTTCTATCGGTACAGGAATTTTATTCCAATTATCAGGTAATGTTTCTATACGCATAGTAGTTACCAGCTTATCAGGAATGGTTATAGTAGCAATTGCCATATCATCCGGGAAATAAGCAGCTGGTAAATGTGCTAATACTTCTAAGGCCGAAAGAGCTACAGACGCACTTGTATAAAGTACCGCAATACCTTTGGGATTCCACCTTCCACCTACAGTTTTTGCTCCAATTCCAGAAAGGTCTTTAATGTATTTTTGCTTTGCTATTCTATATACTTGCATTATGCAAAGATTCCATGCTCGATTCTAACTAATTCTTCATTAAGCAGTTGAAAGCCAAAAGTTGTATCCAGAAGTTCTTTTGGTTTTTTCATAGCTAATGCAACACTTGGGTGATCCATCCAATTCTTAAAACGAATAAGGTCTCCAAAAATATTTTCCCCTTTTGCATAAAGTTTTGCTAATTGTAACGCCTTTGCACTTGCCTCAGTACTTAATTTTTTATTCAAATCATAACGTTGGATAGTACGTTCTGACATATGTAGTACATGTGCTAATTCTTTGAGATCAAAACCAATAGTTTTGGCTAAATGTAACAATGCTTTTTTATCTATTCCATTTCTTGATAATTCAATAAAATCATACATATTTCGTAATGGAATATCTATATTTAGATATCGTAATAAACCTTTATTCTCAAAACTATCAAAATCCAAAGGAGATACTGCACTCATGGCTATTTATTTTACGACAAAAGTACAAAAAAAAATGACAACTGTCAAACATTACTGATAAAATTGAGTTAAATTATGGTTTTACCGTATTTCATAACATGCTTGATGATTACATTATATCCTCTGACCTAATAAAGTACCTAATTACTAATCATTACTATAATGAACGTATAACTTTAATATTTAGTTCATACAAACTTTACGTTTATACTGTAAAAATCAATAGAATTATAAAACTCAAGTTAGATTTGTTAAAAAAAACAAAATATCTCTATTTCTAAAACTTCCAGTGATTACGGGGGTATTCAAGATTTATACTGCTAAAACAAAAATAATTTTCAATCTTCCGCGCAAAAAAGTTACGTTTTTAACATAATTTATTGTATATTGTCGTTGATTTTATGTTTTACAACGATAAAAAACCAAAACAAGAAAGAAATTTCTTACAAATTTAAAATTAAGGTTTAACCCTAAAACCCCAAGCTATATGAAAACACTTTTACCCTTATTAGTCTTGTTTATAACAAGCGTTACATTGGCAAATACTAAAATCGATATTTCATATAAATTAATGTCGGTCACAGAAAACACTATTGTGAATGGTTTGGATGAAAATACAGAAGAAGGTGTTATTTTTATTACAGAAAGTTTACATCTAGAAGATGGTGTTCGTATTAAAGTTAGAAATGCATGTCTTATCATCCTTGGTGATTTAACTGGTAATGGTATAATCGACATTGATGATACTGCAACCGTTACTCTTGAAGGACAAGAACAAGGAAGAATTACCTTTATAGACAGGTTTTTGGCAGATGACACTTGCCAACAAAGTACTGATTTAAAAACTTTTAAAGATATAAAAGAAGTTCCCCAAGGTCTTAACTATAGTCTTTATAATATGTCTGGAAGATTATTAGACAAAGGAGAAGTTGACGACTATATTCAGAATTATTTAGATCCAAAAACTTATCTAATTAAGATAGAAGGATATAAATTAAAGCAAATAGTTTTCAAAGGATAATTTTAACACTAAAGTAAGGTTTAAAATCCGCAGCAGATCTTCTGTTTCGGATTTTTTTATGACATCTATTTACACCAAAAATTCTTAATTTTAGAGAAACATTAAGTTTTGTATTTTAAAAAAGACTTATATTTAACAAGAAATCCCCTATAAAAATTTACTTCCTTACCTCCAGGTTGTTAAACACTAAACTAACGTAAGAACTCAACCAAATCAATTCATATGGTTCATATATCATGGTTCAAATCTGAGGTAGCAAAATATACTTTTTACGGAGTACTATTTGGACTTATGTTTCCTATTCTAGCCACGTGTATTGATATAATGAGACTGGATATGGAACTTTCCTGGAAATCTGCAATCTTTGTTCAAAAGAACTATCCAATTCATTATATTATAGATACAGCTCCTCTATTTCTTGGACTATTTGCTATGTTTGGTGGAAGAAACCTAGATCGTTTAAAAGAAAAAAACCATCAAATATTAAAGGCTTCAAAATTCAAACAAGATTTTCTTGCAAATATGAGTCATGAAATAAGAACACCTATGGTAGGCGTAATAGGTATGATAGATTTGCTTCTTAAAAACACACCCCTAAATAGTTTACAAAAAGAATATGTAAATATCATTCATCAATCTTCTCTAAACTTATTAGATATTTTAAATCAAATTTTGGATCTATCAAAAATAGAAGCAGGAAAATTTGATTTAACTCCGACACATATTGATTTTAAAAAAACAATACATCAAAACATGAATCTTTTTCTAGCAACAGCTAAGGCAAAAGAAATTGATATGTTTCTCGATTATTCAGAAGAATTACCAACTACTATTCTTGCAGATGGTAATCGTTTAACTCAAATTATTTCTAATCTTATAGGCAATGCTATTAAATTTACCGAAGGAGGTGACATACACATAAAAGCCTCTTTATCATCAAAAAAGAACGATGATTTAGTGATAAAATTAGAGGTTATAGATTCTGGTGTTGGTATTAATAAAAAAGACCAGGAGACTCTTTTTACTCGTTTTAGTCAATTTCATGAAGCTTCTATCACAGCCGGAGAAGGAAGTGGTCTTGGGCTCACTATTTGTAAAAAACTAGTAGGTCTTATGCAAGGAAAATTAGGAGTCAAAAGTGAATTAGGCAAAGGAAGTAATTTTTGGTTTACCTTTAAAACGACTCGATCTAATTTAACAATAACCAAAGAGAATACTCCTTCTCTAAAAAAACAAAATCAAAAATACAACCTACATGTTTTATTAGTTGAAGATTCAGATACTAACATACTTGTCTCTGAACAAATATTAAAATACTTAGGATGTACTTCTGATATTGCGAAAGATGGAAAACAAGCATTAAAAATATTCAAAGAAGATACGTATGATCTTATTTTAATGGATATAAACCTACCAGAATTAGACGGAGTACAAACCTGCAATCTAATTCGTGAAAAATACACCAAAATCCCACCTATAATTGCACTTACGTCAAATGCACTTCCCGGTGACGCAGAACGTTACATTGCCAAAGGTCTAGATGATTATATCACAAAACCTTTTACAACAGAAATTCTAAACATTAAACTTAAGAACTGGTTTGGAGATCACCATGAATATCATTAAAAGTCATAAATTCTAAATCAATTGACTTCTCACCTCTGTTTTTAACGTATCTACAGCAAATTACATCAAGAAAATTTCTTACCTTGTAAGTTAGGATTAAACTCAATACATAGAATTTACAACCAAAAAAAATAGCTATGAAAAATATTTTATTTTACAAAAAGCATCAGGCTCTTATACTGTTTGTTTTATTGATTATCGGATATTCAACACATATGCACGCATTTACATATTATCAAGATATCGATTCTCAAAATTCAGTAAATTATAATGAGTACAAAGGAGTAGCTGTAGATAAAGAAAATAATACACCTCTTATATCTGCTTCTATAACTGTAAATGAAACTAATATTTCTACCGTTACAAATGATGAAGGAGAGTTTTTATTAAAAGTTCCTAAGAATATGGCTGATGGTAAAATTACTATTTCACATCTTGGTTACTTAGACAAAATAGTTTCACTATCAGAATTTAAAGGTCAGGAATTAAAAATAAAACTGAGTTTATCAGTAACAGAACTATCAGAAGTTACCATTGATCCAAGAGATCCTGAAGCCCTTATACGTGAAGTTATAAAACGAAAAGGGGTCAACTATATTAATGATAATACAATAATGACCGCTTTTTATCGAGAAACAATTAAGAAAAGAAGAACTTATGTTTCTCTTTCTGAAGCTGTAGTTGATATCTATAAAAACCCATACGAATCAAAAAAAACGGACATTATTAAGCTGTTTAAGGCTAGAAAAAGCGCTGACTATAAAAAACTAGACACACTAACGTTAAAACTACAAGGAGGACCGACTAGTACACTGTACATAGACGTAATGAAAAATCCTGAAAACATATTTACCGAAGAGATGCTAAAATTCTATGATTTTAGTTTCGATAAATCGACCAAAATTAATGATCGATACATTTACGTACTAAAATTTAAACAGCTTCCTTCAATCGAAGAACCTTTATACTTTGGTAAACTATATATAGATGCAGAAACCTTGGCTATGACAAAGGCTATTTTTAGCCTGAATACAGAAAACAAAGAAGAAGTCAGTAAAATGTTTGTTCGTAAAAAACCTAATAGAGCCAAAGTATATTTTACAGAAGCCACTTATAATATTGATTATCGACAAAAGAATGGTAAATGGTATTATGGATACGGCAGAATTGATCTTGCGGTAAAAATAAATTGGAAAAAGAAATTATTTAATTCAAATTATAGGTTAAATGTTGAAATGGCGATTACCGATTGGAAAAAGAATATTGACAACGAAACGCTTAAACCAAAAGATAGGTTAAAATCATCTGTGGTGATTAGTGATGAAGCTTCTGGGTTTTCTGATCCGCAATTCTGGGGAGAGTATAACGTGATAGAACCCGAAAAGTCAATAGAATCGGCAATTAAAAAAATTAAAAAACAATTGCGAAAATTGAACTAACAAAATAAGTCTAAATAAACTTCTTTAAAAGAGCACGCTATAGCGTGCTCTTTTTTTTAACAACATCTATCAATCAATTCAACATACAATTTTATTACTTTTACATCTGGGAAAACAAAAAGATTGCAACAATTACCAATCTAAAGAAGTTAATTAAGTAAAGAATCATTTTTCAAAATTATCAAATGAAGAAAACACAGTTTTTTGTGCTTTTTTATATATTTTCTTATGTAGTATCTGCCCAAAGACATGTTGACTCTTTAGGAGTTAAGGAAGATTTTAAGATTTTTGAAAGCATCTTGAAAAAAGGACACCCAACCTTATATGAATTTATTGATGAGGATTCTCTGAATTATATTTTTAAAGACACCAAAGAATCACTTGGTTCTAAAAATTCTGATATAGATCTGTATAAAAAAATGTTAAACATTACAGATAAGATCAAAGATGGGCATCTTATATTATATGCTCCAAATACAATAAAAACAGATCAATATTATTTTCCTTTAATTTTGAAAATAATAAACACCGAATTTTATACTGATACAGAGGATTTTGGAATTCCGGTTGGCTCAAAAATTCATGAGATTAATGGCAAAGAGATTTCTGAAGTTTTAGAAAGAATGAAAAAGTATGTTGCCAGTGATGGATATAATTTAACTAAAAAATATAGAGATATTGAATTAAAATTTGGTTTGTATTTTGCCTACGAATATGGTATAGAAAAACAATTTAATATCAACTATACAGAACCCAATGGAATAAATAAGACACTCTCCCTCCCAGCAGAATCTTTTGCAAAAGTTAGATTAAGAAATACCAAGCGCAATTCATACTTTGCCAAATATCATAACAAAGAAAATGACTTTGATTTTTTTAATACATATATCAGTAATAAAGACCCTTTTGTTTATTATAAGGAAAAACTTAATACAGCAATTTTAGTCGTAAATACTTTTGAAGGTGATACAAGAATATTTAAATCGAAGTTGACAAAAATTTTCAAAGAAATCAATAAGAAAAAGATTCGTCATCTTATTATCGATGTTCGTCAAAATAATGGAGGTTTCAGATCTAGCGCAGTTCATTTATATTCTTTTATCGCAAAAAGTATCTTTAAGCAAGTTACTAGTGAATATGTTACTTCTCTTTCTATCCCTGAACGAAAATACGTAACACAAACATTTCTTAATGAAAAAGAATTTTTAAAAGATAAATTTAATAATCACCCTATATATGATGGTTGGAAGCTCGCATTTGATGATATGGAAGCTGTTATGGTACCTGATAAAGATCGTTTTAAAGGAAAAGTTTATGTATTGTCAGGAGGAGCAACTTTTGCTGCAGGCTCAACGTTTACACTAAATGTAAAAAATGATCCCGATATGCTATTGATAGGAGAAGAAAATGGTGGAGGTTATTATTTCTTTAATGCTGAATTTCCTGTTTTCTATGAATTCCCAAACTCCAAAATACTTATGTCCATGTCTATGGAAAAAGTTAATCACTATGTTAAAGATAAAACCATCCCTAAAGGATCTGGTGTACCTCCAGATAAACATATAATTCTAACCGTAGAAGATCTAATATCGGGTAGAGATCCAGAACTAGATTATGTTTTACGACTTATAGGAGGATGAGAATAAGAATACAAATTTTAAAATCATGTATTATCCTATGTAAGTATTTACACTAGTTGTTAACTTACATGAGTTATGAAGCATTTGCTTAAATCTTAAAGCGATATGTTCATCATCAAATTTCATTGCTTCACTTATACTAGTAGACAAAACAAGCTCACCAATAAGATATTCTACAAAATAACTTTGCTCATCCGTTAAAAGTACATATTCTGTCATATGGTAATCTATCTAATCTTAATTTTTATAAATACATCCTAACAAGACTGGTAGAATTTGTAAGTAAAAGTAAGTTTAAAACATATGTAAAACAGAAGGTATGTCCAATACTTTTGCACAGAAGTATTAACAATTTATCCTTTATAAACTATGGGTATGATTTTTGATATTATAGAAATCAAAATATGTATTATGCAAATATACTCGTCATCACTAGTTATTCTCATTGTGGTACTTAGCTTTACATCTTGCACAAAATCTTCAAAAAAGCCATACATCCTTCCAGACAATGCCATATCCTTATTGGCAGGAGAAACAGGAAAAACTTGGAAATTAGCATGGAGATATAATAATGGTACTCGCATGAACATGAGAGGTTGTTTTCTTTCATATAGAGCTACTTATTCCCCAGATATGATGTTTAGGGATAATAATGGTGATCATCAAGATTGTGGTCTAACTTTATTAGGAAATTGGGAGATCACTAAGGATAAAAAAGGAAATCCATACATAAAATTAACTAGCGATCAGCTTCCGGATATCATGCACATTGATAAGAATTATAAGTTTTTCAAAATCTTAAAACTCGATAAGGATACGCTTAGAATTCAATTCAGACACAAGCAATTTTCTTCTAAAAGTACTTTTGTCGACACTTTTGTTTCTGAGCATATAAAAATCGAGGGGAGAGATTTTCATTGGTAGAATATTTTTTGTTTCGAGAGAATCAAATAAAAAAACCGATCATAATATTCTCTAAATATTATAATCGGTTAATTTAAAACATATGACTGATTTTAATCAGACACAAAACGTAAGTAAACCTGGGGCAAAAAAAGCTTTTCTTCAAACTTAGTTAAATCAATATAACTAATGTTTGTTAGCTATAACTAACTTCAATTTTTCGCAAAAGACCTATTTCTATATATTCTAATATTTTATCAGCTTTACCTATTTTTTCTGTTTCTATTGGCACCCATCCATCAATTTTGATCATGTCATTAGGATTACTGCTAAAAAACATTTCGTATTCATACTCTTTGGATCTCCCATCATTGAAAGAAGGGTATGGACTATTCTTTGTTTTGTCCATCATCCTTTTTTGAACGATTTCTATTTTTGAAGCTAAATCTAAGGTTTCTGTATCCCTATGTACTTCTACATCCAAAAACTCTGCAATCGAGGCCATAATTACTTCTTCTAAATTCATAAGCATAAATTTTAGTGATTAATAATATCTAACACTACATGTTAAAATATTTTCTTTACTTTTTTATTAAAACATAATACCCTTATTTTTATAGGGTATAATTTTAAAAAAACATATTTAAATTAAACTGAACCCTATAAAAACAAGTCAAATCTATATATAATTAGTCAAAAATTAAAAATACACCCCATAAAATATAGGGTATGTATTGAAAATTTACATTTTGATAAAATTTAGATTATCCAAATTGAGTATTTGCTAATTGAGTATTAGGAAAATTCTTTTTTTTCCAATGAATGAATAGAAAAAAAACATCATATCAACTAATAATAAGCCCTAAAAAGTTTTGATTACATACCAATAGAGATAGAAGAGTACTTTTTTTACCCCTGTTTTTTTAACCGGAATGTATTAATTTGAAAAAATATTTAGACAACTTCTAAAATTATTTTTTCAAAATTATCCTTAGTAGCCTCACATAGGGAGCAAGAATAAGTTTTTGGTAAATCATGAAAATCGATACCAGCCTGAATTTCTAAAGTTACATCACCCACTGAAGGATCATAAATGGTTTTACAATCTTTACATTGATACACTTCTATTTCAATACTCTCTCTTTTGGCTATAAAATTTTGAACTTGTTCATCCTCCTCTGTTCCCAGGTTCTGAAAATAAGTTTTAGTTAATTCAATTAGTAGTCTAGGTAAATCCATCTGATCAATATCCTGAGCATATACTTTATACATTCTTGAATTCGGATTAAAATTCCTTGCATACAAGACATTATAAGTCGGTCGTACTACAAAATCCTCTATAGGTTGAGATATTTTATTTTCTTCTATCATTATTGAAGTAAAATACCGGTTTCTATTTTTACTGGCAGTAACTCCAAATGTCAATCCATACGTACTGATATCATTCTGATCAAAATTCATCACTAAAGATTTTTTCAGATCTAAAGCTTTTTTATCATTAACTGGCAGATGCCAATTTAATTCTAACGAAGAATGTCGAACATTTATTCCAGACTGTCCTAATAGCTTTTCTAATGCTAATTTACTCTCCTTGGGAATCGCTTTAATAATAAATGATTTCCATGGTGTTAAGCAGATTTTTCCGATTCTATGTTCTACACAAAAATCACATAGTGTTTTAAGAAATTCTAAATCATATTGATTATTTCTCCAATACAATCCTAACCAGTATTGGTTAATCCCCATTTTATTCATTCCTTCATAGTAAGGAAAAGGATTAAAAGCAACTCGAAGCGGTTTCTCTATAACTCTATTATTAGTATCCAAATTTTCATTTAAAAACAAAAAAAGCTCATTAACATCTCCTACCTTTTTATAGGCGTTCTCAATCGCTTCTGCCACCTTTGCAATATCCCAAGTATAAATTAGCACAGGATAATATTCCTCTTCCCAGCCTGGTAATTTTAGAAACAAATACCAATAATCTTCATGTGAAGATGCAATAAAATTAAGATCTCCAGAAAATAAAGGTACAATTTGTTGTTTAGGATCTGTAATATTTATTTTCAATTCTGGTTTATATCTAAAATTTTCTAAAATATATAAATAGGTCGTTCCTCTTAACCATACTGTAGCATTAAAAATATCTATTGAAACGTAAGAACAGCTTATATTTTGCTGTATTTCAGAAGTGAAAAAAGAGGGATCAAAGGATTCTTTTTCGATAATTAAATCTCCATTACCATCCTGTAACGGAAAAATAATATCTTGTCTAGACCCAAAATGAAATGTTTCCAATCCAAGATTTTGTGCATAGCTTATAATACGCTGTAACTCTATAGGAGATAGCACACCTCCTTTTACATCAATTCTTTGCAAAGACTGTTCTTTATTCATTTTTATTCAGTTTTAAATCTTCAAAAAACACTTTAACACTATGCTAATTGTAAGACAGAATTCAACACTTCTTTAACTTCGGGTTTACAACTACCACATCCCAGACCTGCTCCAGTTTTAGTGCACAATTCTGAGAAATCTTCACATCCAGACTTAATTGCCTCTTCTAAGTTACCTTCTCCAACTTGACTACAAGAACAAATGAGTTTACCAATCACGGGTTCATTAGATGTAGCGGATCTTAATAATTCTTCCCGTTTCTCTGATAATTCGATCTTCCCTTCAATAAGATTCTTAAAATCAGCAAATTCACTCTTATCTCCCATTAATATAGCTCCAACTAATCGATCATCCTTTACAATACATTTTTTATAAAAACGCTTTCGAACATCCATCAAAATAACCTCTTCAAAGGATGAATCATTTTTTGGTATATCAACACTACCAATACTGCATAGATCAAGATCTTCAAACTTAAGGATATTCATAAATACAGATCCTCTGTAAATTGCACTATAATCTCCCAATAAATACTTCGCAACGATATCCGCCTGTTGCTCTGCAGCAGCTGTGATACCATATAAATCACCTTCAAATTCTGCTATTTCACCCACAGCAAATATATTGGGATCACTAGATTGTAAATACTGATTTACAAGAATTCCGCGACGACAATCCACATTTGTTTTCTTTACCAAGTCAATATTAGGAATTGTACCAATTGAATATACCACCGCATTACAACCAAATGATTTTCCTGATTTTAAGTTTACCAAAAGATCTCCTCCTTCTTGATTAAACACAGTATCCACTTCATTATCAAAATGAATCTGAATCCCTTTCTCGAGAACATCCTCTGCTAATAAACGACTCGCTACAATATCTAATTGACGCTCCATTAATCGGTTTCCTCTTTGTACAATAGTTATTTTAACTTGTTTTTTACGTAATGCAGCTGCAAGTTCCAACCCTAACAGCCCTCCTCCTACTATTGCTACATGTTGTTCGTTTTCTGGCAGGCCAGTTTCATTAAGATATGTTTTTAATTTATCAGCATCCCCTCTGTCCCGCATTGTAAATCTCCCTGGCAAATGAACAGGTACTTCTTTTGGTACAAATGCACGACTACCGGTTGCCATTAAAATAACATCGTAATCATGTTTATCTCCTTTGCTATCTATGATAAATTTATCTTCTCTATTAATTTCTGCAACGGGATTACTAGTATACAAGTTCACATTTAGAGATTCCATGCTTCCTTCTCGCATTTTCTGTAATTGCTCCCATTTTAATTCTTCACTTACATACTCAGGAAGCAACACCCGATTATAAAACGGATAAGGCTCCTTTGAAAACACTACAATCTCATCTTCGGTATTATACTCTCTATAAGTCTGTATAAAACGATACGCGGCTGTACCAGCTCCTATAATACAAATCTTTTGTTTTGATTTCACAAATTTAGAAACCTGAACCGCAGAATATTTAAAATCTGGTTCTTTAGAAATTGGATCTAAGATATCTGTAGTAAGGTTATTTGCTCTACCATAATCGTTACCCATCACCTTTCCCCAATGCATAGGAAGAAAAACCACTCCTTTTCCTATGTTATCAGACACTTTTACTTTTACCTGTACTTTACCTCTTCTACTCTCTACCACAGCAATATCACCATCCTTTAATTTTCTTAAAAAGGCATCTACTTGATTAATCTCCAAATACGGATCTGGAATATGTGTAATCAACTTATTTACTTTACCAGTTTTTGTACGAGTATGCCATTGATCTCTTACCCTTCCTGTTGTGAGAATTAAAGGGTGTTTTTCTGTAAGAAGTTCTGAAGTGGGTTTATTAAATTTTGGAACAATAAACTTAGCATTACCTGTATCTGTATAAAACTTTTTATCCTCGAATAATCTTGGTGTACCCGAATGATTAGATTCTGGCACTGGCCACTGAAAACTTCCTTCCATCTTAAGACGGCTGTAAGAAAGACCTGACACATCAATAGAGGTTCCTTTTGTTAATCTACAATGTTCTTTATATACTTCTTCTGCCGAAGTATAATCAAATCCTTTATATCCCATTCGCTGTGCAAATTTCCATAAGATTTCGACATCAGGTAGAGCTTCTCCAGGGGGATCCACCACTTTATTGAGATACGTTATACGTCGTTCGCTATTCGTCATCGTACCTTCTTTCTCTGCCCATCCTGCTGCAGGAAGTACTAAGTCTGCAAATTCTAAAGTCTCAGCACGATGTGATATATCCTGAACTACTACAAATTTTGCGTTTTGTAAGGCCTTTTCTACTTTATTAGAATTAGGTAAACTCACCAATGGATTTGTACATATAATCCAAACTGCTTTTAACTTACCATTTTCTAAAGCATCAAACATTTCGGTAGCAGTATACCCTGGTTTTGGAGATATTTCTTTACCTCCCCAGAAATTCGCCACCTCTCTCCTATGCTCATCGTTACCTAAATCTCTATGCGCTGCCAAAAGATTCGCCATACCTCCAACTTCTCTACCCCCCATTGCATTTGGCTGCCCAGTTAATGAAAATGGTCCTGATCCCGGTTTTCCTATATGACCTGTTAACAAAGACAAATTTAACAACGCATTATTTTTATTCACTCCAATAGAACTTTGATTAAGTCCCATAGCCCAAAGTGTAATAAACCCTTTTGCATCAGCAATATATGTAGCTGCTTTTTTTATATCTGCAACGGTTACTCCACAAGCTTTAGCAGAATCACTTAATGAAACTGATTGTAAAGTTGTTTTAAGTTTTTCGAAATCGTCTGTATGATTTGTTATAAACTGCTTATCGATTTTTTTTCTATCAATCAATCGCTTAGCAATAGCATTATACAATATCACATCTGTACCGGGAAAAATCTGCAAATGTAAATCGGCAATATCACAAGATGGTGTTTTGCGGGGGTCAACTACAATAATTTTAGTATTAGGTTTTCTTTCTTTATGTGCTTCGATTCTCCTAAACAGTATAGGGTGACACCAAGCAGGATTAGCGCCAGCAATCATAAAACAATCCGCCAATTCTATATCCTCATAAGAAATAGGAACACTATCTTCACCAAGTGCCTGTTTATACCCAACTACAGCAGAGCTCATGCACAATCTAGAGTTTGTATCAATATTATTGGTTCCTATAAAACCTTTTGTTAGCTTATTAACCAGATAATACTCTTCTGTAAGACATTGCCCTGACACATAAAAACCAACGCTATCTGGTCCATATTTTTTAATTATTGTATCAAAGACTGAGGTTGCTCTATCTAAAGCTTGATCCCAAGATACCCGTTGACGCTCATGCCCTTTACTCCATCTCATTTCTGGATACAAGATTCGATCACTCTTATCCTGTACCACATGATGCAGATTCATTCCTTTTGAACATAACATTCCACGATTTACAGGATGATCTGGGTCTCCTTCTACCGTGATTGCACCCTTAGGATCTTTTTTAGCAATAATTCCACAGCCCACACCACAATATGAACACGTTGTTTTATATGATTTGAATACGGACATAAAGAGTTTTATCTAGTTTCTATTGAAAATCAAAATTACGTATAATTACGTAAAAATAATTATAAATAACAGCGAAATAGATGAAAGACAAATTAATTATGAAATTGATAAAAGAAGTGCAAAAAAAAGAAAAATCAAAAATAAAAAGGTAGCCTAACTCAAAAATATTAAATATAAAATAATAAGAAAACATCATATTACATAGGCATTTCAGAAAACCAGATTATGTTTTATTTAGTATCTAATTTAGAGAAAACATATTTCAAATAAATGATTCTAAGGATATTACAAAATTTTAAAAAACTTGATTTTTACGATTATCGAAAATTAAGAAATAAGAATTTAAACTATTATCATATTTTTTACTAAAAAACCATAAAAATCAGCAAAAATTAAACCAAAAAGAAGATAAAATACATCAAAAATCAACTTTTATTGAATATTTCATATTTGTTATTTATGTTTAGTTCAGATATATTTGATCAAAATTAAGTATTAATACTTAAGTATTTATTTTAAAATTGTAAACAATGTAATTATGGAAAAAAGAACAATTGAATTAGTACAGTCCTCTTTTGAAAAAATTGCCCCAATAGCAGAGACAGCTGCAAAAATATTTTATGATAAGCTTTTTGAATTGGATTCTGAGTTAGAAAAGTTATTTCCTACCGCAAATCCTGAAGCTATGAAGGGACAAGGCAATAAACTAATGACTATGCTTGCTTCGGCTGTTGCAGGCTTAACTAATCTAGATAAACTAATCCCAATACTAGAGAACTTAGGAAAAAACCATGTTAGCTATAATGTAGAAGCCTCTCACTATGATACTGTTGGTGCTGCATTACTAGAAACCTTATCCATAGGACTTGGAGAAGATTTTACTCCAGAAGTAAAAGAAGCTTGGACTGATACTTATACCGTAATGGCTTCAGTAATGAAAACAGCTGCATATGGAGAAGTTGTTTAACACAACTCTCTTTATAGCTACAAAATAATAAAAACACTCATCTAAAAAAACAAATGTATGAATCGTTACGGTATTAAAAATTTGGTTTTTCTTTTGGCAATAAATAGCATTGTGTTCCTTCAATCATGTGGCGGTGTTCCAGAAGAAAAATCTTCAACTACCCAATCTAATAAAGTATTTGCTGTTTCAGAAATTTTGACTCTAATAGCAGAAGAAAATGATATTACTAGAACATTATACACCAAAGGGATTGTTGGAGCAGGTAAAAAACAAGGATTAAAATTTGATGAAGACTGGCAAGATGACGAAATAGAAGCTGGTCCTCTTCCCGCTTTATTTTTAAGAGGAATATCATCAGACATAAGAAAAAGTGCAGTTCCCTTAGGTCTCTATTTAGGATCAGATTTTCCTATCAATGCATCAAATAAGTTCACAGGAAAACAAGCAGAACTCTTTGAAAAAATAAAAACTGACAAAGAGCCTCAACATTTTTTTGAGGAAGATCAAAAACTATATACATCCATGTTTGCAGATTTAGCAGTTGCTGCTCCTTGTGTAAATTGTCATAATGAACATAAAAACACGACAAAGACTGATTGGAAACTTGGAGATGTAATGGGTGCAACCACCTGGCAATATCCTTCAGATTCTCTCTCATATAAAGAAGCAATTGATGTTATTAAGGCATATCGAAACGGAACAAAAGCAATATACACAGCATATCTTGATGAAATAGCGGGTTTTAAAATAGATAGTACAAAACCATCTATAGGAGATAAGTGGCCTTCTAAAGGATTTTATCTTCCAACTGCTGAGGTATTCATTGATAGTGTTAGAAAATTAACTTCATATAAAAGTTTTGAAAAATTATTAGTAGACTCTAACAAGAGAAAGAGCCAATATCTAGTCTCTAATTAACGAATTCAACAAAAGTGAAAAAAACAGGGAGCTTTGTACTTATTGGCAGTATACTATTCTTAGCATATATACTGCAATACATTCTTAATATTAGATGGACTATATTATATGACTTACAGCTTAATGAAAATTATAAGCGATGGTCTGGAGCATTTGTTAGCGCATTCATACTGTTTCAATGGATACTTACGTTTACAAGAATATCAAAAAAACTAAGAATGTATGCGATACAATTCACATACATTCATAAGTGGATCGGTATCTTATCTCCTATTTTTTTCTATCTCCACGCTATGGAATTTGGATACGGTTATTTAGCTCTTTTATCCTATATATTTTTCATCAATATGATACTAGGAACTATTAATTTAGATATTATAAAAAGTACAAAAAACTGGGTATTTCAATCTTGGATGATAACACATGTAGCACTTTCGTTCTTCATTACTTTTTTAGTCCTTTTTCATATAGGTGTAGTCTTTTATTATAAATAAAAAATAAATCACATGTTATTAACTGTTAAAGATATAATACCAGAAACAAAAGATGCTGTAAGCGTAATATTAAAAAACAATCTTTTTTTTAATAAAATAAAATACAAAGCCGGTCAATTTCTTACTGTAAAAATCCCCATTAAAAACAAAATTGAAAAAAGAGCTTACTCATTTAGCAGCAGCCCTGTAACAGATGATTTTTTAAAAATTACTGTGAAAAAAGTTGAAAAAGGTCTGGTCTCTAATTATATCTGTGATATACTAAAACCAGGGCAAAAAATAGAAGTAGAAAAACCTGCTGGTAGTTTTTATGTAATCCCAAACAAAAATACTCAATTCAACTACATACTATTTGCTGCAGGTAGCGGAATAACCCCCATCTTTTCTATTATTAAAACAGTGTTAGAAAAAGAACCTTTATCAAAAATAATTCTAATTTACTCCAATAGAAATGAGGAATCTACTATTTTCAAAAAAGCAATTGAAAACTTAGAAAAGAAACACCCTAATTCCTTTGTCGTAGAACATATCCTAGAAAAAAAGAATTCAGACAAGCCTAATTATCACCAAGACTTATTAAACAAAGAGCTTGTCGATAGTATCTTAAAAAAACATCATACAACATATGAAGATGGTAAATATATGATGTGCGGACCTCATGGGTTTATGGATAAAGCTAAAGAAATTCTTTTAGAAAAAGGAATTACCAGAGACAAAATCAAACTAGAAGCTTTCAGCACTACTCTCATTACATCAAGTGATGCAAAAAAACTAGAAAGCTCTGTAACGATATATCATGATAACAACAAACATACACTTGATGTCAAAGGAGATAAAACAATATTGCAAGCTGCAATGTCCAATAATATTATGCTACCTTATTCATGTAGATCAGGGATGTGTAATAGTTGCAAAGCAAAATGTATATCTGGTTCAGTAAAAATGATAGATGGTCATTTTCTTTCAGAAGAAGAAGTAGCAGAAGGACATATACTTACTTGTATAAGTTTTCCTAGATCAAATAATGTAAGCATAAGTTTTATTAACGATTAGACAAACACATGCTTAACAGAAACCCATTACGGAAAAGACAATACATAGGTACACTAATTGGAATTACAGTTACAATTGTTGCATATATAATTCTCCCTTTAAAGCAGACAGAAGATTTTCTAAGTTTAGGACCTCTTAATACTGGTCACGAAGGTTTATCTTGCAGTGCTTGCCATACTGATGCTAAAGGGAGTTTAATTCAGCAGTTACAGTCCAATATGGCTTACACTTTTGGCACCAGAAAAACTAAAGTTGATTTTGGAACACAAAATGTTGATAATAAGAAATGTATAGCATGCCATGATCGTCCAAATGACAGACACCCAACGCATCGATTTCTAGAACCCAAATTCAAAGATGCCATTGCCAATATTGACGCCACACAATGCGAAACTTGCCATAGAGAGCACAATGACACAAGAGTTGTTCTTGCCGAGGTTAACTTTTGTATCAATTGCCACTACGATTTAGAAGTCAAAAATGACCCCATAGATGTTCCTCACAGTACTCTTATCTCTAATAAACAGTGGAATACCTGTTTACAATGTCATGACTTTCATGGTAATCACCTATACAAATTAGCAGAAAAAATAGAAGATACTATTCCACTACAAGAAATACAAAATTATCTGAAAGGAGGAAAAGATCCTTTTTCTTCGAAAAAAAAGCATTTACCTCTTAGTGAAGATGAATGGTTAAAAATGAAAACCAAGTATACCAATTCAAAATAAAAGCATGTTATTATGAACTCAAAAAAAGTCATTTTTCTTTATCTTTTTTTAACTATATCGATTCTAAACTCTTGTAAAGAAAAAGTTTCTTGCCAGATTCCAGAAAAAGTCACTTATACAAAACAGATCAAAACTATTATAGAAACAGATTGTTTTTTATGTCATGCCCAGGATGTTTATAAAACAAAAGCTTCCAGAAATAAAATATTTGACTACGAAAGTCTAAAAAAAATGGGGGAGTCTGGAGTTCTTGTTGGGTCTATTACCCATGCCACAGGTTATATCGCCATGCCTTATAAAAAAGGTGTCAAAATAGATAGCTGCAATATTGAACTCATCAAGAAATGGGTACAAACAGGAATGCACAATTAACAACTAATTACGAATTAATTGAAATACATATTAAATACTCTTTTTTCTAGTCGATTTAGTGGGTTATTACTACTCATATTCGCAATATCAATGGCTATAGCTACTTTTCTAGAAAACGATTATAACACAGAAACTGCAAAAGCTTTGGTATATCATGCTAAATGGTTCGAAATATTATTGCTTCTATTGGTAATCAATTTTATAGGTAATATCACAAAATATAATCTTTTTAGTATACAAAAAGCTCCAATATTACTATTTCATCTTGCTTTTATAATCATCATCTTGGGAGCCGGAATTACTCGTTATAGAGGTTATGAGGCATTAATTACTATCAAAGAAGGAGAATCTAATGATAGAATGATCTCTATTGATAATTATCTTCAGGTAATTGCCGGTAATGGTACTATAAATAAAAACCACATCAGCAAACCAATACTAATGAGCGAATTAGGCTTTAACAATATAATAGAAAGCGTTGATCTTGACGAAAAAAAAATTGAATTCAAATTAAAAAAATATATTCCCAGAGCCAAATATGAACTGAAAGACACAATCTCTGGGCATACCTATTTACATATTGTAATTGCTGAAAACGAAAATAGAAAAGATTTTTATATCCAGGAGGGAACTCGTGAAACCATTTATGGAATATCTATTGCCTTTAATACACCAAAAAAACTCAAAACTGATATTCTCGTTACCAAAAAAAATGAAATTTGGCACGCCTCTTTTCCAGAGGTTACCGATTATTTTTCCATGTTGACTAATAAAATCGATTCTTACCCAAAAGATCAACTTACTCCTATTCAATTTAAAGCACTCAGCCAGATAAACAACACTCCCGTTGTATTTAATGAAATAGTCGAAAACAAAGTTCGAATCATTGTTTCCAAGGAAAAAAACTCAAAAATAAAGAATCCTGAGGCTGCTATTATTATTTCTGCAACATCTGGAGCCGACCATAAAGAAATTACATTATTTGGTGGTCCCGGTTATATGAACCCCTTCAATACTTTTTTCATTAATGGTATTCATCTAAAGCTAAGATATGGTGCCAAACCCATTAAACTTCCTTTTTCAATTTTTTTAAAAGATTTCAAGCTAGAACGTTATCCGGGATCAAATAGTCCATCAGCATTTTATAGCGATATAGAAATTCAAGAAAAAAACAAGTTGTTGAATTATTCAATATTTATGAATAACGTTTTGAATTATAAAGGTTATAGATTTTTTCAATCTGCATATTTACCCGACGAAAGTGGTACTATCCTTTCTGTAAATCGTGATTATTGGGGAACATTTATTACCTATATAGGTTATAGTTTATTAGCCTTTGGTATGCTATTAAGTCTATTCTGGAAAAATTCTCATTTCGGATTAACACTAAAACTACTACGTTGAAAAAAACCATTATATATAGCATCATAAGTTTAATTTTAGCAACATTAAACACTCTACAGGGACAACAATTGCATAGGCTAAAACCATATGAGCTTGTCAATAGACAATATATTGATACCCAGCATTCTGAAAAATTTGCAGCGATCCAGGTTCAGGATTTTCAAGGTCGAATCAAACCTATCAGCACATTAGCCCTAGAATTAATAAGAAAAATACATGGAAAAAATAGTTTTATCTATGTTGATAAAGAAAATCAAAAAAAGCAATTGACCCCCATACAAGTGTTCATCGGAATGCAATATAAACCAGATTCCTGGCAGTTATTAGATTTTATTAAAATTGAAAAAAAAGCGATCCCTGCTTTAAAAGATTTAATAAAAATCAATCCGTCCGGACATGTTAGTGCTTCGCAATTTTTTGATTTCAAAGGAATATATAAATTGAAATCATTAGTTTCTTCTGCCTATGCTAAACCTCCCGGAAAAAGAACAATATTTGATAAGGATATCATTAAAATAGACGAAAGACTAAATATTGTTTGGAGTATTTTTAATGGTCAATTCTTAAAAATTTTTCCAAAAATAGATGATCCAGACTTAACCTGGTATTCCCCTGTAGCTTCTGAAATTGAATTTAACAAAGACGATAAAAATTTTATTAGTAAAATAATTCCTACTTATTTTTCTTACCTGGATTTAGGAATTGAAAAAGGAAATTGGCAAAAAGCAAATGAAGTCATCGAACTGATAAAAAGTTTTCAGCAAAAAAATGGAAAAGCTATTTTACTATCCGAAAAAAAGGTAAATACAGAAATTTGGTTCAACAAAAATCATATCTTTTTATGGTCTCTTATAGGATATACTTGCTTTGGCAGTATACTGATGCTATTGTGTTTTGTAAGAATATTAAAAAAACATAAATCAACAATCCAAAAAATTATTAAAGTAGTCATCTTTTTATTAATAAGTGTATTCATCTTACATGCACTTGGAATTGGATTAAGATGGTATATATCAGGTCATGCTCCGTGGAGTAACGGGTATGAAGCTAGTATTTTTATTGCTTGGATAGGAATGTTAGCAGGTTTTATTTTTTCAAAAAACAACTCATTTACTCCTGCAGCAGCAGCAATATTAGCAATATGCTTACTTGGAATAGCACATGGTAGTCTAATGAACCCTGAAATTACAAACTTGGTTCCTGTTCTAAAATCTTATTGGCTTTTAATTCACGTAGCGGTGATAACAGCCAGTTATGGGTTTCTTGCATTAGGATCTTTACTTTCATTAATTACCTTGCTCATAATGTGTATTAGCACGTTAATACATAAACAAGAAACAGAAAATACGATTCAAGAATTAACCAATACCAATCAACTTACTAGCACAATTGGTTTATACTTGCTTACAATCGGAACTTTCTTAGGAGGAGTCTGGGCTAACGAATCCTGGGGAAGATATTGGGGTTGGGATCCTAAAGAAACCTGGGCTTTAATAAGTATAATCATATATTCGTTTGTACTACACATCAGAATTATTATTCCTAAAAATTATCTATATATATATAATGTTTGTAGTCTGCTAGCATTAAGTAGCCTTATTATGACCTTTTTTGGAGTAAATTACTATCTATCAGGATTACATTCTTATGCAAAAGGTGATCCATTTCCTATCCCTAAATGGATTTATATCATAATTCCAATTATCCTTATAATTATCATTATTCCATTACTTAAAAAACCTGTAGTTAAGAAAGAGATTCTTGTAAACTATGAATAAAAAAGTTAACTACAATACACAATCAAAACAAAACAAACTTAAAAACTATAACCGTATTTTCAACTCTGTTAAGGACAAAACAAATTTTGTAATTATTATAAAGCATTAATAAACTAACGAAAAGCCATTCAGTAGAAGCAGTTTTTAATTTCAAAAAGGAAGGATACAATAGCTATTTAAAACTGAAGTTAAAACCTTTTGTTAGGTTATTAACAAGATAATATTCTTATGTAAGAATTACAGTGATTTGATCACAATTAACTCTAAATATATCAAACAAAAAAACCGGTCACAAACAAACTGTGACCGGCAACACAAGAAACACTTAAAGCTACTTATTCTTTAAGGTTTCAACACTAAATTTTTATACTTTAATTGTACGCAGGAATATTTTTCATTTCCTTTTGCACTTCTTTTTCATCTTCTGTTGAGAATTTAATTGCAAGTGTCATAACAGCAGTAAACACAACAAAAATTCCTATAATAAAATACCCACTCGAAACTGCCTCTGATGAAGCTAACGCTTGTGCTGCGTTCACAGCATCAACTCCGAGATCTTGGTTTTCTGCTATCGCAACTTTTTCTGCAAAAGCAGATTTTGACTTTAACACCAATGCGGCAACAAAAGCACCTACATTTCCACCAGCACCTACAATACCAGAAATAGAACCTATAGCTTTTTTATTAATAAAAGGAACAACTGAAAAAGTAGCTCCCTCGGCCATTTGAACTGTCAAGCTAAAACCAACCAGAAAAACAATCCCAAAGGTCAGTCCTGTCATACCCGAAAACAAAGATAACATAAGCCCTTCAACTCCCAAAATAATTGCTAAAAATATAACTCTTCCCTTCAAACCTTTTAATTTACCAAACTTATCACCGAAGAAACCACCTAAAGTTCTGGCAAAAATATTCATTAGTGCAAACGACATCACTAAGTTACCTGCTGTAATTCTTTCTAATTGAAATGTATTTTGAAGATAATCATCCATAGTACCGTACACTGTTAACTCCATCCCAAAACAAGCAGCATACACCAAAAAAAGCAACCAAACTCGGTAATCTTTTATTGCTTCCAAAAAACGAACTTCATCCTTTTTGGACTGTAGTATTTCTCCTTTTGCCTTTAACTCCTTATAGTTACCATTAGGCGTATCTTTTGTAAAGAAAAAATACACAATCCCCATTAAAAAACATACCACTCCTGCAACAATCATACTATACCTCCATGCCTCTGTTTCTGCTATCCCAAAGCTCACAACGGCTGCTGCAATTAAAGGCATCCCCAAGCGATTAGCTCCACCACCCAAATTACCCCATCCAGCCGATGTAGCATTAGCTGTACCAACAATATTTGGTGCAAACATTATAGAAGTATGAAATTGTGTAATCACAAACGAAGCACCAATAAAACCTATAAACAATCTACAAACAATAAATTGTATAGGCGTTTGTACAAAACCAAGTAAGATCACCGGTATAGCACCCAAAGTTAGCAGCCATGTATAACAAATTCGAGGACCATATTTATCACATAATTTACCAATCAATAATCTGGCAAACACTGTTCCAGAAACGGCTACAATTATAGAATTCCATTTTTGATCAGGAGTCAATCCTAAATCTCTAACTACATCAGGCATAAATGGCACAATACCAAACCATGCAAAGAAACATAGAAAAAATGCAATTGAAGTGATCCAAAACGTTCGGATCGGTAGACTTTTAAAATTTAACAGTTGTAATGTAGTAGACTTATTCTCGATATTCATGATTACTTAGTTTTGATTCTTTGATTTTTTCGTATCAAAGGCATTAAATGAATAAATTCAAATCAAAACTAAGTACAAATACT
Organism: Aquimarina sp. AU119; assembly: GCF_900312735.1. Classification (NCBI taxonomy): domain Bacteria; kingdom Pseudomonadati; phylum Bacteroidota; class Flavobacteriia; order Flavobacteriales; family Flavobacteriaceae; genus Aquimarina; species Aquimarina sp. AU119. Next base: position 6,909 of record NZ_OMPF01000015.1, on the reverse strand, counting down.
TAAAATAAAAATTTAGAAGGGCTTATAATTACGTAATACTATCTATTATTATGATATTCATAAGTACTAAGGATACAATTTAAAAGAAACAAAATAATAAGGTTTATATATTTCAAATATCGTAATTACTCATTTGCAAAAATTTCAAACCCATACATATTAATGTTCTAAAAAATTAATAAGATGTTCTCTATATTTATAGTAGTCAGGATGGTCTAATACATTTTTTCTAAGTCGTGGTCTTTCAAAATCTATTTCCAGAATATCACCCACTTTTGCCCTTGGACCACTAGTCATCATAATCACTCTATCTGCCAAGAATATAGATTCATCAACATCATGAGTAATCATAATAGCTGTAATCTTTTCCTGATTCCAAACTTCGATCAATACATCTTGCAACTCTCCTCTTGTTAAAGAATCCAACATCCCGAAAGGCTCATCCAACAACAAAACCTTTGGCTTTATTGCAAATGCTCTTGCAATACCTACACGTTGTTGCATACCCTGTGAGAGTTCTTTTGCCTTTTTATACATTGCATCTTCAAGTCCAACTTTTGCCAAATAGTACTTTACAATATCATCTCTATCTCTTTTTGTACCATGCGAAAAAACCTGCTTTACACCAAGCATTACATTCTCATAAGCAGTCATCCAAGGTAAAAGACTTGGAGATTGAAAAATCACTCCTCTATCTGGACCTGGTCCTTTTATAGTTTGATTATTCACAACAATTGTACCTCTGGAAATAGGATTAAGTCCTGCAATCATAGTGAGCAATGTAGATTTACCACATCCTGAATGACCTATTATAGAAACGAATTCCTCATGTTTAATTTTCAAATCCAAATCGTCTAAGACGACATAATCTCCATTAGGTGTTGGATAGATTTTTGTGAGTTGAGAAATATCCATCATATATTTATCCTCAAACAACCCATTATCAGTTCTTCTTATCACAGGTTTTTCCAGTATTTCTTTCATATATGTTGTGTTTTAATTAAAAATTAATCCTCTGAAAGGTATTGGTTTGATTCTAGGCTTGATATCGGGTAATACATAATTATTCTCTTTTTTAGAGTTACGTTGTTCTCCTATTTGTATCAAGTACTCCATAATACTATTACGCAATTTTTTATACTCCTCATTATGATTTAATGCGGTTTTATCCCTTGGGCGTTCTAAATTAACCTTATATTCTGGCCCTAATGTAGCTTTAGGCCCTGGTTTAAGAGGTATAATTCGATCAGCCATCAAAATTCCTTCATCTACATCATTAGTAATCAACAAAGCTGTCTTCTTATCTTTATTCCAAATTTTTAGGATTTCCTGCTGTAGATTTCCTCTTGTAAGAGCATCTAGTGCACTAAGAGGTTCATCCATAAGGATTACATCTGGACTCATCGATAATGCTCTGGTTACCGAAACCCTTTGCCGCATTCCCCCGGATAGTTCTTTTGGTAATTTATGAATTGCAGGAGACAGGCTTACCATCTCTACATATTCTTCGACACGCTTAGCCCTATCTTTTCTTGACATTTTTTTAAACGCTTCTTTTACAGCCATACCAACATTATTTTTGACATTAAGCCAAGGCAATAATGAATAATTCTGAAAAATCACTCCACGTTCATGACTAGGTCCTGTTACAGGCTCACCTTTAAACAGCACTTCACCTTCATCTGGCATGATTAATCCGGAAATAATGTTAATCAACGTTGTTTTTCCACTTCCTGTAAATCCGACAATTGCCACAAACTCACCTTCTTCGATTTCGAGATTGATATTAGACAATACCTGTGTCTTGTTTTTTCCGGTACCAAAAGATTTTGATACATTTCTTAATTCTATGTATGCCATATTTTTTTCTTAAGCAGTTTCTTCTGTAAATGTTACGAATTTTTGTATCGTAAGCATAATTCTATCTAACAAGAATCCTATGACACCTATTACGAACATCGCTACTATGATTTTAGAATTTGAATCGTTTGCTCCATTCTGAAACTCTTCCCAAACAAATGATCCTAATCCTGGGCTTTGTGCTAATAATTCTATAGCAATCAACACCATCCAAGCTACAGATAATGTAATTCGCAATCCAGTAAAAATTAACGGAAAAGAAGATGGTAAAATGATTTTAAATACTTTTTGACCAACACTAAGCTGAAGAACCTTAGCAACATTAATATAGTCTTTATCCACCGACGAAACCCCCATACTGGTATTTACCAATGTCGCCCACATAGAACAAAGTCCTACACTAATAAATGAAATAATAAATGAGCTGTCTGTATCTGAGTTTTTTGTTAACGTTTTTACGATCATGAAAACCAAGAGTAACCACACCACTGGAGAAACAGGTTTAAAAATCTGTATCAACCAATTCACTGAAGACCTTAATGTCTCACTTAATCCTAACATAATCCCAATAGGAACTGCTATAAAAAAAGCTAATAAAAATCCAGCAAAAACGGTTTTCAAACTTGTGAAAATCTGGTCTACAAATGATGGCCTACCAGTATATCTAATAGCATCTAGACCTTGCGCTTCTCTTTTTTCATTAGTAGCTGCGACCTTATCAGCAAAAGCAGATTTCTTTTCTGCAATAATTCTATGATCTGCTAATAATGATTTATAAGCTGTCCATACCTGAGTTGGTGATGGCAATGTATTAGGTTGACAACTAACATCTCCTGATTCGATACATACTCTCATTTCATTAGACGCTACTTCTCCTCTATCTACGAGAGCCTTTTCTATACGTGCATCCTTTTCTATATTATACAAATACGTTGCTCCAGAATGCCACACGATCAAAAATAATCCCACCGATAAGATTGGCAAAAACACTTTCTTAAACAATATGACCAAATTTTTCTGTACTTCTTCACCTGTCGCCAATCTAATTGCTGGTTCAAAAAAACCTAATCCCATAAAATTTAGGACATGGATTGATCTATCTTTCATCTGTTGTCGTTTTTATATTTTTAAATTTTCTAACAATCAACCATTAAGTTTATATATGATACTTAATGATCGATTGTTATATTTGATATTTTAGTGACGCATCATTTCATTATTCGATGTTCGAAACACCTTCTTCACTTTCTTTATTTCCTATATTAAAACTGTTTATATACCCTATAGGATCTTTGGCATCAAACTTTTTACCATCAATAAAATCTGTCGTTGCTGGTTTATAACCATCTGTTTCTGGCAATTCTGATGCTTCTAAATGCCCTTCTGACACTAATAGGTTAGCAGCTTTTTTCCATATATCTGGTCGGTAAATATCTTTGATTGTTTTCTCATACCATTCTACTGGTTTACTTTCTGGGATTTGCCCCCATCTTCTCATCTGAGTCAAGAACCAAATTCCATCAGAATAGAAAGGATATGTTGCATCATAGCGATAGAATACATTAAAATCTGGCATTTCTCTTTTATCACCTTTCTCAAATTCAAATGTACCAGTCATTGAATTAGCCAATACTACTTCATCTGCACCTACATATCCGGGCATAGATAAAATCTTAACAGCTTCTTTACGATTACCAGGAGCATCCAGCCATTTTCCCGCTCTAATTAATGCTTTTGTAACTGCTACAGCCGTATTAGGGTATTTCTCAATAAATTTCTTAGTCATCACAAACACTTTTTCCGGATTGTTTTTCCAGATGTCATAATTTGTAGTTACAGGCACACCAATCCCTTTAAAAACAGCTTGTTGATTCCAAGGCTCACCTACACAATATCCATAAATTGTTCCTGCTTCAAGTGTAGCTGGCATTTGTGGTGGTGGAGTTACAGACAATAACACTTCAGCATCAATTTGTCCTTGTATATTTTCTTTAGAATACATCCCTGGATTAATTCCGGCTGCCGCGAGCCAGTATCTAATTTCATAATTATGTGTTGATACAGGAAACACCATTCCCATCTTAAAAGCTTTTCCTTCATCCTTATAAGAATCAATTACTGGTTTAAGAGCGGTTGCCGATATTGGATGAATCGGTTTACCATCTTCTCCGACAGGAACATTGGGCTTCATTTTTGACCAAACATCATTAGAAACAGTAATACCATTTCCATTTAAATCCATAGAAAATGGAGTTACCAACTCAGCTTGCCTTCCAAATCCTGCACCAGCTGCTATTGGTTGTCCCGCTAACATATGAGAGCCATCCAATTGACCATCGATCACTCGGTCTAATACATTTTTCCAGTTAGATTGTGCTTCAACAGAAACAAATAAACCTTCATCTTCAAAAAAACCTTTTTCTTTTGCAATAGCAAGAGGTGCCATATCGGTTAATTTTATAAAACCAAAAGTCAATTGAGGCTTTTCTATAAGCAATTTTGATGATTCTTCTACAGAAGAATCACTTGAAGCTATTTCCTTTTTCTTTTCTCCCCCACAAGACATTAATGCCATAGTGGTAATAATTATTATAATTTTAAAATGTACTTTTTTCATAATTCTGTGTTTTGAGAATTTTATTAAATAGGATTATTCAAAACTAAGTATTATTACTTAATTTACATAACAAAAAATACGTATTTGACTCATTATTATCTATTACAAAATATTCGGTATCACAAATTGAGTATTCGATAATTTGAGTCGAAAAAAATTATAAATCGATCAATACCCATTACCAAAATAATAGCATAACTATCAATAAAATAAGGTCTTTTTCCACTTTTAACATGGTTTTTCCGTTAAACAAGTCTTAAATAAGCACTAGCAGATTACTCCTTCTAAACCCTCATGAATAATAAAAAAATAATTATTTGACAGGAATTAAAAAATAAGTATATTTACTTAAAAAATATTAAAACCTAAATCATTCTATATGACATTAAAATATTTACTCAAAAAACCAAAAACCCTATTCATTTCTATTTTTACGATATTATTAATTACCTCTAATTCATTCTCTCAATCTCAAGATTATGGATCAATTAGCTACAATAAGGCCATAAACATATCAGGAAAACAACGAATGTTATCACAAAAAATGTCTAAAGCATTTTTATTGATCTCTAAAGGAATTGATAGCGAAGAAATCAAAAAGGAACTTAATTCGAGTAAGTTTATTTTTGAAAAACAATTAGATATATTAAGTAAAAATGCGCCTAGTTCAGCAATCAAGCTCTCTATAAAAGATGTAAAAAAGTCATGGGTGAAGTTTAAAGGAGTTATAAGTTCCCCACCTAATTATATGAACTCAGAAGAGGTTATGAAACTAAACACATTATTACTAAGCAAATCTCATGAACTAGTTTTAAGCATAGAGACAAGTTCTAAATACAATAATCAATTCTTTAAAAATAAAAATCAAGATCTTGCAAATACAATTAATGTCTCTGGTAAGCAACGAATGTTATCACAGAGACTTTGCTTATACTATACAGCTTCTTTAATGTTTCCCGATCAAAAAAACGAGCACAAAAATGTAATGAATAAAATTTTTGATGAGTTTGATTCGGTTATTGGAGATTTATTAATCAATAGCTATAATACAACTGAAATCGAAGAAGAACTTGGTAATGTAATGGCAACATGGGAAAAATTTCAAGCTAACAAAAAAGGATTTCTTAATGGAACTTTTTCACTTGAAGATGTTTTTAATACCACTAACAGCTTAACCAAAAGTTTTAATAAAATAACGGGGGTTTATGAAATAATATCCAAAAGCCTCTGAAACTTTACTTCAAAAAGCTAGGGAATCATTCCATATTCCCTAGCTTTATTATTAAGCTCCAATACATTTTTAACTCCCATCTTTTTCATAAGATTAAAACGATGTACTTCTGTTGTCCTTTTACTTATATTAAGTTCTAGCGCTATGTCTTTATTTGTCATTCCAGAAACAGCAAGGCGCAGTATCTGAGCTTCTCTTTTAGTTAATTCAAACAAATCTTTAGATGATTGTTTCTTTGCAACATTAGTATCTATTGCAGAAATATTTGAAGAATCACTACCTTTTATACTTCTAACCAAAATAGAAGATACATCTCCACTAAAATATTTATCTCCTTTACTAACCACAGAAATGGCTTTAAGAAATTCTTCCTTGCCAGCATCTTTAAGTAAATAACCTTCTGCCCCCGCATTAATGGATTGTAATATGTACTCATCAGAATCATGCATTGACAACATGATAGTTCTTACTGAATTATCTAGTGCTGTTATTTTTTGAACAACCTCTATACCTGACATCTGAGGCATTCTTATATCACAGATAACAATATCAGGACTCAAAGACTGAACTAATTCAATAGCCTCTGGACCATTTGACGCTTCTCCCACTACACTGTATTGTTCCTCATCTTCCAGAATAGCACGAATGCCATCTCTTACCATAAAATGATCGTCAACCAATACTATTTTTATCATAATCGCGTATTATTTATTTAAAATGTAGCATAAAATGCAACTTCTTCTGCATCCAAATATATGAATATTTCAAAAACGCTTAAGTAATTTTATAAATTTGAAAAATAAAACTAAGTATTTTTACATATAAAAACAATAAAAAATAAGTATTAATACTTATTTTTGCTTTCAGTAAATGACATTATCATTAATAATACAATCAGAGGAATACAAAATGATATCAGTCATAATTTACATTTAAATCAGGGGGTACTTTTATCAAAACATAAATTAACTTCCTAAGGTTCTATTTTTAAACTAATCTAAAATTATTGAAATGAAAAACAAGTTATTGATAACAACATTACTGTTTGTAGTATTTGCTTTTAGAGGAAAAAGTCAAGAATTAAGTATTGATGCAGATATCAGGCCTCGGTTAGAATATTTAAATGGTTTTGGAAGCCTTTTACCAGATGGAGTTGATGCAGGATTATTTGTACAACAACGTTCGCGTTTAAAATTTGGAT